>JAUTCR010000058.1 GCA_030673895.1 Verrucomicrobiota bacterium JB023
TTGGAAGAATCAACCAAGCTTCCTGCGTAACCCGTCCCACCATGCGATGCTTTCTGCTCACCCTTGTTGCGCTCTGCCAGCTCCAAGCAAAACAGCCCAACATCGTCATCATGCTGAGCGACGATCTCGGCTACGGCGAACTCCAACATCTCAATCCTGAGCGGGGTAAAATCCCCACACCCCACCTCGACGCCATCGCTCGGAGTGGCATGACCTTCACCGATGCCCATAGCGGCTCCTCGGTCTGTACCCCAACCCGATACGGGCTCCTCACCGGTCGCTATGCTTGGCGAACACGATTGCAAAGGGGCGTTCTCACCGGGGGTGAATCGTTGATTGCTGAGGACCGAAAGACCTTGGCCGACCTCTTGAACGAACAAGGATACGACACCGCCATTATTGGCAAGTGGCACCTCGGCACCCTCTATGACGGCAAGCACCTCAAGGGCACGGCCCCCCTCGGAGCAACGGTCAGCCATGGTCCAATCGAACGAGGTGGCTTCGACTTCTTCCGTGGCTTTCATCACGCCCGGCAAATGGATGTCTGGCTCGAAGACCAGACCGTCAAGGAACATATCGACCCCGTCGAGATGCTTCCTCGACTCACCCAGGCAGCGGTCGACTACATCTCTAGTCGCAGGGAAGACAGCCCCCCCTTCTTTCTCTACCTACCTTGGAACTCCCCTCACAGTCCCGTCGTTCCGTCGCCCGAGTGGCAGGGCAAGAGCGGCATCAACGAGCACGCCGACTTCGTGATGCAAACTGACCACAGCCACGGACAAGTCATCGCTGCGCTGAGAAATCGGGGACTACTAGACAACACCTTGATTATCGTCACCTCCGACAATGGAACTTCGGCAAAAACTGCCAATAAAAAGGAACTCGAAAGCCGGGGACACTTCCCGAGCGGTCCCTTCCGGGGAGCAAAATCCGATATTTGGGACGGCGGGCACCGCGTCCCCTTCCTCGCTTCATGGCCGGGCATTATTGAGGCCGGAAGTCAGAGCGACAGCCTGATTTGCCTCACCGATTGCTTTGCCACCGTAGCCGACATTCTTGACGTGCCTCTCTCTGACGCAACAGGAGAAGACAGCTTTAGCTTCTTCCCTCAACTGAAAGGAGACACCCCGAAAACTCCTCGGGAAAAAGTCGTGCATCACTCCATCGCGGGGCACTTCGCGATTCGGGATGAACGTTGGAAGCTGATCTTCTGCCCGGGATCCGGGGGATGGTCAGCGCCCAATGTTGCGTCGGCTATTAATAAGGGTGAGCCTCGCGAACAGCTCTACGACATGTCGGCAGACAAGGAAGAGAGCGCGAATCTTGCCAGCGAAAATCCCGCGATCGCTGCCGCGTTACGCAAAGAAATGGAGCGACTGATTGCCAACGGCCGCTCCACCCCCGGCCCCCCACAAAAGAACGACGTCCGGGTCGTTCTGGAAAAGTGGAAAAAGAATTAGGCTTCAATGGTGCGAAATCAGGCGGCTCTTTGTGAGTCGTACTTTTGGGAACGCGGCAGTGGAGCGACCGCACCCCTATCCACAACGCCAAGGGTTGAGCCACTCCTTTTGCAGCGCTCGCAGCGTATAAGGGAATAGCCACGACTCTCCGAAACCTCTCCCTCGACTTCCCCACCCTTACCGTCCCCGGACAGCGCACAGCGAGACGACCAACGAAAGCCGACCCAAAGCGGAACCCCTTTCCCGAATCCTTTTTCCCTTCCGCGCTCCCGACCCTCACCGTCCCCGGACTGCGTCAGCCTGCTGACGCTCAAAGAGCCTCTCAGCCTGCTGAGAGGCGTGGTGGCCAAACCGAAAATTCCCACCTATCCCTCCGCCGTCGTCGCCCCCTATCAGCGCTCAACTCAAGCCCTGTTATCCCCTCAAGTTGCGCAACCTCTCCGTGGACTGACACCTCGCACCTCCGCAAAGAGCCCTCCCCGACCTCGGGCCAGCAGGCTGGCCCTGACACATGCGGCAGCAGGCTGCCGCAGTCCAGGACTCCGCACAACGAGACCACCTACGAAAACCGACCCAAAGCGGAATCCCTTTCCCGAACCCCTTTTCCCTTCCGCGCTCCCCACCCTCACCGTCCCCGGACTGCGTCAGCCTGCTGACGCTTAAAGAGCCTCTCAGCCTGCTGAGAGGCGTGGTGGCCAAACCGAAAAATTCCCACCTATCCCTCACCCGTCGTCGCCCCCTATCAGCGCTCAACTCAAGCCCTGATATCCCCTCAAGTTGTGCAACCTCTCCGAGGACGGACACCTCGCACCTCCGCAAAGAGCGCGCCCTCGACCTCGGGCCAGCAGGCTGGCCCTGACAAAAGCGGCAGCAGGCTGCCGCAGTCCAGGACCCTACCCAGAAACACCACCAACGAAAATTGACCCAAAGCGGAACCCTTTCCCGAATCCCTTTTCCCTTCCGCGCTCCCGACCCTTACCGTCCCCGGACTGCGTCAGCCTGCTGACGCTTAAAGAGCCTCTCAGCCTGCTGAGAGGCCTGGCGGCTAAACCAAGAGACTTCCTTCTCTTCCCCTCACCCGTCGTCGCCCCCTACCTGCGCTCAACTCAAGCCCTGCTATCCCCTCAAGTTGTGCAACCTCTCCGAGAACTGATACCTCGCACCCCCGCAAAGAGCCCGCCCCCGACCTCGGGCCAGCAGGCTGGCCCTGACAAAAGCGGCAGCAGGCTGCCGCAGTCCAGGACTCCTCACAGCGAGACCACCTACGAAAACCGACCCAAAGTGGAAAGCTCGATAACGATCCCGAGCACCCAGCTCTACGAATCACCTTTCGCTCGCAAGAGCCTCACTCAGCGGCAGGAACCACCTGCCTTCAAGCGATAGCAGGCTGCCATCTCCATGACTGGCCTAAGAAAGACACCCAGAAAACGCTTGGTGAAGATTGCAGCTTGTCGCCTTCTCCGCGAATTTTGCACGATCGCCGAACCGATTGGAATGCCGGCTATTGTCCGACTAAACCACTCCACTGTCGCTCTCACCAATTGCCTGACACCTGATAGGACTTGGTTTTTCAACAGTTCCACACCGCCGATCCTGTCTTCGCTTCGAGTGAAATCCTAACAAGTGAGAGAATCCCGGGATTGGCCTCCTCCTTGCGGGAAGAGGTCGAAAGCACCCAAATAATCATGTCTGTAACCACCATCAACCCCGCAACCAACGAAAAGCTGGACACCTACGAGCCCCTGACCCGGGAGGAAGCCCTCGAGGCAGTTGCCAAAGCTCACGACGCCTTCCAGACTTGGAGAGAGACGACCTTCGACGAACGGCGGGAGATCCTGCTCAAAGCTGCAGAGCGCCTCCGCGCCGACACCGACCAGTTCGCCGAACTCATCACTGCTGAGATGGGCAAGAGAATTAGCGAGGCTCGAAGTGAGATTGAATTCTGCGCCGAAATTATCGAATTCTACGCCAAGGGAGCCTCCGACTTCCTTGCCGACACGCCTTGGCAAGCCGATGGTGCCGACGCCTATGTGCAGTATGCTCCCATCGGGGTCCTGATGGGAGTGATGCCTTGGAACTTTCCCTTCTATCAGGTCATCCGATTCATTGCGCCCAACATCATGGCGGGCAATACCACGCTGGTGAAACACGCCAAAATTGTCGCAGGTTGTGCCGAGAAGATTGAGGAAATCTTCCGGGATGCCGGCCTCCCTGAGGGAGTTTTCACCAATCTCATTATTCCCAGCGAGTTTGTTGACACCATCATCTCCGACGAACGAGTGCAAGGTGCTTCCCTAACAGGCAGCGAGCGGGCTGGAGCAGCGGTGGCCGGCGCAGCGGGTAAGAACCTGAAGCGCTCCGTTCTCGAGCTGGGCGGCAATGACCCCTTCATTGTGCTTGAAGACGCCGACCTTGAGAAAACGGTGGCCATGGCGGTGAAAGGCCGGATGGTCAATACAGGGCAATCTTGCGTCGCGGCGAAGCGCTTCATCGTTGTCGAGGAGGTCGCCGATCAGTTCTTGGCTGCATTCAAGGAGCAGGTCTCCCAGCTCACCTTGGGTGATCCCATGGACGAGGAGACCGATATCGGACCTCTCTCCTCTGAAGACGCTGCCGAGCGATTGCAAAAACAAGTCGACGAAGCCATCAAGGCGGGAGCCTGCGCCATCGTGGGAGGAGACCGTCCGGATAAGGCTGGGGCTTGGTTCAATCCCACCATCCTCACGGGGGTCAAGCCGGGAGACCCAACCTTCGATCAAGAGCTCTTCGGTCCCGTTGCCACGGTGTATCGAGTCAAAGACGAACAGGAAGCCATTGAGTTGGCCAACCGCTCTTCCTACGGCTTGGGGGGCTCCGTTTACACCAAGGATATTCCCCGCGCCAAAAGAGTGGCCGAGCAGATCGATACCGGAATGGTCTTCATCAATCAGCCGACCAACTCACAGGCAGACTTGCCCTTCGGAGGTACGAAAAACTCCGGCTACGGGCGGGAGCTTTCGTCGCTCGGAATTCTTGAGTTCGTCAATAAAAAGCTGATCCACCACCAGGCAGCCTAAATGACCCGTCCCCTCGGGGGCCTTTGATTCGAACGAAGCTGCTCTTCCAACTAAGGTATTTCAGGGGGTGTCTCCGAAGTAGGTCGGTGGGCATCTGCTGATAAAAGAGAACCCTTCGCGCGGTAGTCCCCGCAATGGGGCTGCCCTTTTCTGCGCGAAGAGCAGAGGGAATGCCCCGTGCGAAATCCACTCAAACCTAACTCCAAATTACTTCGCTTGAATAACTTATGAGAATACAACCTTACCTCATCAGGCCCGCGCTACTTGTCGGCCTTCTCTTGGCCTCCTTCGCCTCGGCAGCCACTCATCCAGAGAAGCTGCCACTGCGCATCTACATCTTGGCGGGCCAATCCAATATGGTTGGCACCGGAGGCATCGAGACCATCCCCGCGATTGGCGATGACCCGGAGACCGCTCCCTTGCTGGAGAAAATTCTCAACGAAGACGGAGAACCGCGCACCTGCGAGCGAGTCTGGATCTCATCGCTCAATGGCAAGTTCCGCACCCTCGGTGGCGAAGGCCGGGGCAAGCTGGGGCCGGGCTATGGACTCCGCAGGGAGGACCCAACGACGCCCGGCGATTGCATCGGGCCTGAGTACTTGTTCGGCATCACGATGGAAGAGAACTATGACGGCCCAATCCTTCTCATCAAGACAGCTTGGGGAGGGAAAAGCCTTCACCTCGACTATCGACCACCGAGTGCAGGACCTTACGTCCTGCCCGAAGAGAAACGTGAGAAACTCGCCTCCAAGGGTAATCTGGAAAAAGTTCAGGCCGAGAACGAGGAATTCTCCGGCAAATACTACGGCCTCATGATGGATCATATCCAGAAGGTGCTGGCCGACATCAAGCGCGTCTATCCGGATTACGACCCTGAGATCGGTCATGAACTGGGCGGCTTCGTCTGGTTCCAAGGATGGAACGACTACGTAGCGCTCATGGACTATCCCCTGAGTAAGGGCGACGACCAGTATGAAGGTTACACCGAGTTGATGGCCCATTTCATCAAGGATGTCCGCAAGGACTTGGAGGCTCCCGCTTTGCCTTTCGTCATTGGTGTGATTGGCGTCAATGGCCACCACACTGAAGGCTTATTCAATCCAGGCAACAACGCCCAACAGCGGATGGAGCGGCTTCGCAAAGCCATGGCGGCTCCCGCCGATATGCCAGAGTTCGAGGGTAATGTCTTCGCCGTTCCTACGGCTCCATTTTGGGACGAGCAGCTGGCAGACTTCGGCATGAGGCAGCAGAAGATCAAGCGCATGAGAACTCTCATCGACAAGAAGTCGCCTCAAGGCCCCAATGCCGATGGGAAGATGACCCGTGACGACCGCCAGAAGTATCTCGACGAATACACGGCCACTCTCTTCTCTCCGGAGGAGCTCCGACTGAAGGAGCGCGGCATGGCCGGAGGCGGCTTCGTTCACTACTACGGTAGTGCCAAGTTCCACGCGCAGGCTGGTCACGCCTTTGCCAAGGCTCTCCTTCCGAGCAAGGACTAACACCGCGCCGGTTCCAACCAGGCCCGGAGTCATCTCCGCAGGCCTTTCCCGTTTTTTTAGGTGACCTCCCTCGTCCAATCCGGCGAGGGAGAGACGCCTCTCAAGCTCGGCTTCCCACAGCCCGCAAGCGCTCAGGCTTTCTTCTTGCGGCGCAGCTTGGCTTCCTTTTCTTCCCACTCGAGCTGACGATCAAACACGACCCCGTAGGGTTGGTAATTGTTATGAGGCACCGCTTCGGCCTTCCAGGCGTCGACATGCCGGTCATAGACGCCCCTCATTCGCTCCAGCTGCTCGCTGTACTCGGCGTTTGCAGCCCGGTTCTCAAGCTCCAGGGGGTCTTCACCCAAGTGATAAAGCTCCTCGGTTGGCTCGAATCCCTTCCCGCCGAAGTTCCAAAAAATGTACTTCCAGTCTTCACTCACCACCGCGAGGGCTTGCGTCTGTCGACGACCCCAAACATTGATTAGCGCAAGCGAGTCATGGAAAGGAGCCTCCGGCTCGTCGTAGAGCTTCATCAGGTTGGCTCCATCCATATTGCCAGGCACTGGGAGCCCGGCGAGAGCTAGAATGGTCGGAGCGAAGTCAATGCCCCCGGTCAACGAAGCGGAGCGTCTTCCCTTGCCCGAATTCTCGTGCCTCGGATCGTAGATGATGAGGGGCACGCGCGCGGACTCCTCGTAGGGCAACACCTTGGAGCCATAGCCATGGGAGCCGCAGAAGAAGCCATTGTCGGAGGTGTAAATGATCACCGTATTATCCGCTACCCCGCTCTCGGCCACGGCCTTCCGAATCATGCCAACCGCTTGATCAATGGCATAGATCTGCTGGTGATAGGTGGCCATTACCTCGTCGTATTGGTCGGAGTAATGCCATTCGTGGAAGCGCGTGTATTGCCTTCCCTGCTTGCTCTGTTTGGCAAAGTGCTGCCCGTGCTCGCGGCCGTAGTTTGCCGGTTTTTGAAAAACCTTCCCCGCATAGACATCATCGAAGCGAGGATCCGGGGTGGCTGGTTTGTGCGGAGCCTTGAAGCTGATCGATAGGCAAAAAGGCTTTCCGGCGGCTGCTGCATCAGTGACGAAATCCCGGCCGAATGCCCCGTAGGAAAGTGTCGAATGCGGATACTCATCCGCGTAATCGACCATCGACTTGTTCATCCGAGTCTCATAGTAGGTCTGGCCCGGGCCGCCGCCCCAGCGGTCAAAATCATCCTCCGGCAGGGGCAAGGCCTTGCCCCGGGGCTTCTCGCTGATTTCAAAACCAAACTTTCCCGCGAAAGCGGTCTGATAGCCAGCCTGCCGCAAGAGCACGGGGTAGGACTTTTGCCACATCGCCTGGAGCAAATTCCCGTGGGAAAAATTACAGCCGGTCTTGTATTCATACATCCCGGTCATGACGGTGGCGCGGGAGGCCATGCAGATGGACGTCGGATTGTAGTGACGATCGAAGGTCACCCCGTCCGCAGAAAGTTGGTCGAGGTGCGGCGTTTCCACATCCTCGTTTCCGTAGCAGCCCATGGAATAGGTGCTCTGATCATCCGACATCAGGAAGATGATATTCGGCCGATCGGCTGAGGCGACGAGGGTCGAGATCCCGACTAGGATGCCGACAAAACAAAGAAAAGGAGACAACAATTTCATCTTGGAAGCACAAAGGACAACGCTCTTCGCCTCCGACTCCTATCAGTCCCACCGAGAATTGAGGGCGAGAAAGCGCTCTTTCCTCCTCTCGAAAGAGAATCACGAGGGCACCCTCCGTAGCGGCTCCAATCACGCCCCAAACCCACCATCCACGACAACCGCTCTAACCGCTTGAGCAAAGAAAATCCTCAATTCGCCAAGCCCGTTTCCTCGGCTCAATCTCCACTATCTTGAGTTCGATAACTATCTTTAAAGCCTCTCAGTCATGAGACGAGGCTCCTAGTAGTCGTGGTGCTCGCAGACCAGATCGAACCTTATTCATAGAACTCATCTTGAGTCACTTACTACAGGACGAGAATAAGATCTTCTCTCTCACCCCCAGCCCGACCATTGGCATCCGAGCTGCTTTTCACCACTCTTCGCAATCATTCGCCAACACATCAAGTGAACAAACATTACAACTCTTACTGGAGTTCTTCTGAGAAGAACCATTCCGTCGGTCGGCAGCGTCGCCTCTCATTTTTCCTCTGGGTCCGGGATCGGGCGATCAAGCAATTCCATGAGCGTGGTGGTCTCGCTCTTGCCGCAGCCACCGCTCTCGTTCCGGCAACAGCCCGGGCGGCGGAATTCACGGTCGATACCCTCTCCGACTCCGATGCCGATGGCGCCACCTTACGGGAAGCCATCGTCGCGGCCAATGCGACTGCGGAGGCCGATACGATCAAATTCGCGGATGGGCTTACGGGCTCCATCGTTCTCAGCCAGGGCGTCCTGAGCATCACCAGCGACGTCGCTATCACTGGGCCTGAAGACAAAATCACCATCTCGGGCAATGACCTGACCCAGCTCATCAACATTGAGCTCGCTGACGTGGCTCTCGCGAACCTGATCCTGACTGGCGGCGATGCCACAAACGGCGGCGCAATAGCAACGAATCAGGCGACCTTGCAACTCACTAACTGCGAGGTAAGGGGCAATAATGCATCCAGCCAAGGCGGTGGACTCTACAGCACCCTCTCCGAGCTCACCCTGACCGATTGCGAGTTCACCTCAAACAATGCGGACGGGAACGGGGGCGGTATCCGCACCTCCAATTGCGAGCTTGAGCTCACCAACTGCCTCGTCAGCGAGAACACTTCCGCAGACAGTGGTGGTGGCGTTTACTCTGCGGGGGCCTTGGGCAACGGATCCTTCCTTTCCCTAACAAACTGCGAGGTCGCTGACAATTCGGCCATCAATAACGAGAACCAGGCCGCAACTGGCGGAGGCATCGCCTCCTACAATCTGGATGAAGTGGTCGTCTCCAATTGCCTCCTCTCTGGTAACACCTCCGGGGGCAACCGCTTCACCGCCGGAACAGGCGGAGGCATGATCGCGAATTACATCGGTGACCTCATCGTCACGAATAGCACCTTCTCCGGCAACGAAGGCGAGTTCTTTGGTGGTGGACTGTCCACCCAGTCGGCGACTTTCGTCTCGGTGAGCAACACCACCATCTACGGGAATACCAGTAATGTTGCAGGCGGCATCGGCATCTATGGAGCAACCAACGCCGTCCTTACCAATTGCACCGTGGCGGGCAACCAGACCGGCTTGGCAACCGGGGGTGGCGTCTACAGCCGGGCCTCTGGAACCATTGACATCACCAACTGCTCAATCACGGGCAACTCGGCAAGCACTGATGGCGGCGGGATCTACTTTGCCCGCACCGATGTCAATCTTGCCAACTCACTGGTGGCTTTCAATCGCGCCAGTGCGAATGACCACGATCTTGCTCTCCGCAGCATCAGCACCCTCAACCTGATCTCACCCAATCTCTTCAGCGCGATTGATGAGACCTTGAGCAACGTCAATCAAATCATCGAAACCTCTCCCGAGGAAGTCTTTGCCACAACGGCAGAGATGAATGGCATCGTCACCGGCGAATTGGCTGACAATGGCGGCCCGGTCTCCACGATCAAGATTCTGCAAGGTGGTCTCGCGGAGGAGGCGGGAGCTAACTCGATTTTGCCAACCGATTCACAGGATCTGGATGAAGATGGCGACACAACCGAAACGCTTCCTGTCGATGCCCGGGGCTTCCCCCGCATTGCCGAGGCGCGCGTCGACCTCGGAGCCTTCGAGTTCACGGCGAGCTATGATCTCGAGAGCCAGGCTCTCACCCTGACGCTGGAAGGGTTGACCGTTGATGGAGACCTCGTGCTCTCCTTCGACAGTGACTACAGCCTTACCGAGGGACAATCCATGGTCGTGAGCCGTTCAACGGATTTGAACAGCTTCTCTCCTATCTTTGTCTTTGATGGCACCAGCGTCACCTCGGAGGAGGACGGCAATCTCTCCAGCCTGGAGCAAGGTGGAAGCCTCTACACGATCACCGATACGGCTCCCCCGGAACCCAAGGCGTTCTACAAGCTGGAAGTCGCCACGGACTAACTCTCCAGTGCCAGATGCGCCTATCGCGAAGGCGCGTCATTGGCCTGACAAATCGTTGATCTCAATCCCCCGGCCGGCATCGGCTCGGGGGATTTTTTTTAGGCCCCTACTATCCGGTTTCTTCGAAGGAATAAGGCGAAAATGGCACTCCCCCGGATGAGGAATACACGTTATGACGTCCACCTCCCGCACCCTTGATTCTCAGATGGCGACCAACGGATCCAACTTTCACTTCATCTCCGGCCTTCCTCGTAGTGGCTCGACATTGACCGCAGCACTTCTCAGGCAGAACCCCCGCTTCCATGCCGGCATGTCCAGCCCCGTGGCAGGGCTCTACGAGGGCATCGTGAACCAGGTCTCAGCCGGCTCGGAGCTGGCCACGATGGTTGACGGAGAGCAGCGCGCCCGCATCCTGCGCGGGCTCTTCGAAAGCTACTACGCAGAACGTAACGAACCGGTCATCTTCGACACCAATCGGGCGTGGACGGCCAAGCTAGCTGGCCTGATGACGCTCTTCCCAAAGGCCAAGCTCATCTGCCTGGTCCGTGATGTGGCGTGGATCATGGATTCGCTTGAGCGCCAATTTCAAAAGAACGCCTTCGAGAACACGCGCCTTTTCGGTCATCCCAGCCAGCGAGCGACAGTTTACACGCGCTTGGATTCGCTCGCCAGCCCGAGCGGCCTCGTGGGCTTCCCCTATCAAGCGCTGCGGGAAGCCTGCTACTCCAGCTTCGCCGACCGCATCGTCATTGTTGAGTATGAAATGCTCACTCAACGCCCGGCCGAGGTCCTGCAGCTCATCTATCAGTTTCTAGATGAAGAGCCCTTCACGCATGATTTCGACTCCCTCAGTTATGATGCTCCGGAGTTCGATGCCCAGCTGGGGATCGACGGGCTTCACCGGGTGCATCCGAAGGTGGCTCCCCGCCCGCGCCAATCAATCCTTCCGCCGGAGCTGTTCCAGAAGTTCGCCCAGCTCGCCTTCTGGCGGGAGCTCACCGATTCCAAGGCTTTTCGCATCACCTCAAAGGGCGACCAACACAGCCCCCAGCAGCACACTCTGCCAAGCAGCTAGGCAGAGAGAGGCCGAACAAGCCTTCGCTTCAGAAGCGCAGGTTGTAGCTTTCGCGAAGGCTCCGGGTCATCGCCTGCATCTCGGCATCGCTCAGCGGACGCTCGTAGATCAGGAAGCGGGCAATCTCGCCGTGGAAGGATTCTTTGCCCGGATGCTCGATGGCATCGCGTTCTTGCCCGATGGCCAACTTGGATGGATTGGCCTCCGGATTGACGGGCACTGTCTCGCTAGCCACTGGCGTGCTGTCATTGACGAAGAGTTCGAGGGAAACACGTCCCAGCCCGGAACCCATCCGTCCCGCGAGCAAATAAAACCGGTTTGTCTCCAGAGGCTTGTTCGTGACAACGAGCGGATTGAGCTCGGCGTGCCATAAGGAGGAGGCGTTCCCGGCATCCTCGGACGCTTCCGGCTTGAGACCGTTGCGCGTGCCCATCCAGAGGCGGTTGTCGTCCATCAGGTTCCCCCAGAACCCCTCGTAGGGAGGCCCGTTTCTCAAGTTTCCAAAGAAGGAGTTCACATCCTTCTTCCCCACCTGCTGGGGGTGCACCGCCATCACCGAGAACCAGGTGTAGCCTTGCCCAGTGATCAGGTGATCGAAGGCATCTTCCTCATGATTCACGAGCTCCTGCTCAGCGAAGACAAGGGCGTTCGAACCTCCGAGAGCGGCAAGATTCTTGGTGAGGGTTGGCCGACCGGACCCAGCAAGCTTCCGGCCCCGGTCTTGTTTGACGAAGTCGACTGCAGAGCGGTTTGGCGCCTGGTTTCGCCAAACGGCGACCCGATCTCCGTCCTCGGTCACCACGCCTTGGTTTGCATTCAAATCGAGAATCAGCCCCTCGGCTACCGGGAGTTGCCCTTCATCGCCGAAAGCAGGAAGCCCCCAGATGGCGGCGAGAAGCAGTGAGGCCAGCGGTCTCTTCATCTTAAACGCTTGTTGCGGGTGATTCTTTTACTGTCCGTTCGCTGGCTCTGCGGCGGCTTCCCTGCTGACCGTCAGCTCGAAGTCACGCTGACCTGAAGGCAGCCCGATCTGCCAAAAACCATTGCCGAGGGACTCTACTGGAAATTCTCCTGCGGTCGGTTGACCTTTCCCCGTCCAGATGATCAGCGGACCGCTTTCGACCATCTCGATGAAGAGCTCATCCGCAGTGGCCTGCACCTGCTTGACCGCGACGGGCGAGAGATATTTCTCCCGGGCCCCAATGACCGCCCAATCCTTCTTCACCGGAGCTAACAACAAGAGGCTATCCGAAAACCCGGTCAAGGTCACGGAGTAGGAATCGTCCAAACGCTGGCCCTGCCCCTTTCGCCAATCGAAGATGACCAACCCTTCCGCAGGAACTTCCCACGCTCCCTCGTAGGGCTGCATCATCCCGGAGGCGTGCGGATAATCGGCGGGCGTCACCCGGGTCTCCACAGTCTGCTCACCGGGATGGAGAAGATTGTAAGCCACCACAGCCGCACAGCCATGATTCAATGGCGCGATCACTCGGAAAGCCTCTCCGCCCTGATAGACATCCATCATGACGGAATCCGGGAGAGGAAAACCCGGAGCAAGCGGGCGAAGAAGCTCGCCGTCCTCATAGGCCAGCGGCCGGATGAACGGTGCGTGGAAATCGGACGGATTGTCCGAGAGGTAAATCGGAGCCCCCGACATCGCCTTGGAGATGGCCATCAATTCCCCGGCATCCGGATCGGAAGAGTGAAACATATCATGGTCGGGCCAGACGGTCTGCCCTTGGAGCAGGGTGCAGACGTAGGACTGCTCGATGTGCGCCTTCGCCTTGGCAAGGTCATTCAGCTTGTAATCGATACTGACCCGGGAGACCGCGGAATGGCTGGTGCCCAGCACCTGGGGCGTCCCTTGGCTCATGCAATTGATCATGCCCTGGGGCATCTGCTTCTTGACCGACTCTTCCAAGGCCTTGGTCATCCAGGTATTGACCTGCACGCTACTCGCCACGTCCTTCTGCTTGTTATTGTAGAGAGACTGATTGTCGATCTTGACGAAATCGAAACCATCCTCGGCAACGGAGCCGATGAAGGCATCGTAGAAGCGCTGTGCGCCTGCCGCCGAGCGACCAGGCCCCAGATGTTTCCCAAAGGGGATGAAGTCTTCATTTAGCTCCCCGAGGTTGTTCTTCCGGTGAATGCCATTCCAGAGACCCATGTATGAGTGCCAGAGACCGAACCATTTGATCTTATCATCCTTGCGCATCGACAAGAGCGGGTCCCATCCCTCGGGGAAGGTCCTTGGGTTCGGTTCGAAGCTTTTGAGAGCGAGCCCTTGCTGAATCTGGAAGCCGTCATCGACAAGAAACCAGCGAATGGGCAATCCGCTTTTCTCAATTGTCCGCGCGGCTTCGACCAACTTGTCGCTCGAGATATTTTTTCGGAAGTGCTCCCAAGAGCACCAGCCCAAGTATTCGAAGGCTTCAGGATAAGTCTTATTCATCCGCCAATCCGTAGCTCCCTCAAGCTCCTCGATGACGAGTTGCCATGCCTGCTGGAGGGAGCGATAGAGATTGGCATCCTTGGCCCAAGCTAGCAGGGGGACTTCGCCGCTCTCTGCTCCGTTCCCAAAATTGCCGAGCACGAGATCAAGCCGCCCATCCGGAGAGGTTTCCAGCCAGCTCATGGTGGAGCCCTTGCTCAGGCTGAGGAGAGTCAAGTAGTCACCTGTCTCCAATTGGTAGAGAGCGAACATGCCCTCTGGCTGCGCTCCCTTGCCAATGGTGCTACAAGGATTCTTGGCAAAAGGCCCCGCGAACAGGGTCGACATGTCATTGTCGAACACAAACCAGGGAGTCATCTGATTGGCGAGCCGGGGCCACTTGAAGTTGGAGCCCAGTCCACCCGCAAAGTAAGCTCCGCGCTGAAAGGCCGGGAGCTCCAATTCCCGCCTCAGCAGGACGCCTTTTTCGTTTGGTTCGGCCTCTTCAAGAGTCTCGCGGATCAAGCCCCGCGCTCCATCCCCAAGCTCGATCGGCTTGTCGGCTAGGACGGGGCAGATAGTCGCAAAGAGAGCGGCGAGAAAAACAGCAAAGCACTTCATTGCCCCACCATACGTCCTTAGGGCAGCCAATGTTAGCACGATCCCCTCTCTGGGAGTGAAATTGTCCACCCCTGTGTGGCTGATGCCTTCTGCACCATGAGGAGAGCCGGGGCAAGCGAACGGGCTTCGCCCCCGTGCTGGCCGCTCGGGCCCAAGCTTGTTGGCTTCGATAGCCTGACCTCAGGCCGAGGGATCTGGCTTGGTGACCGGGGGCTCCGCCTCAGGCTCCAGAGCGATACCCATCTTCTTCGCCCTCTTCTTCCAGAGATCGCGGGCCATCTGCTGCATGTCCTCAATGTCATCGACCTCGTCCACAATCTCGGTGCCGAGAAGGGTCTCAATGACGTCTTCCAGCGTAATGATTCCGGAGAGAGCACCGAATTCGTCCAAGGTGGCAGCGATATGGATTCGCTCCGCAATCATGGTATCGAAGAGGTCAGCCAGAGACTGGTCATTGGGCACGGTATGCAGCTTGCGGGAAAATTCGCGCAGCGGCACATCCTCCTTGCCGTGCCCACTTGCTTGCAGGATCTCCACCTGCAGCACAAAGCCTTCGAGATCGTCGATGGTGTTTCCGTAGATGGGAATGCGGGAAAAGGGCCGGTTGGAGTGCTTCTCCACGAACTCCCCCACGGTGCAGCTGCCCGGCACCGCGAAGACGACCGTGCTTGGCGTCGCCGCGTGACTGACCGCCGTATTGCGCAGGCCGAAGAGATTCTTCACGATCTGCCCCTCATTTTCCTCAATCGCTCCCTCCTGCTGGCCAATGTCGGCCATGGCGATGAATTCCGCCCGGCTGTAGGCGCCCTTCTTCTCGCCGTGGGACATGCCACTGGTGATTTTCTCCGTGACCCAGATGATGGGCGCCATCGTGACAGTCAGACCCTTCAACAGAGTGCCCACGATGCCTGCAAGCTGCTTCCAATAGACCGCGCCGAGGGTCTTGGGGATGATCTCCGAGAGGACGAGAATCAGAACAGTCAGGATGGCGGAGATGATCGCGGTCATGACTGGCTCCTCGCCAAAGACCTTGGTGGCCTGAGCGCCCACGCCCGCGGCACCGACGGTATGTGCGACCGTATTGAGAATGAGGATGGCAGAGAGAGGGCGATTGATATCCTTCAAATGCTCGGTCCAGATCGCGGCATTCTTAGGGCGCTCAACCCGCTGGGTTTCAATATAAGGGCGCCTGATGCTGAGGAGCACGGCCTCGAAGACCGAGCAGAGAAATGAGAACAGCAGAGCAATGAGGAGATAGACAACGAGCAGGACGACATCCATGAGCCTTCAAAAAACGCTAGCTTACGCCAAACGAAAGCAAAATCGCGTGGAAGAAGACGATTTTGCCTCTCGCTCCCGCTCACTCCCCAGCCGGAGCCATCATTCGACCACGAGGCGAATGAACTTGCAGCCCTCTTCTAGCGCCACTCTGGCCTCTACCCATTCCACGTCCCCATCGGTCTCAAGCACGGTCTCGGTGAGGCCGGCACCGGGTCCCTGCCAGGCGTCGCCGTGGAGAGAAGGGCTCCATACCGCATGCACGGAGGCCCCGCTCCCCGCCCGGCGCTGGTAACGGACGGTGAAGTCGTCGCCATCTTCTTTACACACGAGGACGGGCTCATCCGGTTGGGTCGGATCCAGAAGGAGCGCCCACTCCTCCTCGTTGGTGAAGTGGTCGCCATCGGCATTCCCCAGCGCCCCCGTGTCCACCCCATCCTCTCCGGCAGCAAATGCCAAGGATGCCCATTGCTCATAAGGAGAGGCCGCCTCTTCGATGTTGATTGAATCAATGGCGGCATCAGCCGCATGCCACTGCAGCTGCTTGGAGCGAAACCGGATGAGAACCTCGTCCAGCCCCGCGAAGGGAGACAAGTCAACCGTCGCCGTGGACCAGGCCTCTTCACTGGACGCGTGCTGAGCCCTTGACAATTGATAGACATCCAAACTCCACGCCGCCCCATCGAAGACGTCCACCGCCAAGAAATCGATATAGGGACCGTACATGTGATAGTCGAAAGTCATGACCGGCTGAAGCACGCCGGAGAAGTCGAAGGCGCACTCGACCGCTGCTGTCTTGTAATAGGTTCCCCGCGAGTGGTTCTCGACATAGAGATACCAATCGCCCCCGGAAGCCGCCGAGGGCCCGGTATTGGCAGTCTCGGTGCCCCCGCTGTGGCGCGACCAGTCGATGTCATCATCAACGGACTGGACCCAAGCCCCGAACCCGTCCTCGAAGTCCTCGCCATAAGGCAAGCGCTGCGGAGGTTCCTCGAGAACCAGGTTATCAATTGCGACATCAGACGCATGCCAAGTCATCTTCTTACTCCGGAATCTCAGGGTCACCCGAGGCAAGCCCGCGTAGGCCGACAGATCAACCACCGCCCGGGACCAGGGTGCCTCACTACTCTCGTGCTGCGCTCCTTGCTGGGTCCAGACCCCTTCAGTCCAAGCGGAGCCATCATGAACGTCCAACGCCAGATAGTCGATGTCGGGGCCATACAGATGATAGTCGAAGCCAAATCGCGCTCCAGCGACATTGCTGAGATCGAAAGGACACTCCAGCATCGTTGTTAGGTCCGGCGCGCCCGCCTCATGACCTTCGGCATAGAGATACCAGTTCCCGTCTGATGCAGAGCTCGGGCCCGTCCCGACTGTCGACGTCCCGAAGGTGCTACGAGACCAATCGTAGTCATCATCAGTGGATTGCCTCCACCCTGCGAATCCGTCTTCAAAGCTCTCCTTGTAGGGCAAGCTCTGCGGGGCCGCTTCCGTCACGCTGAAGCGATAGCAGGAAAGACTCCGCGCAGGAATTGTCATTGCGAAGGTTGATCCGTCAATGGTGATCGATTGCCCGACTCCTTCAATTGCTCCCTCTTCCGTCCACACCAATCCCTCGGCCGTTGCGCTAGTGAACGCCGCGTCGATAGCAAGGGGCACGGAGGAGTGCTCCACTTCCCCTTCATTAATCGCCCAGAAGATCACCTCATCATTCTTCCGAAAAGCCATCGCATGCACTCCCTCAAGGCCTTGAAGCGAGGAAGGCAGATAACAGCTATCCTTCACCTCATTGGCGAAGTGCTTCATGATGTAATAAGCCCGCAACTTTCTCCCCGTGCCACCCCAAGTGTAGTAGATGGGGCGAGTCTCCCGATTAATCCCCCGCGACCAGAGCTCGAAGAAGATCTCCCCCTTCACCCCCGCTGCATACATGTGGCACTTCTCCACATATGCCGCAATGGGCGTCCCGATTGGCCGCTCTTCTCCAAATGTCGGGCCGCCGCCTCCATGACTGCTTTCATCGTTATAGAGTGGCTTGCCCAAGGAAGCCGCATTCTCGCTGATCCCCTCCCAGAGGGTATCATCATCCGTGCCGTAGTTGTGATTGCAGAAGGACCAGTAAAGGTCCTCGGTTCCCAGGTCGCGCACTTGGTCGATGTATTTATTCCCTTGCGCAGTGCTCCAGAAGCCTTGATCCGAGATCAGCGGCACCGGCACCTCACGCGCATCCAATTCGCTCTTAAGCTTGTGGATGACATCGCGAGCTACGGGAGCAGTGACAAAGGTGGTCCACTCTTTGGCCACCGAGAGCATGGAGATAGGCACCTCTTGCTCCGCCATGTACTCGACGTAATCGGCCAGAAAGACTCCATATTTTTCGGCATCAACCGTCTTGGTAGCGTAGTTGCAGCACCAGTCGGGCAGGTTGTTGTCGTTACCATAACCATCGTAGTCAGACCGTAAGGTCGCGAAAAAGAGAATGTCAGGATTGAGGGCCCGGATCGCCTGCATGGTCGTCACCTGCTTGTTGTAGAACGCCCAGTTCTTCTCTCCCTCGACCAATTCTTGATTCTTGTCGTACTGGACCCGGCAGACATTGAAAGCGATGTCGCGAAAGCCCCATTCAAGGATTTCATCCTTATTCGCCGCGTGCTGGATCGCTTTGGAGTTTCGCTCGATATCTCCTCCCATCATGTCGATGGATTGACGGAGGTCAGTGACGCTGAGGTCAATGGATTGACCAGCGCAGAGGGCCGCGCCCATGAAGAGAAGCCAAATGGTGGCAATGCTTTGCCAGCGACTCGATCCTTGCCGGATGATTGACGGATAGGAAGGGAGGCGGAAGAGACGTGACCTTGAGATGAGCGTTCGAGGCATCACCGCCCGCCAAGCAGTTCATCTGCCAAAATTGACACCCCGGCTTCCTATTATTCAAAATCGACTCAAACCTTCCTGATTCGTGCTGATTCTGGACACCGCTGCAGGTCAGGCCGAGGACGTTTTGGACCTCGAACCCATTGGGCGGTTTCGGTTGCCCGCCAGTCGTCGCGCATGCGAGAAGACGGACAACCTGAGCAAGAAGATGCCCCTAGCCGGGCACTGGAGCATTCTGAGCAATCAGCTCTTTGGCCTTCAGCTCGGCCCAAAAGGCTTCGGGGATCTGGACTTTCATCGATTCAACATTCTCCTCGATTTGTTCCTTGGTCCGAGCCCCCGGGATGATCGCGGAAACAGTCGATGGCGCTTCGGCAAACTGAAGCGCCGCCGTCTTGATATCAATGCCATGCTTCTCCGCGATGCCGCTAATTTGGGAGAATTTGTCGCTCATGGGCTGGGGAATTTCCGGCGAGTAATTGAAGCGATTGCGGCCTGCGAGGAAGCCTCCATTCAATGGCGCCCCGACGACGACCGAGATGTCCCGCTCATCCAGCGCCGGGAAGGTCCGCTCCAGCGCATCCTGATGATCGAGTAGGGAGTATTGCAGAGCCAGCAGGCAGATATCGAAGTCAGCAACATCCAGCGCCTTGTGTACGGCATGCGCCGTATTCACACCGAAGCCCCAGGCCTTGATGATGCCTTCCTCCCGCATCTTGGTCAGCTCGGGCATCGCTCCCTTAACGGCTTCATCATAGTATTTGGTCCAGTCCTTTCCCATATCACTGTTTTGCGGAGAAAGATCGTGAATGAAGACAATATCGAGAGAAGCCATCCCCATGCGGTGCAAACTATCTTCGATAGAACGACGGGTTCCTTCCGCCGTATAATCATAGTGATAGTGGAAAGGTGAATGATTCGCCCAATGCCACTTCTTCGGAAGCGGCTCGGCGGATGGGGTGAGAAGACGCCCCACCTTTGTGGACAAGACATAGTCCTCTCGCTTCTTGTTCCGCAAGAGGTCACCGAAGCGGCGCTCGCTCAGGCTCAACCCATAGAAGGGCGAAGTATCGAAGTAGCGAACTCCCGATTCCCATGCCGCATCCAACATCCCAAGGATCGTCTCATCGGTCGAAATCGTATTGAAACCATTCCCCGCAGCCAAGCCTCCGAGCCCCATCCGATATTCGGGCCGGTAACGCTTCCCATCGGACATCTCGTTGGTAGGAAGCTCGGCATCCTCATCAAGAGGTCCCTTCGTTTCCATCACCTCGCCATTGGTCTTTCTGACCTTCAATTTGGAGGCCATTGCTGGCGTGCTCAGGGCTGCGCCAAACCCGAAAGCCGCACCCGTCTGGATCATCTGTCGTCTCGTCATGCAGGGTCAAGAAACCACCATTCGCACAAAATTCAAAAACGTTTTATCTATCTTATTATTGTCAATTCCGACTGTTTTCTTTCTATCACCAAACAACGAATTTTGCCGAACTCGAGGCTCCCAACCCGCTCTCAGCAAGACCTTTCTAACAGACCGAAAAGGGGACGCGTCGTCCTTGCTCAATCCGTCGATCCTCCTGGCGACGATTTTTGCCAAAGGTCAGAGCGAAGCTCAAAAGTGGAGGGCTCCCAGATTGCGCGAATAGCTGAATCGAACGACTGCTTTCGCCTCCCCTCATCCCTCTCCTGCTACTGGCCAATGCCTCCTCAAGCGAGCTCCGCAAGGCCGACCCAAACGCAGCGAGAAAAGTAAAAGCTCATAATTACCAGTCCCACCCCGCCCCAGCTTTCATCATTCATCAAGAAAATGGGAAAAACTGAGCCATTTAACCGCACCTTGCTCTGCTCAACTAGTTAACTAACGACCTATCATCAAAATACTCGACGTATCTCCTTCTTCACCCGTTGAATACCCTATTCTCTTCGAGGGTTTCGTTTTCGAACTGAGACCAGCAGAGAGAAAGCAACACCCACACCCATGCGGCACGATCACTAACCGGTCGATCAACCATCAAACCCAATCCCATGAAACGAGAATTCCGATCTGCATCAACGCAGCAAAAGATAGGACGAGCCGTCCGCTGGTCATTGCTCCTAGCCTCCTGGCTTCCCGCACTTGGCAAAGAAGTCACCCTCAAGCCAAACTGGACCCTCTACGATCCTGAGGGGAACTCCAGTCTGACCGAACAATCCAGCTCCGGCTTTCAAGCCACCATCTCGGGCGTTTCCGACGCGCTTGCCCAACCGGCAGTCGTTCAAGAATTCGAACCCGTCGATATGACTCAAGTGGGTGCCTCACTAAGGGCCCGCTTCGAGATCGATCTCTTAGAGGATCAACTCAAGCAACTCGACTCCGGCTTTCGAATCATCTTCTACGACACGGATAGTAATTATGAATTTTTCTTGGGAATCGACATGGGAGCACCCAACGGCACCGCCATGCGCATGCGCATCGATAATCGGATCAGCACGGAGGACGAGGAATCACCTCCCGGCTCCTTCATCACTGGAGACTATGCGCATCTTGGCAATGGAGGAGGTACCCTGAATCCCAGTGGAGGGAATCCCAACAACTTCGGTCTGCAGTATCCCGAGGATTTCAACACGATGGAACTGACCCTCACACGAGTTAGCTCGACGGTTCTGGAATTCAAGGCCACCTGGATATCCCACACGGTGGAAATATCGAGCACTCGCACGATCACGGATGCCATCATCGACGAGAGTTCAGCAGCAACAATCGAGGCCAATGACGTCCCTCCGGGCGGCAGCTTCACTCAAATGAACGGAATCGGCTTTAGAATTTTCAACAACGACCCCTTCGATGCTGATGACGATCCCACAACTCTCGACAGTGGCTCCTACCGCATTGCCAATTTGTCCATCGACCACTCGATGATCCAGTCCTTCAGCGAGGATTGGTTCCTCTACGATCCCTCTGGCAAATCGAGCCTTGCCGAGCTATCCGACACCGGCTTCACCGCAACCATTACCGACATCACTGAGGAAGAGTCTCGTCCAGCCGTGCTAAGGGAATTCCCTCCTCTCGCTCTGTCCCGCGTCGGCCAATCAGTTGAAGTGAACTTTGACGTTCAGCTTCTTGACATCGTCAATGCTGCCAACGACACCGACTTTCGGTTCTCCTTCTACGATACCTCCAGTAATTACGAGTTTGTGGTGGGCATGATCGACTTGGGCCCTCCGGGTGGAACGGGTATGCGAATGCGAATCGACAACCGAATCAGCACTGAAGACGAGCTCGATCCTCCAGGGCCTTTCATTCCCGGCGATTACTCGTTTCTAACGAACGCAAGTGGAACGCTCGCCAATGCCGGTAGCCCGGCGGGCGACGGTCTGCAGTACGACACGGACCTCAGCCACTTTTCTGCCAAGATCACTCGTATCTCGGAGACCGAGCTACAGCTTGAAACCGCCTGGACTTATCTAGGCGCGATCTCTTCAGAGACCTCCTCCTTGAGCACCATCGTCGACGAATCCGATCCGACCCTCATCGCCAACAACGACGTTCCTCCGAGTGGGAGCTTTACTGAAATCAACGGATTCGGTTTCGTCCTCTTCGACAACGATCCTTTCGACACCGACGGCAATCCCCTGACCGAGGATGCCGGCAGTTACACGATCTCGAACTTCCAGTTTCGCTATTGTGAAGGAGAAGTCACTCCTGAGACCATCAAGGTCCTCAGCATTGTCAGAGACCCCGAAAGCGGAGATCTGACGATCACGTGGTCCAGCGAACCCGGCAAGACCTATCACCTTGTTGAGAGCGCGAACCTCGACAGCTTTTCCTCTGCTCCCGTGATGACTGTCACCGCCTCCGGAACAACCGCGAGCCACACCTTGCCAGCCGCGAACCTGCCGGCAGAGGGCAAGGGGTTCTATCGCCTCACCGCAGACTGACTTGATTCCCATTCGGTCATCCGTGTTTCGTAGAGGCAGAGCGCCCTGGGAGGGAGCGGGAGGATAACCCGCCCGAGGACAAGCTCACCTTCGTATCAGGCAAGACCCGCTCAGATTTTGAGCGGGTCTTGCTGCGAAATCGACAGAGCTGATTGGTCTTTCTTCAATCTTCGAGCGCCTTGTCGAAGACCTCTTTGAAGGCCGCATAGTCCTCATACTGAGGCATGTGCCCGAGCCCCTCCAATTCGAATAACTGGGAGCCCTCGATGAGCGACTGTGCCTGCTTGCCCAGCTGGGAATAGTCTCCCAGCTTTCTCGTCACTCCCTCCTTCTTCCAATCGCGGCCTGGACCGGTGGTATCGCGCGTGCCGATGATGAGATAAGTTGGGGTCTTGATGAGAGGAAACCTCTCGACGACGCTTTCGGAAAAAATCGGACCATACGTGAGAGCGTTATTCCACGCGACAATCTCCCAATCATCCCCCGCCAGCTGACCTTTGAGCGGCTTGAGCAATTCTTCGTAGGCATCCGACCAATTCCCGTCGTAGTAGTTTTTCTTTTGATAGTCCCGCGCCTTCTCCACGGTTTTGTTCAATTCGTTCTCATAGAAGAAATTCGTATCCTTAAAGTCCACATACTTCGCATAGGACTCAAGTCCGATGGGATTGACGAGAATCAGCTTGTCTAACATCCCGGGAAAATCGGCGGCGAAGGTCGTTGCGATCATGCCCCCCATGGAGTGACCAACCAGGCAGGTTTTCTCTACATCAAGGCTCTCTAACAAGAGCTTGGTGTTCAGAGCCAACTGCCTGAAGCTGTATTGATAGGCTTCGGGCTTGGACGACTTTCCGAAGCCAATCTGGTCCGGGATAATCACCCGAAAACCTTGCTCTTGCAGGTCATTGGCAACCCTCTCCCAATAGTAGCCGGAGAAATTCTTCCCGTGTAAGAGAACGACAACCCGGTCCGACGATTCCTCGCCAATGTCCATGTAGCGCATTTCCAGCCGCTGCCTCTGTGACTCGAATTCGAAGGTCTCGACCTCGAAGGGATAGGCAAATTCGCTGAGCTCCTTATCATATGAGAGATTCGAGCTGCTCGGTTCAGCCGAGCATAACGTCACGGTGGCCAGTGAGGCCGCGAAAACGAAGAGAGGAAGAGATTTCATAACGGTGATTGCGAGGAATCTAACGTCGCCTTTATTCCCGAAAAATCGAATGTTCTACCCTCTGTTTACGGACATGCCCCTCTAACCGTCACAGTCCGAGCGGCTTGTCATACTGTGGAAAGATCTGCGCCCTACTCTCTTTTGTTAGAACTTCGCCAATCGGGGCGGGCATCGAGTCCCGCGGGAGATAAAAAGCGTTTGGGGCATTGGATTGCTAGCAATCTAGTGTAACCATCCCGCAACTTCGGTGTTTAGGGAATCAATGAAACAACGCACCCACAACCTGATAAACTTCGCTCGGCACATCATTGTCGTCGCCAGCTTGGTTGCTCTAACTGATACCGACGCAGTCGAGAAACCAATCGGCGCATTTGCCAGTTCCGGAGCCAGTGGAACCGCCATTTATGCCAATCCCCATCTCAAAGGGGTCCTTGTGCGAGCGAGTTGGAGCGATATCGAGCCGACTCCGGGCGTCTTCGCTTTTGAGGCCATTGACCAACAGGTGGCCCGAGTCCACGAAGAAGGACAGAGCTGGTCTTTGGGCATCATTGCCGGCGGTCTGGGAACACCTGATTGGGTGCTGGACGAGCTCCACGCTGGCTCTTTTCCCTATTCATTCCGCGGCGTCCCGGGCTATCGCCTCCCCCTGATCTGGGACTCCGTCGTTCAGACCCGATTACAGAGTTTGGCCATTTCCCTCGCTGCAAAATATGGCCAAGATCCGTCACTCAAGCTTGTCTATGTGCCCCAGATGACCAGTAACGGCATCGAAGGACACTTGCAGGGAGTGGATATGATCGGATTCACCCAAGCCGGCTACACCGACGAACAATGGGTTGCAGCCAGCATCGCGAACGCCCGCAATTTCGCTCTCGCCTTCGAAAACAAGGCTCTCGCCTTCGAAGTCCACGATATCAATGGAGGAATTGACGTGCCGATGAGCATTGTGGACGCGCTCTGGAATGATGAGGAACTTGAAGAACGGGTCGGCGCGGCGGTGTGGTGGCTTTCGGGCAAGACGAGTTACCAACCCGAACTACTGGAGGCGCTGGCCGAATTCCCCGGCGATATCTACGGGCAATTCATTGCCAACTCGTCTCAAACGGGGCGCTTCGCCGACGACAAGATTGAAAATGCTTTCTCTCAGGCCAAGGCCCTGGGAATGCGCTATCTTGAAGCTTGGGAATACGATTTGAAATACGTGCCCCTCAGCGCTCAAGGCGCTTGGGATCATCTGTTTGCTGACTACAATGCCTGGGCGGCGTCGACCTACGGCACGCCTTCGTTACCCCTACCCTTACAGATTGAAGTGGGCGAAACCCATTTGGCAATCAGCCACCCGGACCTGGATGAGAACGACCAGATTTGGCACTCCTTCGACCTGCGGCAATGGCAGCCCATTGACGACATCCAGTTCCAAGACTCACAGCCTCCCTCGTTTCTTATCGAGCGCGCCTCGAGCACGGACAGCGGCCCCCACTTCTTTCGTCTTGGGCCTGTCGAGTCGCAATGAAGCTCTGGGTCCTCTTCTTCCCCTAGTTTACGCAAGGAGTCTTTCGACACTCCTCATCATGCTGGACGACGCTGAAAAACACCCAACCTGCGGTGCTGCAAGACAGCAACTTTCCCAAGAATAGACAGCGTCTCAGATGGAAATATCTGCTTCAACTTAACACTCTCTTTACACAAGTAGGGAGCCTAACAAAACGGCTCCTTGCTTGAAGTCGGTGAGGCGAAGCCTGATTCTCCCAGGTTTCATAAGGTGTCTCTGCGGCGCTTACGGAGTTGGACCCACGTGAGGAGTATTCCTCATTCGTGATATTCGCATCTCTCGAAGCTTCCTCAATTTTACACGAGCCTAACAGTATCGGGCCTGTATCGAAATCAGACCCTAACAAAGCCGTGGTCACACTGCGGCATCGTGGGAAATCCCCATGACGGGCCGAACTAGAACCAACCTAAACCTCCCCACGACAGCATCTCGGCCAAAGCTGTCGTGGGAAACCAACCCAATGAAACTTAAACTCGCTCCCCTCCCCCTCCTCGCCTTGGCTGTCGCCGAACCCACTTGGGCTCAGCGTCCAGAGAGTCCACGCGATTATGTGGGCCCCAATGTGAGGCCTAACCCACGGGCCCCGAGGCTTGATGAGGACCGCAACCGGCAGGAACGTGATCGTCCCGATGGAACGGAAGAATCCGATTTTGGAAGCTCACCTTCCATTCGGGAATGGAACACAATTGCGGTCGATGCCAGCGGGCTCGACCACACCCCGGTCAACGACGGTGAAGATCGGGTCTATGGCGAACAGCTTGGACCCTGTCGGGCTAGTCGAGCCATGGCGATTGTCCACATCGCCATGTTCGAGGCTCATAATTCTGCAGTCGGCCAGCCTTACCTTTCCTATCTGCAGCTTGCCCCTGCAGAGGGAGAAGTCTCTGCCGATGCGGCGATAGCTCAAGCTGCGCATGATACACTGGCTTCGCTATTCCCCTCACAGGCTTCCGCATTCGGCGAGTCGCTGACCGCGACGCTGGATGGCATTCCTGATGGACTAGCGGAGGATAATGGAATCGCTCTGGGTCGAGCAGCCGCGCAAGCGGTTCTCACCGTGCGGGCTGACGACCATTCAGACCACGAGGAGCCCATTATCGGTATTGACTACTTTACTAGTAATGAGCCGGGTCGGTGGCGCCAGGCCCCCATCTCCGAAGGGCCCATCGCTCTCGGAGCCCTCTGGAGTACGGTGACTCCCTTCACCCTTAAATCTGCGGAGCAGTTTCGCTCACCGGCGCCGCCGGAGCTGGACAGCCTCTCCCACACACTTGCCTATGTCGAAGCCAAGCGGCTGGGCGGTGATGGAGTCGTCACCCCGACCGAGCGCACTGAGGAAGAGGAATTCATCGGAGTCTATTGGGCCTACGACGGCACACCAAGCCTTTGCGCCCCGCCCAGACTCTACAATCAGTTGATCCTAACCGTTGCGGAAGAGATGGGAACGGAAGGGCTTGCGCTCAGTCGGCTTTTGGCCCTCGCGAATGTCGCAATGGCCGATACCGCCATCGCGACGTGGGATTCCAAATACTACCACGACCGGGGTCGGCCAATCACCCTCATTCGGGAAGCCGGGACCGGCATCTATGATGACGGGAACCCCGACACCGTTCAAGATGTCAGCTGGACTCCTCTCGGAGCCCCCGCATCCAACCTACTCGGCCCTAATTTCACGCCCCCATTCCCCTCCTATCCTTCGGGGCATGCGGCCTTCGGTGGAGCGGTCTTCGAGACCTTGAGAAACTACTATGGTCGTGATGACATTGCCTTCACCTTTGTCTCCGACGAATACAATGGTGTCACTCTCGACAATACCGGTGAAGTGCGTGAGCTTAAACCGCGCAGCTTCGATAGCCTCTCCCAGGCGGAGATCGAGAATGGTGACAGCCGGATCTACCTCGGCATCCATTGGAGCTACGACTCCTATGAAGGTATCGAGCTAGGCCGCAACGTTGCAAATCACGTCTTCACAACGGCCTACCAACCGGCCTCTGATGAAGAAGGTGACGAAAACATCGACGGTGACCGCAGACGACGCTGAGTCCTGATTCATCCTAGACTACCGCATCGGGGTACCTTCGGCAGCTGAAGGTGCCCCGATTTGTTTGGCATTGGCCATTGGCACGACCTCAGTTTGGGTGAAGCTGAATGTTGACGTCTCCATCGCAGACCCACGCCCCACCGTGGCAATGAGAGACAAACTCGTGGCTCCAGGCTCAGGCACGGTTTCCTGCCTGCTGGCTTTATCAATCGACAGATTTGATAATATAGGCCACTCATAGACTGTATCACCTCGTTTTCACCATCGCTTTTCTGTCCAAATGCTTCTTCGCTTCACCTCACGCTCCAAGCCCCGCCCCACCTCCGGGGCCCCGGGAACCTTCTTCTCCCTGAGCCTTCTCGTCTCGGTTTTCCTTCAGTCGACCCTCTTTGCGCAAATTGACCGAGTGGCCAGCCACTCTTTTGCAACTCGTGCCGAGGTCATCGCGCAAAACGGCATGGTCGCCACCAGCCACCCTCTTGCCGCTCAGGTCGGCCTGGAGATCCTTCAATCCGGAGGCAATGCAGTCGATGCAGCCATCGCCACCAATGCCGCCCTCGGACTCATGGAACCGACCGGTTGCGGTATCGGAGGCGACCTTTTCGCCATCGTCTGGGACGCCGGTGACAAACAGCTCCATGGGCTGAATGCATCGGGTCGTTCGCCCCAAGGATTAAGTTACGAGAACCTGCGAGAAGAACTAGCCCGTCTTGGTAAGGAAAGCATCCCGTCTCTTGGTGTGCTTCCTATTTCTGTTCCCGGAGCCGTCGACGGATGGTTTCAACTGCACGATCAATTCGGCACAAAGCCCATGCCCGAGTTGCTCGCCCCAGCCATCCACTATGCGGAGAATGGCTTCCCCCTCACTGAGCTTATCGCTCATTACTGGCAGTATGCGACGCGTTACCAAGACCTACCAGGCTCTGCCTACGAGACCTGGGTGCCGGGTGGCAAACCTCCGCAGAAGGGTCAACTATTCAGGAACCCTGACCTTGCAGAGACCTATCGCCGAATCGCGGAAGGAGGACGGGAGGAGTTCTATCAAGGCTCCATCGCGGACGAAATCGATGCCTTTATGAAACAGCATGGCGGCTACCTCCGGAAGGCCGACTTGGCCGCCCACTCCTCGACCTGGATCAAACCTGTCTCCATCAACTACCGAGGCTACGACGTCTACGAATTACCTCCGAATGGGCAAGGAATTGCAGCCCTACAGATGCTTACCATTCTGGAAGGTTTCGACCTCCGGGCCATGGGTCGGAACTCGCCGGAGGCTCTTCATGTGATGATTGAGGCCAAGAAGCTTGCCTTCGAGGATCGGGCGAAATTCTATGGCGATCCAGACTTCAGCGACATCCCCCTCGAGGGACTTCTCTCAGAGGAATACGCCGCCCAACGCCGAAGCCTGATAGACCCCGAACGTGCGGCACGCCGGGTGGTCGCCGGCCATCCCGCCTTGCAAGATGGAGACACCATCTATCTAACAACTGCGGATTCAGAGGGCAATATGGTCTCGCTGATTCAGAGCAATTACCGAGGGATGGGCAGTGGAGTGATGGTGCCGGGCTTGGGCTTCGGTTTCCAGAACCGGGGTGAGATGTTCGTTCTTGAGCCACGCGACCACGCCAATGCCTACGAACCTAACAAGCGCCCTTTCCACACCATCATCCCGGCTTTCGTCATGAAAGACGGAGAACCCTGGTTAAGCTTCGGGCTGATGGGCGGCGCGATGCAGCCCCAAGGGCACGTGCAAATATTGACCAATCTCATCGACTTCGACCTCAACCTTCAGGAGGCGGGAGATGCGGCTCGGTGGCAGCACCATGGCTCAACCGACTACAACAGGAAGCAAATGGTCGACGGAGGATTTGTCTCCCTGGAGTCCGGCTTTCCCTTTGAGGCGCTCAGAGGATTGGAAAGACGAGGGCATGATCTCCGCACTCGAACTGGTTCATACGGAGGCTATCAAGCGATTCAGTGGGATGCGGAGAACGGAGTCTATCTCGGTGCCAGCGAAAGCCGAAAGGACGGCCATGCCGTCGGATACTAACAAGAGATGAGGCAGCTCATGATTCTCCTTCCGACAACAGATGCAAAGCGAGCGACACCTCATGAAGAGTAGTCTTAGCATCGCAGTCATCGTAGCCGCCGCTGCTTTAGGAGTCGCTTACTGGCAGAGCAGTCGCCCCGGCACCAATGGGAACGAGACGCAACCAGCCGGTGAAACGCTCGTTCTCCCTTTACGAGTCCATCTCGTCACCGGCTTGGACATGGTCAGAGAGGCGGAAAACGCGGACGGCAGCCCCTCGGCGACCCTAATGAAGATGACGCTCTCGAAGAAGGAAGCCGAGGCCATCATCTCCCAAGTCAACGACCTCTGGGCACCGGCCAGGATATACTGGGAAACGGATCCAGAACAAGGTGGGGGAGGCATCATTCACGAACAAGCCGGAGGAGGCAATCGCTCTCCCGAGGAAATCATGACGCTTGCCCAGAGAGCAGTCGACCGAAAGCGTGGTTCGACCTTCAACTACATGGCGAAGGTCTTCCCCAAGCTGGCCGATCCAGCGCAGAATGAAAGTATGGATGCCGGCGGCGTCCTCCATCCGGGACGAGCCAGGTTTTATCACCTCTATCTCTTCCCCTACGTGGGGCAGACCTTGCAAGGAACAGCCAACCTGCCAGGCACCTTTGCGATCGTCGGAACCTATTCAGACAAGAAGCCAAATCAGAATGGCTTTCCCCTTCCTCGACCGCACTTAATCCCAGGCGACGCTGAGGGGAGATTGCTTCCCGATAATTTCCCGGCAGCGGGAGCCCTCTCGGCCACCATTGCCCATGAACTGGGCCATAACCTGAGCCTGCGCCATGCCGATGAAGGAATGCCTGACAACCTGATGAAGGGCCGCGTGAAGATACGCCTGGGGCCGCGCCAAATCTCAAAAGCCAGACAACAAGCACTCAAGGGGCCACGTCTCAGATGATGGGCGGTCTCATCGTATCAGCGGATTCCATCTGAACAAGGACGCGAACGACACATCAGTTCGCAGAGCCCTGTTGCTTGGCTACGCACCGAGCCTCTCTTGACCCATTGGTCGGAAAACAACAAGCCGCACCAGGAAACCAATGGCCGGAGCCAAAGGTTGCCTGATACGGCTTGAGTTCGGTTTTGGCTATGGCAAACAGTTCAATCGAACTTCCATGAAAGCAGCCAATCAGTTCACTCTGAAACCTGATAGAATTCGGAGGCGCCGAATCCGGTAGTGGTGAAGGTTGCTACACCTTCCAAGTCAGTCGTTGCAGTACCGAGTGTGAAAGGAAAATTCGACAGATCGGGCGAACTAAGAATACTGTATGTCGTCTCTGGCAGCCCGGAGAAGACAATCGTAATCATTGGAGCGTTGGCCACCTCTTCATCGGGAGTGACCGTGAACGATATGATCACCGGCGGAGTCACCACGACAACATCAATCGAATAGACGTACGGTCCACCCGGTCCAGTCACCTCGAGGTTGTAGGTTGTCGGTCCGGTCGGCATGATGGGGATTTCATAATCACCTGCCCCAGCCGAAATATCGATCGGGTTGCCATTGAGCGTCGCCCCAGTCGCCGCATCGCCGACTTGGACGAAGAGGGTGCCAGATCCACCGACGCTCACTTGTGTCGAATCGGCGTAGAAACCAAGGAAGGTATCCTCAGCCTCGTCAATAAAGGCTGCCGCCTGCGCTTCGATTTCTGCCTCGCTGAGCATCGAGGTGAAGATCGCAGCCTCGTCCAACCAACCATCGAAGAATTGCGAACCAAGCACCTTGTCTGCTCCGAGAATCCAATTACCCGCATTCGCTGCGACATTTCCTACCGTGGTGGTCGCGTAGAGATGGCCATTAAGATAGATCCGCACTTCCCGCGCAGTGGTCTCAGCAATGCCGTCTGGATCAGGATCCAAGACCATGTGCACAAGACAAGACGTGTCATCGAACAATGCCGAGGTATCAGCAACGACAATCTCTCCTCCGGACATCGACGTCACCAAACCGGCTGGACGTACTGCAAGAAGAGAACGCCCAACGACTCCGCTTCCTCCATCCGCATTACTGAGCAGCGTATCCACTTCGGTTCCGGGGAATTCAGACACCTTCATGACCGCAGCAAAGGTGTAGGCATTGCGCATATTGTAGGTGGCCGGAACAAGAATCCCTGCATCACCGTCGAAACGCACCGATCCACCAACTCCTCCAGAGCTTTCACCTTGGACGAGAGGACCGACAATGTCGTCCGTGTGATTGCTGTTGCCAGAGTGGTCAATGATATAGCCAGTATCTGCAGGCTCTTCGAAGCGGTAGTAGAACTGGGGAGAAGAGGCCTTGATCGCGGTACTGAATGAATTATCCGCCTCCGCAGATGGGTCCACGACAATGACCTCAGCAGCGAGGTTTTCCGGGGTCTGCCCTGTCTTGGTGACGTCAATCTCGTAGGTGAAAGTCGAAGCGGGGCTCTCCGTCACCACCACCATGCCATCCCCGGGAACTTCATCACTCGCATCAAGAGCCAACAAGTCCGTTGTCCCGTCAGGGGTCGTCAAGGTTGCGGTGTCGACGGTCGTATCGAAGGTGATCGTCAGATCAATCGAATCCCCGGTGCTGATCAAATCATTCGAGAAAACCAAAGTGGAGTCAGTAATACCCGGGTCAATGGCCTCTCCTTGAATCCAGTAATTCATCTGGCGCGCAGTTGCCGTACCATGATTCGACGCCGTAATAGACGTTCGCCCGTCGTTAGGATCGAGAGGCGACCCGCTCTCACGATAAAAGAAACTGGTCAGAGAGCTACTACCTTGCTCGTAGGTAAAGAAGAAACCATAGGCATCATCCTCGTCAACGACGAGGGGAGTCGTCAGTTCGAAGGTCACATGAGAACCAACGGCAATCTCTTCGTTCAGGGTGAAAGTCTCGGACGTTAGCGGCGTCACCTCCGTACCGATGTAGAGATCCTCTCCCGCCACCCGTCCCGACCCAGCGTTCCATTGGTCGGACGTGCCTTGGTAGATATGAAGCGTTATTTGATCGCCATCGAAAGTTTGCGCACCTGCCGACTCGATTGTCACGGAGTCGATTCGGAAGGTATCTCCGCCTCCATCGGGAACGAGGAACCGGTTCCCTCTCGCGTGATTGGCATTCGCATCAATGTCGAAAATTCGTGAACCAGTAACGCCAAAAGCGGTGGAAGTGGCGATCACTTGAGAGCCAGTAGGCTCGGTCGGTGACACCACCACATCGGCAGCGACAACTCCTGTTAGATTGGCAAGTATCAGGCAACTTGCTTTTTTATGACTTCTGACAAACATATCGATAAGTGTTTCAGGTTGAATCCCATGAGGACCACCCTCAACCCTACCAAAGCAGTCAACAGGCCAAAGAAAAAAACGTTAAAGTTCTCGGCACTTTTGGCAAACCTTATGATTTATGTTCATTTTAAAACCTGTTTACGAAACATTCTGAATCAAAGCTTAGCGAGTCGCTTTTTAGTTTTTGCGACGCAGCCACTTTTAATTTCTGGATTGAGACGACGAGCTACGAAGCGACCGACTCGCGCTAGGCTTTACGAGAAGATGGCCAGCTCGAGATCAGCTTCATCCGACTCAAGTTCATTTTCCATTCACCTAATCGCCCTTCATTCGAACGATTTTTTGCCCAATCCAGCGCCGAATAAGCAGGTGGTTCGGGAGGCGAAGATCAATTGGAATCGTCTTCGATCGGACAGATCGGAGAAGGCTTGATGAGACCGACTGCCTATCGAGCTCAGGATCCCCCACCCCAAAAAAAAGCCAGAAAGGTAGGTCTCTCTACCTCTTCTGGCCGTTTTTAAAATCGACTGTTCAATTGCGAATAACAATCGCTAGGACTCAACAGCGACAGGGAACGTGACCCCGTGATAATTGATTCGATTGAAGCGTGTGTCCCAGCTGAAGATACAGATTTCGCGTCGGGTCGGACGAAGCACCACCGTTGAGGCGCTTAGAATTTGCCACCGCTCTTTTTCTTCCATGTAGAAGTGGTAGCTGGTCGGAACGTTTTTGGACTTCTGCAGGTTGCGAGCCTCGAAGACTTCGATTTCCCCAGGCGACAAGTTGAGCTTCTCATCACCCAAGGTCACCGCCACTTTCTTGGGGCTAAGATTCATATAAAGGAAATCTCCACCCCGGAAATCGTTGAGGTCAAAGACCTTGCAATTAAAGACCATTCCCTCGCCGACCTTCTTTCCCGTTGGAGCGAAGATCAGCATCGCTTCCTTCACTGATTCACTGATTTTTGCTTGAGCAAAGGGAATGTAGGTCACTTCACCCGGCTTGTCCGGGTTCTCAACGCTCTTCACCATCTGGATCACTCCATCTGCCGGAATCTTCACCGGGGCGCTCATCGACCGCTTGGAAAGAACAACCTGCTGCAGCTTACCTCCTGCCAAGACATTGACAGGATTCTCCAGACCTTCGGGAATTCCAACGGTGAGAAACCAAGCCTTGCGACCTCTGACCTCACCGCTTCCTTCCTCGTCTTGTCCCAAAGCCACTCCAAAGAGGGCAAGCCAAATGGCAAAAATGATACGGTTTTTCATAAATCGTCAATGTCTAAGTCTCAGACCTCATTTTCACTCAACCAGCGGAACGAGACAATCTTAAAGCGTCGGCCGAACTGGCGATTGACCTCGGTCAGCTCCCCGCTCTCGGTGAACGTGCCACTCTCGTCGACTTCACGGAAAGGAACCTCCGGGTCGTTCTCGCTATCGAGATACTCGGGCAGACGCTGAACGATCGCCTCACACCATGCCTGCGCTTCGACTTGACCGTTCCGGCTCAAGGATTCGCCATAGCCACGAATCCGAAACGTGTCGTCACGGACCGACATCGTATTCGCAATGGGTCGAAGCAAGTCAGACTGAATCACGTAGCCTGGAATTCCCGCAAAGCGCGAACCTTTCACTGCTTCAGGTGTGGAGAACTCATTGTCACCGAGGTCATTCGGCTCGATAAGAAACTCGGGATTACTCTTGAAGGGGTAGTTGATTGACTCCGCATCTGGCGCATCGTCATCGTAGTCAATCGCGCTCTGAAGCGCTCCCATCAGGCCCAAGTCATCGTTGGACAAACGCCGATTGACGAACTCGGAGAAGTTCAGGAAAGGCCCCCTCAGCTTAACCTGCTTGACGCATTCCTCAGCAAGACGCTGGAGTTGATCATCATTAAGAAAACGCACCCCGGACCACCCTGAGAAACCGTCCGACATCCCCACCCCATATTCGGGATCGGTCATTTCCTCCGCAGAAAGCTCGGTCTCGAAGCGAGAGATGGCGATCCGCTGGCCAGAGGGAACTTCAAGGGGCGAAACTCGACCATCATCTCCTCGGACAACCAGCTTTCTCTCTCTGATTCCGGCGAAAAGGGAATACCAGGCCGCCACCGATGTGCTGTTCACATTGAACATTCCATCTACCACGATATGCTTGGCGGCTTTCAAGTAGCCGTCTTCCGCAGCCAAGTCACTTTCCACCTCATTGCTGTCCCGACCCCCGTCATAGTATTTGTAACGGCTGTTGGCGATCTCCTCTCCGTCGACGAAACGGCTCAGATTCTCTTGCAGGCTCTGACCTGCGGAGGCTCCCGGTCGGACTTGGTCGGCTAACGATGAGACAAAGTAATCATCCCAAAGAGCATCATTGAGAAGGAACACGTGATCCCAGTAATCGTTGTAAGCCTTTGTATCGTTCGTCTTGGTGTTCTGCCAATTCTGTCCACTCCGATCAGGGACGTCCTCACTCTTGGAATTGTCAATATAGCGATAAATATCGGTGCGCGGGAGCATGGGGTGGATGAAGGAATTCCCGATGCCGGGCCCCGTCACGCCGCTCTGATAAGCGACTCTCTTGGTATCGGCAGCATGCAAGGACTCCTCGCCGGTACTGGTGGTCCCCGTGCCGACGTAGGTTTTCGTGCTCAAGTGTGAGCCCATCACCTCGGGATTCATCCAGCCTGGATTGATGCGCATATTACTGAAGCCGGCCAAACTGCTGACGGGCGAAGTCGGCAGCTCGAGCGCCACAATTGAGGTCACCTTCTCGTAGGGGTTGGAGCCTGAACCCGCGAAGGAGCGAGTGCCCACCTGAGCAACGACCTTGGGCATCTCTGCCATTGATGTCGGCCCGAAATACATGACGTAAGGGTTATCAAGGCGCTGGGTATGCGCGATCTTGTCGTCTTCGGAAATATACATCCCGTTACCGAAATAGAATGGAGGCGAGTGAATCCAGTTTCTGGAGCGCCAGTCTTCGGCCCAGTCGATGCTTTCATAGTTGAACTCGGAAAGCCCCTTGAGCACCAGCTGGCAGAAAGCTACGGGGACGGGCTCCGAATCGGCGAATTGCCAACGCGCAATATTGGAGAGGCCCGGAGGCGTCATCGGAGTGTGGGTCTGGTCCTTTTGGAACCAATCGTTAGCGTAAGTGAGTGGAATGCCGCCGGAGTTGGTACTCCGGTCCCACCAAGTCTGCATGCAGAGGGAACCGCCCGTGTTGCCCCAGTTGATATTACCACCCCAGTAGGAGTGAGAGAACTCCACGCTCAGGCCCGGATTTTCTCGCGAGCTGAATGAACCGTAATGTTTCTTCTCCCCTCCGATCGCGTTGGGATTAAAGCCTGGCACCAATTCAGCGCTTTGAGAATCGGAGCCAGAAGAAATATCCGAAGCATGGGAGAACACTTTGAACTCACCCGGGGCAAACGTGATGCTGCGGCCACCATTCGAGCGAAGCGTCGACTTGGTGTTGACCCCTTGGCTGTATCCGAACGCGCCGAAGGCACCGAGGTCGTCGGAATCTTGCACCAGCTCGTTACCGAGCCAAAATTGTCCTGAGTTCGGCAAAACCTTATAGGCCGAGGTCAACATCTGAAGGACGTTGTCACCGATCTGCATTTCAACATTATACGGATTCCAGAAAGTGAACACTGGGCTGTAAACGTGATAGCAGTCGTATTCCCCTCGAACCGTGGTGCTTGGTTGACTGACCAAGCTATAAATAAAGGTGATCTTGGCCAGCAGCGGGACACGCCAGTAATTGTTTGATCCATCCCAACCAGTGGATTTGCCCAAATTCGTCGAGCTAACCCACTCCGTCCATGGCTTGGAGCCCGACCATCGCAAGGAGCCGCCTCCACCGGTTTCTGCCACGGTGGCATCACTACTCTGCCGATACATGCGGTAGAAGTGCCTCATGTTCGTCCAAGATTGGAAGTGCCGGTTAGGGATCTGAGGACGCTTGGCTGTCAAATCCGAACTCATGGGGCGAATCGAGGGCTCCTGGTAGTCGCGACCCGCATTAAACCGGATGAAGTCCGGCAAATTTTCCTGCTCAAAAAGCAAGCTGAGATCTTTCTTCAGCTGGCCCGTCCGCACACTGGTCAGAACACCTTTACTATGCGCCGTTAAGTCGAAGAAGTGACGCCGAACCTCCTTCGAGTCGACACCGGAAAGAGCCACTGTTTGCGCAGTCACCAAACGGGATTCCAAGTTTTCCTGCGACTCGAGAACTTCGAAACCCGGCAATCCAGCGACGCCCACTTCCCCAGTGTTTCCTTGGGAAGTCGCCCACTCATCTCCGGTCAGTTCCCGCTGCGTCGACGCCAAGGAAACAAGCGCACGGTGATTTTCCGGACCGATCCACCACGCGTGGCGCCCAGTCTCTCCCACACGATTACGATAAGCCCGCGTCACTTGGTCCGGATTCGTGGCGGCTGCTTCGCCGAGACTCCCCTCGCCAACCAACGTGATCCAGTTGGCATCCTCAGATGCCGTGAGCGGCGCATTGGGGTCTTCCTCAAGTTCTTCAGGGAGGGAAAGCAGCCAACGGCGGAACATGTTTTGGCGCCCTTGCCCATAGGTATCCTGAATGCTCAAGGCCCGACCTTCACGCTCAGGGGGAGAATAATCATCGTTCAACCAGTTCCCCCAAGCATCATAGACACCCAACCAGCGGGATTGCTCTACACCGTCGATTTCCTCCGTCTCAACATTCTGGTCGTAGAGAGCGGACTCCATACTGATCCGTGTGTCCGGGCCCATCTGCTGCTGCAATTCACCCAACGCCACCATTAGAGCCAATCGTGCGTTAGCCCGCGCCTCTTGAAACGACTGACTCGTCGAGGAAGAACGTAGCGTGACTGCTGAAAGAGAAAGCAATCCGATGGCAACCATGGAGAGGAGCACCATCATCGTGACTACGACGATCAGCGAGAAACCCGGACGGCCACCCCTCTTTGAGCTGCCGCCAGTCAATCTCGCCGACTGACCATTGTGTAATATTCGGAATCTGGTGGAAATTTTCATCGCGGGTCTACTGGCTAGGTTTTTGCAAAAAGCTTCTAAGAAATTCAGTGCAGAATATAGGCCAACTTCACAGCTCCTTTACAATTCTGCCACCTACCTAATTGTTAATAGCTTATATCGCTATACAGAAATGCCGGATGCAGCTCAACCTTTTTTTGTATTCACACCGGAGTGACAATTGATAGCCCCTCCCTTAAGCGCGGAAGACTTCTCCTGGGCTCGAACCGCTTAAAAAAGATCAGCTTAAGGCGCAGCTCGATGCTCGCGATTGATTCGGGAACAAAAAAACGGGACTCTTTCGAGCCCCGTTTCTTAAGAAATGGTTTTGGAAACCTTCGATCAAGAGGTTGGAGCGTCCGCGCCGGCTTCCTGAATGAGATAGTAGGTCTCATCTGCATCAAGTGGCGCCTCATCGACATAGGTTCCCGAGGAGATGCCCTCGTCGCTCGCTTGAATTGTCCAAGTTTGCAGGTCCGTGCTCCGGTAAACGTCCGACAGTCCTGTCGCACTAAAGTCGATCGTAACTGTGCCAGCCACATTCGAAATCGAAGAGATCGAGACCGAGTAATCGCTCACGGCCGACTCGGCATAGAAGCCAAGGTAGTTGGTATCGCCCGTCGCGGCATTTTCAACCGTCTCGAGGTCCACTGCCGCCCACACGGAGGCAAAATCGGTGATATTAGAACCCGCATTCGTGTTCCATCCTGTTCCGGAATTGAGACGAACATAGCTTGTGTCCGCTCCTTCATTACCGGTTTCGGTAAAGCTCAGAACATCAACGATATTGGCTGGATCGATTGGACCACTGTAGATCACCAGGGAATCATTGCCGTTATGATTCACAATTCCCGTTTGGTAATCTGAAACAATTTCCGGCACTACAGCACTGGAGTTCGATATGACGATTGTCTGTCCCGCTTCCAACGTAATTTCCGACAGGTCATAGACCCCTCCGGCTCCACCTGTTGCGGTTTTCCAGTCTTCGGTCGTGTCATTACTCCACCTCGTCAAGCTCCAGCCATCGAGTGAGATTGTTGAGGAACCAATATTGGTGATTTCAACGTGTTTGTTGTTGCTACTCCCTTCGTAATATTGCGTGAAGACAATATCCGCCGCGCTACTCGTATCGGATGGATCCGTGATTTCGAGAGATCCGTTACCGTTGAGGTAATTGGAGGCTAGTGCGACGAGCTCAACGTCAATCGTTCCATCGGCAGTGCTGTTGTTCACCGCGTCCAAAGGGAAAGAGACTTGGCTGCTTCCCGCTGAGATAACACCTGAAACTTCAGCCAATCCCTCGAAACCATCATTCACCAGGAGCTTGCTTGGATTTCCACTAAAGAGAGTGACAGTGACATCCGATGAGGCGGCCGACGGCAAGGTCACGGTTGCGGTCGCAACACCCTCACCATCTTCCTCTGAAACCGAAGATGAACTGAAGGAAATCGACAACGCATCGGTCACATCACAAAACGGGCCGCCTTCGGCAAATGTTCCCGGGGAGAAGGTTTCCGCGAATGGAGAAACCCCTGAATGAGATGTGTATGAACCAGGCACGAGGTCCATCGCAAGATTGAGAGATTCTCCAAGCTCGGGGGGCACGGGAAGATCCATTGAGAAGACCTCGGCATCGCTGTCATCCAGAAGAGTCACGAAATCATTGCCATCTCCCGACAAGAACAGGCTATTTGTCTCACGTGAGGATCCGGTCACTTGCGCCGTCCCAAACATTCCAGCGAGCGTCCCATCAGTGACCCCGCCACCGAACACGACAATCGCGCAATCGGGGTCAAGCACGGTTCCTTCGCGAAAGCGATGGATGCCATCGTCACTGAAATCCGTTCCAGCATTTTCGACAAGGTAATATCCGGAGAGATCGATTGGTGATTCGGTGACATTGACAATTTCAATAAACTGATCGGCGTCGTCGACCGTTCCGTCCTGATTGGCATCTTCACCGACATCGCCATAATAAACCTCGTTAATGACGAGAGTGTAGGCGTCAGAATCGTCGTTAACGGTAAGAAGGGCCTCCGCTCCGATAGCGCCGCTGGCTGTGACCGCAATTGTGACGTCCTGCGAGCCATCCGGCCAGCCGTCGTCGATGGCATCAATTTGAAAGGTTTCTGAAGTATCCCCTGCGAAGATTGTCACCGAAGATCCGGCGATCGCCTCGGACTCGTCTGAGGAGCTGATTGTGATTTCGAGATCAACGTCGAGTGAACTATCGATACTGACCGTTCCCGTTGAAGCGCCGAAGTCATCATCCTCATCAATCACATTTGGACTCAAGACCAGTGAGAGCGTCAATGGAGGAGGATTAGCCCCCCCGGGGGTGTCCTTGGTATTTTGAAGGATTACAGGATCATCAGCCAATTCACTTCCGAAATCGCCCATCAGCCAAGTCGCTCCCCCGTCTCCACCTCGGAAGACATGAGCCGGGACAAAGGTTCCATTCGGCCCAACGTCTTGCCCACCAAGAGTGGATGCGTAGAACTCATCCCCGCTATCAGGAGTTGCAACCAGGCTCACTGCGTCGACGACGGAAGACCAAGGGTTGACATCCAAAGTTCCGTCATCATCCGTATCAAGATCGTCGGCCAGCAAACCGGTAAAGTTTTCAACGAGAAGGTGCGTAACATTGTCGCCATTCTCAAAAACCAGAGAGGCTCCGGCGAGGTCGGGGATAGCAGACAATTCGGCAGTTCCGTCCCCATCGGCATCAATGTTGAGCTCCGTTGAATTCGCCACGAGGAAGTAATCGCCGGCGGCTAATGAAACATCAGGTAGTGAAAGCACGGACTCAATCGTGCCACTCCCACTTGCCCCGTCGCCAATGACAATGTAGGAGTAGTTTACCAAGCTGACCGCGTCTGCCCCAGTGTTATAAAGCTCGAAATACTCATGGGTGTCACCAGATGGGTCGTCGATTCTAACTTCATTGATAACGACCTGAGCCCCAGCGGAGCCAAATCCCGCGGCAAAGGCGAAAATGGGGAGGATTTTACTTTTCATTTTACGTTCTCGTTTCAGGCCAGGTGAGTGACCTCGGCATAGAAATGCCAAGAGGAACTCGGAATGGCCAACTCCGATCTCCGCTCACAGGTGACGAATCCGTCACCCCTTAAGGATCACCACTGCCGCGCGGACGCGCCAATGGGCATGTCTGGGGGAAAATCTTTACCAGTCGGCATTATAGCCGCGAGTGTCGATGTGGGTGAAGTTCGAATAACGACCAACCCCTCCTTTGAAGAGCCCATTGTTCCGCAACTCCCTCGCCACGCGGGAGACCCGGCTGGTGGAGGTATTGAACATCAGATCGAGAGCCACGTTCTGCATGTGATAAGAGCGGGGCTTGGCACCCGGGCAACGTGAATTGTAGGCGGGACAACGATAGGCCGACGTAACTTGATCCAAACTGACACCAAGCACCTCCGTCACCTTGTCAGCAACCAACAACGTTGAATCCATATTTTGCCAGTATTTCTTCGGTGGGATTTGATTCCAGACCGAGCCTTTTCGACGGGCGTGAGCTTTGATCACCTCATGAACTGAAATTTTCTCGAGCTTCAGGCTCGCGATGTGGCGAGCGTAGGCTTGGAGTCGTTCACCCTGAGACCGAACCCACTCCTGCGGTAGGTCATCAGTGTTAAGGTTCGTCTTGCCTCCAAAAAAGAGGAAGGCGCTGGACTCCTGAATCCCTGCCATAGCGGTACCAACCACGAGGCTTGAAGTCGTCAAGAAACGACGACGGGTTTGAAAATTGTTTTGGCCTTGGGCAGGCTCGAATCCTCTCTGGGCAAGGTTCGGGTCGCTCATCTGGCGGCACAGTTGCAACTCCCGTGCCAAATGGCCAGAATAAAGTTACCGTGAAAAGTCACTTTCTTTTTCAATTAAACGGAACTTTTCCCGATTTTTTTGACCAAAAAGGCTCGAATTCTCCAATCAGCTTCCCAAAGGAGCCTCAATCGTGAGGTCAAGCTGCTCGGGTAACGCGGTTCGTGGTCGCCATGTCAATATTTCCGGGGCGTCCTTACCAACAAGGACGGTGTGCTCAAAGTGGGCTGAATTGGCCCCGTCTTCGGTGACCACCGTCCACCCATCCTCCAAAGTCAGGATTCCCGAGCTCCCCGCATTAACCATTGGCTCAATGGCCAAAACCATCCCTTCTTTGAGGATTGGTGAACGTCTTCCAAGAGGCCGATAGTTTGGAACCTGCGGATCTTCATGAAGTTCTCGGCCGACCCCATGACCAACCATTTCCCTCACCACAGTAAATTTGAACTGCCGAACGAAAGAATTCACGCTACCGCACAAATCATACAGACGATTGCCTTCCACTGCGTATTCGATCGCGTTGAACAAAGCCTGTTCCGTCGCGTAGAGAAGTCGTTTGGTCGCTTCATCGATTGGACCAACCGGGACCGTCGTCGCGTTGTCACCAATCCATCCCCCTTTGCGGATACCAACATCAATTTTGATGATGTCACCATCCTGAATCACTCGGTCATTACCAATTCCGTGGACAACCTCTTCGTTGAAACCAATGCAAATATTGCCCGGAAAACCTCGGTAATTAAGGAAAGCACTCTCGCAGCGATGCTGCTTCATCAACTCCGCAGCATAAGCATCAACCTCAGCGGTCGTTTTCCCTGCTTCAATGAATGACGCCGTCGCCTGCAGAATTTCACTAGCGGTCTGGCAGGCCTCCCGCATCTCGTTCAATTCTGCAGTCGATTTGATAGGGATCCTCCCTTTTTTCTTCTTCGCCATTCTGATTAGAGCTTTTCTTCGATTCTTTCCCATACCACGTCTCGGTCACCGAGGCCGTCGATGATCGTCAACTGACCACGCCCTTCAAAGAAATCTAACACAGGAACGGTCAAATTCTTGTAAACCTCATAGCGCTTTCGGAACTTTTCAGGAGTGTCGTCATCCCGCACCGTCCATTCACCTCCGCAATTAGGGCAAACCGGTTCACCCTCCTTAGCTACCCGACCACATTTCACGCACTCGCGGCGCAATCCGACACGTCGAACAAGCTCCTCGCGCGGAACCTCGAGGGCAATTGCCTGAAAATTTGTCCCCGCATCCATGACGAGGGCCTCAGCTTGAGGCAGGCTTCTTGGAAATCCGTCCAAGACCCAGCCACCATCGTGCTCCGACAACCAGGACCGAACCAGATCGACAGCCAGGGAATCTGGCACGAATTCGTTCCGAGCGAGGTAACCTTCGGCCTGCTGGCCAATCGCACTTCCACGCTCGATTTCCCGTCGCAAACACGCCCCCGTACTGAGATAAGGGACGGCAAACCTCTCCGCAAGGCGTCTTCCCTGCGTTCCCTTCCCAGATGCGGGAGGACCTAGCAGAGAGAAGTTCCTAGTCATGGGAGGCTAGCCATTGGCGACGACAATTAAATCCTAAAAGAACTGGGAGATTCCTGCGATGATGCAAAGAATCGCGATGAACACCCAAAGAAAGACGATGTGGGAACTGGCCGCAGCCTGTCCCGCAGCCTGACGGCGCTCGTATCGTCCCTTCAATTTACCCTGACGAAGGAAACCATCGTAGTTCCGCTGAAGAAGATGCGTTTCAATTTGGCGCATCATGTCGAGCAAGACGCCAACCAAAATCAACAAGCTCGTGCCACCGAAGAATTGGGCGACAATGCTCGGCATATTCGCGGCGTTACTCAGGATCCCCGGTATCACAAACAAAGCGGTGAGGAAGATCGCGCCAAAAAAGGTCAACCTCGTCATCGTGAAATCAAGGAAATCGGCAGTGGGCTTACCTGGTCGCACACCAGGAACGTAACCGCCGCCCTTCTTGAGATTCTCCGCAATCTCACTTGGCTGGAACATGGTCGCTACCCAAAAATAACTGAAGAAAAAGATCATGACACCAGCAATCACGTAATAGGGCCATGACGCTGGATTCAACGCCTCTTGGAAAGAAACGACCCACTCCTGGCCTCGAAAAACCTGAGACAAAAGCAGGAGAGGTAGCTGTAAGACAGCACTGGCAAAAATTACTGGCATGACCCCAGCGTAATTGACCTTCAAAGGAAGATACTGCGTGTGTCCGGTCATTTCCTTTGCGTGCCGATTGCTCGCCCGCTTCGCATATTGGACGGCGATGCGGCGTTGCGCCTGGGTGATAGCGATCACCGCAGCTGTCACCACGATGAGAAGCGCGACCAAGCCGACCAATGCCATGGCCGAAAATGGGCTCCCATTGGCTCCACCCACGTAAGTGCGCCAGGCTTGGACGAGTCCACCGGGGAGAGCGGCGATAATATTGACCGTGATGATGAGAGAGATGCCGTTCCCGATACCTCGTTCAGTAATTTGATCACCAATCCACATCAGGAACATCGTTCCTGCGATGATGGTCAATACACCCAACAGAACGAAGGGGGCACCGAAGTTGGGCACGAGCTCACGACCGACTTCCCCGATTCCTTCCATGTAGGGGATGATTTCGGGATTCTCTAACGAGCGCATCAACAGGAACCCTTGTACTGCCGCGATACAGATTGTGAGGATTCGAGTGTATTGATTGATTTTCTGCTGCCCGCCTTCTTCCCTCCGCAATTTTGCGAGCTTGGGAACGACAGCTGACATAAGCTGCATCATAATAGATGCCGAGATGTAAGGCATGATGCCGAGGGCAAAAAGGCCCACGTTCTCCAAAGCCCCACCGGAGAACACGTTCAAAAGTGCTCCCACAGCTGCTCCGGGATTGTTCCCCCCGTCGTCGGTCACCCGTTCCTTAAGCCATTCGTCGATGACCGTGGTGTCGACACCCGGAATCGAGATGGCAACCCCTAGTCTGACGATGATGATCATCGCCAGAGTGAATAGAATTCGGTCCCGAAGCTCGGGTACTCGCCACGTGTTCGCGAATGCAGAAATCATTTAAGCGTGCGTAAATTTATCAGAAAAAGGATGGGTCAGGCCCAAGGCCCGCCCATCCGTCAAAAACGGCGCGTATCCAAACCGCTGAGTTAGGCGAGGTCAATCGTTCCGCCTGCTTTTTCAATCTTTTCGCGGGCAGATGCACTGGCAAGTTGGACTTTAACCTCAAGTTTCTTGCTGAGCTCTCCCTGTCCGAGAACTTTGATGGCATCAAAGCGGCCCTTGAGAAGACCGGCTGCCTTCAAAGACTCCTCGTTCACAACTGCTCCTTCCTCAAAGCGATCTTCGAGTTGGCTGATATTGACGATGCCAATCTTGAGTTGGAACTGAGTATTGTTGAATCCACGCTTGGGAAGGCGACGGTGAAGGGGCATCTGACCACCTTCGAAGCCAGGACGAATTGTGCCACCAGAACGGGCTTTTTGACCCTTGTGACCTTTACCCGATGTCTTTCCGTGCCCCGAGCTCTCGCCGCAGCCCAGTCGCTTGGTGCGGTGCTTGGCTCCGGGATTCGGCTTAATTTCGTTTAATTTCATTTGGGCTCTCTACTAAATGTTTCACGGCCTTAGATGGCCTTTTCCTTCTTCTTACCACGGAGTGCGAAGATCTCATCGCGACCGCGCAGTTGAGAAAGCGCTTTCAGAGTCGCCTTCACCACGTTCGCGTGATTATTCGATCCGAGCGACTTACCCAGGACATCCTTAATTCCGACGGCTTCACAAACTGCGCGAACACCCCCACCAGCAATAATACCGGTTCCGGGAGAAGCTGGCTTGAGAAGAACCTTTCCGCCTCCAAACTCAGCGTAGGTTTCATGAGGAATCGAGCCTTCGGCAAGCTGCATCTTCTTCAGATTCTTCTTCGCGCTTTCGCTGGCTTTCTTGATGCACTCGGCAACCTCATTGGCCTTACCGAAGCCGAAACCAACTTGTCCTTGCTGGTCACCAGAGACAACCAAAGCGGAGAAACTGAAACGACGTCCACCCTTGACCACCTTGGCACAACGGTTGATGAAAACGACTTTCTCGGAAAGCTGGTCCCCGTCATCCTCATCATGACGTCGGCCACGGTCACCGCCACGTCCGCGGTCACCACCACGGCCCCGGTCGCCTCCGCGTCCACGGTCACCGCCACCTCCACGGTTGCGGTCACCGCGTCCTCCGTCGCGGCGATCGCCACTTCTTGGGGGTGTCGCCTCGTTAGGCTTCTGCTCTCCGGAGGCTGCCTTTGCGCCTTCGGTCTTGGTCTCGCTATCTGCTACCATGATCGTTTTCTTAGAATTTCAATCCACCTTCCCGCGCGGCGTCCGCCAATACCTTGATTTTTCCGTGATAGAGATGCCCACCACGGTCGAAAACCACTTCGGAGACATTCGCGCCTTTGGCGCGCTCGGCAATCAACTTGCCAATCGTCCCAGCCATTTCTTTGTTTGCACCCTTCGCTTCGACTTCCTTGTCGAGCGTGGAGGCTGCACAGATCGTGCGCCCAGCGACATCGTCGATGACCTGCACGTAAATATTCTTGTTGGAGCAATGCACTGCGAGGCGTGGGCGCTCGGCAGTGCCGCTGACTTTGCGACGGATCCGGTTGTGGACGCGCTGACGAATTCTTTTTCGGTTCAAAACACTCATTGTCTTTTTCCCTATTATTTACCAACGCTCTTACCAGCTTTCCGGCGGACATATTCACCAGCGTAACGCACACCTTTGCCCTTATAAGGCTCGGGTGGGTAATAAGCTCTCACATCCGCAGCGAACTGACCGACGCGCTGCTTATCAATGCCTTCCACCTTAATTTTGGTATTCTCGGTGACGGTCACAGTCAGATCATTCGGGATTGGGTGAAGGATCGGGTGGGATTTACCCAGGCTCAAATCGAGGTCTGAACCTTTAACGGCGGCCCGGAGACCGACGCCCTGAATCTCAAGGTCCTTGGAGAATCCTTGGGAAACCCCCAAAATCATATTCTGAATCAGGCTCCGAGCGGTACCATGCATGGCACGGAGTTCACGCTTCTCATTTTGTCGGTTCACCTGGACGGCGCCATCCTCGACAACAACATCGATTCCTTCAGGGAGCGTCCAATCAAGCTTGCCCTTCGGTCCCTCGACCTCGACGGAGCGGTCTTTGACCTCAAGCTTGACCTTCTCGGGAAGGGAGATTGCTTTATTTCCAATACGTGACATTTGTCTATCCTCCTGTTCGCTATTACCAAACCTTGGCGAGCAGCTCACCACCAACATTCTCCCGCTTGGCACGTGCTCCTGTCATCACCCCGCGTGAGGTCGAAAGGATCGAGATACCAAGCCCATTCAGAACTCGAGGAACATCCTGAGAGCCAACGTAGTGGCGGCGGCCAGGCTTCGAAATCCGCTTAAGATCCGTGAGCGCCGACTTGCCTTCCACATACTTGTTGGTCACCTTGAGAACGGGGAATTGACCGCTCTCGTCGACCTCGTAGCTCCAGATGTAGCCTTCCTCTTTCAAAATGCGGGCTAGCTCGGCCTTCATCTTCGAGAAGGGCGCGGTAAATTCTTCGTTCCCTGCCCGAGCGGAATTCTTGAATCGAATCAAGAAGTCGGAGATGGGGTCACTAATAACTGCCATGTTCGTGTCCTATTAAATTGTTACTTATGCCGCTGCCGCCTGCTCGTTCCGTTCCGCTGGCTTGCGGAAAGGATAGCCCAAATGATCCAACAAAGCCTTTGCTTGCTCGTCGCTGTTGGTTGTCGTCACAATAATCAGGTCAAAACCAAGAGTGCGCTTGACCTGGTCAAGCTCGATCTCAGGGAAGATACTCTGGTCATTGATGCCCATCGCGTAATTGCCCCGGCCATCGAAGCTCTTGAAAGGAAAACCGCGAAAGTCTCGCACGTTGGGTGCGGTGATATTGATGAAACGATCAAGGAATTCCCACATGCGTTCAGCACGCAAAGTCACCCGCGCCCCAACAAGCTCCCCTTCACGGACCTTGAAGTTTGCCACACTCTTGCGGGCATGGACGACACTGGGTTTTTGTCCGGTGATTTTGGAAAGGTCACTCACCGCATCCTCGACCGCTGCTTTCCGATCATTCATGTAATGACCGATGTGGGTGGAGAGGACGATTTTCTCCAGATTAGGGACTTCGTTCGGGTTCTTGAGGCCGAATTGCTCCTTCAGTTTAGGAACAACCTCCTTGTTGTATCTCTCTTTGAGTTCGTTTTTCATATCGCGGGTCAGCTCGTTTTTGGCTTAAGCGCTCGCTTAAAGTTTTTTGGGGGGCGCGGCTCTTAGTCCGCTTTCTTCACGTTGGAAAGATGAATCGGTCCATCTTTTTCAACAATTCCACCTTCGGGATCAGCTTCCGAGCGGCGAATCGCCTTTTTGATCGGGCGAACTCCTTCCAGGATCACCTGCTGCTTCTTGGAGTTCACGGACAACACCTTGCCGCTTTTTCCTTTGTGGTTGCCAGCGACAACGACTGCGTTGTCTCCAGCTTTTACATGTGTTTTGGGTCTCGACATCGTAGCAAATCGTTGGGGGTTAGAGCACCTCGGGAGCGAGGGAAACAATCTTCATGAAGTTCTTCTCGCGCAATTCCCGGGCAACGGGTCCAAAAATACGGGTTCCACGTGGATTTCCATCCTTATCGATAATAACTGCAGCATTGCTGTCGAAGCGGAGGATGGAGCCGTCTTGGCGACGGATAGGCGCCGCGGTGCGGACAATGACTGCCTTGACCACAGTTCCTTTTTTAATGGAAGCGGTGGGGATGGACTCGCGAATGTGAGCGGTGATGATGTCGCCTACATTCGCCGAGCGGGAACGCTTACCCAACACACCAATCATTTTGGCCTGACGGGCGCCGGTGTTGTCGGCGACCTCAAGCTTGGATTCCATTTGAATCATCGTTTCGTAATTTTCCGGTTAAGATGGTTAATAATGGGAAAGCTATCGGGCGTTAGTGGGAGAGAATCTCCACGAGCTTCCAGCACTTGTTCTTGGACAAAGGACGGCATTCTTCGATACGGACCTTGTCCCCCACGGCCGCCTGCTCCTCTTCATCATGAGCATAGAACTTCTTGCTACGCTTCACGATCTTCTTGAACTGCGGGTGAGGCACTCGGGCGACGTACTCAACAACGATGGTCTTATTCATCCCGGTTGACTTGACGATCCCGACACGTTGCTTGCGCAAACCTTTGCCTTCTGTTTTGGCGGATGTTTCTTCGCTCATGGTCTAGTTGATTCTCGTTATATTTTCCTCTGATCCCTCAGGCCTGGCCACGGCGCTCGTTCAGAATGGTCATCACCTTGGCCACCTCGCGGCGGATAAGGCGAATGCGAGCGGTGTTCTCCAACTGTCCGGTGCCCTGCTGCACGCGGAGGTTCACTCCTTCGTGCTTCAATTCCTGCAAGCGCTTGCGAAGCTGGTCGCTACTCTGCTCCCGGAGTTCTTTTGCTTTGATCAATGCCATGGTCGTCTTCCTTCAGTACAAATGGTTCTCTTAATTAGTGGGTCCGCTTCACGAAACGGGTGGGGATACCCAACTTATTGGATGCGAGGCGCATCGCTTCACGCGCGGATGACTCGGGCACACCGGCGACTTCAAAGAGCATGACGCCGGGACGAATCACTGCGACCCAAGCATCAACGGGGCCCTTACCCTTACCCATCCGTGTTTCAGGTGGACGGGCTGTTGTTGATTTGTGAGGGAAGATTCGGATCCAAACTTTTCCCTTACGCTTGAGGTAACGGTTGATTGAGATCCGGCAGGCTTCGATCTGACGGTTGGTCATCCAGCCGCGGCCAGTGGCCTGCAGGCCGAAATCGCCGAAGCTCACATTCGTTCCCCGCTGTGCGTTGCCCGCACGGCTTCCCCGGTGTGATTTGCGGAACTTGGTCCGCTTAGGCATGAGTGGCATGGTCTAATCCTCCTTTTCGTGAAATTCTAGTTAATTGAGTTAGGAATCGCGGCGTCCTCCTCCGCGATTGTCACCACCACGATTATCGCGGCGGCCACCGGGGCGTCGGTTGTCGCGACGATTACCACCCGGGTTCTGCTTGATCTTGTCCTCGCGCTTGTTCAACCAGCACTTGATACCGATGATCCCGTAAACAGTGCTCGCTTCTGCGAAACCATAGTCAATAGGGACACGAAGGGTCTGAAGAGGCACCTTACCCTGGCGATACCATTCGGCACGGGCAATGTCTGCACCACCAAGACGACCGGCGCAGCGGATCCGGATACCATCAGCACCGAAGTCCATCGCTGTCTGGACAGCACGCTTCATCGCCCGGCGGAAGCTAATCCGGCGCTCAAGCTGAACGGCGACGTTCTCGCAAATCAGCTGGGCATCCAGCTCAGGCTGGCGAATCTCGACGATATCAATCTTCACTTGAGCTCCGTTGCAGATCTTCGTGATGTCGCGGGTCATGAGTTCGATCTCAGAGCCACGCTTACCAATGACAAGACCAGGGCGGGAGGTGTGAAGGGTGACTCGCACGCTATTCCAAGCGCGCTCGATGACCACCTTGGACAGCGCCGCAAATTGCAGTCGGTTGCTCAGGTATCTCCGGACAGCAAGGTCCTCGTGAAGCTTCTTGGTGTAGTCCTCTCCGCTGGCATACCACTTGGAGCGCCAGTCGCGGTTGAAGGCGAGTCGGAATCCTACTGGGTTGACTTTCTGTCCCATATCGTTCGTTTCGTGCTTGGTTCGTTACGCTAGTTAAATTGATTAGCCGTTCCCTTTTTCATCAATAAGGGTCTTGGCTTGCTCGAGCCAGTTGTCTCGCTCGATGCGTCCTTTGAAGGAGAGAAGCATGTCGAAGGCAGCAATGTTCTCGGGGGTCCAATCAACAATCTGCTGATAAGTGTAGACACCGAAGCCATTAAGCTTTTCCTCAAGCGCAGGTCCAACGCCACTGATTTTCTTCAGGTCGTCGACTTCAGCAGGAGCCTCCGAGTAGACGGTGCCCAACTGCGCTGGGTCAACTTCCGGTGTCTCGGTCTCAGAGACGGGAGCCGTCTTCTTAGGAGCTGCTTTTTTAGCTGCCTTGCGAGATTTTGGAGCCTTCTCCTCAACCTCAGCTTCAGAAAGTGTGATGTAGATGTGGCTGGTGCGCTTGCGAATTGCTGAAGCGGAACCGCGAGCGCGAGGCTTGAAGCGACGGAACATTGGTCCTTCACAAATGCTGGCTTCCTTTACCACGAGGGTGTCTCCGGGCAGATCGTGGTTGTTTTCAGCATTGGCCAGAGCGCTCTTCAATGTCTTGCCGATCAAGAAGGCCGCCTTCTTCGGGGTGTAATTCAGCGTGTCCAGAGCATCGGAAACCGGCATGCCTTGGATTGCGCGGGCAACGTCCCGGGCTTTCTTAGCCGAGACTCTCGCGTATTTGGTTATCGAACGGACTTCCATGACTTTTTGACTTCGTTAATTGCGTTTGAATGAAACCCGGTCGCCTATCTGGACAGGGTTTTCTTGGTTTTCCAAATTGGTGATGAGTAGAGCGCTCACATCAGCGCGAGTCGATGCGACGAGCGCATCGGCCACTTTCATTTCATTTCGTAGGACTTCGAAAGGCATTCCAATCACAGCGGATTCCTTTTCACCCACATTGACAACGACGATCGAACCGCCGGCTTCGCTATTGACACTGACCACTCGGGCCATTTGAAGATTCCCGGTGAGACGATCCTTGGCTGGCTTCTCGCGCAATCCGACAGCGATGTCGAGATCGCGGAGGCGGGCCTCCAGGTTCGCCCTGGCATCCGGGTCTGCCGCAATTGCGGTGGCGAGATAATTTTTTGCGTCAGAGGATAGAGCCAGCGCAGCGTCCTCGACCTCCTTCAGTCGGCGAGTGAGAACTTCGTAGTCCGCAACTGCTGTGACCAGGCGGTCGCTCTGACCATCGAGAACAGATGCCCCCATGGCTTCGAGCCGAAGCTTGATCTCCTCGAGACGCTCATTTGCTTCGCTCTCCCGCTTGGTTGTCTCCACCAGGCTTTGTTTGAGAATCTCCACCTGGCTACGGAGCGAGGCGAGCTCGACAGACTCAGGTCCATGAGGATGTCCGCACAGCGTCCCACCGCCGACCCCGAAGATGAGGGCGGTCAGGAGCTGATAATGACGGACAGTCTTCATGAATGAGAATCTTAGCGATTAATCAATGCTTACTTCTTACCGACACCGCCGTGTGCCTTGAAGTTCTTGCTCGGTGCAAATTCACCCAGCTTATGACCAACCATGTTTTCGGTGACGAAAACAGCGGTAAAGGTCTTGCCATTGTGAACTGCGAAGTTGAGGCCGACGAAATCGGGAGTGATCATCGAGCGACGGCTCCAGGTCTTGATCGGCTTTTTGTCGTTTTTCTCAATCGCGACATCGATCTTGGCCAGAAGCTTCTGGTCGACGAAGGGTCCTTTTTTCAGTGAACGTGGCATTTCAGATACTACTCGAGGTTAAAATTACTTTTTCTTGCGGGACTGGACGATGAAGGTGCTGGTTGGCTTCTTCTTCTTGCGGGTCTTCTGCCCCTTGGTGTGTCCCCAAGGCGACTTGAGGTGCTGACGACCACCACCGGATTTCGACTTACCCTCACCACCACCATTCGGGTGATCGACTGGGTTCATACACATTCCACGGACGGTCGGACGGATGCCCTGCCAGCGGCTGCGTCCCGCTTTGCCGGAAACCTCGTTCATGTGGTCACGGTTACCGACTTGCCCAATCGTGCAGTAGCAGGTCTCGTGGAAGCGGCGGATTTCGCCTGAAGGCATGCGCACAAGCGCGTAGCCGCCTTCTCTGTTCGAAAGGATTGCCTGCTGGCCTGCAGCGCGGGCAACCTTACCACCACCACCTGGCTGAAGTTCAATATTGTGAACCGCTGTTCCAAGAGGAACGCTAGCGAGAGGCATTGCATTGCCTGGCTTGGGAGGAGCAGCAGAACCGGCTTCCACCTTCGCACCCACGGTCAATCCGACTGGCGCGAGGATATAGGCCTTTTCGCCGTCCTCATATTGAAGGAGAGCAATCCGGCAGGTGCGGTTCGGATCATATTCGATAGAAAGAACCTCGGCGGCGACTTCACGCTTGTTGCGCTTGAAGTCGATGATGCGGTATTTGCGCTTGTGACCGCCACCTTTGTGGCGGCACGTGATGCGACCTTGATTGTTTCGACCACCACTCTTCTTGAGGGGAGCGGTGAGGCTCTTCTCAGGCTTCGATGCGGTGACTTCAGCGAAATCCGGGTGCTCCTTGTAGCGATTGGCCGGGGTGAAGGGTTTGAATGTTTTGAGAGACATGTCGATACGGTTTGGAAATTTTCAGTTCGATTCCGGACAGGTGGCCCTTAGACGAGATCCAAGGTGTCCCCTTCCTTCAAGCGCACGTAGGCTTTCTTCCAGCTAGCGGTGCGTCCTGCGTCGGAGCGGCGCTTACGGCGCAATTTGCCCGCATAGTTGCAGGTGCGGACGTCTTCCACGCTCACGTCAAAAATCTTTTCGACCGCTTTACGGATCTCGATTTTATTCGCCTTACGCGCGACTTTGAAGACATACTCGTTGCTGTTTTCCTGCACGAGTGTCGCTTTTTCCGACATGCGGATGGTGTCGATGACTTGGTAAAGGTCTTTCATCTTCCTGTTCTTCTACGCGGTTCAGGCCGTGCGAGCGGCGAGGGTTTCGAATGCATCCTCGACGAGGATGATTCCCTGGTATTTCAAGAGTTGCTCAACGTTAACGGAGTCCGCAGTCTCAAGCTGGGTCCACGCGACATTGCGAGCGGCGAGATAAGTCTTTTCATCAAAGGACTTGGCGATGACGAGCACGGTTGGCTTATCACTGAGTCCATTGACGGTGCTTACGAAATTCTTGGTTTTGCCATCGGCAATTCCGAAGCTGTCCGTGGTCACGACCGCACCTTCTTCGATTCGGTCGCTAAGAGCGCGGCGAAGTGCCAATTTGCGCACTTTCTTGGGAACCACCTTGGAGTAATCGCGTGGACGAGGTCCGAACACTACGCCACCACCGACGAAGATTGGAGCCTTCTTGGTGCCGTGACGGGCGTTACCGGTGCCCTTCTGGCGATACATTTTCTTGTTGTTGCCTGAAACCTCGCCGCGAGTCTTGGCACAAGCGGTGCCGCTGCGTCGATTGGCTTGATAGGCTACGACCAAATCATGAACCGCCTGGCGGCCTTTGTTTTCGTCCTCAAGAACAGCAAGATTTGCTGCCTTGGCTTCTTCGAGTGTGAGAGTTTTCGCCATCTTCGTTCCTTTCTAATTCAATTACTTGGCCGACTTCTTGATGGCCGGGCGAATCACCACGTAGGAGCCTTTGTGTCCGGGAACGGATCCCGAAATCAGCACCACGTTGTCCTCGGGGCGCACTTGCACCACCTTCAAATTCTGGACCGTGCGACGGTAGTTACCGTGGCGACCGGGCATCTTCTGCCCTTTCCAAATGCGGCCCGGGGTCGAACCCGCGCCAACGGCACCTGTCCGGCGGTGCATCATGTGACCGTGTGCCGCAGGCTGTCCCTGGAAGTTGTATCGCTTCATGACACCCTGGAAGCCTTTGCCCTTGGTGGTGCCGATGATGTCAACCCACTGACCGCTTTCGAAAAGTCCGGTTCCCGGGTGGTCTGCAGACGTATCAGGAAGTTCTTCGCCCTCTTCGAAACGAAACTCAATGAGTTTGCTCTTTGTTCCGGCGTTATGAGCCTTGAGGTGCCCCTTTGCCGCTTGGTTCATGCGATGCTCCTTCTGGTCATCGAAAGCAATTTGAACAGCCTGGTAGCCATCCTTCTCTTCGGTCCGAACCTGCGCGAACTCGTTACCAGCCACATCCACTACGGTGACCGCGATCATGCTACCCGCCTCCTTGTCGAAGACGCGGGTCATGCCCAGTTTTTTACCAATTAGTCCTAAAGCCATTGTTCGATCAGGTTAGATTTGAATGGTGATGTCCACACCAGCGGGAAGATTCAACTTCTTCAGTTCATCAACGGTGCGCGCGGTCGGATCAACGATATCGAGGAGACGACGGTGCGTGCGGATTTCGAATTGCTCGGCCGACTTCTTGTTCACGTGGACGGAACGGTTCACGGAAAACTTCTCGATCCGGGTAGGAAGTGGAATCGGTCCAGCGATCCGGGCGCCGGTTCGCTTCGCGGTTTCCACGATTTCTTCAGACGAGCGATCAATCGCGCGGTGATCGAAGGCCCGGAGGCGGATGCGGATTTTCTGGTTCATTGTTTTCTGTCGAAAAAGTCGTACGGTTAGTCTTGGGTCATTAAGCGGCTACCGGTCGGCGGCCAGTCAGAGTTTCCACCAACTTTGGTGGAACGGGTTCAAAGCTTGCAGGCTCCATGGTGAATGACGCCCGTCCTGAAGAGAGGGTACGCAGGTCAGTCATGTAGCCGAACATTTCGGAAAGAGGGACTTCCGCCTTCAAGGTGCAGACAGTTCCCTTTGTTTCCATGCTGCCGAGCTGAGCACGGCGGCGGTTCAGGTCCCCCATCACATCGCCCTGGTAGTCGGGCGGCGTGGAAATTTCCACGTCCATAACGGGTTCGAGCAAAATCGATTGTGCCTTTTGGAAAGCGTCCCGCATCGCGAAGACTGCAGCCATGCGGAATGATGTATCGCTGGAATCACTTTCATCAAAGCTCCCGTCCTTGATGTCGACATGAACATCGACGACGGGATAGCCGGCAACGATTCCGGTGGTGAGAGCTTCGTTAACACCTTGGTTAACGGAGGCAATAAATTCTTTGGGAATCCGCTCTGCGGACACGGTGGTCTCGATGCTATTTCCCGAGCCTTTTTCGTTGCTGCGAACGTCGAGAATCACCTCGGCAAACTGTCGTCTTCCACCTGCTTCGCGGTCGAGCTTCCCTTCACCAGTCGCTGCCTGGCTAATGGTTTCGCGATAGGAAATTTGGGGCTTACCGACCCGAGCCTGCACATTGAATTCGCGCAAGAGACGGTCAACAATGACTTCCAGGTGGAGCTCGCCCATACCGGAGATGATCATCTGCCCGGTTTCTTCATTCGTCTTAACAACGAAGGTCGGATCCTCCTCAGCCAAGCGGTCCAGAGCGATGGCCAGCTTGTCGGAGTCTGCGGTCGAGCGGGGCTCGACAGCCATTCCAATAACAGGCTCCGGGAAAACGGGGCGTTCGAGAACGACTCGGAAAGACGGGTCGGTGAGAGTATCGCCAGTAGCAGTCTCCTTCAATCCAACCATCCCAGCGATGTCACCGGAATAGCAGGTATCCAAATCTTCAAAACGGTCCGCTTGGATCTGGATGAGGCGACCAACGCGCTCTTTCTTCCCGGTTCGTGGATTGAGAATTTGGTCTCCTTTTGAAACCTTGCCCGAGTAAACCCGGAAGAAGACGAATTTGCCGAAATGTTTGTCGCTATTCAGCTTAAATGCGAGAGCGCAGAACTTGCCGTTGTCTCCCGTCGCTACTTCGACTTCGTTCTCAAGGTCTTTGGTGTCGTGGCCGACGGCATCAGCCACGTCGAGAGGACTGGGAAGATAATCGACAATGGCGTCGATGAGATATTGAACGCCTTTATTCTTGAAGGCGGAACCGCCCGCGACGGGAATCAGCTCATTGGAGACGGTTGCTTTTCGCAGGGCCTGCTTCAACTCCTCAGCAGTAATCGGTTCCTCCATCAGGAACTTCTCACTCAGCTCTTCGTCGGTGCTGGCTACTGATTCGAGTAAAAGTGCGTGTGCTTCCTCCCAAAGCGCAACCTCTTCATCATTGAGGTCACGCACGGTGTAAGTTGAACCAAGGAGGTCATCATCAGAATAGATGACCGCCTTCCGATTGATCACGTCAAGCTGTCCATAGAGTGAGTCCTCGGAACCAAGAGGGATGAGAACGGGCAGCGCATTGGCCCCAAGCTTCTCCTTCACCTCGTCAACGACCGCTTGGAAATCGGCGCCAACCCGGTCCATCTTATTCACAAAGATGAGACGCGGAACGTTGTATTTCGTGGCTTGTCGCCAAACGGTTTCAGTCTGTGGCTGAACTCCCGCGACACCACAGAAAACAACGATAGCACCATCAAGAACCCGCAGCGAACGCTCGACCTCCGCCGTGAAATCGACGTGCCCCGGGGTATCGATGATGTTGATTCGAATTTTATCTCCTTCGAGCAGCTTACTGACCCCGTCTTCAGGCTTTTGTTCCCAGGAACAGGTGACCGCAGCAGACTGAATTGTGATTCCGCGCTCGCGCTCTTGAACCATGTGGTCGGTCGTGGCCGCACCATCATGAACTTCGCCGAGGCGATGAATTGAGCCGGTATAGAAGAGAATTCGCTCGGTCAACGTCGTCTTGCCCGCGTCAATATGAGCCGCGATCCCGATGTTGCGCGTGCGCTCCAAGGGGTAGGCTCTTTCTGGACTGTTCGGGCTAGCGGACATTGACGTTCTCTTCGATAAGCAGCGACTCAGGGAAGCAATTAGAAGCGGAAGTGAGCGAAGGCACGGTTGGCTTGGGCCATCTTGTGCACATCGTCACGCTTACGGACGGCGCTGCCGGTATTGTTGGCGGCGTCCTTGATTTCGTTAGCCAAAGCAACATGCATTGGCGTGCCCTTACGATTACGGGCAAAACCGGTGATCCAGCGCATGGCGAGTGCCTCGGAGCGCTGAGTGTCAACTTCGAGAGGAACCTGATAGGTCGCACCACCAACGCGGCGGCTCTTCACCTCGACGCGCGGCTTCGCGTTTTCGAGGGCGCGGTTCACAATCTCAAGAGGGTCGATGGTGTCGGTGCCATCGTTAGCGCGGTCAATTGCCGCGTAAACGATACGCTCAGCAAGAGAGCGCTTGCCTTCTTTCATCACCATGCTGATCAAGCGCCCGACAACGGGGCTATCGAACTTGGTGTCGCGCTTCTCTTCTTTTTTGTAGGTCCGTGATCTACGTGCCATGAGTCAATAGGGTTGAAAGTTTATTTCTTAGGACGCTTGGCGCCATACTTGGAGCGAGACTGCATACGATTGTTGACCCCAAGGGTATCAAGCGCACCGCGGACAACGTGGTAACGAACACCAGGCAAATCCTTCACACGACCGCCGCGCACAAGGACGATGGAGTGCTCTTGCAAGTTGTGCCCTTCACCACCGATGTAGGCGATGACTTCATGTCCGTTCGTCAAGCGCACTTTGGCGACTTTCCGGAGTGCGGAGTTCGGCTTCTTCGGCGTGCGGGTGTAAACCTGGAGGCAAACCCCACGACGTTGCGGGCAGTTGGTCAGAGCACGGGATTTCGAGGTGGTCTCGATTTTCTTGCGTCCCTTGCGCACGAGCTGGTTGATTGTCGGCATAAGTCCTGCTTTTCGGTTCGGCGGATTTTCGTTTAGTCCCTCTCCTCACCTACGTTCGCAACTGTCGCCAAGATAACGTGCGAGTTTTACTCGCATCAGCCTCTTGTCCGGAGCTGCACCCGATAGGTTTGAAGTCTTTTGCGGCGGACCAATTGTTCGAGAAGCCCTCCGCGACTTGCGGGGCGCGGACTCTAGGAGACTCCTGTGTCATGACAAGACCAAAGTTGTTCTTTTTGCAAAAAAACTTTCCAGCGACCTATCCAGCCCCCTGTAATTAGGCGGTTAGGAGACCAACTCGTTTCCCTCCCGATTTTCACAAAAAATTTTGACTCCGTTAAGAAGTGTCGTTTTTTGTCGCCGATTCTCTCCCGGCACTTCTGAGCCGGGTGTCAGATCGACGTTGTGATCTGGGGTCATTGCTCGCGGGAGGGAGACGGACAGCTCGAGCTTTGCTGGCCGGCGTTTTCGAGCATTTCACCCGCCACTTTGACAAAGTATCGATTCCCCGTAAGCTCTGCCAACACAGATGGCAATCACGCAACACCCCGTTTATCAACGAGAGATTGAATTCCGGCCCTCCGCTCCTGGTCGCTTTCCTGATGTTCCGGAAGAGGACTGGAATAGCCACACTTGGCAGCTTAAGAATTCGCTGAAGAAGCTTTCCCAGCTCGAGGAACATCTTGAGCTCTCCGAGGAAGAAAGAGCTGGCATCCTACTGACGGGTACGAAGCTCGCTACTGCCGTCACTCCTCATTTCTTCAATCTCGTGGGTGAGGACCCCGATGATCCAATTCGCCGCCAAGTGATGCCCCGGATTGAGGAATCGCTCGTCGACCCTACAGAAATGTCCGATCCCTGCGGCGAGGATTCCCACATGCCCGTCCCCGGCCTCGTTCATCGTTATCCGGACCGCGTTCTCTTCCTCGTCACCGACCGCTGTGCCTCCTACTGCCGCTATTGCACTCGCTCCCGGGTTGTTTCCGGAGTCTCCGATCAGAAATTGGAGACCCAATGGGAAGCCGCCTTCGAGTATCTCGAGCGCACTCCGTCTGTCCGTGATGTTCTTCTTTCCGGCGGGGATCCCCTGTTGCTATCTGACGCGCGGATTGATCGGATCCTGACTCGCCTTCGGCAGATTCCCCACATCCAGTTCGTCCGCATCGGTTCCCGTATTCCTGTCTTTTTGCCCCAACGCATCACGCCGGCTCTTTGCGAAATTCTACAGAAGCATCACCCGCTTTTCATCTCGATTCACTCCAACCACCCGAGGGAACTTACGACGGAGGTCCGTGACGGGCTCGATCGATTGACTCGTGCAGGGGTTCAGATTGGCAATCAATCGGTGCTCCTCCGGGGAGTCAATGACAGCCTTCCCGTCCACGCCGCCCTCCTCCACAAGCTACTGATGTGCCGCGTGAAGCCCTATTATCTGTATCAGTGCGATCTCATCCAGGGCTCTTCCCACCTGCGAACGTCGATTCAGACCGGGCTTGATCTCATTGAGGGGCTGCGAGGGCACACCTCTGGCTACGCGGTGCCCCAGTACGTTCTCGATGCCCCGGGGGGCGGAGGAAAAATCCCGCTCAACCCCAACTATGTGGTCTCGCGCAATGAAGAACGTATTGTATTGCGAAACTACGAGGGCAAACAGTTTGTCTATCCCGAGGTGGGCGGCATGCCCTCCGAGGTCGCTTCTCCTGTGGCGACGCAAGCCGATAATCTGTAGGGCGCGGACAACGGTCGCAGCGAAGCTCTCTAAGCTCTCCAATATGGGGGCTCGGAGAGCGAACCCTCAGGGAGGTAACTGAACTCCCTGGAGGGCATGGATCTCTTGTGTTAGCCAGAGGCCCCGCATCTCGTTCTCGGACAATTCAGTAGTCGACGGACCAGTCGATCTGCTGCCAGACGATATGTTCTCCTTCGAAGGCAAACCGCCCCCGAAAGCTTTGGCCTTCCAGAAGCTGACTAAGCCAAAATTGATCATCTTCCCACATTCGCTCGAAGGGAAGCTCATTCACTGAGGTCCAGCGGGGCACAGCTTCATCGGTCTCGGTGGGTGTTCCCTCGTAGCCATCTGCGAGGAAGACGTGACAAAGGATATCCGGAATATCGGACATCGCGAAATGAAGCTCGCCATGCTTCCGGACGCCCGTCGCAGTGACGTGCAATTCCTCTTGGGTCTCCCGAATCGCGCACTCTTCGGGCGTCTCGCCAGGATCAATCTTTCCGCCGGGGCCATTGATTTTACCAGCGCCGATGCCCCGCTTTTTTTCGATCAGGAGCACCTGATCACCCACGCGAATGAACATGAGGGTAGCCAGCATCTCCGGCTGCCAAGCATCCCAATCCACGGGGCAATCATCGGCTTCGGTAGTCATTTACTCGGAATAACTCTCCATCGGAGCGCAGGTGCACACGAGGTTGCGGTCGCCATGGACATTATCCACCCGCCCGACTGGCGACCAGAATTTCCACTCGCGCAAACTATCCACCGGCCAGGCTGCCTCCTTACGGGTGTAAGGGTGAGACCATTCATCGGCGCTCACCATGTCCGCCGTGTGAGGAGCATTTTTCAAGACATTGTCCTCGGCATCGACAGCGCCCTCTGCGACGGCAGTCATTTCCCCGTGAATCGCGATGAGCGCCTCACAGAAGCGATCAAGCTCTCCTTTATCCTCAGACTCGGTGGGCTCAACCATCAGCGTTCCGGCTACCGGCCAGCTCATCGTCGGGGCATGGAATCCGTAGTCGATGAGGCGCTTGGCCACATCTTCAACAGAAAGCCCGCTGGCCTTGGCCAAGGGGCGAAAATCGAGAATGCACTCATGGGCGACGAAGCCGTTGCTCCCCTTGTAGAGCACAGGGAAGAAGCTATCGATGCGCTGGGCGACGTAATTGGCCGTCAAGAGCGCGGTTTCCGTGGCTTCCTTCAGTCCATCAGCACCCATCATTCGGATATACATCCAAGAGATGACGTTGATCGACGCGCTGCCCCAAGGCGCTGCTGATACAGCATCACCGGATTCGGCATCTCCGGGCAAGAAAGGCACCAGGTGCTCGGCCACGCCGATTGGCCCGATTCCGGGTCCTCCGCCTCCGTGCGGGATGCAGAAGGTTTTATGAAGATTGAGATGGCAGACATCCGCGCCAATGCGCGCGGGACTGGTGAGACCCACCTGCGCATTCATATTCGCTCCGTCCATATAGACTTGCCCGCCGTTATCGTGGACGATTTGACAAATCTCGAGAATGCCTTCCTCGAAGACGCCATGAGTGGACGGATAAGTGACCATCAGGGCAGCGAGGGAATCGGCGTGCTTACTGGCCTTTGCGCGCAAGTCGTCGAGGTCAATGTTGCCCGCCTCATCACACTTCACGGGCACGACCTTCATCCCCACCATCACCGCAGAGGCCGGATTGGTTCCGTGCGCCGAGGTTGGGATGAGACAGATATTGCGGTCGGCATCACCCCGTGACTGGTGATAGCGCCGGATTGCCAAGAGACCGGCATACTCACCTTGGGAACCCGCGTTCGGCTGCAGCGAGACCCCGGCGAAACCGGTAATCTCTGCCAGCCAATCCTCAAGTTGCCCCAGCATGGTTGCATACCCGGTCACTTGGTCGGCTGGCGCGAAGGGGTGGATGGCTCCCACCTCAGCCCAAGTCACGGGCATCATCTCGGCGGCCGCATTGAGCTTCATGGTGCAGGAACCGAGAGGAATCATCGCCTGATTGAGCGCCAGGTCCTTACCCTCCAGTTTGCGCAGATAGCGCATCATCCGCGTTTCGCTGCGATGCTGATGGAAGACTTCGTGCGTGAGATAGTCAGTTTCGCGGGCTTGGCCCACATAGGCATCGCCTGCGGGAGCCTCCTTGGCAGTCGCTCCGAAGATTGCGGCAATTTCCTCAACGTCAGCCATCGTGCTGAGCTCATCAAAGCTGATACCAACCTCGCTATCCGTTACTAGGCGGAGATTGATGCCCTGCTTGGCCGCCTCAGCCACGATTGCGGCGGCCTTCTCGGTCACCACGGTCAAGGTATCGAAGTAAGAAAGGCCCCGCAGCTCGTATCCCGCTTCGCCCAAGCCTGAAGCAAGAGACTTGGCCAAGCCATGAATCCGTTCCGCAATCGCGCGCAATCCTTCCGGACCGTGATAGACCGCATACATCGAGGCCATCACTCCGAGAAGCACTTGCGCCGTGCAAATATTCGACGTCGCCTTATCGCGACGGATGTGCTGCTCCCGCGTCTGCAAGGAAAGGCGTAAGGCGGGCTGACCCTGGGAATCGACGGAAACCCCGATGAGGCGCCCGGGAAGCTTGCGCTTCAACTTATCCTTCACCGCCATGTAGGCCGCGTGAGGACCTCCTCCGCCCATTGGAACCCCGAAGCGCTGGGTCGACCCCACACAAATGTCTGCGCCCCAAGCCGCAGGCTCCTTGAGCACGGTCAAAGCCAGCGGGTCAGCGGCGGCGACCAGAGTCCCACCCGCATCATGAACTGCCTTGCCAAATTCCTCGTAGCTCTCCACCCGACCCAAGGTGTCGGGATACTGCACCAGGGCGCCGAAAAAGCCTTCGCAAGACGCTGGAACGAAGTCACGCCAATCGGCAATCCGCACCTCGATATTGAGAGGCTCGGCCCTGGTTTTTAGCACTGCCAGGGTCTGGGGATGGCAAGAGGCATCGGCAAAGAAAACCTTCCCCTTCGGCTTCTCCGTCAGGGCCAGGCTCATGGCCTCGGCAGCTGCGGTGCCCTCATCCAAGAGGCTGGCGTTGGCGACATCCAGACCGGTCAAATCCGTCACCATGGTCTGGAAATTCAGCAGAGCCTCCAGCCGCCCCTGCGCGATCTCGGCCTGATAAGGGGTGTAGGCGGTGTACCAGCCCGGATTCTCCAAGATATTTCGCTGGATGACCGCTGGGGTCTCGGTCCCGTGATAACCTTGACCGATGAAACTCCGGCAAACGCGATTCTGCGAGAAAATCGCCTTCAGCTCGGTCAAGGCCTCCCTCTCGCTAGCAGCGGATGGGAGCTCCAGACCACTTTCCAGCCGAATGGCAGGGGGCACCACCTTCTCGGAGAGTTCCTCCAAGGACGAAACACCAAGCGGAGCGAGCAATTGCTCCACCTCGTCGCCGAAGACCCCGAGGTGCCGGCTGCGAAAGTCAGAATGAATAGGCATGACCGATATTTGCCGGAAACGAAGAAAAATCAACCAAGATGCTCTTCGTAAGCATCGGCATCGAGCAATCCTTCAACTTGCTCGTTGTCGGCGACCTTCACCTTGAACAACCAGCCGCCCTCGTAGGGCTCTTCGTTGATGAGAGAAGGCTCCTCTTCCAGGCCGTTGTTCACCTCCGTGATTTCTCCGTTCAGGGGCGCATAGATATCGCTCGCCGCCTTGACAGACTCGACCACGGCGATTGCCTCACCTTCCTCGACCTCGCGACCGATTTCAGGCAATTCGACAAACACGACATCGGAAAGTTCCTCCTGTGCGTGGTCAGTGATTCCGACAGTGGCGATACCATCTGCAACGCGGATCCATTCGTGCTCCTCTGTGTAGCGCAAGTCGCTTGGGATGTTCATGGCTTCGTTCTAAATATCAAAAATCAGCGAACAAAAGGTTTTTTCACAACTTTTGCGGAAACTTTCCTTCCGCGCACCTCCACCGCAAGGGGGGTGCCTACTTTGGCAAGTTCAACAGGAAGGTAGGCCAGAGCGATTCCCTGCCCCAAGGAGGGGGAAAGAGCACCACTGGTGAGCGTCCCCACCTGATTGCCTTCCTCATCGACTACCGGATAACCGGGACGGGGAGGTGAGCCCTTGCCATCATAAAGAATCGCAGCCAATCGCTCGGTCAGACCCTCTTCCTTTTGCTCGGCCAAAACATCACGACCGACGAAGTCGTCCTTCTTCAAATCGACAAAGAAGCCCAGACCAGCCTCCAGCGGTGTCCTCTCGGGGCTAAGATCCGAGCCATTGAGCGGGTAACACTTCTCCAAGCGAAGGGTATCACGCGCGCCCAAGCCGCAAGGGACAGCCCCCGCATCCTGAAACTCGCGCCACCAGCGCTCGGCATCGGCCTGACGACAGAAAAACTCAAAACCATCCTCACCGGTATAACCGGTGCGACAGACCAAAATCTCTTGGCCGTCTTCCTTCAGAATATCGACCCCATTGCGAGTCGGAAGAGTCCGTCCACCAAGGACGCGGGAAAAGACATCGGCTGACTTCGGCCCTTGCACGGCCATCCCCGCCATCTTCTCGCTCTCATCCCGCAGGGTGAGCTCCTCCGGCAAGTGCTGGCCAAGCCAAGCGACATCCTGCTCCAAACAAGAGGCGTTGACAACGAGGAAGTAAGAGGTGGCCGAGACCCGGTAGATGATGAGATCATCGATGACGCCACCCCGCTCGTTCAGAAGAAAAGTGTATTGCCCCTCTCCGTCACCCAAGGAGGCCACGTTGTTCGTCAGCATGCGATCGAGCCATTCACCAGCGCCCTCCCCCTCGACAAAAAGCTGCCCCATGTGGGAGATATCGAAGATACCCACCTCCTCACGGACCGCCTTGTGCTCCTCAAGGATTGACTTGAACATGACCGGCATGGACCAACCGGCAAAATCGACCATGCGCCCACCATTCTCCCGATGGAGCTCATCGAGGGGACTTTTTTTGCTCTCGCTCATTCGGCGCGCACCCTGTCCCCTTGCCTGACTGATGTCAACGTCAGCCCGACTCCCTGATAACACCCCTAAGGGGATTGAAAGGAAAAAGACGTTGTCGGAATCGAACTCGTGGTTTTCAGTGAAACCACATGGGATTCAACTCCTCCCTCGAAAAGCGGTTTCACTGGCTCGGCTTCCCGAACTTGATTCGCGGTCTGACGATTATCCAATTCGTGGTCACCATCGCGCTCATGTTGCGGCCCGGGATCGCGCAATTCTTGATCTTTGATTGGGATGAGGTCCTCGGCGGTCAAGTCTGGCGACTGGCCTCTCACTTTTTCCTGCTCTTTGCTCCCGCAGCCGAGGCCGAGCCCCGCTTTGATCCCTTCGGCCTTCTCTTCGCCTTCATCGCCCTGATGATCGGCTTTCTTTTCAATGATGGCCTGGAGAACGCCTGGGGAGTCTTCCGCACCTCCCTCTTCATCTATGGCTGTGCGCTGGGCCAGACCTTGGCCAATGTCGTTCTCGCCATGGCGGATTTGCCCTACCAAAAGATTGGTGGTCCCTACCTCGACATGGCGGTCTTTTTCGCCTTCGCCACCCTTTTCCCCAAGTTCAGCTTCCGCCTCATGTTCCTGCTACCTGTTCCAGCCTGGTTAATGGCGGCCGTGACCGGGGCCATGCTCGTGGTGCAGTGCTTGTTTGCTCCGTTTTTCGCCCTCTTTGCTATCGCGGCTTTCTTCCCTTATCTCGTTTGGGGAATTCCTCGCCTTTACCAGTTTAACCAAGAGCGGGCCTCGGTCCAGCGACGCCGCATGGATTTTGCAGCCAAAGCAAAATCGACCCAAGGAGCCAGCTTTCACAAATGCGAAGTCTGCGGAGCCACTGAAGTGAGCCACCCGGACCGCGACTTCCGAATCACCAGCGACGATAAGGAGATTTGTTCCCACTGCTTGGACAAGGGCTAGACGCCAGGCACAGCATTCCTTTGCCCATCGACGCTGGAGATCGAAAAACAGCACTGAGGGCGACTTGGTGAATCGAGCCATTGCCGCTCGGTCGGGTTATCGCGGGGCGATCTCGGGACGCTCAGCTTGCTGATCGACAGCAATAATTGCCCTTCAAAAGTCGCTAGTGAAAAATGTTTTTGAAAATCAACAGGAGCGACATGCGTTTATTGGTCCAGTGAGCCGCCCCTTACGGCATCTGAACCAAACGTTATCGTCATGAACTTCCGAAACCGCCTCCTCGTCGCCCTCTTGCCAAGCGCTCTCTGCCTAACCAGCTTGGCTGAAACTGAAGCCGAAACTGGGGACTACCGAACTGTGCGATTCTCTCATTCCGAACTGACTGGAATCGGCTTCGAAGAGGGAGTCATGCGCCGGGATCCGAGCGACGTCATCAAGGTCGGCGACCTCTTCTACGTCTGGTACACGAAGGGTGACATCTCCCCCGGCTATGATGCCACCATCTATTACGCCACCTCCAAGGATGGGCGGGAATGGAGCGAAAAAGGAGAAGCTCTCGCCAAGGGGGAAGCCGGCAGCTGGGAATCGGCGAGCGTCTTCACGCCCAATATTCTCGTGGCCGAGGGTCGCTACTGGCTCTTTTACACCGGCACATCGATCCCTTACGACAAGGAGCCATTCAATCCCGATTCGAAGATCGGCATCGCGGTGGCCGATTCCCCTGATGGTCCCTGGGAGCGGATGCCGAACAATCCCGTTCTCGCGAATAGCGAAGAGAGTGAGGAGTTCGACAGTCATCTCGTTGATGATGCCTGTGCGATCGTCCGCGAAGGGCGCTATTGGCTCTATTACAAAGGTCGTCAGATGGGCAAGGGCCCCGGGCACACTAAGATGGGCCTGGCCATTGCGGAAAAGCCGGAGGGGCCTTACGTCCGCCATGAGAGCAATCCGGTCGTTCACGGCAATCATGAGGTCGTCGTCTGGCCGCAGGGCTCAGGCGTCGCCGCCTTGATTGGGCGCGTGGCCCCGGCACACATCAAGCAGTCCGTCCTCTATGCGGAGGACGGCGTCACCTTCCGCAAAACCCACAACACCGACAAACACCCCTGGGCCGCTGGCTCGTATCGACCAGAAGCCTTCACCGACAGTAACGAAGGGAAGCCCGTCGAATGGGGCGTCGAAATTGGACACTCCGGCGTCAGAGGCACCTTGCCCTTCATCCGACGCTTCGATGTGTCGTGGGACGAGGAGTGAGCTTCCTCCACCTCTTCAGGAGCGAGCAAGCTCGCAGAGAATGTTCGCTCCTTCCCTCAGCTTATCGTCCGGAACGGTATAGCAGACGCGGAAGTGGGTGTCTCTCTCACTGAAGACCGCCCCGGGGATCACCAGCACATTCCTCGCGATCGCCTTCTCAACGAATTCCGTGCCCGTCATGCCTTCTGGAGCCTTGGCCCAAAGATAGAAGGCCCCATCCGGAGGGCCCAGCTCGAACGATTGCGAGAGGATACCCGCCATCAGGTCCCGCTTGGCGCGGTAATCCGCAATGTAGGGCGACAACTCCACCTGGGGACACGCGAGGGCGGCGAATTGCGTAACGGCTGGCGCGCAGACGAAGCTGTATTGCTGCACCTTGGTCATCGCTTGCACCACATCAGCCGGGCCGCAGGCATAGCCCAAGCGCCATCCGGTCATCCCGAACGCTTTTGAATGCCCGGCCAGAACGAGCGTGTCCTCATAGACTTCCGCCATCGAGACCATCTCGACATAGGCGAAGCGCCGATAGATCTCATCACTCACCACGAGCAATTGATGTTTCCGGCAAACGGCGGCAATCTTCTCCAGCTCCTCGCGGGAAAAGATCCGGCCGGTGGGATTGCCGGGCGAGTTCAGAAGCAGCAACTTGGTCTTGGGAGTGATGAGCGAGGCCAGGCGATCGGCATCGATGCCGAAATTCGTGTCATAGGTATCGAGATAGACCGGAGTTCCGCCGAATAAACTCACCAGGTGCTTGTACATCACAAAGTAGGGATCCGGAATAATCACCTCATCGCCCTCCTCAATCAGCGCCATCAGGGCGAGGAAAAGCCCGCCGCTCACCCCAGAGGTGATGATAAATTCTTCCTCAGCCCACTCCAAGCCAGTAAATTCCTTCTCCTCGGCAATCAGCTGGGCCCGCAGCTCGGGGATTCCCTGGGTCGGGGTATACATGTTTTTTCCCGAGTCAATCGCGGCATGAGCCGCTTGCTTGACCGCATCCGGCACGTCGAAGTCTGGCTGACCGATCGAAAGATTAATCGGATCCTTCAATTGCTTGGCCAAATCAAAGACCTTGCGAATTCCTGAGGAATCAATGCGAGATGTGCGTGCAGCAAGCCGTGACATGCCGCCCTCTGATCGGTTTTGGGCTTTTTGGCCAGTCGAATTTGATTCGAATCGGGAGGAAACTTTCACAGAATCACCACTCCGGGTTGGCGCGCTTGACCGCGCTTTCCCCAAATTCACGGATGACCAATCCTTTGAGAATCTCTCTGTCCAGGCGCGGCCCCACACAAAGAAGCGAGGGTGAGGGGCTTAAGCCCGGGGGGATGGGCAACGGTCTTGGCAGATCTTGCCCGCATCTTTCAAATAACCAGTAACGCCCGGGCTCTTCCACGAGGCGGACCAAGGCCTTCGCCCGCAGAACGCCGGAGGGGAGCTTGGAAATCAGACGCTCAATACTGAGCCTCCGCACCTTGGGCGGAAGAACGATCTGAAATCCGCTCACCATGTGGGAGAGCGCGTGGACCGCATCATGTCCCACCCGCGGTGACGAGCCTTCAAGCGCTTGGCGAGCATCCAAATCACGCGCAAGGTCGCCGCCTGCCGCCTTCTTTCGCGCAGCCTCCAGCCTCCCGAGAAGCTCCGAGAGCTGCTCGCGATTCACCGCCATTGATTGAGGGGCCACCTCCTGCAGGCGACCTTCCACCTCAGCGAGCGCAGCAGAATCCACCCCCTCGGTGTGCGTAAGCAGCCTGAGACGCGCGCTCTCCGCTTGACGAGTCTCCAAGGGCGTCAACTCCCCCCGTCGACCCCATTGGCGGGCGTCCACCACGCAGATTGAAAGCAAGGGAAAGAAGGGCAAACGTTCCTCGAGCAAGGTGAAACTCTCCAGCAAACTCAACGGGTCTGCGGTCCCGTTGAGTTCAATCAGCAGGATATCGCTGGCACTCTCCGCAGCCGCCTGGCAGCGGGAAACGAGTTCATCAAGGCTCTCACAACAAGCGCAACTTGCCGCAATCGCGTCGAGTTGCCGCACGGCATCATTCTGGATCGTCGCGGCATCGAGATCGGCATTCTCGATATCATTGAGAATCACATCCACTGTCTTCCCCCGTTGGCGAAAGTCCTCAACGAGCCAGCGCAGCAACGTCGTCTTCCCGGCCCCGAGGAATCCCGTCACGAGCACAAGCGGTTTCCGGTCTGTCTTTTCATGCATCTCAGCGAGCCGCTTCTTCCTCCGCGGGCCGACGGGCTTAAGCTCATGAAACCCCTAACGCAACTTTATTGCGTTAAATATTGCAGGAATGCCCAGCGGCCCTAGGATGGCGGGAATGACTTCTGACCAGCCAAGCATCGCCAGCCACTTCCTGCGCGATCTCGCCGACGGGATACAGCAGCAGATGTATTTCTGGGGTCAGGATGTGATTCGGCCGGAGGGAAACTTCCTCCTTGAGCAAGGCTTCCAGAAATCGCCATCCACCGGGCTCAAGGGCACCAGTTGCTATCGCCGCGAGTGGAGACAGGGCCACGTGGAGCTCTATGGCTCCTGCGCCGGCTGGTATGGCAAGCAGGGAGGATTCACTTTCATTCGCCCTTGGAAGCGCTGCTCGGTTTGGCTCTCGGGGAGCGAGACCCCGATCCCGGGAGCCTGGCAAAAGCATCTGGTTGACCGGAAGGCCACGCGAGCCGATCTCTATCAGGCCTCCCTGCCCTTTTTGGAGTGGCTTCTCTCCTACGAATACGCCGTTCTCGCCCGCTTCGGCCGCGCCTACCGCAAGAACACTTACTGGAAATACCGTAAAATCCCGAAAACCAAGGCTTGGCTCGATCCTGACCTCGGCCTGCGCTGGTTTCAATGCTACCTGACGAGCCCCAAACAGCTCGTCCGGCCGAAGAATCTCGCCCGGGAATCAGCACCCTCGGCTCTCTGAGCCTCTCTCCCCCGTCCGCACCCGGGAGAAATTGCGCTTGCGTCCACAATCCTCGAATGGCGCAATCCAGCCACCCGGATCGCACTCCGCTCGATCCGGGGTCAACACGACAGACGATGATCACCTACGTTTACGAAACCATTCCCAGCAACCCCGGGGAGGAGCCGGAACAATTTGAGTGGCGCCAAAGCATCCACGAGCCCACGCTTGAATCCCATCCCGAGACAGGCGTCCCCGTGCGCCGGATCATCTCGGGCGGATTGGGCTTCTCCAGCGGAGGAAAAAGCTCCTCCGGCAGTTGCTGCCAAGGTTCGTGCGGCTGTTGAGTGCCTCCGCCACGTCCGCCACCCAGCTGGCGTAGGACATCATCCTCTCTCCTCTTTCGGGAGAGCCGGTGGCCACCAGGTGAGATGCTCGTGCAGCTCACTTTGCCCGCTCTTACGAAAGCCCAGTTTCTCGTAAAACTGGAAAGCGGAATTCCCAAAGGCGACCGAAAGGCGGATGGGAATCTGGCACCGGGAAGCTTCAGCCTGAAAGGTCTCCATGAAGCGGCGACCAATGCCATGTCCCTGATAAGCTGGAAGAAGGGACAGCTCGACCACCCGCATATGGTCGGGCTGATGGTCGAGATAGATTCTCCCAATCCGCTCACCCTCCGCGATGATTAACAGGAAGAAGGCTTGCGGGAAATGTCGTTGATAATGGGCTAGCTGAAGGCGGCATTGCTCTGCTAGCAGTCGATTCCTCTCGCTGGGAAGGAGATGGCGAAAGCCAGGCTCATCTTCCCTTAGGGCGATGACCAGCTCTTCCAAAAAGACCCGGTCATCCTCTTCCTGGGGTCGGAGCGACACTTGGGCCAACGTCAACATGAATGATCAGGAGCGCGATGGGTAGAGTCCCGTCAAAGCGATGCAATGATTAACCCCGAGATAGGGAGGAAGGTGATTGATACTGGCGCCACCGCCGACTGATTCGGTGGAAGCGGTGTTGTTCACCTGGTTCGCATCGTCCTGGGGAGCAAAGTTGCTTTCGCCATCGTTGGCTGTCGCCGGAATTGAATCCACGGGGGACGTTTTCGTTCCGATACTGTCCGTTACGGAGCTGTTCACTTCGTGGGTGTGCGGGGGCAAGTTTTGCTCTGTCAACGTGTGCTCAACTGAACCAGAGCGTTGCCCAATGGCCACGGAGTCCAAGCCTGGCCCATTGCCAGGATGCCGAGGGAAGCGACCTCGCAGGTCGGGCAGGGCGAAGCTCGTGCGTCCATCACCCCCATACATAGTTCCTAGGAGCGAGAAGAGAGCCGAGTACTGCGAAATTGGTAAAATCTGCCCGTCACATAAGGCCCAGCCCCGGGGAGCAAAATTAAAGCCAACGAGTCTGATCTCTCCGAGAAATGGTTCTGACATGGGAAGTTGAGAAAAAGTAGGTGATTAAATTCTTCTGGCTACTGCCAAAACTCCCGATAACCTATTGATGAAGTGAACGATAGCGCAAGACAATTACTCTACCAATTGAGTCTAACCATCGGATTATGCCTTGTTGCTGATGCCGCGGAATTCTATCAAATCGAAGACATCGAATCGAACACCTCCGCGACGGACTTCTATCCGGCCAATCGCTTGATCCAAGGTCCGGGCCAAGGCTTTGACGAGAACGAGCCCCATGATTCGCTCAGCGCCGACGGTCAATTCCTTTGGGTCACCCAAGCATGCGCTTATCCTTGTGATTACTTCGCCGAAGGCTTGACCGCTCCCTCGTTCCGGCTCGATTTGGGTCAGGATCAGCTTCTGGATGAGATCAGCATCTGGAACTTCTACAACGATAATAGCGCCAAACGCTTCCACCTGAGATTTGCGACCGAGGAAGACGGAGGCAATGGCTTCGGAAACACGATTGCCTACAGCCCAAGCTTCACCGCTGCCAATATTGGTTGGCAGAAGCGGCAAAGCTTCGCATTCGGCCGCGCCATTCGGGCTCGTTATGTTCTGCTCACCATCTCCGATAACTACTTCCGAGGCGACGGCATCAATGGCGGGGACCGGGTTGGCTTCGGAGAGGTCGCCTTCGAGATCCCCGACCAGGATCGGGATCGACTCGTCGTGACGGCTCCGGGAGAGCTCTCCGCAGTGACCGGCAACCTGGGCAATGACCAGCTTCACAACCTCCTGACCGGAGAGAATTATTGGAGCGCGGTCCTCAGCGAGAGCGAGCGTAAAGTCTATTTCTCCGTTCCGACAGACGGTAAAATCTATGCGGTCTCGCTGGATTCCGACCCGCCGGTGGCCAACGTCTTCGTTGCCTCTGATGAAGCGGTCTTTCATGGGCTAGCAATCAATGAGGCCGAGGGCATCCTGCTGGCGCTTGACTCCGGAGCTGATACGCTGCGCCAGTTTCGACTCCAAGACGGAGCTGAACTTAACAAGTTGGCCTCTGGCTTCTTGCGGCCCAATGAAATCCTGCTCGACGAAGGAGCCAATCGCCTCGTCATTAGCGATTCCGGCCTGGACCAACTCATTGTCCTTGATCTGGAAGGCGAGCAACTCGACGTCCTCGACCACCTGTCCACTGAAGGGGTGTGGGGCCTAGCCGTCGACCCGGAGACCGGAGAACTTCTCTATTCAAGCCACGACCTGGGTGAAATCTGGCGCTGGCAGCCGGGGGGAACTCCCGTGCGGGAGCATGCAGGGCTCGACGGCCCCCGTGGGCTCGGATTCGACCGTTGGGGCCGCTTGTATTGCGTGGAGAGCGGGCGCGACCGGGTCGTCACCCCTGCGGAAGAGAACCCGACGAGCTATCAGTCCGCCCCGGCAGGTCGGGATATCGCGCTGATTGGCGTCTGCGATACCAATGCCAATCTGCTGCCCGATGATTGGGAAAATAAACTGGGTGCGCCGGACCTGACTTTCTACGGAGACGCGGATCAGGACGGCATCCTGGACGGCGCGGAAGCGGCAATGGGCGGCAGCGTCACCGGAGGCCCCAACGGCTACTTCGCCCTCCAGCCCGGCTCCACCGGCGAAATCACTCTCGCCCATTGGGCGCTCGCAAAGAGTGACTTCGAATACCAACTCTTCCTTTCCGAAGACCTGGAAGAATGGCTGCCAATCGAGGTCTTGCCTTCCGTGCAGACGGTCAACGACTTCTACGAGCTGTGGACCTACACCATCAATCTCGAGGAAGTTAAGCTATCTCCCTCCGGTCAGGTTTTTGCACAACTCGACATACTTCCCGTAGCCCGGTAAAACCAATCCCGACGATGAAGAATCGCCCAACCAAGAGCGACTTTGAGCACCATATCGGCCGGACGTTTCTAGTTGAGAGCGGGCAATCTCAAGCAGTCAAATCGGGCGAGTGGAAACTCTTGCGAGTCGAGAGCTTGCCAACATTGAGCATTCCCGGCACTCAGATCGGAGAATCGCTGACCCTCCTCTATGAGCAGGTGGACGGGGATTGGGCAGGCCAAGGGATGGTTCGTCTAACCCTTGATGGCCAATCCTGGGAGCTTTTTGCCGTCGCGGGAGCAGGTCGCGAGGTGAATATCACCATCAACTGAGGATCAGCTCGAAGGACACCCCGTCACAATTCCCTCTGAGGCGGTTCCCCTCGGCATGAAGGGTCTCACAACGGGCAGCCAGTGACTGCAAGGCCTCCGGAAGCTCGGCGGGAGGAATCTCCGCGCGAATCGTGGTCGATCCCATTTCTGAAGAAAGGCGACCTCGCACTTGGACGACCCATTGCTGGAGAGGCGAGTCATTGGCGGCTTGGATCATCCGATTGGTCGCCAAAGCGACTGCCGAAAGCGACGCGAGCCCGATGAAATCCCTTCTCTTCACAGACAACACTGCAGCAAAGAGGCCGACAGGGGGCAAGAGAAAGATCTTCACCCACAAGAGTTTAAACCGCTCGCTCGACAGGAAGAAGACAAAGCCACCGGCCGACATTTAGAGAAAAGCGGCCGAAAAGAGCGGCTGAGCAAAGGGGAGAATGAAAACTCATCCTATTCCCATAAAACCATCTGCTAAAAGATGGTGCGCACGAAAGGAGTCGAACCTTCACGCCCAAAGGGCACTGCCGCCTGAAGACAGCGCGTCTACCAATTCCGCCACGTGCGCGTCGCGAGGGACGCGCAATTAAGCACCCCGAGCCTGTGATGGCAATACGGAAAATCATCTCTCGTTGCAATCGGCGCGCGGCCCGCGATATCGATAGCAAATTGCCCGCGCCCCCGTGCAAGTGCCGCTAGACAAACCGGGTTGGCCTCCTAAGGTAAGGCCTACTGACATGTCCGATCCAAGCTCGCCTTCATCGCCACCCAGTTCTCCCCCAGCTGATTCCCCCTCTCCCGCCAGCGACACCTCCGAGACCACGGCACCCGCCCAAGGCGATCTGCCGGCTGACGACGTCGCCGCCATTAACCAGCTCGGCGAGACCTACAAATCCTTTCGCACCGAGCTAGCCAAGGTCATCATCGGGCAGGAAGAGGTCATCGAGCAATTGGCCATCTCTCTCTTCGCGGGAGGCCACTCCCTGCTCATGGGCGTCCCAGGCTTGGCCAAGACGCTCCTCGTGTCCTCGGTGGCAGAGACGCTCGACCTCTCCTTCTCCCGCATCCAGTTCACCCCGGATCTGATGCCTGCCGACATCACCGGCACGGACATCATCCAGGAATCCGGCGTCGGCGGTAAGCGGGAATTTGAATTCGTCAAAGGCCCCGTTTTCGCGAACATCGTTCTGGCCGACGAGATCAACCGGGCCCCAGCCAAAACACAGTCAGCCCTCCTCGAAGCCATGCAGGAGAAGAAAGTCACCGTGCTGGGCCGGACCTACCAACTGGAGAAACCCTACTTCGTCCTCGCTACCCAGAACCCCATCGAGCAGGAAGGCACCTATCCTCTGCCCGAGGCGCAACTGGACCGCTTCATGTTCCTCATTGAGCTGGACTACCCGACTGCGGAAGAAGAAGGCCGCATCGCCCGGGTGACCACCGGGGAGGCCCCGCCAACCCTGAGCCCGCTGATGCAAGCGGACCAGATTCTTGCTTATCAGAAGCTGGTGCGTCGCGTCCCAGTGCCGGACCATCTCTACGAAGACGCGGTCACCCTTGTCCGCCGCACGCGTCCGGGCTCGGAAGACGCTCCCGAATGGGTCAGCGAGCTGATTGGATGGGGAGCCGGCCCGCGCGCCATTCAGAATCTCATCCTCGCCTCCAAGGCCCGCGCCGCCCTGCACGGCAGCTACATGGTCCGCCGCGAGGATCTTCTTGCGGTCGCTCCTCCCGTCCTCACCCACCGCGTCATCCCCAACTTCGCCGCCGAGTCACAGGGCATGACTTCCAAGAAAATCGCCAAGCGCCTCATCGACGAACTGGAAGACTGATGTCCTCAATCGACCAGTCCTTGCTTCAAGATTGGGGCCCTCGCCGAGTTGGCGAGCCTGACAATTGCTTCTCCCTCCACGTCGTTCCATCCCACTTCGAACATGCACGACTTCATTGACCACAACGTTCTCGCTCGCTTGGCAGCGCTGCCTTTGGAGTCGCGCCAGGCGATGATTGGGAGTGTGGCGGGCAAACACCGTTCGCCCCACCGCGGCTCTTCAGTCGAGTTCGCGGAATACCGGAAATACGTCCCCGGAGACGACACCCGGCGATTGGACTGGAAGGCCTTTGCTCGCTCGGACCGGTTTTATATCAAGGAATTCGAGGCCGATACAAACCTCCGAGCCTACTTCGTGGTCGACTCCTCGGGCTCCATGAATTTTGCCAGCGGCGAGAGCGAAACAAAGATTCAATACGCACGGCGCTTGGCAGCTTCATTGGCCTATTTGCTGGTCAAGCAAGGTGATGCCGCAGGCCTCTCGGTCTGCACCGAAAAGCTCCATCTGGAAATCCCGCCCTCACGTTCGGCATCCAATCTGCAGAATATCTTCGAGACCCTTGGCAAGCTCGAGCCCAAGGGCGAGACCGGCTTGATCGGCGCGCTACACACCGTGGCCGAGAAGATTAAGCAACGCGCGCTGGTTGTCATTCTCTCCGACCTCTTCTGCGATCCTGGCGAGCTCGCCGATGCCTTCCAGCACTTGCGGTATCGGAAGCACGACATTGCCGTCTTCCACCTCCTTGACCGCCAAGAAATTGATTTCCAGTTTGATCGCCCCCATCGCTTCATCGATATGGAGGACAATTCCTCCTTGGTGGCCGAACCGAATCTTATCGTCGATGAGTATCATCAGGCCCTCAACGATTACCTTCAAGCCGTGGAATCGGCCGCGCACGATGTCCATGCCGACTATCAACGCCTCATCACCGATGAGGATTATGAAAAAGTCCTCTCCGACTTCCTCATGAACCGGCTCCGACACTAAGGGCCGGCATCCGAACAACCTGAACATGAGCTTTCTTCAACCTTTCATGCTCTGGGGCCTGCTGGCCTTCAGCATCCCCATCATCATCCACCTCCTCAACCGACGCCGATTCCGCACCGTCAAGTGGGCAGCAATGGATTTCCTCCTTAAGGCGACCAGGGAGTCACGGGGGAAGAAGAAACTCAAAAACTTCATCATCCTAACCTGCCGCGCCCTCGCCATCGCGTGCTTAATCTTCGCACTCGCCCGCCCGCTGCTGGGAGGATTCATGGGTTTCGGAGCCAGTGTGGATACCGTCCTGCTCATTCTTGATCGCTCCGCCTCAATGGAGCGACGGGAAAGCGATGGCCAACCCACCAAGCGGGAACTCATTCTTCGCCAAGTGGCGCAAGCAATGGAGGAGCTTGAAACCGCCAAGCTGGTCATCCTGGATTCCGCCACCGGAGAGATTGACGACGTCCCCTCGCCGGAGACCTTGCCCGAGCTCTCCACCACCGGCCCGACGGACACGACTACGGACCTCCCCTCTCTCTTCACCCGGGCCCTGGACTATCTGCGTGAAGCCGAGCCGGGACGAACCGAAATCTGGCTCGCCACCGATCTGCAGCTCGCCGATTGGCGGGTTGAGGATGCCCGCTGGCTCGGATTTGCCCGCTCACTGGGGGAACTCCCGTCTCCCACCTCCGTCCGCGTCCTCGCCCTTCCGGAAACCCCGCGGGACAACCACAGCATCCGCCTGCTTTCCACCCGGCGTGAGACCGATGAATTACTCATCGAGCTGGAGATCACCCGGGAAGAAGCCACGACCTCCGAGAGCTTACCCATCACCCTCAATCTCAATGGTGCGCCAACGACCCAGTCCGCGCAAATCGACGGTCAATCTCTCCGTACCACTTTGCGCGCGCCACTCCCCGACGAGACCGCCTCGGGGTGGGGCTATGCCTCGCTCTCTCCGGACCCCAACCTGCGCGATAATTTTGCCTACTTCACCTACGGCGAGCAAAAACCTCTCCAGACTCTGCTTATCCATGATGGCTCACTCTCCACCGAAGCCAACCGGGCGCTGACCCGGGCCGCAGCCCCTCCGGGCGTGGCCGGCCTCGAATTGACCATCCGCGACCACGGGGAAGACAGCTTGACCCTCGACCTCAGCGATACCGCACTTCTCATCTGGGTGGCCCCCATGCCCCGAGACTCCGAGGCTGTCCTCATCAGCTCCTATCTGCAGCGCGGAGGGCAGGTCCTCTTTCTCCCACCGGGGAACCCCGATGAAACCTCCTTTGCCACCTTGGCTTGGGCGAACGCCTTGGAGTCCTCGCCAACCGGACGCTACTTCATCCCGCAGAACTGGCGACAGGATGAGGGCCCTCTGCGGGACGGACGAGATGGATCAGCCCTTCCCGTGGACCGCTTGCGCGCCATTAAGCGTCTTCCGCTTTCCACCGCCAGCGACGCTGTTCCTCTCGCCACCTGGGATGACGGCTCTCCTCTCCTCGCTCGCAAAGTCCTCGGCCTCGGCACCGCCCATCTTCTCACCACCCTACCGGACTACCAATGGTCGGACCTGGAGCAAACCGCCCTCCACCTCGTGCTTGTGCAACGCCTCTTGGAAGAAGGAGCGAAGCAAGCAGGCACCACCCTTGTCGCCGGGTTGAACGAATCAGCCACGCCGGAAACAGCCGAAAGACTTGATAATGCCACCCCGGAGAACAGCTACCCGCTGACCGCCGGCATCTATCGACCCGAGGGAGGAAATGGGGACATCCTCGCCCTAAACCTTCCTCCAGCCGAACTCAGCTTGGCTCAGCTGCAACCCAACGAGATCCGGGAAAACCTACTACCCGACTTCCCCGTCTCGTTCTTCGAACAAGAGGCCGCTTCCAATCAATCCTTGCTCACCGAAATTTGGCGCCCATTTCTTCTCGGGGTCCTCTTCTTCCTCTTGGCAGAGGCCATCCTGACCCTGAACCGTCGCAGCTCTTCCTCTTCCAAAAATTCACGGCCTGCCGCTAAGAAAAAAGCGACGGCCTGAGGCAAGTTCCAGCCCGACCGTCTCCCCAAATTCGCTCTTTGGTGGAGATTTTCCGCGAGAAATCATCCTTGGGATTTCGGATTTTTTACGGATACACAAAGTCAACACGACGCCTTCTCGGCATTCACTGCCCAAGCGTTCGACCAAAATTTCCGAGTTTGACGAGGCGACGAAAACTAAACTAAGCTCCTGATTGTTAAGCTAGTTTACAGCGAACATGAGAAAAGTATTTTCGAAATATTCTTCGCCCTTTACACAATATTAACACGGTTGCATTTGCCATTGGCACGAAAGTAGCTCATTGTATTTACATAATCGGCATGGTTGAATGCGTTTCGCAGGTTGCGAAAACGACGATTTCACCGTTGACAGCTTCACAAACCACACGTTTACTAAGAATATGCATGGTATTCACATTAACCTGCGCAAATCTCGACGAGACTCGGGTTTCTCGCTAATTGCCACGGTCACCTTGATGGTCCTTCTGACAATGGTGGCCATCGGCTTACTCTCTCTCTCCTCGATCACTCTCCGCGCGGCCAATCAAGAAAGCTCTGTGCTGGAAGCTCGCTCCAATGCCCGCCTCGCGCTTCAGCTTGCTTTGGGAGAACTTCAGAAAACCATGGGTGACGACCGGGCCGTCTCAGCGACAGCCGAGACGGTATCAGCTTCCGCTTCCCAACCTCACGTGCTTGGTGCCTGGGAAAGCTGGACCTTCGATCCACTACAGACAACTTCCGCGCCCAATTACGAAAGTGAGAAAGCGGACCGCTTTAAGTCCTGGCTCGTCAGTCAGACGAATACAGGTCAGCCAAACCTCTCATTCCCCGAATCAGCCATCTCCGGCAGCTCCCGCGTCCTCGTGGGACCGGGCAGCTACGGCACCAGTGGCAATCAGATTCCCCTCGAAGCCGAGTTGGTTCCCATTGAGGAAGACAATGGCACGAGCGGAAATCTGGCTTGGGCCGTCATGGCCGAAGACACCAAAGCCCGGATCGATTTAACCCGTGACCTTGAGCGTCCGGATGACGCGGCGCACCAATTGGCCGGCCTCACCTTCCCTGAACGCTTCGGCAACGAGGCTCTGGACGTCAACCTCTTCGGCAGCGAATCCGACGAAGGCTGGGGTAAGCTGGTGTCAAACCAGACCTTGGACGCAGTTGGTGGTGCCTCCGGTGGCGATACCATTTCGCAGGAAAACTTCTTCGACATCACCACTCAATCCATGGGTGTTCTCTCCGACGTCGCATACGGCGGCTTGAAGAAGGACCTCACCACCATCCTGGAAAACCGCCTTTATGACGGGCGGCGGGTTTACTCAAATGACACCTCACCCGAAGGGGTGTCCGACCCTCATTGGTCCTATCTTGCTGACTACTATAACGCTTGGAACGATTCCGACTTCCAAGGTGGTGCGACGGGGCAGCCCTTTAACGTCGGCCCCGAGAATCTGGCTCCACCCGAGAATCTGAATTCTTCGGACTCCAGCCCCAGCAACCTCAAGGAGACTCTCCGTCCTGTCGTGGCGAAGATGCAGATCGTGTTCTCAATGGTGACGCACCCTCTGAGCACTCTGGACACGAGCGGAGCATCCTCTGCCTACCAGCGTTCCGACGCCCGCTATGCAGGGAGCCACCTTCGCCCTTGGCTGGTCTTCGAGCCAATCATCACCCTGTGGAATCCCTACTCGGTGCCACTCGAATTCGAAGGCGCATCCATTGGCTTGGACAAGATTCCCGTCGCCTTCCGCTTTGCCAAGAGCTTCAACGGCACAACTGCCGACCTGCGCGTGCAGGAGAGCCAGACCGGCAGCCGCCTCAATCGCTCCTACTGGCCCCTCTCCACCTTCGTTTGGAATGGTGGCAAGCAGGATGCGATCACCAACTTCTCCTTCAATCTTCGTGGCGGCAACATGAGCTCGGGCGCGACCAACGACCCGATCCTTCTTCAGCCGGGAGAGTCCAAAGTGTTCTCCGCAGCCATCAAGGAGGGAGACTCCTGGGGCTCCGTGATGCGAGATTTCTCCATCCAGGGAGGCGCCCAAGTGGGTGCCGAGAACGGGTCATCCAAAATTAAGGACGTCGACTTTGTTGAAGGCTACAACAACATGGGCGGATTCCGCGTCGATCACCTCGCCCGGTGGAAGGAACTGCGTAATCCAGCAAGCCTCTACGACTTTGAAGAATTGGCATTTTCCAATCCTTCCCGGACCTTGATTAGTCAAAACTGGTTCATGTGGTGCGCTTTGCGTCCCCAAGACTCCATCGTGGTGATGGCGAAACTCTCCAACAACGACGCCAACTCGGATGCAGAGGAAAGCCGCCGTCAGGATTTCACGATGCTTCTGGAGATGGATAAGCTCAATGGTATCTCCGACAGTGAGATCCTTGGCAGTTCCTTCCGTGTCTCCAAGAAAGAGGAACTCTACGAGCCCGGAGCCGAGACCATCATCACCCGCGAATTTCCTGCAGCGACCATTTTGCAGGAGGAGAGCGACACCACCCGTGCGGGTAAGACTCCTTTCGCCGTCTTCACCATGACTGCGAAGTCAACCAACGACTTGTTGAGTCCGACCAAGGGCTGGCTCTTCGGCAACCCGGTTCTTCCAGCTTACGAGCAAAATGAAGATGAGGCGGCTCAAGCTGCGCAAAGTTACGAGTTCAGCTTCCGGGAAATTGTTTCCCCCAACTCCTTTCCGATGATCGAGACTGACCCTGATAACAACCGGGGATACTTCGGCCCGGGTCAGGGTGCCCAGTATGGCCTCACCGCCTCGCCCATGTTTGTGATTCCCACGGCCCCGATGGTTTCTCTGGGTCAGTTCCAGGCAGCCAACATCGCGGCGTCGATTCGCCCTCCATTCTTCAACTATCCGATTGGGAATTCGTTCGCCCACCCGCTTCTTCCTTACGGCACGGCCGTTGATGGCACCTTTGTGGACCACTCCTACCTCCTCAACCAACGCCTTTGGGATAGCTACTACTTCTCTGGCATCACCCAAGGCACCGGCGTGAGCAGCGAAGAAAGTCTGCGCCGTTTCTTGGAAGATGAAGCCACGCTGACTCCCCGGCTGGTCCCCTTCAACAACGACGGGGCTTCCACGGACGAGATTGTGCAGAATCTCTCCGATAGCGCCGACGTCGCCGCTGAGGAGATCGCCGCCTACCAGATGGTCAAAGGGCCGTTCAATATCCATTCCACCTCGGTCAAGGCGTGGCACGCCTTCCTGACAAGCACCCTGGGACGTGAGGTCCCCGCTCGCGACGGCGAATTCCACGAAGTCGACGACAATCGCGGAGCCTTTTCCCGCTTCCTTCCAAGCTACAGCGAGCAGATGGACGACCTCTCCCTGGCTGCCGGTTCCGGTGACCTTGGCGACGGCAGAGAGCGTGCCGAGCGGTGGCTTGGTTATCACGAGTTCACCGATGACCAGCTTTACAGCCTTGCTGAGAACATCGTTGAGCAGATCAAGATTCGCTGCCAGGAAGACAAAGGCCCCTTCCTTTCCTTGGCTGAATTCATCAACCGCCGTCTGGGTTCCACCAGTGACTCTCATGTGCGCCGTGGCGTTCTCCAGACCGCCATCGATGTGACCAATGGGGAAAATGATGGCGTGCTGGGCGGCACGACGGCAAACAGCGCGGGTAGCCAGATTGGCGACCTTGGAGGCCAGGGTGAGCTCTTTTCACTCGAGGACGGCGTCCGCATCATCAATCCGGACAGCCGCTTGCCCAACCCCGATGCATTGGAAGGTAATACGGCCGAGGGTTCTCCCGCTTCTCTGCTGCAAGGCGACCTGCTCCAGCACCTTGGCTCGGTCATCACCGTCCGCTCCGATACCTTCCGTATCCGCGCCTATGGCAATTCTGCCTTGCGCAATGGAAACATCGCGGCTGAAGCTTGGTGTGAAGCCGTTGTCCAGCGAGTCCCCGAATTCGTCGACAATACCCAGACCCCAGGCACCGATTATGAGGACCTGAACAATGTCAACGAGACCTTCGGTCGCCGCTTCAAGCTCGTCAGCTTCCGCTGGTTGAGCGAAGACGAAGTCTAAGCAATTCCTTTCTTACCAGCCGCGGCGCCTCACAAACCCGAGGTGTCGCGGCTTCTTCATTTGACCCCTTCCGCAAAATCAGACAACCTGACCTCATCATGAAAATTCTGCTTCTCGCTCTTTTGGGCATGACCTCTTTCCTCGCCGGACAAGGCAAAACCATCCAAGTGCGCACCTTCTGCTTCGAGTTCGCTCCCGGGGCGAGGAACGTCACCGTCGCCGGCGACCTTGAGCTGATGTCATCCTACGATGTCCCGCTCAAGAAAACGCTCCCCCTGGAGCAGCAAGCCCTCACGCTGGCGAGCAACAAGATCCTCATCGGAGCGAAGGATGGGGCCACCCTCAATGTTTGGGCTGACCCGACAATTCCAGCCAACACCAATGAGGTGATGATCGTCCTTTTTCCTTCGAAGAATAAGGAGAAGCCTTACCACGCGGCTCTCTTCGACGATTCCCTTCGCTCCCATCCGCTCGGCACCTTCCGCATCGCCAACTACGCTCCGAATTCGGTCCGTCTCGTGATCGGCGGCTCACCGGTGGAAATTCCTTCGGGCAAGAACACCCTCGTCGAGGAATTCCCGGAGAAAAAGGCGAATGGACAGGTCGCTTACTTTGCTTACTTCAAGGCTGGCAACGAATGGAAAAGGGTCAGCACCGGCTTCTGGGATGTCATTGAGAAGAAGCGCACACTGCAGATCGCCTATCAAAACCCCTTCAACAATCGCCTCGAAATTCGTGGCTTCGAGGATTCCCTTCCCATTATGAAGGCACTTCGTGCGAAACAGCAGGGCTAAACCCGATGCCTGTCGAACCTATCGTCGCTCAAGCCACTGTCACCGAGGAGCGGGATCACCGGACAGTCATGCTCGAGCTTCCCAATGGGAAGCCGACCTTGGGACATTTGTCCCGGAATCATCTTCATCTCCGGCCTAGCCTCACCCCCGGAGCCCGGGTCACGGTGGAGATGACCCCATTCGATTTCGAAAAAGCCCGAATCATGAAAGTCGCCGAATAACGGCGGCTTTTTTTTGCCCTTCCGCCTGACCACAAGCGGCATCCGATTTCCTTCGTGACGAAAAGTTTGGCTTTTGTTCCTTGCTAAAAATGTTGTGGTTTTCCCATTCCCCCCAGTCCCTCCTCAATGAATTTCATCCTCGGAACAGCCGGCCATATTGACCATGGCAAATCGTCACTTGTTCAGGCCCTGACGGGCACCAATCCGGACCGCTTACCCGAGGAGAAAAAGCGCGGAGTCACCATCGAGCTGGGATTTGCCCATCTTTCCTTACCTCATCCGACACAGGCGGGCCACTTGGAGATTGGGCTCATCGATGTCCCCGGACACGCCGATTTCGTCAATAACATGGTCGCCGGAGTGGGAGCATTGGACCTAGCCCTTCTCATTGTCGCCGCCGACGACGGCTGGATGCCGCAGACCGAGGAGCACGTGCAGATTCTCTCCTATCTCGGAATCACCAACGTCATCGTGGCCCTTACCAAGATCGACTTGGCCGAGGATCCCGACTTCTCGGTTGAATTCGTCCGCGACTCCTTGGAAAGCAGTGCTTACGCCGAGGCTCCAATATTGCCTGTATCCAGCAAAACCGGTTCCGGCCTGAGCAAACTGAAGGAGGCCATTGCCAATGCCCTCGCCGAGGCGACGCCCCCGGAGGATCTCGGTATCCCCTTCCTCCCTGTCGACCGTGCCTTTTCTGTCAAAGGGATGGGAACCATCGTGACCGGCACGCTCTCCCGCGGAGAGCTTGCTGCTGGCGACGAGGTCATCCTCCAACCCGATGGCCTCACCGCGCACGTGCGCTCCATCCAAAACCACAATCGAGCCCTGGAAGTCGCCCAGCCGGGTATGCGGACAGCCGTCAATATCCCCGATCAACCTCTCGACTCGCGCAAGCAGGCCGGAGTCAAGCGTGGCCTCATTCTCACCCGGCCGGAAGCCGGCACACCCCACGACACTCTCGATGTCTATCTGACGCGCGAGGCCCGGCCCATCCCCGGTCAACCATCCTCCAAGCGCCCCATCCGCAATAACCAGAACGTGCGTGTCCACTTCGGTTCCGGCCGCGTCAATGCTCGCATCCGCCTCCCCGCCGGCGAACTGAAACCCGGAGAATCGACCACCGCCCAACTGAGGCTGGATACCCCTCTTCTTGCCCTCACCCACGACCGCCTGGTCCTGCGCGATTGGTCTGGCGATGCCACCATTGCCGGCGCCCTCATCCTTGATCCCCTGGCCAGCCGACGCCTCATTGCCAAGGATCAACATCAGGCCCGCTTGGACGAACTCGCCCGGGATCGCTCTGCCAAACGGTTGCTCCAGCATCTCCTGGAGAAAGCGCTCCATTTGCCCGGACGGCCCTCCCCCCAAGTATTCCCCTTCTCCAATCGCGCCTTCAAGGACGCGACCAAAGAGCTCCTCTCCAGCGGGAAGGCGACCAAAACTGCGAAAGGTCTTGTCGAAAGCCACTGGTGGACCGAGCTACTAGAGATCTCGAAGCAAGAAGTTCTCGCCTATCACAAAGAGAATCCCGATCTACCCGGCCTCCCCCTTCAAGCCTTGCGCAGTACCCTCCTCCGCCATCTCCGCGGCGTGGATCTCTTCGATGCCGTTATCGACTCTCTCCACGATCACGATATCCGACAGAAGGGTGAAAACCTTCTCTCTCTTCACCATTCTACTGATATCCCGGATGAGCTCAAAGCAGAGGCTGAAGATATCATTGCGGAATTGAAAAAGGATCTCCTTAATCCGCCAAACCGCAAAGACCTATCTCCTAACAGCAAGGCCCAGCGGGCGCTCGCTTTCCTCATCCGCACTCAGGTTGTCGTCTCTCTGGACGAGAAAACCGTCATTCACAAGGACGCGCTCGACCTCTCAAAAGAACTGGTTACGAATCACTTAAACAACAACGGACAAGCCACCGCATCCGACCTGAGACAGCAGCTCAATACCTCCCGGCGGGTGGCGATGCCTCTTCTTGAGCATCTGGACGCCAACGGTCTCACCGTGCGTGAAGGTGACTACCGGCGGCTGAAAAGTTGAGTGAACACAAGATTGCGAGACATAAGTCGCAAGAAGTGAGCGGCAATGGCGTTTTGCAACTTAAGAATCTCCTTTCGCGCTCAGCGGAGGCTGATAAAAAGATCCAAGAACCCATGCCCAATCAGTACGAACGCGAACTTCAGGTCATCGACTCGGTGGCGGATGCCCCGCCCCTACAAAAATTCATCGCCTACGCGAAAATCTCCGGTCCCGGGTGGCTCCAAGGAGCCATCACCCTGGGAGGCGGCTCCTTGGCGGGAGCGCTCTTCCTCGGCGTCATTTCCGGGTACAACCTGTTATGGGTTCAGCCTCTCGCCATGATTTGCGGGATCATCATGCTCTCGGCCATTTCCTTCGTCACCCTTTCCACTGAGGCCAGGCCGTTTCACGCGATCAATAGCCACATCAATCCTCTTCTCGGCTGGTCCTGGCTCATCGCCACCATCATGGCCAATATTGTGTGGACCATGCCACAGTTCGCCCTCGCTACAGCGGCTGTGCAACAGAACCTGCTGGGTGGCGCCGAGTTTCATCCCGTCTTCATGACCATTCCCCTCCTCATCACCGGGCTATTCGTGAACTACCTTTATGAAGCTGGCGGCAAGGGAGCCAAGATCTTCGATATCATCATCAAGACAATGGTCGCGATCATCGTGCTCTCGTTCTTCGCTGTCGTGGGAGCCCTTCTCTTCTCTGGCAAACTCCCGATTGGCGAAGTCCTTAAGGGTTACCTCCCCAACTTCTCCCTCCTCAGCAAGCCCGCTCCCGCCTACGAGGCCCTCATTGCCCAATCCAATCTCGCGGACTTCTGGCGGAGTAAAATCGCCGCTGATCAGCGGGACGTTATCATTGCCGCCTTTGGCACCGCAGTGGGAATCAATATGACCTTTCTCCTTCCCTACTCTCTGCTCAAGAAGCGTTGGGGAAAGAAGCACCGTGGCCTCTCCATCACTGACCTTTCCATCGGCCTCTTCATCCCCTTCTTTCTCGCGACCTCTTGTGTGGTCATCGCCTCTGCCAACAGCTTCCACGCCAAGCAGCAGGAGCAATTCACCTATTCTTGGATGGAGCGCACGCCCCCTCCGGCCGCCTCCGGGGCAAGCCTCTCCAGCGTGGTTGACGTCCCCCGCACCTCCACTGCGGAGGAGCTGGCTCTCACCGCAAATGCCCTCGCAAGTGGCACTCGGGAGCCTCGCTCAGAGATGACCTTTGACGGCCTAAAGGAATCCCTTGGCGGCAATTTTTCCTTCCTCGAGCAAGAGGCAGAATTCACGGCGGCTGATTTCCAGCTCGCACAAATGTTGGTGAAACGCGACGCCGATTCCTTGGCCGAGACTCTCGAGCCCTTTGCGGGGGAATTCGTCTCACAGAAAATCTTTGGCATCGGCGTCCTCGGAATGGCGATTTCCACCATCATCATCCTCATGCTGATGAACGGCCTAGCCTTCCAGGAAGCCTTCAGCCGTAGCGGAAGGGAGAACGGCAACCTTCCCCGGACCACGCAAGCCAACATCAATGACAACAAGAGCCTTTTCTTTCTCGGTTGCCTCATCTCCGGACTTGCCGGTTGCTGCTATCCTTTCCTCTGGACCGGGGATTCCAAAGCAGCTCTAGCCGTCCCCACTTCCGTGATTGGAGGAAGCCTCATTCCCATCGCCTACTTCACCTTCCTGCTAATGATGAACTCGAAGAAGATCCTCGGTGATGCCCGCCCGGAGGGTAAAGCTCGCATCATCTGGAACACGCTCATGATCTTCGCCACCACCGTTGCCACCATTGGTTCGGTCTGGGTCCTTCTCGGCAAGTCGGAAGCTCCCGGCGTCCTCGGCTTTATCGCCAAGGGTGGCTTGGTCTTCCTCGTCGTTCTCTTCATCGTCGGCTCACTCTCGTTCGCCAAACACGAAAAATCGCACTAACAACCCACTGCAGTAACTAACCACACCTCGCACATGAACTTTGGAATCATCGGAGCCGGCATGATCGGCAACTTCCACGCCAAGGCCATCACCGCCATGGAGGGCGGCACCCTCCACTCTGTCTTCGATCTCAACCAAGAGCGGGCAGATAAGCTCGCCAGCGAATTCGGAGCGAAGGGCTACTCCGACATGGATGCCTTTCTTGGTGATAGCGGACTCGACGTCGTCACCGTAGGCACGCCGTCGGGTGCCCACCTCGACCCCACCCTCGCCGCCCTCAATGCGGGCAAGCACGCCATCGTGGAGAAGCCCCTGGAAATCACGACCGAACGCATCGACCAGCTGACCGACGCGGCGACTAAGAATGGGAAAACTCTCGCCGCCGTCCTCAACCGCCGCTTCCACCCCGGGATGGACGCCTTCAAGAAGGCGGCCGATGAGGGCCGTTTTGGCGTCCTCGCCTCCGCTTCCGCTTACATCAAGTGGTTCCGCGATCAGGCTTACTACGATTCCGCCGGTTGGCGTGGCACCTGGGCGCTGGATGGTGGCGGAGCGCTGATGAACCAGTCGATCCACACCGTGGACGCGCTTCTCTACCTGGCTGGGCCAGTGAAAACCGTGCAGGCGAATACCGCCCTCCTCGCCCACGAACGCATCGAGGTGGAAGATCATTGCGTCGCCCTGCTGGAGTTCGAGAGTGGTGCCCGTGGCATCATCGAAGCCTCCACCTGCTGCTGGTCCAGTGACGGTCATCCGGCCCGGGTCCAGCTTTCCGGCACCGAGGGCTCCGTCTTCCTTGCCGATGAAGCGTTCGAGATCTGGGACTTCAAGAATGAGAAACCCGAAGACGCGGAGATTCGATCCTCTCTCATGAAGGGACAGGAAGCGGGCTTGGGCGCGAACGATCCGACCGCGATCAATTTCTATCAGCACCAGCGCAACTTCGAAGAAGTAGTGACCGCGATCAAGGAAGGTCGTGAGCCCTCAACCTCGGCGGCGGAAGCCCGCAAGTCGGTCGAGCTCATCCAGGCGATCTACGAAAGCGCTCGTAACAAGGGCTCTCTCATCAGCCTCTAACAAAGCGAATTTTTCGGGACATCCCAGCCGGGGTGTCCCGATTTGTTTTCCTGCTCAAGCCAGGACCCGTTCCAGATAAGGCCGAAACTGGTCGATATCCTCCAGATCCGCCTCCTCATCCTTTCCTAGCTCGTCCCAGCGTCGCATTTTGATGTGGAGTTCGAAGTGCGGGTCTTTTTCGAAGGCATCAGCTTCCTCTTCCGTCATTGGGCCACCCTGTTGCTTCAACGTCATCTTGCTCGCGAGAGAGAGCTTGTCGTAATAGCCTTCTTCCCGCGCGGTCAGGTACCGCTTGGCCGTCACATGATTCTCAATGACCCGGGCGGTCACCTCGGGAAATCCCCGGTCACGCGCCCAGATGCCGCCCAGGGTATCGTGCCGCGGCGTGCCATAGCCGTCTTCTCCACTACCCGGCTCATCTAACAGATGAGCAATATCATGGAGGAATCCCGCCACCACGACTTCGTCCGGTTGCCCGTCTTTCATTGCCAAAAGCCCCACTTGAACGGCATGCTGGGTTTGACTCACATCTTCCCCATAGCCTTCTTGTCCCCGCCGCCGAAACAGCCCGACGATCTCCTCGATGACCAATTTCGCATGGTCACTTTTTAGTCTCATTTCCATTGTTTGTTAGATTTCTTCAGGCTTCATCCAGCGAAAAGAGATGAGCCGGAAGCGACGTCCCCAGTCTTTGCCTCCCTCATCGTCCTCCTTGGGATTGAGGCCATAGGCATCACCCTGCATGGGCTCAGGCCATCGCTGAACGGTGGCCTCACACCAAGCCTGTGCGAGGACTTTGCCCGAACGACTCTTCGCATCGCCGTACGCCCGTATCACGAAGGTATCCGAGCGAGCGGAGAGCCCCGGGGCAAGCACCTGGAGCAAGTCCGCCTGGGTGAGATACCCTGGCAGCCCCCAGGCGACGGTCGCGGGCTTGAGCTCCTGCTCCAGGCGTGTCGCATCACGGATATTGTCAGGATGCCAAAAGTCGGGTAACTCCGTTTGGTTATCCAGCGGATAGGCCGTCTCGAATGAACGGTTCAGACCCGACCGATCAATCGCCGCCTGGAGAGCACCCTTCTTGCCAAATTCATCATTGGATAGACGACGGTTGACGAAATCACTGAGAGAGAGAAAGGGCCCCCGAGCCTTCACTTCGGTCACAATTGCTTCGGCCAAGTGAGTGATCTCTGCCTCATCCAGCGCCCTCGCCCCGGCGAACGAGTCGTTGGACCCGGCATTGTCGGCGGCCGAATAGCCCTCCGGGGCTTCAATCAAACGGCCAAAAGGCACCTCCCCGCTGACCTGAGGCTCAGTTCCTCTCCCCGAAGAAATCACAGCCTTCCAAGCCTCGACCGAAGTCGAGTTCACATTGAACATGCCATCCATCATCAGCACACTGGCGGCTAGGTGAAAATCCCTCACCCGGTCCTCCGCTTCCTGATGATGGAGCAGTCGCATTCTGCCATTAGGCAGAGGATTGGCTGACGGATCGCGAGCGAAGCGGCGCTTGTCTGCATCGTCCCCTGTCGAGAGGAAGAAGCGATCGAACAAGGTCTGGTTAAGCTCGTAACTCAGGTCGTAGAGGACATTGGTGTTCTCTCCCCTCGCCGAGGGAATGTTTTGTAGAAGGTATTTCGCATAGTTCGCCCAAGAGGTTTGGCTATCAGAGCGTCCCTTGCCGCTATCATCCCATCCAATGGTGTAGCGGTTCCAGCCATTGTCCTCCCGGTTGGAAACGGTCTTGCTCTCCAGCTCCGTTCCCCGGGTGTCATTGATTCGAGGATCAGCCAACGAGTTGCCGATCGCGTAGCTCGGGGCCCACATGAATTCCGACATATTGGCGTGCTGAAAGGCGGCGAGAGACAGGATGCCTGTCTCCTCGTCGGGCAGCTCGAAGAGCACCATCTTGGTGGGTCCCTCGGAGGGAGTGCCGAAGGGGAACGTATTGTGTCCGAACGGCTGCAAGGTCAGCCAAGAGACCGCATCGTCGAAAAGGTCCCTCGTGTAGTTCCCGAAAAAGGCCGGCGTCGTGTCCGTGACATTTTCCCAAGGTGTCCGCAGGGAATAGGAGCCCCGGACATTCCAGTTTGCCATCTGCGCATCTTCGAAGTGCGGCGTCCCGGACAAGACTCCGGAACCAATCTGATTGCTCTGGGTTTCCCGGAACCAGCGCATGCGGAAGCCATCTCTCGTTCTCCGATCCGGAGGCAGGGTCGCGACCGGCGCGACGGCATCAAGCCCTTCTACGGGAACGGGGAAATTCTCCGCCCAGACAACGGGCAGCTCGCGGTTATCCCCATATTGCAGGGCACAGGAGACGAACTGGGCCATTGGGAAAGAATCAAAGTCCTCGGGCGTCCAGCTCCGGGAAGGTAGGTCGTGCTTCCACATCATGCGGTAGTCGTGCGCTTGATTTACCCCGAAAATTTCCCGAAAACTGATAACGGGCAGAAGTAAGGATCCATTTTCTTCGGCAATGGACTCGTCCGCTCCTGGAACGGGTCGGGTGCGATTGAAGACTTGGGTATCCTTACCCGCGTCAGGTCTCAACGAGAGAAAATACCCCTTATCCGTAGCCGGGCTACCCGGGACCAATCGATTATTACTTATCGATCTCTCATCATACGGTTGCGCGGCTGGCGGAGAGAAAACAAAGGACTCTCCCGCCGGGATGGTTGCTTCACTCATATGAAAGTAGAGGGTCCCCATTTGGGCCGATTCTTTTCCCCCCCCGGTGCGCTCATCCTTATTGGTTCGGCCTAGATACATTTTGAAATCTTCGCTCGAACCATCCTGATAGGTCACCTCAATCTCTTTTGCTCCATTGATGAATAAACCAAGCGCTGTGGACGGCACCTTGAGAGCCACATTGTAAGGATTCCACAGGACCACCCGGGGATAGATGTGGATCCGTAAGCGGTAGCGCCTTTCCATCCCCTGAGCATTAGGGTCGAGGTAATAACTAATCCCATAGTAGATAGAGCCCTCGACCAAAACCGGCCGCACACTGTGATGAGCCAATTCCTTGATCGCGACTGGGCTTGGATTCGAGCTATCGTAGGCGTCAGCCATCTCGCCGGGATGGGGCTCCCGGGCTGAGAAAATCACCTCGCGCGCTGGTGCCTCGCCCTGCGATTGCTGAACCCATTGCCGCAGGACGTCGAATTGTGGAGCGACAAGATGAGGCTTGATCGTTGCCAATCGCTGCCCGGTCCGTATCGCTTCCGCGTTATTAGCCGGCCCCAGCATTCGATCCCCAGCAGCAAGACCGGCGGAGATCACCGTGGTCCCGTCCTTGAGATCCTCCACATCACTCTGGTTATTGAGAAACCAGGTCAGGTCCCGTTGCAGCCCGCCCTCTCTGGTGTTGCACAAGACACCAAGAGAGCGGGTGGTGTAATCGTGGAAATGCTCCCGGATAGCCAGACCCTGCAAGTCCAGAGTTCCATCATCCACTAGCTTGAGGCGTTCCTCAGGCTCAATCGTCTCCTCCCATAACTCGGCATCCTGCGCCACGAGCCTTTGATATTTCTTCCCTTCATCCCCCCTCCCAGCCAGCTCCTGCCGATCGGGCGTTCCCACATTCGCGCGGCATCCCAAATCACCCACCCACCAGGCATAGCCTCCATCCTCATAGGGCTCAGTCGATCCGCTGCCTCGGTAGAGAGCCACCCGAGGCACCCGCACCCCGTCCGCATCAAGGTCAACGACACTCCCCCCGCCCACCAAGGTCACGCCAACTGGGCCGGCGCCCTCTCCGGGCTCAAATCGCAGTCCCCGCTTTTCATTGCCGGAAACCAACCACTCCGTGACTTCATCTTCAGGCTGCCAATTGCTTCCATCGAAAAAGCGGGTATCGGTCAGTCCACCATCCCGACTCGTGCGTTGCCAAAATGAGGCGCCTTCCTCTTCATCATCAGTCGTCTTCCAGACTCCCACCCAGTGGTTCTCTTTGATGGAGCGTCGGTCAGCCAGTAAGTTGGCCGTTGCACTCACCCGTTGATCGGGCCCGAGGTTTTCCTGCAGGCGGCTGATGGCCAACTGCATGGCCAGGCGGGCATTGGCTCGAGCCTCCTGCAGCGGCAGCTCCCGGGAGGAAGTCCGAATTACAGTCGCACTGATTCCAAGGATACCGAGCGAGACCATGGCCAGGAGAACCATCATCGAAATCACCACAACGAGGCTAAATCCGCGCCGACCTCCAGTGTATCGATTACAAGAAACTCTATTTTTCATCGGATCTATCGAGGGGATGCATGAACTATCGCGACAGGTGAAATCTACCTCCTCTCCTTGCAAATTTCATTGGTGAAACTGCAAGATATGTTGACGCTTTCGCAAGCATCGCCCGTCAATTCCGACACTGATTTTTTTGTCACGATTGCGTTCTTTGCGGACCCTCTGCCAAGGGTCAAAGGACTGGCGCTGCTTCCATCAGTTAACCATCAGCGTCATGAAGAACACCTCTCTCCTCGGCCTCCTCACCAGCGTGGCCATCTCACCTACAGCCTTCGCTGCGACCTTGCTCAGCGAGGACTTCGACAGCCTGGCTCCCAGCCTGGAACCCTTTGTTTCACCAACGGAAACTAATGGCGACGGCACCGACTGGACCAGTCAGCTCCCCGCCGACTGGACCCATTCCTACGGACCGAGCCATCAACTTGGCGGTCCAACTGAATTCGATGGATGGCGGGGCCTTGACCCCGTTTCGTGGAATGCCACTGCCGAACAAGGACGGGACAACTTCACCCTCGGAAGCGGCGTTATCATGGTCGCCGATACCGATGAATATGATGACATCAATGGTTCTGCCTTCGAGGGCACCTTGACCAGCCCGGCCATCGACCTCAGCACGGTGGACTTGGCGGGAACCCTTTTCCTCCAATTCGATTCCAGCTGGAATGCCGAGCCTCAGGTCGGCAAGGTCTTGGTCACCTATCAAGGCGATGGTGCCAACTTCCCTGTCGAATATACCGTCATTGATTGGGATGGAGATACCAAGGCAACCGCGCTCAATGAGACCGTCTTTGTCGCATTGAACAATCCAGAGGGAGCCACCTCGGCCCAACTTTCATTCTATCATCAGGGTGACAACAATTGGTGGTGGGCAATCGATAACATCGAAGTCTTCAACTCGGATGTCGTCATCACGGCACAACCCAAGGGACAGACCGTCTATGAAGGCTCCGATGTCACGTTCAGTGGACTCGCCACCGACGGGCTATCTCCCAGCTATCAATGGTATCGCGGCGAGGGCAGCAGCAAGACCATCATCACGGGAGCCAACGAGCCTGAACTACAGCTCGACAATGTTTCCGCAGCCGATGCTGGCTACTACAGCGTGGAAGTTTCGGCAGGCTCCACAACCGTCTCAAGCGAAGAAATCGAACTCGTCGTCCTGCCCGTCGAGCCGGCCACAATTTACTTTAATGAGAACTTTGACTCCATCGAGTTGGGCTATCCGGTCCAGGAAGGAGCGGTCACGGGAGCCGGACCCTTCGTCGACCAAGTTTGGTCGTCCAGCCCGCCCGCAGGCTGGGTTGTTGACCGTAGCGGCGTCAACGGCATCGGAGACTCCGAGGTCGGCGTGGAAGAATGGGAGGGTTGGAACTTTGCCGATCCCGACTGGTGGTCGAGCACCGCAGGGAATCAAAGCCGGTCCGACTTCACCCGCTCCTCCTGCGCTCTCGCCGTTGTGGACCCTGACGAGTGGGATGATTTGGGCTCAGCCTCCCAGAGTGAGGCCTCCAAAGCCTCTCTTCCCGAGGAGCCACCGCTATTGGCTTCAGTCGTCAACTACGACACGACACTCACCAGCCCGGCGATCGACATCTCCTCCGCTTCACCGGATAGCTTGAAACTCCGCTTCTCTAGTAGTTGGCGCCCCGAAGACTCCCAGATGGTGATCCTTTGGGTCTCCTTCGATGGAGGAGAAAAGCAGAAGCTTCTCCATTGGAACTCCTACGAGGGTGATGTCCTCGATGGGGGCGATGGCATCTACAAGGATGATGCCACCAACGAGAGCGTCCTCATTGACATCCCCAATCCCAGCGGAGCCTCGAGCATGGAGCTCATTTGGGAGATGCCTCAGGCCGACAACGATTGGTGGTGGGCGATCGATAACATCCTGGTCTTCACTGGCAGCGAGCCCGCCGACGTTCTCATCGCACCAAATAGCCAGACCGTGCTTGCCGGTGGCGGCGACGTCACCTTCACCACCCAGGCCGATGGCATCGGCTCTTTCACCTACCTGTGGACTGGTCCCGGCGGAGCACCCGTGGGGTCCGACAACCTTGATGACCCGACTAACACCATCACCATCTACGATCCCGGCCTCGACGACGTCGGCAACTATGCGGTGACCATCTCCAACTCGGCCGGCAGCATCGAGCTGTGCTCAAGGCTCTCTATCCTCCCAGCCATCTTCACCCGTCAGCCCGAAGATAAGACTGGAGAAGACGCCATCGTGGAAGGCCTCGACGCCTTCATCGACGTTACGGTGGAAAGCTACGATCCCGAGATGAGCTACCAGTGGTATTCGGTAGACGAAAACGAAACGAAGACTCCGATCAGCGGAGCCAGCAGCGAGGATGAAGAAATCTCATTCTCCACCCCCGCCCAGCAGAACCCTGAAACCGGGGTCTATGAGACCATGATCACCCTCTCCTACATCGAGGCTGACTTGACGACTGTGCCTGGCAGATATTGCCTGGAAGTCACCAACCAATACGGCACCGTCACGAGCCGCACTGCTGAACTTGTCGTTGTCCCAATCAACTTCACAACCCAGCCCAATCCGGCCATCGCCTACGAGGGTGATTCGGTGCAACTCGCCTCACAAGCCGACGCAGCCTACCCCATCACCTACCAGTGGTATAAGGGACTCGATGACGACAAGGTTGCTATCGATGGTGCCACAAGCGCAAACCTTACCCTGAACCCAGTCGCGGGAACGGACAACGGCTACTACAGCGTGGAAGCCCGCTCCGACGATGGAGAGGGCGGAATTGGCATCCTCTTCAGCAACACGGTCCGTCTGACCGTTTATGTGGATCCGGCACCATTCGAGCTCTTCTCCGAGGACTTTAATTCGCTTCCTCTCGGCAGCTCGATTGATGAGGAAAATGCGGCCGACGCCGTGTGGACCCAGACCCCTCCGGCGGGCTGGACAGCCGACAATACCGGCGTTCCCGGCTTCGGCGAAGACATCGACGGAGTCACCGAGTGGGCAGGCTGGGCCTTTACCGATTCCCTCTGGTGGTCCACCCAGGTGGATACTCAGGGCCGCGAAGAGTTCTCCAAGGGGACAGGCACGGTCATGGTCGCCGACCCCGACGAGTGGGATGACAATGAGCGACCATCTGGCACCTACAACACCTTCATCACAACGCCGTCCATTCCTCTCCAGGGAGCGGAAGAGAACAGCGTCGTTCTCTCCTTCGACTCCTCATGGCGATACGAGGGAGCACAAAAAGCGCAGACCGAGATCTCCTTCGATGGCGGTGAAAGCTGGGAACCACTCCTCATCTTTAGCTCGGCCACCAATAGCGCCGACTTCAAGGACCACGCCACCAATGACACCATCAGCCTCCCGGTCTTCAATCCTAGCGAAGCATCCTCGATGATGGTGCGCTTCTCTCTTGTGGATGCGGGTAACAACTGGTGGTGGGCGGTCGATAACCTCTCGGTGACCGGCGACGTCGCGGGCGGTCTCTTGACGGTGACCGATACCGTCTTCACCCCGGGCGGAATCACCCTCACCTGGACCTCCGATTCCTCGGTCTCTTATCAAATCACTTGGTCTGACGACCTGCTTGAGTGGAATGCGGTCACCGGTCTCGAAAGCATCAGCGGCGAGAACGGCACCACCACCCGCAACGTCGACCTCAGCACCCTCCCGGGTGGCATCCCAAGCAAAGTCTATCTCCGCGTGGAGAGACTGTAAAAACGAGCTCCCCAGCCAATCCATGGTCGCCGTGCCTGCGACTTCCCACACCCGGGCACGGCGACCTCATTTTTTCCTTCTACGATAATCCTAGTGACACACCACATGAAAACGATTCTTCTGACCCTCTCTCTCCTCAGTCCTGCCATGGCGCACGACGCCACGCCCGATCCCCTCCTCTTCTACAAGTTCACTCCCCGCCTGCTGGAGCAGGACGACGCAGGCTCCAAGCCCCGCCTCAAGCCCCAATTCGGCCCCCCTCTTCAACTTTCCACCCCGCCCTTGGTCAATCAGTCCAACCAGGTCGGGCTCCGCTTCACCCGTATTCGTGAAGCCCACCGCATTGAAGCACCGGCACAGAAAGTTGCCAGCTATCTCCCCGAGACTGAGTTCACACTCTCCGCCTGGGTCACGATTGACACCCCCCAGCAATGGGGCGGCATCTTCTCCGCCGTCGAGGACAATGGAGAGAAAGAGGCCGGCTTGGTCCTCGGCTACGACGAGAAACGCCCCTTCGTCGGTCTGTCCACCAAGGGCGCGGATGATGGCGATGGCAAGATGACCTATCTTAAGGGCGAAAGCTCCTACACGGTGGGCAAGTGGCATCACCTCGTGGCCACCTATGATGGCAGCGAACTCACCCTTTACTTCGATGGCAAGCCCGCCGCCTCCACCACCGAGCAATCCGGCTCAATCCATTGGCCTGACGATCTTCAATCGATCTGGTTGGGCGGCTACCGTGACTCGAACGAGAACTTTCCGCACGAGGGGCGTCTCGGCCTCTTCAAGCTCTTCGACCATTGCGCGACCGCCTCTTGGGTCGCCAAGCAATATGCGGCTGGAGAGGAACTCGCTCAGTCCGAAATTGAAGGACCGGTGCCCACCCCACCGGGCATGATCGTGAAACCCTACCTGCAATGGGTTCGCCAGAATGAAGCAACCATCATGTGGGAGACAGCCCATCCTTGCAAAGGTATCCTGCACTGGGGCTACGGCTCCGATTGCGACCAACGCATCGTCGAGGAGGAAGCTCGCACAATCCACGAGATCACGCTCACAGGTCTCGAGCCCGAGATGCTCTATTACTACTACACCGAGACACCGACCGAATCCTCACCCATCCTGACCGACGTCTCGACCTTCCAGACCGCGACCAAGCCAGGCTCTCCCATCGCCTTCACCGTCTTCTGTGACACCCAGTCGAATCCTCATATCGTCAATCAACTCGCCGAGGCGGCATGGGAATATCGGCCCAACTTCCTCATCATCGGGGGCGACCTCGTCACGACTGGGAAGAACAAGTCCCATTGGACCGAACATTTCTTCCCCAATATGGATCCCATCATCTCGCGGGTCCCCTTCTATCCCGTGCTGGGCAATCATGAGCAGAACGCCGAATACTACTATGATTACATGCACCTCCCGGAGCCGGAATACTTCTACACCTTCGTGCAAGGAGACATCCAGTTCTTCATGATTGATAGCAACAAGTCCCTCGCTCCCGACAGCGAACAATACCAATGGCTCGACGAACAACTCGCCGCATCCGACTCAACTTGGAAGATTGCCGTTCACCATCATCCGCCCCATTCCTCGGACGACGATTATGGCAATGACTGGAAGCGTCCTATCAAGGAAGCAACCAATGGCGACCGGAATGCCCGACAATTGACCACGCTCTACGACAAGCACGGCGTCGATATCGTCTGGACCGGGCACATCCACTCCTACGAGCGCACCTGGCTCTTACGCGAGGGACAACCTGTGGAAAAAGACGGCACCCTCTACCTCATCACCGGGGGAGCCGGCGGAGGTCTGGAGCGCTTCGGCCCCTACCGGCCAATCTTCCAACGGCAGATCCGGACCGGGCACCATTTCAGCTATGTGACCTGCTTCGGCGGCGAGCTCGATGTGAAGGCCTACGATCTGGAAGGGAAGCTTTTCGACCACTTCACACTGCGCAAAGAGGGAGAAAAGTGAGGATTTTGTGACCTTCCTTTTCTTTTCCTTGGAATCCCGACCCGTCATTGAGGCCGCTTCTGATGAAAACACTGATCACCTTCCTGTTCGCTACCTCCCTCATATTCAATCTGCAAGCTCAGGAGGAGAAGCCTCGTGAGATGCGGATCCTCCCCCTGGGGGATAATCCGCCTTTCCGGCAAGAGGTGCGAGACGGTGCCCGGTATGAGCTGGCTCCCGAGCCAGGCACGGTCCCTCCGCCCACCCTCCTCGTCCCAGCCGTGGGCGAGGGTGCCACGGGGAAAATCCGCCTGCGCCTCAATACGCCTAGCCAGACCATCAAGCTCCCTTCCGGCGATGAGCCGGGCAAGCTTCCCCTCAAACACGAGGACGGCAAGCCCTGGGTCGAGGTCCCCTTCACCGGTCAGTCGAAGACCCTGACACTCATCTGGCGGGGAGGAAGATTATGGAATGAAGTTCGCTCGCTCACGCTGCCCGATGGAGACCAAGCCGTGCCAGCCAATGCCTGCCGCTTCGTCAATACCACCAGCGCCCCCATCGGACTGGTCTGGGGCTCCGACAAGAAGCGACTGAAGCCCGGTGAGGTTGTTGTTCTGGAATTCCCGTCCAAGGAAACGCCCTTGGAAGTGCTTTACCCGACGCGGGGAGGCGACCTCCGGCCTTGCCTGAAGACGATCGTCGAGCAGAACGACCTCATCATGCAGCAGTTTCTCATCTATCGAGCCGATGGCGAGGATGTCCGCATGCCGGTCAAGGTTTACCCCTTCCGGGAAAATCGTTGAACGCGATCCTATCGCCTCCTCCGATGGACACTGGGTTGCTCGCCGGTTACTCGCTTGAAGAACCGGCACAAATCGTCTTGCCCGCCAAAGCCGGTGCGCTCGGCGATCTTCTCCAGCGTCAGCGTCGTCCCCATCAGAAGATCCCGCACCTTGGCAGCCCTAATCAAGTCCATCTCTTGCTTGGGACCATGCCCGAAGACCGCGTGAAAGCGCTGCCGCAAGGTCTCCCGCGAGACCCCCAATCGGTCGGCGAGGTCTCCAGCCGTCAAGGCGCCGGTGACCACCTCCCGGCGAACAATCCCGAGGGCCTGACTCACCACCTCATCGGGCAGGGAGATCATCCCCGTGCTCTCCCTCTCCACCACCCCCGGGGATGGCACCATGACCCGCGCACGCGCCTCGATCTGTTCTCCAGACATCATGCGGTGCAACAGGCTGGCGGCCTCGTAGCCAATCGCCCGACCAGGGAAGCGCAGGCTGCTCAAAGGGGGATTGGTGGTGTGGCAATAGACAATGTCGTCCGCTACTCCCAGCACCACCGCCTCGCCAGGCACCTTGACCCCGATCTGCGCCAAGGCATTGACCGCGCACACTGCCGCGATGTCGTCCTTCGCAAAGACCCCGAAGGGCGGCTCGATGCGGGCGAACTGCTTCCACCCAGTCATCGCAATCTGCTTCGCCCGCGTCTTCGCGGGATAAGCGGAAGCCGGGACCTCCACCACTGTGCAGTCGAAACCATTCTCAGCCAACGCGCCCCGAAAGCCCTCGTATCTCTCAAGCGAGTAGGCCCGGTGAGGATCCGTCCAATAGACAAACTGCCTCAGCCCCAATCTCATCAAGCGGTCCGCCGCCTGGCGTCCGCAAAAGTGATTATCCAAGGTCACTCGCGGGAAAAATGGCCCCTTCGCCGGCTGCTCGACACTCAAGTTGACCACCTTCACCCCCCTCTCCTCCCAGGCCTTGGCCTCCGCCGCCGTGTAGCGGAAGACCAGCAGACCATCGCCGTCCCAATTCTTATCAATCGCCGTCCGCGGAAGATCGCCTCCGCTCGGCTGCTCGAACTCCAGCTCGAACTCATGCCCTTCCCGCAGAAAATCAAGAATCCCGCTGAAAATCCGGTTCCCGAAACCTTGGGCCCAATCAACCAGCCTCACTCCTACCCGGTATCGTTTCTCAAAGTTCACGTGCGCGGGCATTTTCGTAACAGAGACTAACCACTTTCCAAGAAGTCCTTTTCCATGTTTCGTCCCTTGAAACTCAGCGGTACGCCTCTCGTAGTATTTGCCGCACTCGCCTCTTTCACGACCTACTTCTGCATGTATGCCTTCCGCAAGCCCTTTGCGGCGGGCCTTTACGAGGGAGACTTTTTCTTCGGCCTCGAGCTAAAAACAGCTTTTGTCATCTTCCAAATCTTCGGCTACACCTTGTCCAAATACCTTGGGGTGAAGGTTTGCTCGGAAGCGACCGGTCTCCGCCGCTCCCTGCTCATTGTCAGCTTCATCCTCATTGCCGAGTTCGCTCTCATTCTCTTCGGCCTCGTGCCGGGGCATTGGAAGGTCCTCGCCCTCTTCCTCAATGGCCTGCCTCTCGGCATGGTCTGGGGACTCGTGGTCAAGTATCTGGAGGGGCGCAAGGCCTCCGACTTCCTCCTCGCCTTTCTCTGCTGCTCCTTTGTCCTCGCCTCCGGCATCGTCAAGGATATCGGGCGCTGGCTGATGTCCAGCCAAGGCGTTCCCGAGACCTGGATGCCCGCGCTAACAGGCGCTATCTTCCTACCTCTCCTTTTGGTTGCCGTCTATGCTCTCTCGCGCATCCCTCCACCGACGGAGGAGGACATTGCCTCCCGGACCCAACGCCCTGCCATGAACCGCAAAGAGCGCGGGGCCTTCTTCCGCAAGTTCTTGCCCGGCCTGGTCGCCGTCCTTCTTTTCTTTTTCCTGATCACCGCTTTCCGTGATTTTCGAGACAATTTTGAGGTAAATATCTTCGCCGATTTAGGCTTCGGGGAGGAAGAGGAGGGCTTGCTCTCCAAGGTCGCTATCTGGGCGGCCTTCGGCTCGCTCGCCGGTCTCGCCTGCATCAATTTCATCAAGGACCACCGCCGGGCCTTCCTCGCTACCTGCCTGCTGATGGTGCTGGGGATGGTTGTGCTAGGCGGCTCGACGCTCCTCTACAAAGCAGAAAAGATTGAGCCCTTCACCTGGATGGTCCTCACCGCCGTCGGCGCTTATGTCGCCTATGTCCCGCTCAACGCGATCTTCTTCGAGCGCCTGATGGCGGCAACGCAATCCATCGGCACCTCGGTCTTCATGATCCAGCTCTCGGACGCGATTGGTTATAGCGGCTCTGTCGTGCTCCAGCTTTATAAGGATATCGGGCAAGGCTCGCTATCCTACCTGAGCTTCTATCAAGGCTTCTCCTACCTGATGGCGGTTCTCGGCATCCTCCTTGTTCTTTTCTTTCTCATCTACTTCCTGGGCCAGACCCGGTCCACGCAACCCTCATCACAATGACTATCGCCATCATTGGAGCTGGCATCGCCGGCCTGTCGCATGCTTATCTCGCCGCCCGCCGGGGCCATTCCGTCACCGTCTTCGAGCGCAGCTCGGCTCCCCAAGGCGCGAGCGTGCGCAACTTCGGCATGCTCTGGTCGATCGGCCAGACACCGGAGAACTACCAGCTCGCCCTCCGCTCCCGCGCGCTTTGGCTTGAGATCCTGGCCGAGATCGGGGCCTATCACCGCTTGTGCGGCTCTCTCCACATCGCTAGCCGTGACGACGAAGCGGAGATCCTACAGGAGTTCGCCGACCTCGCTCCAGACACCGGCTACAAGGTGGACTTCCTCCAAGCATCTGAAGCCTTGGAGAGCTGCCCGTTCCTCAAGCCGGAGGCCGTCCGGGCAGGTCTCTATTCCCCTACCGAAGTCAATATCGACCCCCGCGAGGTGGCTCAACTTCTGCCCAGGTATTTGTGCGAACAACACCAAGTCACCTTCCACTGGAATACGCAAGTCACCGGCGTCGAAACCGGATCCCTCGAGACTGCGGACCGGCGGCACCATCCTTTCGATCAAATTCTCATTTGCTCGGGTGCGGAGATGGGCGCTCTCTTTCCAGAGCAATTGCGAGACTCTCCCATTCGCCTCACCAAGTTGCAAATGATGCGCTCGGCTCCGCAAGCGGCCGGCTTCGACCTCGGCCCCATGCTCGCCACCGGCCTCACCCTCCGCCACTACGACAACTTCAGTATTTGCAAAAGCCAAGCGGCGCTGAAAAAACGAATCGCGGAAGAACGTCCCGAGCTCGACCAATATGGGATCCACGTCATGGTCTCCCAGGACGCTCGCGGCGGCCTCGTGTTCGGCGATTCACATGAGTATGGCGCGGCGATCTCCCCCTTTGACAAAGAGGTCATCGACAAGCTCATTCTCAAGGAACTTCAAGACCACTTCTCATTCCCCTGCTGGGAGATCGCGGAGCGATGGCATGGCGTTTACGGGAAAATCCAAGGCGAGCCCATTCTCAGCACGACCGAGCCCATGCCTCGGGTCCACCTCCGCACAGGACTCGGCGGGACCGGAATGACGCTCTCCTTCGGTCTGGCCGAGCGGTTCTTTGCCAAAGCATTCTAAGACGTCGTCTCTCTTTACCCGAACAAACCAATTTCTCTTTTTCTCAATGAACGTTAACCACCGTCAATACAACCTCCCTAATCATCCTGTCGTCGTCATCTGCATCGACGGCTGCGCCGACGAATACCTCGACTGCGCCCTCTCCCTCGATAAGACCCCACACCTCGCCCGCATGATCCGGGATGGCTGGAGAGGCAAGGCCCGCGGCGCGCTCCCCTCCTTCACCAACGTCAATAACACCTCTATCGTCACCGGCGTCGCTCCCTCCGTCCATGGCATCCCGGGGAACTTCTTCATTAACCCGGAGAATGGCGAAGAAGTGATGATGAATTCCCACGAATTCATCCGCTGTCCCGACCTCCTCACCGCCGCTCAGCGCGAGGGCCGCAAGGTGGCCTTTGTCACCGCCAAGAACAAATTGCGCACCCTACTCGGCCACCACCTGGTGGAGGCCGGAGGCATTGCCTTCTCCGCCGAGAAGGCAGGCGACGCCACGCTTGCAAACGACAATATTGAGAAGGTCGAGGAGCTCGTCGGCTACCCGACCCCTCCCATCTATTCCGCTGACGCGTCTCTCTTCGTCTTCCGCGCTGGTGCAGCTCTGTTAGAGAAGGGACTGGCGGACTTCCTCTACCTCTCGACGACCGACTACCTGCAGCACAAGTTCGCTCCCGATGCGCCGGAGATGCTCGCCTTTCATGAGGCCTTCGATCAGGCCCTCGGTCGAATCCTGGCCTGCGGGGCCTCCGTCGTCATCACCGCCGACCACGGGATGAACGCGAAGAACAATGCGGATGGCACTCCCAAGGTCCTTTATCTCGAGACCTTGCTCAACGAGCGCTTTGGCGAGGGAACAACCCGCGTCATCTGCCCCATCACGGATCCCTATGTCGTCCACCACGGCGCGCTGGGTTCTTACGTGCAGGTCCATCTCGGAGAAGCCTCTCCTCCTGGGGAAAGAGTCCGCGAGGTCGCCGACTACCTCATCCGTTTGGAGGGCGTCACGGAGGTCCTTCCCCGTGACCTCGCAGCCCTCAAGCTTGAATTGCCTCTCGACCGGCTGGGTGATCTCACCGTCCTGTCCGCTCGCGACGTGGCTCTCGGGAAGACCCCTGCGGACCATGACCTCAGTCAACTCCAGGGAGGTCTGCGCTCCCACGGTGGGCGCTATGAAGAGATGGTCCCGCTCATCAGCTCTCAGCCTCTCACAGGCGAGCTTGAGACCCTGGCGTCGGCCGACCCGAGGAACTTCGATGCCTTCAAGTTTGCTTGCCCTTGAGGCAAGTAACGGGATTCATTCTATTCTCATGCAGTGATTCCTCGTCGCCCTCGCTTCAACTTGCGGTGTCTTGTTCCTCATTGGACTGGTGACGGGGACAATCTGTCTTCCGGGATTCTGGAAGGTTGCTTGCCAACGGGTCTCAAGAAATTGCGCGAAAGCCTTCAACAAGAAAGGAGCCCCGTCCGGGACTCCTTAACTCATTCAAACTCGCTCGTTCAATCTGGCCTCATCAGGCTCAGGCTAGTTATTCCTCGTTGGCGAGTTCTCGCAAATACTCTTGGTCCGCTGCACTGAGAACATTGAAGTCGAGGTCCACGGTGCGCCCGTTGCGCTGTCGGATTCGGACAATTCCCAAGCGGTGGTCGAAGGCGACCAGGCTGCCCTCAAAAGATCGCGTTCCGTCGGCATTAGTGAACTGGCGGAAGCTCCGGGTGTTGGATTCCATGAAGTCATTCTTGGTCGCTACTGTTGCCACCTCGCCCTTGTTCGCTCCGTGAACCTGAAGCTTCGGGCTGGAGTAGCTGTAGATGAAGGCGACTGCTGCCGTGGTGTGGTTACGGATATTACGTCGGTAGTAGGAGCCATCAGCGTAATCGCGATTGGGCAGGACGACGTAAGAATCGCTGCCATGGCATCGGGCGAGATTCAGATAGGCCTTATAGTAATCAGTGACCTTCTTCTGAAGCTTCTCATCATCAGAGGCATAGACCCCGGCCAAGCCCCATGTGAAGCCCATCAGCCCGCAGGCGTGACCGTTGGCCATGTCCCTGTAGGCCGCGTCGATATTGGTCAGGTGAAGATTCATCAATTCGTCGGAATCCTCACGGTCTGTCGAGAGCATGTGCACAATATAGGCGAGCCCTGATTTATGAGAGAAACCATGACCCCCGCGAGCCTTCCAAGCTGCTGGGTCCACCGGTCCGTTATTGAGGGTGAATTCACCTCCGTAGGCGACCTTGCCCTTCGCGTTCGTTCCATACTCGAGGAACTGATAGCTCCGCTCGGGAGCGTAGGGGTCGAACTCCACACCACAGCGCCCTGCCAGCTGCCAAGTCATGAGTGCCAAGCAGGTCGGCCATTGCATGGGCCCATAGCCGCCACCTCCGCGCTTCACGATGAAGGAGTAGGGTGCGTGCCCGAAGCCTCCCTCATAGAGATTCTGGTGCTTGTCCAAGGTCGCTTGATCGACATCAGCCTTCACCTTCTCGGCCTTGTAATGATTGATGGGGGTCTTCCACTGGGCCCCCTCGAGGAGCTCCATTGTATCCTCCAGTGTGCTGAGAACCTTGCGATCGCCGGTCTGCAAGTAGTATTCCGCGAGCGCGATCCCTTGGAAGCCCAAGTGCCAGGACCAAGTGTCCTTGCCATAAGGCTTATTCCAATCGAGAGCCAACTTCTCGCCTTCACGCACGACCTTGGGGTCATCGGCGCCCAACATGGAAAGAATTGCCACACAACGTCCTTGGGAATCGAGGCCGCCGGGATGATCAATCAAATAGTCGTAAGCCCGCTTCTTCAGGAGCTCGGTCTTGGGGCAATTACGGGGAAAGGTTTCGGCGAAACGACCCAGCGCTTCCAGCTGCACCTTGACCTCCATTTTCTTCCCGCCACGATTCACCATGAGCTCGAGGACGCCGTCCTCCCCCTCGCTATCCTCGATAGCCAGTCCCAAGTCCATCATCGGTCCCTCGAGGCCATTTCTGATATTGGTCCCTCCGAAGGTGTGCTCGGAGAATCGCTTCCCATTGGCTCCGTAGACTTCGTCTTCCAGTTCCAGCACGCCGTCAGCGGGCGACTTCGAGAAGATATGCTTCACCACATAGGAGCGGGACTTGAGAATTCCCCGGGCACCCGTAGGGCCCATGTTCACCAGAAATCCCGGCACCTCCGCGTCCGGTCCGGTCGTGCACGGCTTCTCATAGCGGCCCTGGTTGTCCTCATCCTTCACCGCGAGCGCCGCTCCCGTGCCACACAAGAAGACCGCCGCCAAAGTGAAGACACATTGCCTGGCCCGATTGATCGAATTCCGCTGAGAAAGGTTCATCTCGTCTCTAAAACGCACAATCACTAGCCAATTTAGGCCAAATCGACGAGATCAATGTGATTTCCGCGATCGGTTCCCGATTCATCGAGAACCGATTCGGGCTCGCAGGCGAAGAAAGCCGTGGAGCCCATCGCCTCCTCACCCCGTTCGACCGTTTCTCACACCCCCATGCCAGGGTAGTCGGGATTTCGTTCTTCCTTGACCGTTCCTCAAGAGATGGGGGATGGATCGGCCACCATGCGCGCTTTCTATCTCACGCTCTGCTGCTTGTTCCTCGGCTTCGGCCCCACCTTGATCGCCGAAGAAACCCGCATAGCGGAGCTGGACCAATTCTGGGCTAAGGTCTCCAAGGCGGTCAACGAGGGGGACTTCGAGAGCTATCGGGAGACCTGCCACGAGGAGGCCGTTCTCGTGACGGGGGTGAAAAAGACGAGCTACCCCTTGGCGCAAGCGCTGAGCCGCTGGAAGACGGAATTCGACGACACCAAGGCTGGCAAAATGGACGCGAGCGTGACGTTCCGCTTCAGCCACCGCTACGGGGATGAGACCACCGCCCATGAGGCGGGCATGTTCCTCTACTCATCACAGATGGAGGGCGGAGAGAAGAGTGAGGAATACATTCACTTCGAGGGCCTCTTGGTGAAAAAAGACGGTCGGTGGCTGATGTTGATGGAGTATCAAAAATCGGTCGGCACCAAAGCCGAGTGGGACGCGCTCAAGCCATAATTCGCTCTCAATCAAGCTGCCATCATGTCCCAGCCTTCTCCCTTCGGCCGCGATGAAATGCGTCTCCGCCTCCAACGGATCCGCAGAGAGATGAGTCGCCGCGGTCTCGACGCCGTCCTCACCACCAATCAGCCCAACATCCGCTACGCGACCGGCTTCCGGGGCGAGCCCCACACCCTGCTCCTCACCCTGAGCCAGGCCGTACTCTACACGTCCTACCGGACGCTGCCTTGGGCGGAAGAACAAACCCGGGCTCTCCAAACCGACTTGGAGCTAAGCACCTCCGCCCCGGCACTGGATGACATCGCGACCCGCCTGGCGGGTGAGCCCCGGACCATCGGCGTCGATACCCAACTCAGCCATTCAGCCTTCCTCGATCTAGGCAAGAAGCTCTCCTCCCACCAGCTCGTCCCCGCCGCACCGATTGAGACCACCCGCCGCTGCAAATCAGCCACCGAGGTGGCTCTGCTCGAGCAGTCACAACGAATCAACGAAAGCATCTACGACGCAGTGGTGAGCCAGATCCGCCCCGGTATGAGCGAGCGCGCGGTGCAGGGGCTGATGCTGGCCGAGATGGCCTCCCGCGAGGAAGTGGACGGATATGCCTTCAACCCCATCGTTGCCGTCGATGGCAATGCTTGGGAGATTCACCACCTCCCCGATCACACGGTCGTCGGGAAGGACTCGATGGTCTTGCTCGACCTCGGCATCATTCATCGAGGCTATGCCTCCGACATGACGCGCACCCTCTGTATGGGTCGTGCCACCTCCCGGATGCGGGAGGTCTATCAGACCGTGAGGGAAGCGCAGGAGGCCGCAATCGCTCACATGCAACAAGGAGTGACCACCCGGGAGGTTGATCACGTCGCGCGGGAGATCATCTCCCGCGCTGGCCACGCGCGGAGCTTCACCCATGGCCTCGGCCACAGCATCGGCTTGGAAACCCATGATCCCGGCTTGAACTTGTCCCCCTCCACCTCCGAGGAGACCTTGGCCGCAGGAATGGCCTTCACCGTCGAGCCCGGCATCTATCTGGAGAACGGCTTCGGCGTTCGCACCGAAGATGTCATCATCATCACGGAGCAGGGACGACACAACATCACAAAACAATCCAAGGACCTGACTGAACTGAATTACTAGAAAACACCATGCTTCAACAATTCAATCCCAAGAACAAAGACCTCATCGTCTACATCAATGGCAAGTTGGTCCACCGCGACGAAGCTGGCGTGAGTCCATTCGATTCCTCGGTGCAAAACGGGGACGCCTGCTGGGAAGGCTTGCGTGTCTATAAGGGCAAGATCTTCAAACTGGAGGAGCATCTCGACCGGCTGGAGAAGAGCATGACGATGCTGCGCTACGAGGGCATGCCTACCCGCGAGGAAATCAAAGATGCCCTCCGCCAGACCCTCGCTGCCAATGGGATGACCGACTCGGTACACGTCCGCCTGACTGTCTCCCGGGGACTAAAATACACCTCGGGCCTCGATCCCCGCATCAATACCAAGGGATGCTCCCTCTTCATCCTCGCGGAGCATAAAGCCCCCGTCTACGACACGTCCGGCCTCCACCTCATCACTGCCAAGCAGCGCCGCCCCTTCGCCGACGTTCTCGATCAACGCATCCACTCCAGCAATCAGCTCACCTCCATCTTGGCGAAACTGGAAGCCAACGACGCGGGAGCCGACGACGCCCTGATGCTGGACACAGCTGGCAACCTCGCCGAAACCAATGCCACCCACATCTTCCTCGTGAAGAACGGCACCGTCCTCACCTCCACCACCAAAGCCTGCCCTACAGGCATCACCCGTGCCACCGTGCTCAGCCTCTGCGAGCAGGAAGGCATCCCCTGCGAAGTGCGCGACATCACCGAATCCGAGATCCATGAGGCCGATGAAGTCTTTTGCACCGGCACCATGGGCGAAATTGTCTGCGTCAATCAGATTGACGAGACCATCTATCACGAGCGGCAGCCCGGCCCCGTCACGCAAAAGCTTTCCGCTCTCTATCAGACCCTAACAGAAACCGAAGGCTTCCCCATCCTCTGACGAGAACAAAGCCTCCGCTCTCGCGTGAAGCGGCAACAGATTGCCAACTTGTTGCCGCGGTTCACGCAAAGGCCTTGTCCTGCGTTTGACTGGAATCAGTCGCCAGCTTTCTGCAATCGCTCGACTCCCTCCCCGCGCACCTTCTGTTGCCATTCCTCGGACTTGGCCGTCACCTTACTATCGTCTTCGTAGTACTCACGCAGCTTCTCAAGACGGGAGCGCACTTTCCCGATTGCCTCTTGGGCTGAGGGCTCTCGATAAAGATTCCGAAGCTCATCTGGATCCTCTTGCAGGTCGTAGAATTCCCATTCATCGCCGAACTGGTAGAAGTGCGTGAGCTTGTAGCGCTCCGTCCGGATTCCGTAGTGACGAGGCACCATATGGACCGAAGGATACTCATAGTAGTGATAGTAGAGTTCCTCCCGCCAGTCAGCAGGCTTCTCTCCTTGACTCTCAAAAAGAGGCAAAAGACTCCGGCCCTGCATTTCATCGGGGACCTCCACGCCCGCAGCGGACAAGAAAGTTGGCGCGTAATCCAGGTTTTGAATGAGAGCACTTGAGCGGCTACCGGCCTCAATCTTCCCGGGCCAGGCAGCGATGAAGGGCATCATCATTGACTCCTCATACATCCACCGCTTGTCGAACCAGCCATGCTCACCCACGAAGAAGCCTTGGTCAGACGAATAGATGACCAGAGTGTTCTCATCCAGCCCGAGCTCCGCGAGCTTCCCACGTAGTCGCCCGACACTCTCGTCCACGCCCTTGATGCATCGCAGGTAGTTCTTTGCGTATTGCTGGAACTTCCAGCGGACCAGCTCCTTACCCTCAAGATTGGACTCATGAAAGGCCTTGTCGCGGGGGCCATAGAAGTCCCGCCAGGCTTTGAGCTGCTCGGGCGTCATCCTTTTCATGTTTTCCCAGCCCGAGCGATCCACGCTGCGAGACGGATCGGGGTCTTCGAAGTCGGGGGTGAGATCGACGAACAGGTCGAAATGAAGCCCCATGTGGCGGTCAATTTCCGTCTCTTGATGGCGGGCCGGTGGCGCATTATCCTCGTAATCATCGAAGAGAGTCGGCGGCTCCGGGATCTCGACATCTTCGTAAAGCGAGAGATGGCGGAGCGCGGGCATCCAGTTGCGGTGGGGCGCCTTGTGCTGAACCATGAGGAGGAAAGGCTTCTCTGGATCGCGCTCCTTCTCCAGGAACTCGATCGCCCGCTCTGTCACCACATCCGTGCAATACCCAGGCACCATCTTGCGGCCTACCGGGGTGATCAGGTCCGGATTGTAATACAGTCCCTGCCCTGGAAGCACGGCCCAATGGTCGAAGCCCTGCGGCGTCCCCTTGAGGTGGGATTTGCCAAAGAGCGCTGTCTCATAGCCAGCCTCGCGCAGGAACTTGGGAAAGATGGGCTGATTCCAATCGAATGAGTTCCCATTGTTCATGAACCCGTTCTTGTGGCTGTGCTTGCCGCTTAGGATGACCGCCCGACTTGGACCGCATATCGAGTTCGTGCAGAAACTTTTTTCAAAGACCATTCCTTCCGCCGCCAAGCGGTCAATCTCGGGAGTTGGATTCAGCGATTTGAGCCAACCTTCATAAGCACCAATTGCTTGAGGGGAATGGTCATCGCTAAAGATGAAGAGAATGTTGGGTCGCTCTCCTGCCAAGAGCTGGCCAACCAACAGCAGTGATAGAAAAATGGGTTTTTTCATCATGAAAAGACTTCGTGGGAGACCGTTCGTTGGCAAGCCCATTTCACCAGAGCTTGCCCCATCTATCCAAGAGGGCGCCGCACACATCCTCCCGCCCTCCCGTCGTCAATCGAGGCACGAAGCTGGCCCATCGCCCATTCTATGCGGGAGAAGCAGCGCAATGAGCCAAAGCGAACGTTTAGAAGACAGGGAGTTAGACCAACTTTTCGACAGGAGATGCATGGCATCCTTACTGCTCCCCATCGGATTGCTTCGTCTTTTGATAAAGTGCGCTTCGCAAAGAGAGTTAAGGGAAAGTGAGTCGCGTACAAAGGTCCCGAGACGAATGCTTGGAAGTCTATCCAATCCATAGCGCCCATGAAAGCGACCATCACCTGCACACCTTGCGGCAGAGCCCTTGCTCTGACTCCGCTCTTCGCCGTCTGCTTGAGCCTACCCGGGGCCGCCGACGACATCGTAAAAGCCAGTAGCTCGACCGCCATGAACCAGACCGGAGCCTGGGTCGGCGGCATCCTCCCCAGCCCGGCTGACATCGCCGTCTTTGATGACACCTGGCTACTGGACTCCCCGCTAACAACCGGAGGCATCCGAACTTGGCAAGGCCTGCGCCTGGAGGGGACGGAGATGACCACCAGGGTCTTCATCGCCAATACCAACCCGGCCGCTCCCGTCCAGCTGGGCTCCGGCGGGATTGATATGTCCGCATCACCTCGCGACTTGGAGATCCGCAATTTTGAAGCCCTTGAGGACCAGACTTGGACCATCGCCGAGGGGCGCACCTTCACGCTCGGCCACACCCGCTTCGAGAGTGCCTCCACGATCACCGTCGAAGGCGGAGGCTCCCTACTGCTCAATGCCTTGGCCGGCTCCTTCACCGGTCAGCTCAATATCGACGACGCCACCCTCATCCTCGATAGCCTGACCGGCGGAAGCATTTCGGTCGGAGATGACTCCACGCTGGATAGTGAAATCACCTTCCCTACCGGAAGCAGCTTAACCCTCGGTCAGACGACCGGAGCCAAGCTCCTCGTCGATCCCTCGACAGAAGAGATTCTCACGGTGGACGACCTCACGCTCAATGGGATCAACGTCGTCTCCTTCACCAATGCGCCAGTCACCGGGCCAAATCCGATTCTCTCTTACAGCACCTTCAGTGGCGACCTCTCCAATCTGGCTCTGGAAGGTGCCGACACTTACCGGACAGCTCCAGTCTTCACGGATGACGGTTCCACCATTTCGGTGGAGATTCCCTCCGAGGCCAATCTTGTCTGGACTGGTCAATCCAATATCTGGGACGTTGCCACGACCGAGAACTGGACCCTTGATGGAGTGTCCACCAGCTTTCTCATTGGTGATTCCGTCACCTTCGACGATACCGCTGCCAGCGGGAGCGTCAGTCTGGACACGGAAGTCACTCCGGACTCGATCACCATCGATAATGACACCCTTGACTACGACCTTACCGGCACCGGCTCCATTGGCGGCAATGCCCTGTCAAAATCCGGCAGCGCGAGTCTGACCCTGGGCACCTCTAACACCTACAGCGGCGGCACCCTGATCGATGGCGGACAAGTCATCGTATCCGCGATGGATGCTCTTGGTACGGGAGACGTCGTCATCTCGGAGGGAACCCTAACAGTCGCACCCGGATTACTCTTCCCCGTCTCTAACAATCTGACCTTGGGCGATGCCGATACCGGCACAAGCGAGACCATCCTCGAATTCTCTCTCGGCAATAACAACATCCTCGACATGCCCACGGTCGTGAGCTCGGATGCCCCTGAGAGCAAGGCCATCATCCGTGCAGTCGGGCTGAAGGCGGAGAGTTCGGCAGCGACCTATTTCATGGGCGACATCACCTTGGAGAATCGCGACCTCTACTTCCAAAACCATGCCGAACGCTTCGCCGGACTCTCCGGACAGATTACCGGGACCGGCGACCTCCACCTATCATACAACTCGGAAGCCCCTTTGCCCCAACAGGCCTCCACCCTCCGCATCACCAATAATTTCAATGACTTCGATGGCGACGTCTACGTGCATGAGGGAACGCTGCAAATCGGCATCGGTAATGCAAACTTCATCGTCACTTCTATTCCCGAAGGGTCGGACATCATCGTCTCCGAAGGAGCTGTCGTTCGTTCGACAGGCCTGACCTGTCGCATCGGAGCATTACGGGGCGAGGGCGATGTCGGCCTTTCGGTAGGAGGCTCGGGGACCGTGCCCCGCACTCTCATTATCGGCTCTGGAGATAAGAGCGGCATCTTCGAGGGCGACTTCAGCGACGGCAACTACCCTCTTGCCCTAACAAAGATTGGCACGGGAACGCAGGTCATCAATGGACGCTGCAATAACCTTGGCGGCATCACCGTCAGCGGGGGAGTCCTGGAATTCAATGGAGATGTCTGCGACTCCAGCATCATCGTGCAAGCGGGGGGAACGCTGCGTGGGGTGGGCTTCATTGGCTTCTCGAATCCAGCCACCCTCTCTGCCAATGAGGCGGGGGCGATTGTGGATCCCGGTCAAGAGGGAGTCATTGGCGAGCTGCTTGTGGGCTCCGACGTGGACCTGAGCGGAGGCGGAGAGCTCGTGATCGACATCGACGAATCCGCCCCCGATCCCTTCACTCTTTCAGCGAGTGACAACTTGTTCGTGCAAGGGGAGCTCGATCTCACCGGAGCGAGCCTGACCGTCAATGTCGTTGGCGAGTTGACAGAGGAGTCCTACCCCATCGCCAGCTACACGACCCTCACCGGTGCCTTTGCCGAGGTCAACCTGCCTGCGGGTTATGGGCTGAGCTATAGCCATGAGGGGAATTCGGTCATCGCTCTCGTCAAGCCATCGGGCGACTACGAGGAATGGATCTTCGCCCAAGGCGTGGGCGACGCCACACCGACCGGAGACCCGGATGGAGACGGACTAACTAATGAGGCGGAATACGCCTTCGGGCTGGATCCAGGCTCCGCCCTCTCCCGGAGCGCCTTTTCCTCCCCCATCGATCCCACCTCGGGCAGCGTGAGCTACACCCGGCGCGATCCATCGCTCACCGGCTTGAGCTACCTCGTGCAGACGTCACCCGACCTCCTCACATGGACAACCGATAGCGGAGCCATCCAAGCGGTCACCTCCACCGAGGGAGACAATCAGACCGTCACCATCACCCTCAGCAGCGAGGTCACCGGCGGCAGTGACCCCTTGTTTATTCAACTCCTTGCCCAGTAGATTGGGCTATTCTCTGCAGGATATTTCGTGACTCAGGCCGGTGGGGACACCGGCCTTTTTCTTGCTCGCGCTCCTGAGTCATTGCCAGCCCGCTCCCAGCTGTCATAAGATCGGCCATGCCGATTCGACCCTGGTACTGGCCGGAGAGAGGACAACCAGAGCGCACCGAACCATTCACTTGGATCATCAAAGACGTGCTCGCCGCCTCTTGGTGGCCGGATCCTTATGTCTTCGATATCTTCGCAGAGAACGGCGTGAAGGCCGTGGTGAATGTTTGTGAGTTTGACAACCGCGCCGACGTTCCCAAGCACTACGACTACCACTTCATCCATGTGCCTGACTACGGAGTGCCCACGGACGCTCAGATCGAACGCTTCATTAATCTCATGGATCAGCACCATGCCGCCAAGGAGCCCGTCGTGGTTCACTGCGTCGCCGGCTGCGGACGAACCGGACAATTCATCATCGCCTGGTGTGCCAAGGCCGGCTTCATCCCGAAGGGAACAGACCCCGTCACTTGGATCCGCGCGCGGCGTAAGTGCTGTCTGGAAACAGGTGCACAAATCGATTGTGCCAAAAGAATGATGAAGAAGTTTCGCAAGCCCTAGCGATTCCCTACGAGAATCTCCTCACCAATGATCTCGAATTCGGCATTGCTTTCGATCCATCGACGCAGCTCCTTGGCTGAGTGCTTCGAGCGGTCAATCCGTATCTGGGAAAGCGAGGGCAGCTTGATTGGAGTGTCTAGCTGAACCGCGCCACACCGGGTGAGATCCAGTTCCTTGATGGCTAGTCCATTCAAGCCGACAAGATCCTGAGGCTTGGCAACCTCCAAAACCAAGGTCCGGGGCGAGAGAAAACGCAACACGCATTGCTTGGATCCTTCCTCGTTAGCCAATAGAGTCATCTCCTCCTCGGAGCGAAGATGAAGCCGGGCTTGTCTCACTTGATAGTCCAACTCGAACTCGGGGTTACCCGGGTTCAGGTAGCGCAGGAACTCCAAGATAGCCCGGTCGTAATTCCTCAGTGAGAAGCGCAGGGCACTGTCATAGGAAAGGATGCGCTCCAGGATATGGCTCTGGTTTGGCTCGATCTCCGCTGCCTCGCGGAGGAACTTCCGTAAGATGGGTAGGGAAGGCCTCCGCTGCCGACTATACTCGAACTTAGGATAAGCCCGAGCGAAGGACATGTAGGCATAGCGGCGATTACCTTTGTCCAACGGATAGCGCAAAGCCTCTTTGAAGTTGAGCTGGATCAGATTCAGGGTGAAGAGGTGATACTTCGCTGGCTCGGATTCAGGATGCAGCTCCAGGGCATGATAGGAAAGGGCGAGCGCTTCACGCACACTCTTCATCGGGGTGTCGAAGATTCCCGTATTCTTCAATCGCCTCGCATAGCTGATGAGCGAGGCAGACAAAGCCAGCTGCTGCTGCTTCGATTCTGAGATCGTTTCACTATAAAGGTCGTTGGCTAGCTCGACCTCATTCGCATAGCGTTCGGCCAACTTCGCCTCTGCTTGGACGGATTCGTGCAGCCGGTCCACCCGTTGCACAAAGAGAGTGGTCAGCACTGTGAGAGCAATCAGAGCGAGACAAGAGATGAGCACCGGCGTGCGATTCCGCGCGGCAAAGAGGTGAGCCTCGCGGAGAAAGTTAGGCGACTCGGCTTGCGTGGAAAATCCGTCCAAGAAGCGCTGCACCTCATCTCTCAACTCGAGAACAGATTGGTAGCGTCCATCGGGTTGTTTGGCTAATGCCTTCACACAAACCGCCCCCAGACTAACAGGGATGCGATGCTCCGGGTATTCCTCGGCCGGTTGAGCGATCTCCGCCCTCTTCGTCGCATCGAGCACCTCATCGACAGTTCCTGTGAAGGGTGCTTCGCCAGTGAGTATCGCATACAGAATGCAGCCGAGAGAGAAGACATCCGTCTGCTCGGTCTTGCGCCCTCCTTCCTCGACTTGCTCGGGAGCCATGAAGCCGGGAGAGCCCTTGATCTCGCCCAAGAGAGTCACGTTGGCTGCGGCTTCGCCATCGAGGCTCATGCCATCTTTCTCCTCGGCTAGGCGTCTCCCCAGGCCCCAGTCGCACAGCAGGACTTCGCCGTATTTGTCAGCCTGGATATTCTCAGGCTTCAGGTCGAGATGGAGAATTCCCCGGGAATGCGCGTAAGATACCGCATCACAGACCTTGAGGAAAATCTTGAGCAGCTCTCGCAGACTACGCTCCGGCGCGGCGATGAGGTCTGCCAGCGTGGTATTGCCCTTGAGATCCATGGTGAAGAAGGGGCGTCCGCGCGAATCCACCCCCACATCATGAACATTGATAATGTTGGGATGATTCAAGGATGAGGTGAGCCAAGCTTCGTTCACCAGTAGATCGTAGAAATCCTGATCCCGATCAGCCCGCAGTCGAGCCATGGCCACCCAGCGCCGCGCGCGGTTGTCGTAGGCCCGATAGACCTCCTTCAGCCCCCCCTTACCCAGAAGGTGGAAGTCCTGATACCGGGCCTCGATATCCCGTAATCCGGCATAGGAAGGGCACAACACCTCGATCCCGTCTTGGTCGAGATTCATCGCCTCGTGGTAGGCTGCGATGAGACGATGGTCGCTCGGACTTCGCTCTTGACCCTTGCTCTGATCCAGCGGCCGCCTCATCTCTCCAACTCGGCGGACAGTTGCCGGATCTCCTGATAGAGCCTCCGCTTCACCCGCTTCTTCAGGGTATAGACGGTGGCAATTGAGAGACCGGTACGCTCGGCAATGGCTGCGGCCGGAAGGCCGTCCAAACCAAGCTCGAAGACTTCAACCGCTTGCCCTTGAAACGCTTCGCGGACCCTTTCCATCGCGAGCCCCGCGACATAGGCCGCCCACTCTCTTTCGATGATTTGCTCGATTTCCGGGACTTCGATCAGGCCCCTGCGATTGCTTTCATCGACCATGCGATCGAGACAGCGATTCGCGGCGTATTTCTTCCTGAGGTAAGTGTTGGCCTTGTTCCGGATCATCTTACTTAGCCACGTCCGGAAGCCGGCCCGCTCGCGATCGTAGCGGGGCAGATACCGGGCGAGCGTGATGAGGATCTGCTGAGTCAGGTCGTCGACATCCCTCTCCGGGATACCGACTTGGTTCAGAACACAGTAGATGAAGCGCCGATATTGACAGACCAGCTCTTCCCAAGCGGCATTGTCCGCTGGGTCAGTGGCTCTTTGGAGGAGGGAATAACGGGTTTCATAGGTCGTGATCATGCCATTTGGGGAATTGAGCCTTCCCCAAGCATGACGATACCAGCCGCGAAATTGGGGAAGAGTGCCCTACAAGCTATCCAAAAAATGAACCATGGGAAGAAAATCTTTCCCCTCGCCCCCGAGCGCTGCGGACGGTCTCCGCCTCAATAGTCCACAGCCTCGATCCACTCGAGATCATCCCACCATCCGGTATCATTGCCCACGGCTTCCCCGGGCGTGGTGCGGCCACTGGTCACAATCTCGGTGATTTTATCTTCCAGCAGAGCAGCAAGCCGCGCGTTGGCACCGTAAACATTCTGACTCTCCGTGGGGTCACTGGCGAGGTGATAGAGCTCATAGCCGCTCCCTTCATGTGGCATGATGAGCTTCCATTCGCCGTCACGGATCGCGAAGCGGCCGCTGAAGGAGTGATGTATCAGGGGCAAGCGCTCAGGCGCCGCGCTCTCATCACGGAGAACCTCATAGAAGCTCACACTGTCTTCGCCGCTCTGCTCATCGAGGTCCACCCCCAACATCTCCGCACAGGTCGCCAGCAGATCCGTCTGACAGATTGGTTGATCCCAAGATCGTCCGGGGCGATCGATCCCCGCTGGCCAGCGCACAACGAAGGGAACCCGATGCCCTCCCTCGTAGATATCCCTCTTCCCTCCCCGGTAAATGCCCGCGCTATCATGCTCGTAGGTTGTCACCCTCGCCTTGTAAGTGGTCTCCGGTCCATTATCACTACTGACAATCACCATCGTATTGTTCGCCAGGCCGTTCTCATCGAGGTAGTCGAGCACGCGCCCCATATGATAATCCGTCTCCATCATGAAGTCCCCGTAAGCACCAGCCTCACTAAGCCCCAGAAAATCCTCGCGCGGAATCACTGGCTTGTGGGGTGAGGTGTATGGGATGTAGATGAAGAAAGGGCGCCCTGCCTGCGCATCATCGACTCGTCCCTCCATCCACTCGAGGGCCTCATCAGTGAAGCGCGTGAGGCAAAGCACATCATCGAAGTCAGGCGCTGCTTCCAAACCACTCGACTGGTTGTAGGGAGGGGTGATCCGGTAATCACTGAAGACGCCGGGGAGACCATTCGGCTTCTTGGAAGTGAACTGGGTCGGATTGACTGGAGTGAAGCGCCCTTCGATCCAAGCCAAATAGCCAAAGTTCATCGACGCGGGTATTCCGTAAAAGTGGTCGAATCCCACGTCCAAGGGCATGTCGTCGATCGGCTGGGAGAAGTCCCGGTTCCCATTCGTCCCCGGGATATCCATGCCCAGATGCCACTTGCCAACCATGGCCGTGGCGTATCCCTGACTCTTTAGCAAGGAAGCCAAAGTCATTCGCTCATCCGGGATGAGAGCCGGATCGTCAGAGCCCAGCACATTGGTCTTTAGTGAAGTGCGCCAGCAATAGCGGCCCGTCAGCAAGCCATAGCGAGAGGGCGTGCAGACCGTATCGGAGGAATGAGCGTCCGTGAAGTTGATACCTTGGGCAGCCAGGCGATCATGGTGCGGGGTGGGAAACTTCGTCTCGGGATTATTGGCCCCCATATCACCGTAGCCTTGGTCGTCGGTGTAAAAGAGGACGATATTGGGACGCCCTCGAATCTCGGTCCGTGAGTTGACTTTCACAAACATCGAGGAATCGTCGCTGGCGACCTGATAGCGAGCCTTCTCGTAGTCTCCATCTACTGGACTTGCCGTATTTTCGGTCAAGAAACCTAGGAAAGGTTGCCAGCTCTCCAAGTCCGCGGACACGAGCAGCTCATACCCGACCCCTGCCTTACGCTGGCGGCGAAAGGAAAGCTCCAATGAGGAATCGATCTCAATTTGCGGAATCGAGCCTTGTTCATTCATCAGGCTCCCGAAGGCTTGCTCAACGATATTAGGGAACTGATCGCCATCGCTATCATCGAGGCCCCCTTCGCCCAAATGACCGAAAGCAGTCATCTCCAGCGCATCCAGCAGGCCGTCCTCGTCACCATCCTGTCCGCTGGGCGTGATTTCTCCGTCAAGAGGGTTCGACAAGGCGGCTAGCTCCGCTCCATCCGGGAAGCCATCCTCATCACTATCCGGCAATAATGGATCGGTCCTGAAGGTGACTAATTCGTCGAGGTCATTGAGAAAATCATCATCGCTATCCGCATCTCTGGGGTCCGTCCGATAGTGACGAACTTCGGCGAAGTCATCCAAGCCATCCCGGTCCGAATCCCTTTCCCCCGCGAGAGTATTCAGATTGAACTCCTCGAAATTGCTTAATCCATCTCCGTCCAAATCAGCATCACGATCCGTCGCGTCCGCAGGGTCGAGACCATTGGCCAGCTCCCACTCGTCCAGCATCCCGTCATGATCTCCATCAACGATCACCGGCTCAATCGGGTAGTAGCCAGCCACTTGGAAGGCGTCCATTGTCACTGCCGTCCCTGCCTCTGCTTCTTGCTCGTAAGTCATGGCTGCGAAGATGTTATTGTCTCCCGAAATCACCGAAAAATCGAAGACCTCCACCCATCCTCCATTCGCGGCAAGACCATTGCCCACGCCGTCCAGCCGGGCGCTCCAGCCTCCCTCGTCAAGCTCAAGCGTAGCGGAGTAATCATCTTGAAAACTAGACAGGCCGTAGCTCCCCAAGGAGCCCAAAACCTGCTCATCCCCACTAGAATTATGGTAGACCAAGTCAACCTCACCCTCGAGAAAGCGCAGCCCCAGAGACCAACCATTGAAAGGACCATCCCGATCCGCCTGATACCAAAACTCAGTTCGCCCCCCTTGGATACCTAGCCAATGCCCCCGCCCGCTTGGTCCCCCGTCCTCGTCCACGATGGTTTCCATGGAGGCCGTGACCTCAAATCTCTGAAAACTCGACCCATCAAAGCTTCCCTGACTCACCGCTCCCACCACTCCAGAGGCGTCCGGCTCATCCGAGGTCATCGTCGCTCTCCCCAGCGCATTGTCCCACGCCGGCGCACCTATCCCGTTGGAGAGAAGAGTGAATTCCTCCTGGAGGCCGTCATCCACTTGATTGAATGAGGCAGCGATCAGCAGCTCGGGCGCGACAGGATCCCCAGCGACCACAATCGACCCCATATCCAGTATGGTGCCCGCCTCATTGGCTTGCTGATAGGTCGCCGCCGCATGGATGGTGCTATCCGCAGCCAACGTCGCGTAGTCGAAGGCCGCCGGCCATGCACCTTGCGCGTCGACCGCTCCATCAATACCGGTCAGACAGACCTGCCACCCATCGGAGGCGAAGCGGAAAGCAACGGTGTAGCCATTCTGCAGACTCGTGAGCGTGTAAGTCCCCAGCGACGCAATCGTGATCTCATTCCCACTAGTGTTGTCGTAGACCAAATTCAGCGACCCGGCGAGATAGCGGATCCCCACCGCCCAGCCATCGACTGCGCCCTGCCGTTGCGCGTTGTTCCAAAGCTCCAGATCCGTCCCTTGCAGGCCGGCCCAATGCCCGTTGTTGGTCGGTTGCCCATCGGGATCAGCGATGCGGTCGATCGTGAAAGTTGCCGTAATGGCGGTGAAGGAGGACCCATCAAAGGTGGCTTCGCTCACACATCCCACCGTTCCACTGGATGACTCGTTGGCCGACATGGTGGCCTCCCCTGTTTCGTTATCCCAAGCGGGCGACCCGGCTCCGTTGGTCAAGAGCGTGAAAGTCTCTGCCAGTCCATCGTCTGTGCCGTTGAAGGTGGCCGTGATGAGAGGCACTTCCGCCGGAGGAAGAGGTGTCGCTTCGACGGCTTGCGGCATCGCCGCGAAGGCCAGGCAAAACAGCCAGCTCAGACCCGGCTTTCGAATGGTAGTGATGAGGCTCATGGGGTGAAGCGAAGAGGCATCGGGATGGAAGGAGCAGCGAGCGAACCGCAGGTTCTTTGCCCGCGGCAAGGGCGAAGGACGCCCTCGAAAAAGCGGCGGGAAAAGGCGGATGGAAGCTTGGCAAAGAGAGCGAAGGAGCACGGCGATAGTGAGGATTTTCAGCCGGGCGATAGTTGCCGACCTTATCCTATATACGCGCCTGGATCGAATCTTGGGACAGCCCGGAGAGATTCCGGGCTTCCCTTCCCTGGCCCCTTAGCCTGAGGAAAAAGGCCCGAGAGGGCCGCAGATTGCGGCAATTAATCGCCGAAGTAGAAAATCTCCAGGAAGCGGGAGACCTCGCGACTCGTTTCCGCAAGAAACAAGCCCTTGCCCTTTTGGAGGGCACGCTTGAAGTGAGGGCCCGGCTCAATGTTCTCGTTAGGCTGGTGCTCGATCAGTTCGTCAAGACGGACTTGCTTGATCGATTCAACCTGTTTGCGAAGGGCCTGCACGCATTCGCCCTTCCCATTCACATAATAGCGAAACTCCGTGAGTGTGCCTTTGGTCTCGGGCAAGCCGTCGCTGCCTTGCTCGCCGGTGAAGACCCAGTGGCTCTCCTTCACCAGGATGAAGAAAATCCGGCCATCTTGATAGTAGAAGTGCTCCTCCGCCGCCCCATGCTCGCCGCCGGCATGGGTAATGGCCACTGCCAAGAGCCCGTCCTCATAATCATACCGGATGGCCTGACCTTCCATCGGGCCTTTTGCCACATGAAAAGGGAGCTTGCTGACCGACAGAGGCTCCTGAGCCCGAATCTTTCCGTAGAGCTGGCGCACCTGCCGCACGGTCCCGGTTGCCGACTTTTCCTCCGCGCCAGTCTGCGTCAGACCCAAGCCCAACGTGAACGCCAGAGAGACCGCCAAATTCCGTATTCTTCTCATCATCTCGCTCGGGGCCGGGTCCATGGGCAATGCTTCGGCCCAAACGGTGCCAACCGCTCATCACGAAATGCACGCGGAATCCCGGTCCGGCAAGTGATACTTTCCCGACCTTGCCTCCCTTTCTCACAATTGCGAGCCGCCCTCTCCCGTCACCGAAGCCTTCCCGCGGCTTCTGCCACCCGCAGTCTGCAGAAGGCGCGTCCTTTAAATCAGTTGTGCGACAGGCGAGATGAAGCCAACTTGCCGCATGCTGAAGTGGGCTCGACTACTCCTTCTTGTCATCCTGGCCAATCGAGCGACGGCACAGGAGGAGATGCCCGCCGCTTGGCCGCGTCAGTTTCACTCACCTGCTCCGGCAGTGAAAGCGATTCCCGGAAATGATGCGCTCTGGAGGTGGCAGGTGGAAAGTCTCCGCATCCACTCCACCCAGAGCATCCCGCCTCGAGAACTTCAGGATCTCGCCCGGACCTGCCATAGCCTGATGGCATTGCTCAAGCACCTCCCCCTCTCCTTGTATCACCCTCCGGTAGAGCCCCTGATCATCATCACCCCCAATCAAGAGGCTCACGTCCGGCTCGGTGCCCCCGAGCTATCGGCCGGCTACTATGACGGACGGAATAGCCGCCTCCTCATCCGGGGCGACCAACTCCTCACCCCAGCCAACGGAACCTCCCGGCTCTCCCCCCTCGTGCTGGATAATCCGCTGCTGATCCACGAGATGACTCACCTGGCCATGCACCGCAGCCTCCGGGGCCTTGAGCCGTGGCTGAGTGAAGGATTGGCCGAATACTTCGCCACCAGCTACGCAGGCGAGGGACGCTTCCGCTTCGATCAACTCACCCACCGCATTCCGCAGCGTATCCTCCGCTTCTACCCGCAAGAAACCCGCCCCACCTTGCGGTTGCCATCCCTAGCCACCTTCATCGCCTTCGATTCAAAGGGCTGGACCGCCCACTTGAAGTCCCTCCAGCCCGAGGAACGCTATCAGCCCTACGCCGCCGCGCTACTCCTCACCCACTATGTTCTGGAAGGAGCCGAGCGTCGCACCGCGTTGGATTCCCATCTACGCCAGCTGCAAGCCCCTTCCTCCAGGCGCCAACGCCGGACCGCCCGCCTCTCACTCGAGCCAAGCGAAGTGATTGAGCGGAAGCTCATCAACTACTGGCAAAGCCGGGGTCTGACGCTTCACTTCGACGAATCAAAAGATTGAAAAGGAGCTAATCACGTAGGTCAGCACCACCACAATCACCGTCCCTGCGGTGATCCAGAAAGTGTGCTTCTGCCAAACCTCCTCCGCCTTTTCCCCCATCAAGGCCACAATCGCGGCAAGACCATAATAGCGGATCCCCCGCCCGATGAGAGTCGCCAGCAAAAACATCGGCAACGAGTAGGAGGCCGCCCCCGCCGCCAGCATCGCGGCCTGAAACGGAATCGGGGTGATACACACCAAGATCAATGCGCCAAAGCCATAATCATCAAAGAGATTACGAAACTTCTCCATCCCTCCCGAGAGACCGAAAGTGTCGATTAGCCACTGGCCCGCCGATTCGAAGAAGAAACGCCCGATGCCGTAGCCGACCAGAGCGCCCAAGACACAGCCAACGAGGACGATCGTGCTGATGAGCCAGATCTGCTTCCTCCGGGCAAGGAGGAAAGGCACCATCACAAATTCAATCATGATGGGCAGAACGGTTGATTCGAGAAACGATAACACGCCGATGGCTGCCAAGCTATGGCGCGAATCACGCACCCATCTCGACCATTTCTCACTGCGGCTTTCATTGGTATTCTGAGTGTTAGGCATAATCAACAATCCTCCCGCTGCCGGGAACCGTCATGTTCGCGCAGATTTGGATCCTCGCCACTCAAAGTTAGAACCCCGCCCCCATTTTGCTAACAAAGACACCAAAAAGAAAGCTAGCCTTCCTTTCGGTGGAACCCGCTCAGCGAGAATCGTTCCTCGAATTAGGGCAAATCCCCCCCTCAAACTGAGTCCGCTTCATTTCATCAAAATGGGTGACAACAACGAAAACAGCGACATTTTCCCCCAGCAAATTAATCTATCTATAGTAACTATAATCGAATTAGGAAAATGACGAAATTAACCGCATTTTTGATGGAGAAAACCACCTTATCGCTCTAGTAGAAGCACGCATCAATTGGCTCATCTCTCGGGTCCCACGACTTGTAGCGAGAGCGTGGCTCAATCCACAGACAGGGATATCTGTCTGCAAATAAAGAGCTAACCCTTTGGCCCTTAGATTCATCAGTTCATGAAGACTCATATTTTCTTGCTCGTCTCGCTCACCATGCTCACCGGCATGATTAGAGCCGAGACAACACCTGTTGGTCCGTTTTTTAACGGAGTCTTCCCCTCCGTCACTCCCGGCACGGGCTCCGGCTATACGACGGAAAACGCTTTTCCCAATCTGCGTTTTATCGGCCCTATCTGGGTGACTCCATATCCGGGCCGCAACGAGTTGGTCGTCGTCGGCAAAGCGGGGCATGTCTGGCGATTCGAGAACGATCCCGCCGTGACCTCAGACGAAGTTACGGTCATGCTCAATCTATCCAAGTATGGTGACGGAGTGGCTTCTCCCGAGGAGGTGCTCCCAGACGGGGAACATGAGCCTTCCGTCGTGCGGACTGGAACGGTCGTAAGCGCTCCGGACATGGCCTTCTACCAAATTATCTTTCATCCTAATTTCGGGATCGAGGGCGAAACTGGAGAGAACCATATTTACGCGACCTATTCCTATATCCCCGACTTGCCGGGACGGAGCGGAGACACCTACACCTACTGTCGCTTGTCGAGATTCACCATCATCGACGACGAAAGCGACGGCCCCATTATCGACCCGGATTCGGAGCTAGTCCTCATTAACCAGTTCGATGCTGATAGGAACCACCAGGGTGGAGCCATGTTTTTCGGCGAGGACGGATTCCTCTATATTTCGACTGGCGATGGAGGTTATGCCTATTCGAACAATCGACTCTCCCAGAGACTGGATAGAGCTCTTGCGGGCGGCATTCTCAGGATCGATGTCGACAAGCGCGGTGGCGAGATCAGTCATCCAATAAGGCGCCATCCCACTGATTCCGGCCTCGCTCATACCGGTGACATCCCTTCGGGCTGGCCTGCTAGCTCGTCCGCAAATTACTACATTCCTAGTGACAACCCTTGGGTAGATGACGATCCGGAGAGCACGATTTTGGAAGAATTTTGGGCAATTGGACTACGCAGTCCGCATGCGATGCACCGCGACGAACAGAGTGGGGAAATCTGGATAGGCGACGTCGGCGGCAGTCAGGAAGAGATCCACAAGGGAGAACAGGGAGCGAACTTTGGCTGGGACTTCACCAACGGCGGTGGAAAATCCAGGCCGGATCCATTGATTGGTTTTGAATCACCAGCGGTCGTCACAATTCCTGCAAACGAAGGCAATTGCATCATCGGAGGCTTCATCTACCGAGGCAGTGAGTTCCCCGAATTATCGGGCAAATACCTTTATGGAGACCACCTCAAGGGAACCATATCGACCATGACCTACTCGGCGGATACAGGTGAGGCAGAGACCGCTTACCTTTGTGACTTCTCAAGCATTGGCTTTAAAGTCGGCTTGGCCAATTTTTGCCAAGGACCAAACGGAGAGGTTTTCATGCCTGAGCTGGGTGGTTTTGACGATGATACGGACATCGAGGACAATGACGGGACCATCCAGCGGCTGGCTCCCACCTCGGTCTCAAGTGACGCTCCGGCTCTTTTATCACAAACGGGAGCCTTTCTGGATCTCGACAAGCTGACTCCCCATCCGTCATTTCTCCCCTATGGAGTCTTGTCGCCGCTCTGGTCAGATGGTGCCGACAAGTGGCGCTGGATCGCTGTGCCAAACAACGGCGTTCATGATACCGAGAGTGAGAAAATCGTTTTCGATGAGAGCGGCAACTGGGTCTTTCCGGAAGGCACCGTTCTCATGAAGCACTTCGAACTAGCCACTGACTCCACCCAGCCGGAAGAGCGAGTGCGCTTGGAAACGCGATTCCTTGTCTGTACCGCCGATGGCGGCAAATATGGCATCACCTACCGATGGCTTCCCGACCAAACCGATGCCGTCCTTCTCACCAGTGGTGAGACCGAAGATTTCACCGTGCGGGGCGACTCCGGCCAATCTCAGACACTCACGTGGACCTACCCCAGCCGGGGCGATTGTCTGCAGTGCCATAATTCAGCCTCAGGTCAGGCATTGGGAGTTCGCACCCATCAGCTCAATGGCTACTTCAATTACGGAGATGGACCGGTCCACCAACTCGTCCATTGGAGCCATCTCGGCCTTATTGATGCCAGCATCGGAATGGAAGAAGCAGCCCTTCTCCCACAAGCTGCTCCCTTGGATGATGAAACGGTTCCCCTGCAATATCGGATTAGAAGCTACCTCGATACGAATTGCTCAATCTGTCACCAACCCGGCGGACCTGGCGGAAATTTCGATTCACGCCTGTCCACCCCTCTGCTTGCCCAAGGTCTTCTCAACGTCGAACCCGAACGCTTCCAGGATTTGGGGCCCGACGCGACTTACCTCAAGCCCGGCGACGCGGCCCGCTCTATCATCCACTACCGCATGGACCACGCCTTGCCTGCCGAGGCCGCGATGCCTCCTCTCGCCAAAGCGCTCGTTGATGAAGCTGCCGTCTCGCTGGTAGAAGAATGGATTGATGAGATGACCCCTGCAGATTATTCAGAGTCAGCGACGCACTTCGTCACGCATCTGGATGGACCTACCAATGTTACGGGAGACTTCTTCGCCAACCTCACCCTCGACGACGATGTCTCATCTGTTGAAGCCAGTCATTTCACGCTGACGGGTGGCTCGATCCTCAACATCACGGGAAATGCTCAGAACTTTACGATAAAGGTCCGCCCAAGTAGTAACGACCTGACCTTCGGCCTCAAATCGGATGTCGTCACCGGAGCCTTCTCCAATCTACCAAACAAAGCATCCAATCAGCTCCAGGTGAGCTATTCGGACGATGATTCTCCCTCACCTTTCTTCTCGGGTATCCCTAGTGACGGCCTATTCAGCGACAAGCTGACTCTCTCACTTGGCTTCGGCAAACAAACCAGCGCACCCAAATCCGATGATTTCATCGTCAGCAATGGCTCGATTGGCTCCATCTCGGCAGTCGAAGGTCAATTCATCTTTGATCTTAACGCCGCCCTACCGGGAGAGGTGATTCTCTCGTTGCGCGAGGACGCGGTGACTGATTCCAGTGGTCGGGGGCACGAGAGGGTGACGCTGACCCTCAATGCCCTTCCCATTGATAGCGACGGCGACGGGCTTGACGATGAAGCGGAGGCATTAGCTGGGACCAACTCTGACGATCCGGATAGTGACAACGACGGACTCCTGGATGGTCTTGAAGTCAACTCCTACGGAACGAACCCCCTGTCCGTGGATAGCGATGGAGATAACTTCAGTGATGCGGCGGAAATCTTTGCAGGCTCCGACCCCAACGCGGCGACCTCCGTTCCCCCGTCAGTTTATCCGGCCAGCCTGTTGGCCTATTACCCCTTCGACGAAGGAGAAGGAGAAACAGCCTTCGACCTCGCTGAAGATGACGGCACGCAAGACGCTTACCGCAATCAAGGCAGTGGAAACTTTTGGACCACAAGCCAACAGCTGATTGGTAGTGCTGCTCTCGAGCTGGACGGTTCGTCCTCCCTGTCTGCGGGCGAGGCACTGACGGACGGCTCTTCACAAGCCTTCACAATGAGCGTGTGGGTCAATCCGAGCAGTGTCGGTGGCTACAAAGGAATCTATTCCGGTCGCAACAATCCCGGAAACTGGGGCCTCAATATCGATAATGGGATCTTTGAGGCAAGGTTCGAGAACGCGGGCCGCACCTCTAGTTTTCCCATCGAGGCCACCGAGCCCCTACTCGCCGATGAGCCCAAAAATGGCGGCTGGTATCATTTGGCCATCACTTACGAAACCGACGGTGAAGATGCGTTGGCGACCGCCTTCCTGAACGGTGTTCCATTTGCCTCAACGGAGGATGTCTCACCCGTTTATGACTCTCCTGACAAGGGATACACGATCGGCGACGACCCTTGTTGCGCCGACCGTGAATTCAAAGGACTCATCGATGATTTGGCAATCTTCGAAGAGGCTCTGAATGAAGCGAGCATTGCAAACATCTATCAGGCTGGATTGCAGGGGCTTCCGGTGGTTTCCGCTATTGTCGACTCTCCTCTGCAAATCACCGGCCTCGACGAGCAACCGGAATCGAATCATCTAATCGTCACGTGGGCCTCAGAGCCCGGAGCGGTTTATTCTCTTCTCACTTCGACCGATTTGAAGACGTGGACAACCCTCTACGATGCGATTCCTAGCTCTGGGCTAGAAACTGAGTTCGATACCCGCCTGATCCTTGGCGAGAACGGAGGAGATTTCCGCCTGTTTGCCGTGCAACGAAATGGCATTGTCGAATCGGACCAGTAAGCGGGGGAGGAGATCCGCGGTTGCCCCTCAATAGGGCGACCTGCTCCTCTTCGTCATTTTTGTAATATGTTTGATATCGAGAACATTTTTGACGTTTTCGTTTGAATTTTTCCCGACCTTGGCCGAAGGGTGCGCCGCGATTCCACAATGGACCTTCAGCTGATGACCCAATCAAAGAAAAACCAAGAACGACCCGGCGCTGCTTCCTCTTCCCGACAGGACTTGCGCTCCCTCCCATCGCCTTTCTCCTTGGGCAGCTTTCTCGCCATCGCCTCGAGCCTCTCCCTCCACGCCCTGGAGATCACGCAGAACGCCAATGGCACCGACCTCGATTTCACTTGGGTGAGCACCGAGGGAGCAACCTACAGCATTCTCTCGAGCACTGATCTCAGTCTTCCATTGGACGACTGGGAGACCGTCGTCGAGGGCGAAACCGCCGACGAGAGCGGCACGAATACTCTCACCCTCGCCCGCCCTGAGGCGGACAGCACCTTCTACGTGCTCGAGGAAAGCAACCCCGTCATTCTTCTCTCCACCGATTTCGAAGACAACAACGCCGGCTTCACCGTCACCAATGATGGTGAAGGCTCGGTCTGGGAATACGGCACGCCCAATTCCTACGGATTCACTGTCGAAGTGACCTCCGGGAACAATGACTCCAGCCGCGCCTGGGGCACGGGATTGAGCGTCAACAATGGGCAATACGCAGTCAATACCATCACCCGCTTGCGCACGCCGGTCATCGACCTCACCAACTTCACCTCGGCATCCCTGAGCTTCGCTGAAGCGGTTGACGTTGCAATGGACGACACGGCCGAAGTCTACCTCATCGACGACGAAACGGGCGCGCTGCTCGAGACCGAGCCGCTGCACGCCTCCACCCCGGATCCCAACTTCTTTTCCTCCGATTGGGGCTCAGTAGGCCCCATCGAGCTTCCCGCCTCCGCTTACGGCCAGCCTGTCCGGCTGGAGTTCCGCTTCATCGGCTCGGGTGGACTCTCGGCCAACTTCATGGGTTGGTATATCGATGACGTGACCGTAGTCGCCGAGTGAGGCGCTCTCACTGCTCCCTCTTCCCGCAAACCGACCGGACGCTCCGGTCGGTTTTTTTATTTGGTATCAGCGTGGCCTTCATGTCGAATGAGAGGGATTGACCTTGAGCAATCGCTCCCAGCCCCTCCCTGACCATGCGCACCCTTGCATTCTTCGGACTCCTCACCTGCTGCCTCTGCGCCCTGGGCGCACGAGCAGAGGAATCAACGCCCCAAGCCCGGAATACCACGACGGGCAAAGACTTCGAGAAAATCGTCAAGCGTGCCCTCATCCATGGAGGCTATCAAGTCGAGGAACAAGTCCCCGTCGGACAACGCCCCAATGGCAGCAAACACCTCATTGATTTAGTCGCCAAGCGAGGCGACGAAGCCTTTCTCATTTCCCTCAAATGGCAACAAAGCGCGGGCACTGCCGAACAAAAGGTCCCCTATGAGGTCATTTGCCTCTCGAAAGCCCTCGAGCAATCGAAAGAACAATACGACAAAGCCTACCTCGTTCTCGGAGGCGACGGCTGGACATTGAAGGAATTCTATCTCGGCCCCGAACTTGCAAAGCATCTCAAGCTCGAGCGCCCCGTCCAGGTCACTAGCCTGGAAGCCTTTATCTTCCAAGCGAGCAAAAAGACACTCTAACACCTCGCTTCCAGGGCAGCTTCCCTCCGAACAAACTGATCGTCGCCGACTAACCGAAACTCTCCGACTCAAAAACCCTCTAACCCTTCGCTCATGACCGATTCTCCCTCCCCGCGCTTCCGCTTCGAGACGACCCTTCTTTCTCCTGCGGGTTCCAAAAAAGAACAAACCCGATGGTCCTTCCTCCTCCTGCCGAAGGAGGTCAGTGAAGCCCTTCCCCGGCGAGGGCGGACCACCGTCTCTGGCACGCTCAATGGACAGGATTTTCAAGATACCTTGGAGCCCGACGGACAGCTCAGTCATTGGCTCAAGATCGATGAAGATCTTCAGAATCGCGCCGGAATCACGCCCGGCGATTCTGTCGCCGTGGAAGTCAGGCCTGTCGCCAATGAGCCCGAACCACCGCTCCCTTCCGACTTCCAAGCGGCGCTCCGCGCGTCACCGCAGGCGAACAACACCTGGGAGGCAACCACCACCTTGGCTCGCCTCGACTGGATTCATTGGCTCGACTCCGCAAAGCAAGCAAAGACCCGGAACAAACGCATTCAAGACGCTTGTAACATGCTGGCCGAGGGCAAAAAGCGGGTCTGCTGCTTCGATCCTTCGGGCTTCTACAGCAAAGCCCTCAAAGCTCCCGAAGCCCGGAAACACCACAAATCCTCTCCTGACTGAGCTTGGACGCCTGCTCGCGCACGTCCCTCATGCTGGCAGATGCCGCAGGTAATGTGACAACGCGGCCAAAAGCGAGCCCCAGCCAATCCGAATCCTTGCCACCCTTCCTCCTGCCCGCAAAGATTGCCGCGACCAATGACCCTCCTCGAAGCGCTTTCCCTCACGCTGGTGATGCTCACCTTGGCGGCCCTTCCGAGTGCAAGCGTCTTGCTGGTGGTTACTCGGGCAGCCACTCATGGCACGAAGAGCGGCGCGGCCGTAGCCGGGGGCATCGTTCTTGCCGACCTCTTGTTCGTGACTTTGGCCATTCTAGGGATGAGCGCCTTGGCCGAACGAATGGGCTCCCTGTTCTCGATTGTGAAAATGGCAGGCGGTGCGTACTTGATGTGGCTGGGACTGGGCCTCATTCGAGCCCAAGAGACAGGCCCCGCAGCCAGCCCGGCGAATCCCGGCGGAGCTCTCTGGACCAGTTTTGCAGCAGGATTTTTCCTCACCCTTGGCGACCTGAAAGCCATTCTCTTCTATGCGGCTTTATTCCCCACCGTTGTCGACATGAAAACGATTTCCGCCCCCGAAATCGCGGCCATCATGCTCGTGACAATCGGAGCCGTCGGCGGGGTCAAGCTCCTCTACGCCTTCGCCGCCGAGCGCATTGCAGGCAAGCTCCATTCGAAAGCAGCCAATGGAACACGCAAGGTCTCTGGATGCCTGCTCATGGGCGCGGGAGGCTATCTCATCAGCAAGAGCTGAGCTTTACCCTTCCTCCTTCTTCGGTCTCCAAACCCCTTTTTCTCGCAGATTCTCTTTCACCCGGGCCTTGAACTCCTCTTTAGACTCGCCGGTCTTGGGGCCAAGCATCGCCACGAGTGATTTGGGCAGCTTCTTGGGCCTTGCCCCCTGATTCTGAGGCTGATTCATCGCAGGCAGAGACATAACACATTGAATCCTCTTTGTCCTCAACCTCATCCACCGCCTTCGGCTCCGGGCATCGATGAGATGGTCTTGTGGTTGCTTTTTCTGAATCCAATAGGCAACCGGCATATTATCGCCATCCATTTCAACACCCATCTTGATACGGTTTCCGTTGGCAAGCTCACCGTTCTTCGTCCAATCGAGCCGGGCGGGGTCGATGAGTTCGAGTCCGTAGCGAAACTTGTTCTTAGCGGTGCCGTCGTGATGCCCGACGATGACTTCCCCATCGACCACCAGGCAGTTGACCCAAAGGGCTAGGAAGTCGCGGATGCTATGCCGCCCGTCCACCGTGGGCCGGTTCTTCTTCTTCCCTGCTGCCCGATAAAGCGCTTCGAGGTCGGCGTTGAAAACTTTGTCTAGGCTCCCGTAATTCTTCCCGCCGGTGAGCTTGGCCCGCGCCTGGAACTTCAGCCCATGGGGCCCGACCACGTTCGACTTCACCCGCCGGAGAAACGCCCGGGCATAGTCGTTGTTCCTGGCAAGGTCGCGGCAACGGGCCCGCACCCGATCCATGTTCGTGTAGATCGCCCCGTCCGCCGTCGTGTCCCGGGCATCCCAGCCAATGGTATCGTCTAGCTCGGCGATATCGTAGGACCTCC
>JAUTCR010000059.1 GCA_030673895.1 Verrucomicrobiota bacterium JB023
CGACCAGATCCTCATGTAAGCCCTACCAGACCCGCTTCACGCCATAGGCGTCGAAGCGGTGGTCCTTCCCCACCACACTCCAGCCTTCTGACAAAGACTGGGCAATCAACATCCGGTCGAACGGATCGCCGTGATGCGGCGCGAGCTGCGTAATCAGCTTGCAATGACGGGCCTCAATCCCCTCTTGCCGCACCCCATACCGAGCCACCATTGCCGGCAGCTCGACGTCCCAGTCTTCGACCAAATGAAAGTCAAAACCAGCACGACCCAACTTCAAACCAATCTCCCAGAGCGACACCACCGAATAGCACACCGACTCCGCCTCATCCATCGCCTCCCGCGCCGCAAGAGAGAGACGAGAATCCCCCACAAACCACCACAACAACGCATGAGTATCGAGCAGCAGCTTCATTCCTTTTCCTCATCGGCCGAGGCAGCAAAATCGCGCCCGATCTGCTCGTCTACTTCCGGGCGACTGGTCAGATACTCCACCGCATCCTCCGAGATCAATCCTCTGCCAACCCCAAAGCCATCAGACAGCTTGGGCCTGTAGGCCTCCTCCTTCACCAGCCTCACCACCGGCTTGTCCCTCCTGGCAATGATCACCTCTTCGCCAGCTTCCACCGCCGCGATGAGCTTCGATAGCTGGGTCTTGGCCTCATGAATGGTCACCGTCATCAGATTAAAATTAGTCCACTTAGCTAAGTAAGTCCAACTCCAAGAGGCCATATCCTCCCCTGCCACTCCGCGTCTCCCCGTCTGCCGCCTGCACAACTTCGTCTACTGCCCGCGCCTTTTCTACCTGCAATGGGTGGAGAATCTCTGGGTCGAAAACGACGATACCGAAGTCACCCATTTCAAATTTAAGATGACCTACCGACGCATGCTCGACGTGCAAGTGCGGCAACTCTGGCGCTACCTGCGTAGCGATGCCGACCGCTATCACGGCTTCACCACTCGCTAGCTAGTGACTCCGGTAGGGAGGTCTCGCCGAGACCGCCGCCAGGATACACTCACCTACACCCAAACAATGCAACGCACCCGATACATCGTCTCCTACCACATCGCTCACCCCAAGCGTCTCCTCCGGATTCATGGAGCACCGGCGTCCCGCCGGTTTCTGCCCCCCGCAGTGCCGATAATCCTAAGAAGAAGCTATGAAAGTGCTTAAAACCGGCGGGACGCCGGTGCTCCATGAGTGCCCCTGAGCCGATGTGCACAGGGACTATTCAGGTTCAGCCGACGCGTAAGGCGTTGAGTAGCTTTTCGTGGATGCCTCCGAAGCCTCCGTTGCTGAGGATGGCGACGAGGTCGTCTTCCTTCGCTTCGGCCGAGACCCAATCGACAATTTCTTCCACGGAGCCTAACAACCGACCGCTTCCTCCAGCCTCGTTCACTTCCTCAATCAGCTTGGGAACGTCTAACAAATCGTCTTGCGCAATCTTACCCGCCTCCAGGACGGGAGGGACGATGGCGATATCGGTACCAGCCAAGGCTTCGGCCAGATTGCCCTTGTGGGCTTCCTGACGAAGGGTATTCGAGCGGGGCTCAAGGATGATGATGAGCCGTTGTCCGGGGTAGCCCTCACGAAGTCCGGTGATGACTTGTCCGATGGCCGTCGGGTGATGGGCAAAGTCGTCGATGACGGTAACGCCACGCTCAATACCCCGCACTTCCTGGCGGCGCTTGATACCTGCAAAGGAGGAGAGCCCTTCTTGGATCTCCTCGTCAGTGAGTCCCGCCTGTCTGGCGACGCAGATGGCCATGGCGGCATTGCGAACATTGAATTCGCCCGTCATGGGCAAGGTGAAGGGCACCTCATTGAGCTGGAAGCTCGCCTGTCCGCGAGAGTAACTGATTCCGGTGATTCGTTGGCCGCAATTCTCACCCGTGCCCACGAGCTCGATGGGACAATGGGCATCTGCTACGAGAGAGACCGTATTTGCGCAGTCCCCATTGAGGAAGGCCACGCCATTGCGAGGAACAGTGAGCAAGAGACGGCGGAAGGTGAGCAGGATCTCGTCGAGGTTGTTATAGATATCGGCGTGATCGAACTCGATGTTGTTGATGACGGCGATCTCGGGGAGATAGTGGAGGAACTTGGAGCGCTTGTCGAAGAAGGCAGTATCGTATTCATCGCCTTCGAGAATGACAAAGTCCGACTCAGTGAACTCGGCTCCCCGCTCGAAGTTTTTCGGCACGCCTCCGATCATGTGTCCGGGGTTGCGGTCGGCAGACTTGAAGAGCCAGGTGGTGAGGGTGCTGGTGGTCGTCTTGCCGTGCGTCCCTGAGATGACGATGTTGCGCTTGCCACGGAGGAAGTGCTCCTTGAGCACCTCGGGCATGGACTGGTAGTTGCGCTTTTGCTCCAGGGCGGCTTCGGCTTCTTCATTACCCCGGCTGATGGCATTGCCGACGATGATGATGTCTGCGGCGGAGGGAAGGTTCTCCGCCTTGTACCCTTCGAAAAGTTCGATGCCCTCACCCTCGAGGAAGGTGGACATGGGGGGATAGACATTGGCGTCGGAGCCGGTGACCTTATAGCCGGCACGCTGCATGGCGGCGGCCACGGAGCCCATCGCGGTCCCGCACACGCCAATGAAGTGGAAGTGTTTCACGTGTCGCGAGCTTGCCGCAGCGCCCCCTCGCGGAGCAACTCCTGAGGACGTCAGCTTGACGGATGAGGTTGTGGCCGAAGGCTAGAAGGTGGGTGCGGCGACCATGGAGCCAGTCCGCTCGTCATTGCGGCGGCGGAGGATGCCATCGGCGATCTCGAGGATGGTCTCCTCCAGGATCAGGCGCAGGTGACTCCCCTTCCGGTAATCCGCGGGTGCGATGTGCTTGACTCGCTCGGCGTGCGCGGAGAGCTGGAAGCACTTGCGGAAGCTGCGACGGGTCTCGTCGTTGGGATTATAGACGGCAAGCGCATGCCCCCCGGTCTTCTTCATCACGGTGAAGCAGGGGACGTCGGTGGGACCATCGCCGACATACATCATGTTCTCGAAGGGGATGGGCCGCTGGTCAGGCGGCATGTGGTCGTTCACATCCTCATCGTAGCCGAGCATGCCCTTATTGATACGGAAGAGGAACTGGGTCTTCGTGGTGTGGGAGATGGTCCGTTTGGGGAAGGAGATGCGGCCATCGGCGTCTTCACCAAATTCGCAGCCGAAGATGGCCTTCACCTTCCCTTTCAAGCTACTGCCATCGAGGAGGGCCTTGAGGCCCGAGGAAATGATGTAGTGCTCCACCTTGATGCCGGCAGCCTCGTGCTCGGGGCGAAGGGTGCTGCTGAGCTCGGCGAACATGTCATCGACGCCTGGATAGTAGCTGAGCCCCTTCCCCAGCTCGTTGAGGTCCGCATTGCTCACGTTATCCATCCCGAGGTAGTCGAGGAGGCACTTCATGTAAGCCAGCTCTCCGTCCCAGGATTGCTCTTTCACGAGCGCATTGCATTTGCTCCAGAAGCTCTCCGGGGTGATGCCGAAGCGAGGAAAGAGGACGTCGTCCTGCATGTAACTTGGACTGAGCGTCTGGTCATAATCATAGACCATCGCGATGATGTTTTGCGGGGCGGCCACGCCCCATCTAACCATCCCCTCCCCTTTCGGGCAAGCTTGCGCATCCTTTAGCGTAAATCGAGGAGGGCTTCGGAGAGGCTGGAGAAGCGGAATTGATAGCCTGTTTCTTCCAGCTTCTTGGGCAAGACCCGGTAGCTGGCGAGGAGAGCTTCCGCGAAGTCGCCCAAGGCGATCTTGAGTGCGAAGGGAGGCACCGGCAGCACCGCCGGCCGGCCCAAGGCGGAACCCAAGACCTTGGTGAACTCCGCATTGGTGACCGGATTCGGTCCGGTCAAATTAAGCGGACCCGAGACGTCCCCCGTCTCAAGGGCATGCGCGATTCCGCCAACAACGTCCCGGATGTGTACCCAGGGCCAGAATTGCTTGCCGCTGCCCAACCTCCCGCCAGCGCCGAGATTGAAGATGATGCGCATCCGCTTCCAGGCATCCGCACCTTGTCCCAAAACCACGCCAATCCGGCCACAGACGACGCGAACGCCCAAAGCCTCCGCCTCCTTGGCCGCGCCTTCCCACTCGATACAGAGCCGGGCGAGGTAGTCATCTCCCGCATCCTTCTCTTCGGTGAGTTCCTCCTCCCCCCGGCTCCCGTAGTAGCCTACGGCCGAGGCATTCACGAGCACCCCCGGACGCTCGCCCTCCGGCAGGGAGCGCAGGCCATCGACAACCTTACGGGTCACGCCGACCCGGCTCGCGTGAAATTTCTTCTTATTCTCCTCCGTCCACCGCTGGGCCACCGACTCGCCCGCCACGTTGACCACCGCATCCAGCCCCGCGAAGCCATCCTCCAGCTTCCGCCACTCCCCCTCCCGACCCTCGGGGCTCCGGCTAAAGCCAATCCAAGAGTGGCCCATCTCTTCCAAAAGAGCACGCAGCTCCGTCCCCACCAATCCACTCGCGCCAACAATACCGATTCTCATCGGTCAAACTTCGCTCAACTCCGCCGCCGCCGCAACCCGCAGCCGAGGCCCAGTGCGGCAAGAAGCGCTACGGAGGGCTCTGGAATCACGGTGTAGCCAATGTCATAGAAGGACATGATGGACGTTTGGCTGAGGAATCCCGAGCCGGAGACCACGGCGCTCATGAGCTCATCGTCCAGCATCTCGCCTGCATAAAGCCCCTCCTGAACGATAGGTGAGGCATCGCTATCACCGGGGTCGGAATCGAAGCCCGCTTGATTCTCGACGGCAGGGTTATCGGTCACCTCGTTCCAATGACCATGCGGGGTGCCGCTATAGCCATCGAGCTCCACAGGGATGTAGGTGGCCTCCGAATCGAATTCCCTCTGATAGGCGGCCAACGCCGCCGCGCCGAGATATTGCCCGGGAATCCCGCCGTCGAGCGTCCGGTTGGAGTTCGCATCCTCACCATCGTTGTAAACTTGATTGTCCTCCCACAGGGTGCCGAACCCGAGAGCGTGGGCGATCTCATGGATGACGACCACCTCGAGGATCTCCCCCGCATCGGGATGCGTATTCAAATTGACCTGCCCTTGGGTAGATAGGATAAACCTCCCATTCGAGGTATTGGCGTCCGCTACCGGTTGGCTAAAGGCCAGAGCGGTGGGAGCCGCGGTACCGAGAAGAATACTCCCTCCGGAGGCGGGTTGCTCGAAGGCATCGACGGTCAAACTCCAGGACCGGCTCACACCATCGCGATAACCGGTGAGGATGCTGCTCCAATAGTCGACCCCGTCGTAGAACATCTGTTGCTCCATGGGAGAATAGAGAGAGCTGGCTTGTTCGGTGAAAAACACCTCAAAGGTGATCGTCCCCTGGGCTCGGGCGTCATGGGCAGCCAGCGCGACAATGACGGAGCTAAGACAAGAAAAGCGCATCGGAATGTCAGGTTTAGGCACATCAATGCAACTTATTCAATTCATATTAATACTTTATAGAGACTAATCAACTAGAACAGACGCAAAACGACTCTTTACCCACCCGCCTTTTCTATCGAGAATCCTCCGGATGGGGACCGTCCGCCCACTGCTTCTCTTTTCCCTCGTCTCCAGTTGGTCCTTTGCCCAGTTACCAACCAATGCGCCCTTCCAGACCGTTCCCACCCAGGAAGAGCCCGAGGAGGCGGATTTGACCGAGGGCATCATCGCACCCGAGTTCGTGATGCCGAAGGACTTCACCCTCACTTGGGATGAGTTCGAGGGGCCGACCTTAATCGGAGAGGGAGCGGCTGACATCAAGGTCTCGGGGAATATTCGCGCGAAGTCGGGCAACGGAGACACCCTCCGCTCGGAAAAAGCCTCCCTGAGCCTGTCCGGCGAGGGCGGAACGGTGATCACCTTCCGCCAGAACGTCCGGATGCGTGGAGCCAATGGCATTGAGGTCTTCGCCGACCAAGCCATCCTTGATGAGAGGGAAAAGACGATCACCTTCCGGGACAAGGTGGCGGCCTATCAGGGCACCGTGGTCCACCGTGGCGATTCCGCCGTCTATCATTACGGTAAGAGCACCTTCGAGACCCGGGGCCTAAGGACAGCCTTCGCCCCGCTGCACCTGGAGGCCGGTCAGCTGGAAGCCGTCGAAGGAGCAGATGGTAAGCTCATCTACAAGGCTAGGAATGCCGGGGTCACCACCCATGATGCGGAGACCCCCAACTACTGGCTCAGAGGCGATGAAATCACGCTCATCCCTGATGAGCGTATTCGCTATGACAACATGAAGCTCTACGTGGGAGGGACGCCGATCTTTTGGCTCCCGACCCTCAGCCACGACTTGGACGGGCAATTCAACTACCGCCCCACCGCCGGTTCCAAATCCATCTGGGGCCCCTACCTGCTGAATTCCTATACCCATCGTATCGGGGGGTTGAAGGATTCCGCCACGGGCCTTCGCAGGGATGAACCCTATGAGGCCACTTGGAATGCCGACATCTACACCTTGCGCGGCCTCGGCACCGGCCTCACCATTGAAGAGCTCGCCCGGAAGGATAACCCCAATCTCGGCTGGCTCTCTCTCTACTCCATCTACGACTTCGACCCTTCGCAAAAGAGCTCTTCCGAGCCGCGCGATGACTTCAGCGACAATCACCGCTACAAGGTGCAGATCCGCCAGCGATTGCAGGCAGACTGGCTGCCGGGAGCCACGGGGCACCTTGATGCCAATCTCACCCTTCTCTCCGATCTCTACTATTTGGAGGACTTTGAGCCCGGCATCTACCGGACCCAGTATCAGCCGGACAATGTCATCTCGCTCACCCAGCAATGGGATGATGCCCATCTCCTGACGGCATGGACCCGGATCCGCCTCAATGATTTCTATCAGACTGACTCCCGTTACCCGGAAGTCGCCTTGGACCAGGTTCGCCGCCCCCTCTTTGATTCCCCCATTCTCCATGAGAGCCAGAACCTCTTCGGAATCTATCGGGAAGACGTCTCCAGCCTACAGGCCGAGCAGTTGCGGGAGGAAGCAGCCAACGCTTCGGTCTCCGATGACCGGAGGGAGCAGATCGAGACCCTGCTGGATGGGGCCGGCTTTGCGCGCCTCCACACCTACCACGAGTTTTCCGTCCCACTGAAGCTGGACTCCGGCCTGCGCATTACCCCCCGGGCAGGAGCTGGCTACACGCGATACGACTCCGTCAATGGCTCGGTCGATAGCTTCTCCCGCACCCACTATCATGCGTCTCTCGATGCGTCCTTGAAGTTCACCAAGCGATATCCCGAGTGGATGTCCAAGCAGTGGGGCCTGGACTCCGCGCTCCACGTTCTTCAACCTTACGTCACCGCCACCTTGCTCGCCACGGATGACCCGAATGGCGCCTTCTACCCCATTGACCGGCTCACCCCATCCACCCGGCCCCGAGCCCTCACCCCCGGCCGCTTCGCCGCTCTCGACAGTCTGGCCGATTGGCAAATCCTCCGTCTCGGCATGCGCAATACCCTGCTCACGCGGCGGAATGATTCCGCACACGAGTGGTTCACCATTGATACCTACATGGACGTCTTTGGGGAAGACCCCGAGTTCGACCGCAACGTGTCCAATCTCTACAACGACCTCCACTGGTCGCCGCTGCCGTGGTTCGACCTGACGGTGGAGACCCAGGTCCCTCTTTTCTCGGACTCAAATTTCACCGAGTTTGCCACCGGCCTCTATTTCATGGTGAACGATGATAGCGAAATTGGCCTCAGCCACCGCTTCCTGCGCGACCATCCCATCCTCGACGATTCCAATCGCCTGGAACTTCGCTCCTATCATCGCCTCAACGAGGAGTGGGGACTGGGCACCGAGCATGTCTGGGAATTCGCCGACTCCACACTGGAATCCCAGGAATACTCTATCCATCGCAATCTCGATTCCTGGGCCTTCTCCGCCGGAGTCTACATGCGCGACAACCTCGACGAGGACGAGTATGGCTTCCAGATCGGCTTCACCCTCACCGATTTCCCCTCCGTCGCCTTGCCATTCTCTGTCGACAATTGACGGCAGGCAAGATTTCGAGGTTGCAAAACTCCTGATCTCCCTATCTTCACCCGAACCAAATTTTCACCAAGATGCCTGACAACACCTCTCTCATCGACCACTTCAACTGGCGCTACGCGACCAAGGTCTTCGACGCCACTCGCAAAGTGAACGACGCTGACTTGGCTACTCTGGAAGAAGCTCTCCGGCTGACCCCGTCCTCGTTCGGTTTACAGCCTTGGCATTTCCTCATCGTCACCGATGAGGAAATTCGGGAAAAGCTGTTGCCCTTATCCTGGAACCAAAAACAGGTCACCGAATGCTCCCATTATTTCGTCCTCTGCACCCGCACTGATGTCGATGTGGATTACATTGACCGCTTCGTCAGCGAGATTGCCAACGACCGCGGCACCACCATCGAGGAGCTGCAAGGCTACCGTGACGTGATGGTTGATTTCGTCTCCCGCATGCCCTCGGTGGAGAGGCTCACTTGGGCCACCCGGCAGACCTACCTCGCCCTGCAGCGGCTGATGGACACCGCCGCCCTCTTGGAAATCGATGCCTGCCCCATGGAGGGCTTTTCCGCGCCCCAATACGATGAGGTCCTGCAATTATCTGAAAAGAATCTCACCGCAAGCGTCTGCTGCGCAATCGGCTATCGCTCCGCTGAGGACAAATACGCTTCCTTGGCCAAGTCCCGCTTCCCCAAAGAAGAGGTCATCTCCTACCTTTGAGGCCCTTTGCTTCATCTCAGGAGCGGAACTCCGGGGTCCGCTCCTGCCTCCCCGCTCATTGAGGAAGGTACAGCTTCTTCCGGGCTCAGGCTGGACCTCCCCTCTCCTCCGGCTACAACTGCCCCGTGCCGTCGCTCGAAAAACCATCCGAACCTCTCTCGCCAGAAGCCGCCCTGGAGAACTTCCTCACCTGGCTCCTCGAAACCGGAATCGAGCCCTACGACCATCAGGAGAATGCGATTCTGGAACTCTTCGAGGGTAAGAACGTCATCCTCAACACTCCCACCGGGTCGGGGAAATCTCTTGTCGCCACCGCGCTGCACTACAAAGGCCTCTGCACTGGACGCACCAGCTACTACACCGTGCCGATCAAGGCTCTTGCCAATGAGAAATTCCTCTCCCTGTGCAAGACCTTCGGACCCGACCATGTCGGTCTGATCACCGGTGATGCCACCGTCAACCCCGACGCCCCCATCATTTGCTGCACGGCGGAAATCCTCGCCAACCTCGCCCTGCGAGATGGAGACAAGGCTCCTGTCAACGATGTCATCATCGACGAATTTCACTACTACTCGGACCATAGCCGCGGCTGGGCTTGGCAGGTCCCGCTCCTCACCCTGCCCCAATGTCGCTTCCTCCTCATGTCGGCGACCATCGGCGATCCCCAGTTCTTCATCAAGGAACTGGAGGATCTCACTGGTGCCCCCACGGCCCTGATTCAGTCCGACCAGCGACCGGTCCCGCTCGAATTTGATTACTCGACGACCCAGCTGGAAGAGAAAATCCAGGAACTGGCTGATGCTGACAAGGCGCCCATCTATCTGGTCCACTTCACCCAATTGGCTACAGCGCGGACCGCACAAAACCTCCTCTCGCGCAACTTCTGCTCCAAGGAAGAAAAGCAGGAAATTACCAAGACTCTAGTAGATGCTGATTTTCGCTCTCCCTATGGCAAGGAGGTGGCCAAGCTGCTGCGCAATGGCATCGGCATCCACCATGCCGGCCTGCTACCCAAGTACCGCCTCTTGGTAGAGAAGCTCACGCAAAAAGGCCTTCTCAAAGTAATCTGCGGCACGGATACCCTCGGGGTCGGAGTCAACGTCCCCATCCGTACGGTCGTCTTCACCCAGCTCTGCAAATATGATGGCAAAGGCTCCCGCATTCTCCCCGTGAGGGATTTCAAGCAGATCGCCGGACGTGCGGGCAGGAGAGGCTTCGATGATATCGGCTACGTCGTTTGCCAAGCCCCGGAGCATGTGATCGAGAACCTCAAGCTGGAAGCCAAAGCGAAGAAGGGGAAGAAGATCGTCAAGAAGACTCCTCCCGAGCGTGGCTACGTCCACTGGGATGAGCCCGCCTACCGTAAGCTCATCGCATCGCCCCCCGAGCCCTTGCAATCATCCTTCACCGTCACGCCCTCCTTGCTCCTCCATGTGCTCTCTCGCCAGGACGAAGATGGCTGCCAGATCCTCCGCGATCTCATCGAGCGCTCCCACGAGACCGACGCCCGCAAAAAGAAGCATCGCATCTCGGCCCGCAAACTTTTCTTCAACCTCGTGCGAGGGAAAATTCTCGAAATTGTTCCGGCCGAGCCCGCTCAAGACACCGGCCCAGGCTACTCCATCCGCCTCCACGTCGATCTCCAGCACGACTTCTCACTCAATCAAGCCCTCGCCCTTTATCTCCTCAACACCCTTCCCCAGCTTGACCAAGAGGACCCGGACTACCCGCTCCAAGTCCTCTCCCTTGTCGAATCCATCTTGGAAAACCCCGACCTCATCCTCCGCGCCCAGGTCAACCGGGCCAAGGACGAAGCGATGGCCGAAATGCGCGAGGAAGGGCTCAACTACGACCAGCGGATGGAAGAGCTCGAGAAGATCGAATACCCCAAACCGCTGGCTGACTTCATCTACGAGACTTATAATAGCTACGTCGCTCATCATCCCTACCTGAAGAGCGAAGCCATTCGCCCGAAGTCCATCGCGCGAGAAATCTACGAGAATTACAGTAGCTTCGAGGATTACATCAAGACCTACAAGCTGGAAAAATCCGAAGCCGTCCTCCTTCGTCATCTCTCGGAAGCTTACAAAGTCCTGTCCCAGACCGTCCCCCCCTCATTCAAAACTGAAGAATTGATCGAAGCCGAAGAGCATCTCGAATCGCTTGTCCGCCACACCGACTCTTCCCTAATCGACGAATGGGAGAAGATGGGTTCCTCCGGGGATGACAAATCGACGGCACCCGAGGAGAAAAAAACCGCACCCGCTCCTACTCCGCAACGAAAGGTCTCTCCCCATCGGGCAATCTGGGACTTCTTGAAGGCCATCTCGAGACACGACTATGACTTGGCGCTCAACTTGATCAGTGCCAGCTCCAGCGACGGTCAAGCTTGGTCAGCCGCTACGCTTCGTGAGGAGTTCGCACCCTTCTTTGAAGAAGTGGATGCCCTCCGCTTGGACCCCGAGGCCCGAAATCGCAAGCAGCTTCGTCAACAGGGAGGAAGCTTGGAACAAGCCCTTCTCGATCCGTCCTCGGAGCCCGTTGCCTTCCTCCGCTTCCATCCCGCCGAGCCCTTTCCCATCTTCGATGGCTTCATCGACTGAAGCCGACCCCAGCCATCGGCCACGACATCGGCACAAAAAAAGCACCGGCGTTCAACCGGTGCTTCAGCAGTGAGAGCTGTCGAAATAGGATGGGATCAACGCCCTCCGGGGAAGCCTTCCATCAGGAAATGGAGCTGATTTCCCTCTCGCTTGACGTCGAGACCTTCGATGCGCTTGCGGATTTCAGGCGCTACCGCTGCCTTGTCCTGCTCCGTGTCCCAAGGCCCCTCATGGACGATTTTTCCTTCCCGGTCCCGCACTCGCACCACTGATTTCCCATTCCTCATGGTCATGGTGATGTCCCCTTCCGCATCGGCCCATGTGACCGAGCTTTCGGATTCGAGGCCGAGATCCATTTTCCCGATTCCTTCCGGCATCTCCTCGATGAGGTCGTGCAGCTTGAGCCCCAGACCGCGGGCTTCGATTTGCTCATCCAGCGCCTTCTTCAGCTCCTCCATCCGCTGACGGGGATCTTGGGGCAGCGCGCCTTGCGGCCACATCTTGAGTTCTCCCACCTCACCCGGCACGGGGATGGCATCAATGCCGGGAATGCCGTCAGGACGTGCCGTCAACTTCACCGTCAAGTTTTCGCCTTCCCCTCGGCGGATGATTTCCACCGGCACCTCTTGGCCGACATGACATTGGGCCACCGCGTCCTTCAGAGCCACGGGAGAAGCGACCTTCTGCCCATCGACGGAGAGTAAAATATCGTGTGGTTGAAGACCCGCGAGATCGGCTCCGCTTCCGGGATGCACCCGGCGAACGATCAATCCTTGGTCGACTCCCAAATGCAGGGATAAGGTCTCATCCAAGGGCTCACTGCCGACTCCGAGGAAGGGCTTCTCTCCGGCGACCGGAATCGCCTCGATAATCGGCTTCTCTTCGCTCGCTTGAGGCGAGATCTCCGAGCCTATTTGCTCCTGCTTTTCGACAGGAGCCTTCTTGAGCTGATGCTCTTCTTCGTCCAGCTCGCTGGGACGCTCGACCGCAAGGGTTGGCAGCGCTCCCGCGAGGAGGAAACAAACCATTGTCGATTTCTGATTCTTCATTGTGGAAATGGAGCGAATCATCCCCTGCAACTTGTCTAAGCGTTGCCGGAATATTCTTAAAACTTCTAGCAATCAATAGGCCACGGGCACGACATAGTAATCGACCTTGGGTTTGCTTATCTTCAATCCCACTTCTCCCGTTCCTTTGAAATTGGCTTCCTGTTGGCTATCAACCCGGATGACTTGGTAAGGCACTCCCTGCTCGTCCGAGACGAGGACCGTCGAGACGGACCGGACATCATTGGTGGTCCCCGCTGGAGCAAAGGCCGCCTGCTTCGCGATGGGGACCTCTCCCAAATCGGAAAGCGCGACCACGCTGTCCTCGGTCTGGCCTGGGATTACAAATCCGGCAATACCGCCTAGGATCGCAACAGCCGCTGCCGCACCCCACATCGGCTTCCATTTGGGAGACGAATCGGGAGATGACTTGGCCACCGGGCCTTGATCACGCCCCGGGAAGGCCACGACCTTGTCATCCTGGACCACCTCATCTTCCCACTTCTCCATCGCCTCAACCATCCGGCCCAAGACGTCCCCAGAAACCGGGCTTGGCGAAAATTTTCGCAATTCGTCCTCAAGAATTTTCAAATCGTCGTCCATATACCAGTGCTTATTCAAATATCTCCTCTGATGCGGGGGGTCGCAAGTTTCTTTCTCAATGCCTCAATACCATAGCGATACCGCGAGGCTGCCGTGTTTAACGAAATTCCCAGGATGCGGCCAATCTCATCGAAAGTCCGCTCTCCCCAGATCTTCATCACCACCACTTCTGAGAATTTTTCCGGAAGCTCCTTGAGAGCTTGCTCGAGTAACTCCGCGCGCTCGCCCCCGTTTTCGTGCTCCTCGAACCATCCCCCGGTTTCAAATTCGCCCAGGCTCTTGGCGTCCTCCACCACGGTCTCTTCCCTCTTGCGACGGCGGTCATCCTTCCGTCCCCGGTCGATGGCTTCCCGACGGATCTGGGTGAAGAGGAAGGGGAGCCAGGCCTCTTGGCCTCCGACGAAAGTCCCCTCGTCCACCTTACGCGCCAGCTTCACAAGAGCCTCTTGAAGAGCGTCTTCCGCGTCTTCCTGATTCCTTGTCTGCTGGCGTGCAAAGAGCATTAGCCGGGAAGCGTGCTGCTTGAGCCACCCCCGCCAATCAAGTGCATAAGCACTCTCTGGAATTGCGTTTGCCGCTATCACGTGACTGGTTGTTTCCTCACCCAAAGCGTAATGGTCCTATTGATTTTTCTAAAAAAACGTCGACCTCAACTTACCTAAAATCAAGGGCTGCTGCCGAGAAAATTCACGCCCCCCGCATCGCCCCTTCCCGCCACGCGCAATGCGCGGCTTCTCAAGCGTCTTCCAACAGGGTGAGCAGCGCCACGCCCTCCACCACCTTCCAGCCGATGCGCAACTCGCCGACCTCCACCTGATATTGCCTGCCCTCTTGCCGCTGGTAAGCCGGACGCGGATCGAGCTCGATCATGCCGCGGATGAGCGCTTGCTGCTCAGCAGTCAACGCATCCCAAAGGGGCCGAATCTCTCGGGCCACGTGCATCGCGATCCGTTCTGGCTCCTCGTTGGCAAAGCCTCCCACCGCTGAGGGAATCGACTCGACGTAAGGAATGTAAGGCCGAATATCCACGATCGGAGTTCCATCGACAAGATCCACCCCCCGGAGGAGCAGGTTGGGAAAGACCTCCGCAATCTCACAGACGGACAAGCCCAAGCGATTAGGGCGAAAGGGAGAGCGGGTGGCAAAGACCCCCATCATCTCATTGCCTCCCAGCCGGGGAGGGCGCACGCGAAGGCGGGTCTCTCCCTCGGGGACTTGGTCAAAGACGAAGCTCACCCACAGATGGGAAAATCCCTCCAGCCCTCGTCTGGCTTCTTCTCCCGCGAATTCATCCTGAAAGCAAACCTCCCCGATCGCCTGGGCGATCAACCCGGGCTGCCGGGGAACACCGAATTTGCTCTTCCACGGAGTTCGCGCATGAGCGATGGCCCGGATGGTGAAGTCTTCCATGCCCTCTCTTACCATCAGCCTGGCGAGGTCCCGAGCCCCGGAGGCGGCAGCTTGGAAAAATTTGACGTGGTCAACCGTTTCACTTCATGGGAGATCCCTTCCGTGACCGAGTCCCATCGCAAGCTCAACGCTCTCCTCCGTTCCATGGACCGGGTTCTTGTCGCTTACTCTGGCGGCATCGATTCCACCTTGGTCCTGAAGCTGGCCTATGATGCCCTCGGCCCGGAAAATACGGCCGCCGCCATCGCCGTCTCTCCTTCCCTCGCCACCCACGACCTGGCCGATGCGAAAAAGGTTGCTGAACAAATTGGCGCACCACTCCACGAGCTGGCGTCCACCGAGATTCACGACCCGAACTACACCGCCAACAATCCCGACCGGTGCTATTTCTGCAAAACAAACGTTTACGATACCCTCATCGATTTCGCCGGAAAGGAAGGCTACCGCTGGATTCTCGATGGCACGAATAAAGATGATCTCGGCGACCACCGACCCGGCCTACGCGCGGCCCGCGAGCACGGGGTCCGCTCGCCCTTGCAAGAGTGCGGCATCGGCAAGGAGGTGATCCGCGAGCTGGCCCGCGAGCTGGAGCTTTCCAATTGGAACAAGCCCGCCAATGCCTGCCTCTCCTCCCGCATCCCACATGGCTCTACCGTGACACCCGAGAAACTCGGGCAAGTGGAAAAAGCAGAGCTCATCCTCAAAACCCTGGGTTACACCGGCCACCGGGTCCGCCATCACGGGACCATCGCCCGCCTTGAGCTCCGGCCCGACGACTTAAGCCGCGCTATCGAGCAAAGAGACACGCTGCTTGAGGCTCTCCTTCCGGTCGGCTTTCGCCACATCACGGTGGACCTCGCCGGCTACCGCCAAGGCTCGATGAACCCGCGTGAGACAACGTGAATGGGAAGCTGTCGATCTCCCAACCAAGTTCATTCCAATCACGGACGATTGCTCCAGCTGACTTCCGGACGACCTCTTTCCTCTCCTTGAGGATCACCAAAGATCGGTCCATCAGACATTCGAGGGGCGTTTCCCTAGATGCGCCAGAAGTTGTTGGGTAGTTTTCAACGTGTTGACTTCCTTTCCAAGCCGTCACCGATTGGGAAAGCCCGGATGCACCTATCGATACAATTTAAAAACTCCGGATGATATGTGCAAAATTGCCGACTTTTGCAGCAATTGTGTATTTACAAAGAAAGACCTTTCCCTCCCAGCCAACGATTAAGCAGGCAGCCCTCACCTCATGATAGCAGCCTATTAAGTAGCCGTTCAACGCCCGCCGAAACGACAAAATCGACTCTTTCTAATATGATAAAAACAAGGATATTAGGTCAATTCTGATGCCATTCCAAGGTGGCGACTTGAATTCGCCATCAACTTAGAAAAACAAGAGAACGATTGTGCCGAAAACTTGTCTCTCGATGCAAAATTTCATCTTGACCACCACAAAGTCAGCACATTGTATTTTTATAAGTCCCCGAGCGGATTAATTGTCCTATGAAGAAAAACCCAGCACATAAAAAATTCCTCTCAACGGCAGTTTTATTTTCTGCCGTCGTCCAATCCCCTGCAGCAATCATCAGTTGGCAATCGTCGGTCGACATGTATCAAGGTTCAACTGTCGAAACATTTGTTACAACCCAAGGTGACGCCCTAGTCGGGTATAATGCCACGACCGATACGACTTCCGGTAACACCGCCGTGACTGTCAATGGCGTTTCATTCACACCTCAAAATACAGGAGTTCCGCTTATCGGAACTAATGGAGTATCGATTACGATTAATGGTGGCACTGACAACGAGAACGCCTTCGGTGATGGCGAATTCACCAGCAACGCAGCCATCTTCCATCTTATCCGTGGAGGAACTTTCGGGGTCACGAGCGTGACATTCGGAGGGCTGACAATTGGTCAGGAATACTTGATTCAATCCTTCAACAATGATGCGCGGGGCTCTCGGAATAGCAACTTCATTACAGGATATGGTGACGGGACCAATTCGAGTTCACCCGTTGCTTTTTCCAGCTTGAATAATAACCCTCCGGGGCCTTCTGCTGGCGACTCCATCATTGGAACTTTCATCGCTGACTCAACCAGCCAGAGCTTTAATATCTTCGGAACAAATGGAGGTCCTGCCGGCACTTTCAACTCGGGTAATTCGCAGTCCCAAATCAACGCCATCCAGCTTCGCGCTATTCCCGAGCCTTCCTCTGCGGCTCTTCTGGGCTTGGCAGGAGCGACACTCCTCCTCCGCCGCCGCAAATAAGCTTTCACCTTAAAAAACCCAACCAATCCAACGAAAGGGTCGTCTCCGGACGGCCCTTTCTTTTTTCCCCATCGCAAGCCGGCCTCTTCCCAGAACCCGTCACTTTCGCCCCTCGCCTCTGCTAGCTTAACAGAGTCCTAACAAAATCCTCCGGGAAGCCCACATCGTCTTAACTCAGCCCCTGTTGATTAGAGGAGAAACCAAGGAAAGTCGGATCTCATCCGCCCTTCTGCGGATAATCCCCCCTTCCTTGGTTCCAAATCCTAGAACCAATGATTATGAATCAACAAATCCACCGCCCGCCCAAGAGCGGCATTCGGGGGCCCTCCTACCCAAGATGGGCCTTTTCCCCGCTGAGCCTCCTTGCGCTAGCAGCAACAAGTCAGGCCGAGGTCGACCTTGATCTGATTGAGTCCCTTCACTCCAGTTCTATCGAGCGGATCTCACAGGCCGAATTAAATGATCGCAACCAGCAGGATCCACTGGCGGCTTTTCTCCATGCGTTTGAGCTTGGGGATGAAATGTTCGAGGCGGACTTCTCGATCATCGATGGCGGAGGCTCCAAGGTAGGAAATGGTGAACGCACCACCCGCGTGCCCCGAGCCGACCTCACGGGACCGGGCGAATGGGCAAATCATTTCCCAGCCCGTTCAACCGGCCCCAATGGGACGAGCTGTGCGTCCTGTCATTTTCTCCCCGTTGCAGACGGGGCAGGAGGAACCTCGTCAGACGTCCACCGGGATCCATTTCATACAGGCGATATCAGCCAAATGATTCACCGCAACACGCCTCACCTGCACGGGATGGGCGCGGTGCAGCGTCTGGCTGAGGAAATGACCGTCGAACTGCAGGAACAGCTCGCCACCGCGATTGTGGACTTCTCCTCCCAACGAGGCTCCACCCCCATCACGGTCAGCCTGGAAGCGAAAGGCGTGAGCTTCGGCAAGGTCATCATCAAGTCGGCCTCGACCTCAACCTCGCGGCGTTCGGGTAAGTCACGGCGGTCCAATCGCACGGAATCGACAAATGAGCGAAACCATCAAGGCCGGATGGCCCGCCCCCGCCGGCATGAGAATTCCTCGAAGGCCGCCCCATCGGGCATTGAGGTGGACTACAGTCTGTTGGAAGGAATTGACGAGGATCTCGTCGTGAAGCCAATCCAATGGAAAGGCACCTTTCCCTCGGTGCGCTCGTTCAATCTGGACGCCATGCACAATGAACTCGGCATCCAACCGAGAGAAATCCTACCCGATGGGATGGACGGCGATGGCGACGGCTACATCGATGAAGCCTCGATTGGCGACATGACCGCGATGACCCTCTACATGGCGGCTCAACCCAGGCCAACGACCCGGGTCGAGCTCGGTCAGTATGGCCTCGGCCCGGTGGTGCCTGCTGCGGAAGTGGCTCTCATCGATCATGGAGAGAGTGTCTTCAATGCCATTGGCTGCGCCGACTGCCACATCCCCAGCTTCACGATCAACGAACCGATCTTTAGCGAACCGAGCACCCTCTCCGACTACCGGGACGACGTCCTTCCCGGCGGACAAGATCCTATCGCGCTCGGGCTGGATCCTTCACGGCCACTCACCTTCGACCTCACCCGCGACATTCCAGACAACAAGGTATATGACTCCAGTGGGAATCTGGTTCGTCACCTGGGTGCCCTGGAGAGCAATGGCGAGGGTGGAGCCATCATCCGGCCCTACGGAGACCTGAAGCGTCACGACATGGGCCCGGAGATGGCAGAAGCGGTGGACGAGGCGGGCACAGGGGCCTCCGTCTTCCTCACCGAAAATCTCTGGGGAGTCGGCGTCACCCCACCCTATCTCCATGACGGACGAGCCAGTACGCTGACTGAAGCCATTCTCTGGCACGGTGGAGACGCGGCTGCATCCCGGGAGGGCTTCAAAAATGCGTCACCGCAGGATCAGGAGGCTCTTCTCGCCTTCTTGGAGAACCTCGTCATCTTCCTGCCCGACGAAGATTAGCGGGGCTTCGTATCGCCTCTGCCTCCGTCTCCCCGCTGAGGGGAGACGGATTGTCACGCTCACCGCATCCATCGACCCCGGGCGAGCACGGATGCCTTGGATGCTCATTCCAGACTCCCGCCTCAGCTTGGCTCATTGATTGTTAGAAGCCGAGCGACCTTCCTGCGCGCCGATGGCTGAGCTTCCCGGATTTCCCGGAAGACAGGACGCCTCACTTGATCTAGTGTCCCATCATGGACACACTTCGAACTTTCACTACAGGTTCAGGAACGGAAGCCAAGCTTCACTCGCTACCCGCCCTCAAGGAACAAGGCTTCGCCAATCTCGACCGATTGCCCGTCTCCATCCGCATCGTTCTCGAGTCCCTCCTCCGCAATCTGGATGGCAAGAAAGTGACTCGGGAAGACATCGATAATCTGGCCAACTACGACGCCGAGAACCCCGGCAGCTACGAGATTCCTTTCACCGTAGCCCGCATCGTTCTCCAGGATTTTACCGGAGTTCCTCTTCTCGTGGACGTCGCGGCCATGAGGGATGCGGCAGCCAAAGCCGGAGCCAATCCGGAAAAAGTCGAGCCGCTTGTTCCCGTCGACCTCGTCGTTGACCACTCGGTGCAGGTCGACTTCGCCGGCTCGCAGATGGCCCTCGACCGTAATATGCAGATCGAGTTCATCCGCAATCGGGAGCGCTACGAGTTCTGCAAATGGGGCCAACAGGCCTTTGATACCTTCTCCGTGGTCCCTCCCGGCATCGGCATCGTCCACCAGGTGAATCTCGAATACCTGGCTAGTGGCGTGCTCTCGAAGGACAACGTCTACTACCCCGACACGCTGGTGGGCACCGACTCCCACACCACGATGATCAATGGCCTTGGCGTCGTCGGCTGGGGTGTGGGTGGCATCGAGGCAGAGGCCGGCATGCTTGGCCAACCCGTCACCTTTCTCGTCCCCGAGGTCGTCGGCGTCTACCTTCACGGCGAACTCGCCGAAGGAGTCACTGCGACCGACCTCACGCTGCGCATCACCGAGATGCTTCGCGCGCATGGCGTTGTCGGCAAATTCGTGGAATTCCATGGCCCCGGCGCCGTAGCGCTCTCACTCCCCGACCGAGCCACCATCGCGAACATGGCACCCGAATACGGAGCGACCATGGGATTCTTCCCCGTCGACTCGGAGACCATCAATTACCTCCGCGGCACCGGCCGGAGCGAAGAGCTCTGCACCACAGTGGAGAACTACTTCAAGGCGCAAAACCTCTTCGGCATCCCGGGCAAGGACCAGTGTGACTACACCGACTTGTTAGAGCTGGACCTCTCAACGGTCGTCCCCGCGGTATCAGGCCCCAAACGCCCCCAGGACCGCATTGATGTCCCAGCGCTGCGAGACCGATTCAACGAACTCTTTACCACAAGCACGAATGAGGGTGGCTTCGGCCTCAGTGAATCCGACCGGGACACGACCGTCCCGGTGAAGATGCCTGAACCAGCGGGCTACGCCGTCGGCTCATTGCTGGAGAAAGTCGATCCCGGGGGGGAGATGGAAAAAAATGAAATGACCACCAATCGTCCAACCCCTGCCACCGTAATGGCCGAGGATGCCTTCGAACCAATCGAGACGTCGCTTCGTCATGGCGCCGTGGTCATTGCCGCTATCACTTCCTGCACGAACACCTCGAACCCCAGCGTGATGCTCGCCGCTGGCCTCGTTGCGAAGAAAGCGAACGAGAAGGGGCTCAAAGTCGCACCCTACGTGAAGACCTCCCTTGGACCCGGTTCCCGCGTGGTCACCGATTACCTCGAGGCCACCGCTCTGCAGGATGAGCTCGACAAGCTTGGCTTCCAGACCGTGGGCTATGGTTGCACGACTTGCATTGGCAACTCCGGCCCCCTTCATCCAGCCATCGAAGGAGCCATCAAGAACGGCAACCTCGTGGCGGCCTCTGTTCTCTCGGGCAATCGCAACTTCGAAGCCCGTATCCACGGGAACATTCGTTCAAACTTCCTGATGAGCCCTCCACTAGTCGTCGCTTACGCTCTCGCCGGTCGCGTCGATCTCGACCTGACAACGGAACCTATCGGGAACGACTCCGAGGGGAACCCCGTCTTCCTCAAGGATATCTGGCCGAGCCAGGAAGAGATTCGCGAGCAACTGGCGTCTGCCCTCAAGCCCGAGGTCTATCAGAATCTTTACGGCGACGTCGACAACGCCAACCCCAAGTGGGGTGAAATTCAGGGCAAAACGGGAGCCACCTACGAATGGGATAGTAGCTCAACCTACGTTCAGCTCCCTCCCTTCTTCGAAGGCTATGACGGCACCATGGCCGACATGACCGATATCATTGATGCCCGCCCGCTTGGCATCTTCGGCGACTCCGTGACCACTGACCACATCTCCCCTGCTGGAGCCATCAAGGAAGACTCTCCTGCGGGACAATATCTCCTCGAGCATGGCGTGGAGAAGGCCAGCTTCAACAGCTTCGGCAGCCGCCGGGGTAATGACCGCATCATGACCCGCGGCACCTTTGGCAATGTGCGCATCAAAAACCTGATGTGTCCCGGAAGCGAGGGAGGTTACACAGTCTACTACGGAGGCAAGCAGGTCACCGACCTCCAGCTTCCCAAAACGACCTCTACTGGCACCACGACTCATATCTTTGAGGCCTGCATGGCCTATCAGGAGGAAGGAACGCCGCTCGTTGTCATCGGAGGTGAAGACTACGGTATGGGCAGTAGCCGGGACTGGGCCGCCAAGGGCACACGTCTCCTCGGTGTGAAGGCTGTCGTCACCAAAAGCTTCGAGCGTATCCACCGCTCCAACCTCATCGGGATGGGGGTGCTTCCGCTCACCTTCGCCGATGCCGCTGACTATGAGAAGATGAGAGACCTTCACGATGCCACCTTCTCCGTCACCGGTCTGAGCAACGAGATCAAGCCACGCGACGAAGTCACTCTCACTGCCAAAACCAGCGACGGTCAGACCATCTCAGTCCCGGTCATCGTCCGCTTGGATACCCCGGTGGAGATCGACTATTACCGGGCCGGCGGCATCCTGCCCTATGTCTTGACTCAGATTCTGGAATCCTGAAGCTCCAGACTCCCTAACCATTCACTTTCACCATCCCGACCAGGTTACCTGGCCGGGATTTTTTCTTTCAATGGAGGCACCACCTCTTCGGGGAAGAAAGCCAATCGAGCGGGTGGCGACTGTTAGAATCTTCCCCTGTTATCGCTCACCCTCCTTTAGCTGCATGCAAGTTCCACGCGATTTTCTTACCAGAAAATTTTTTCTGCCTTTCCTCGTCGTGCAAATTACGCCATAGACCGCCTCTGCTACCACCCGCTAATGCATCTTATTGTTTACACCAGCACCTACACCCACTCTGAGAAAGCCGCCCAGGACGACCTACTCGACATTTGCCGTGCAGCCAATTCTTTCAACCCAACCAGAGAAATCGCGGGAACTCTTTTCTTCCACCAAGGTCGCTTCCTTCAGGCCTTGGAGGGCACTCGGGAAAACCTTGAAGAATTGATGGCGCGAATCGAAAAAGATCCCCGCCACCGAGACATTGTGCGAATCATCGACGAACCCATTGAGAAACGAAGCTTTGTCGACTGGCGTTTGGATGCCTTCAATGTCAGCGACGACATCCAACTCGACCCTGAACTTTTGGAAAACTTCAAAATAACCTTCCTGGGACAAGGCCCCTTGGAAGGCCGGGTTTTTGTCGATCTCCTCAAGAAGTTCTGCGCGAACCCGACCCTACGCGCGGCGCTCGTGTCTTGTTAGTAAGACCTAGCCTCCTTCAGCGCTGAAACGACAACATGGCTGGGCAGAATCAGCCCTTGCCATGTCAGTCTCTTTTCCGGCGGCCCTTGGGTGATTTGGACGACTTGCGAGAGGATTGCTTCGACGCGGAGCGCGGAGCCTTTTTCGAGGAGGAACGGCTCGTCCTCTTGCCCTGCCCCGACTTACCCTTGCTCCGTGAGGAGTTTCCCTTTGTCGCCCCCGCTTGCTTCTGGGAGGAGCGCTTGGTTCTGGGAGGATTCTCCAAAACCTCAGGCATCATCGCGGAGATGATGGTGAAGTCGACCCGTTGCTCGATGAAGTCCACTTTGGTGACCGCGAGCTCCACTTCCATCCCCATCTGCAAGATGAGGCCCCCCTTGGCAACGAAGGCTGATAGACCGCTATCGAAGCGCCATCCGTGCTCCGGAAGCTCCTCGAACTTGACCAGGCCCTTCTGCATGATGTCGGTGGCTTCGACGAAGATCCCCATACTGCGGACCTCTGTGATGACGCCCTCGAAGAGTGGTGGCTCATCCCACTTCCGGCTGGCTTCCAGCCATTCGAGTAGTTTGAGAGTCTTGGTCTCCTGTTCCGCGAAGCTTGAGTTCCGCTCCGTATCGGAGATGTGCATGGCGGCTTCCTTGCACTCGGGCTGCTTCATCACCCGGTCAGGGTTCTCCGGCCGGTTCTTCAGAAGGCCCTGCAAAGCCCGGTGGACGACGAGATCGGCGTAGCGACGGATCGGGCTCGTGAAGTGAGCGTAATCTGCCTTGGCCAAGCCATAATGACCTTCCGGCTCCTCGGAATACTCCGCGCGGCGCAAACTACGGAGGAGACCCAGCTTGATAGCGTGCTCCTCCGGCATGCCCTTGGCTTGATCCAGCACATCCTGGATGTGCTGACGGTTGGAGAGATCCCCGACGACGTACCCATGCACTCGGGCGTTCTCGGCAAATTCTTCCAACTTCTCAGGATCAGGATCGGCGTGCACGCGGTAGATGGCAGGCTTCTGCCGATCGCGGAGCAGCTTGGCCACCGACTCGTTGGCCGCGAGCATGAACTCTTCAACCAACTGATGGCTCTGGTTATGCTCCACTTTTGCGTAGCCGACGGCCTTCTTATTCTCGTCCAAGAGGACCTTGATCTCGTCCATCTCCAGATCGAGCGCCCCAGAGCGGAATCGGTTCTTCCGCAGGAGGGAGGCCAGCTTCCAAGCCTCCCGGATCATGGTTTCCAGCTCCAGACGGAGCTCCTTGGGATAGCGCTTGGGAGCCTTACCTCCATCGAGGACCACCTGCGCTTCCTCATAGGCAAGCTTGGCCTGACTATTGATGAGCGCATCGACAAAGACCGCTTTCTTGACCTGGCCATTGGTATTGAAGTCGATGAGTGCGCATTTCGTCAGCCGCTCCTCATCGGGCCGAAGGGAGCAGATCCCGTTACTCAGCTCCTCCGGCAGCATGGGCAGGACTCGATCAACGAGGTAGGTGGAATTCCCTCGCTTCCTCGCCTCCTTATCCAGCTCGCTATTGGGTTTCACGTAATGCGAGACATCGGCAATGTGGACCGCCAGTTGCCAACCGCCCTTGGTCTTCTGCACCCAGACGGCATCATCATGATCCTTCGCATCGGCGGGGTCGATGGTGATGACTAGCCGGTCTCTCCAATCCTCCCGGCGCTCGCGCTCGGTCTCGTCAATGGATTCGGAAACGGCCTCCGCTTCCGCTCTCACCCGATCGGGGAAGTCCATCTGCAAGCCATACTTGTGGACAATGGCCAGAATATCGACTCCGGGAGCATCCGGCCAACCGATGACCTCCTTCACGCGGCCGCGGGGCACCTCCCCCTTCCGCCAATCGATGAGCTCGACGGCGACCTTCTGTCCATTCTCAGCCTCTTCGCAAGGCTCATCCAGTTCCAGGGTGACGGGCAGGGACTCTGCATCGGGTTGCACATAGGCGAAGCCCTTCTTGAGAAAATAGGTCCCCACGACGAGGCGGTCCGAACGCTCCACAATGCGGACCACACTCCCCACCGCCTCTTCCTCGCCCCGGCGGCCCCGCTTGAGCACGACCTTCACCTCCACCTTGTCGCCATCCATGGCGACTCCGGTTTTGTTCTCGGCGATCGAGACCCGCTTGATCTCTTCCAGATTGAAGCCGCTGGCCTCGTTCGCTGGATCCCGATCATCGGGATAGAGGGAGGCATGTCCTTTGGGAAAAATTCGGATTCGTCCGGTCAGCAAGCCCTTGCCTCCGGCTTCGGCGAGCTCGATGCGGGACTTCTTACCCGTCTTGAGCTCTCCTTCTTCAGCCAGGCGGTCAAGGAGACGACGCAGCTGGGCGCGGTCCTTGGCATCAATGCCAAGCTGGCGAGCGATCTCGCTCTTGGTGAGGGGACGCCCTCCTGGCTGTCCCAGCAGATCGATCACCTGCTTCTTCAGTTCTTCTTCTTTCACGTTACTACTTATTAACCTTTACAGGGGCGGCGGCAGGGATCCACCTCCGTCATGCCGAGACATGTTCCCATATCCTAAGCAAACGAGGAAAAAGGAAATGAGGGGCGATGACTGATCGCATCCACTCAACTCGATTCATCGAATCCGCACCAGCGGTCGGACCTTTCTTTCACCGGAATGATGAAGGGCCGGAAGCGCTCTCCGCTAAAAATTATCCGTGATCAATCTCACGAATCGTTCCCCTGACGCGGTGAGACTGGCAGTGGAACCGGTTCCTGTCAAACGATTCAAGGTATAGTAACGATGATTCAACTTCGTCGGACGCACGTAAGTGACCGTTGGCTTGCTGACCTCGCGATTGCTGGGAGCAATACCGACAAGGAACCCCGAGCGAGTGCAGGCAATCTCCCAAGACTTGCTTGGCAGATCATGATTGCCGAAGCGGAGCCAGGGATAGCGCTCCACGATCGGCAGGGTACCCGCTCCCTTACGAGGCACCATGATCCGATAATGCTGGGGCTGGCTGTGGAGATACTTGGCTAGCGAAGCACGTGGGTTCTTCTGCAGAAGCAGGTAAAATTCCGCCAGATTGAACCCCGAGAGATTGAGGCCGTTGTGATTCCCGTGCGGATTGGCAGCTCCCAGGTAGTCATTAAAGCGCTCGGAGAGCATGATATTGAGCTCCAGGTGGACGTGCGCCCGCGCGTTATTCAGACCGGCCCCAGTCGAGCCCAGACGCCCCAACGGGTCACCGGCGAGAATGGGCTGACCTGCCTTGACGGTCGTGGTCGCGAGATGGGCATAGAGTGAGTAGAACGGGCCATAGCCCCAATCGTGCCGGACCACGACATACTTGCCGTAGTTTGAGCGAGACGCGGAATCATTGGCGTAGACGACCGTGCCCGTAGCAATCGCCTTGACCATATCAGTGGGAAGACCGCGGGCATCACGATGCATGGGACGGATATCCAGCCCCTCGTGAAAGCGGGTGTAGACCCTCCCCTCAGGAAATTCCCGCACATTGCGCACGAAGCCCCAAGCGCCGGATTCCGGCGGTTTGTTGTTCAGGTCCGTCGGCATGTAAAAACCCGCCAAGTCACCAGTCAAGAGGCCGCGATTCTCCGTCGGGAGGCGCAGGTTGACCTGTTGTCCATAGGCCGGGCCCAAGGCCAGGATCGCAAAGAGGGCTAGGGCGCGATGCATCACTTGTCCTTCTTCTTCTGCTTCCACTCCTTGAGGCTCTCTCCGATGCGAGGCATCATCGAGTCGGCCATGGCAATCTCCTGAGCAGTCACCCCCTGCCAGATCACGATAAAGCCATCATTGATACCTTGATCAATCTTGAGAACGTCCAAGGGACGCCCGTTGAGACGAGCGAGGAGCAGCGCCCCCTTATTCGCATTCGTTACCGAGGCCAACCGTTGCCGGCCGACATCATTCATCTGCAGGACGATCCCGTAGCTATAGCCATCCTCAGCGGGGAAGGGTCGGAAGGCGGCGACGTTATTGTGAGATATCTCAGGAGCCAAACGGAAGAACACTTGCCTGCCCGCCACCATCTCGGGCACCGCAATCTTCTTCCCCTCACCCTCTTCACCTTGCAAGTGGAAGGTGACCACCAAGGACTTCTCCTTCTTCCCTCCTGCCGTGGCAGTCAGGCAGAGAGCGAACCAAACAAAAAGCCATGTCGCGGTCTTCATACCGACCACCTAAGACAGAAAACCGTGCGCCTTCAAAGAGAGAAGACCGCCATGGAGCCGATTTGCTACCGAAGGCCCCCTTCCCTTTTCGCCTTGTTTTCACCCAACCCACCACCACTATCGGACTCATGAGAAAGATCGTGTTGCTGGCTTTCCTCTCCCTACTCCCTCTCCGTGGAGAAGATTCTATGACCGAGCCTCTCGTCAAACTCCATCTGCTAGGTGATGTGCAAGAGCGAGGCGAAAAGGGAGGCTTCTGGATCGACTGGTGCGAGAACCGGCGAACAATCGAGAAATCAGCACTCATTGAGGGCGACGACGTTCGGGAGATTATCGAATCGCTAAGCAGCCACCTGCTTTCCCGCGACGCCGGCAATCTTTGCGACCATTCGCCAGCTTACGGCATCATCGCTAGAGATGAGCAAGGACGAATCCTCACAACCAGCCTCTGCTTCAGCTGCTCATCTTGGGTCCGGCCCAAACGGCGTCTCAAAATCTCGGGAGGTTATGGCATTAATAATCCTCTTTGCCTCGTCCTCCGGAAGCATCTCGAATTACCTTCCCACGTCCTAGACAGCGCCAAGCAAGAAGCAGAAGAAGAAGCTGCCAGGGAGGCCGAGAAGCAGGAAAAGGCCGCTACCGAGGAAGCAAAAGAGGAGGGCGCATCGCCCTCCTCTCGATAATCGACACTGAGAAAAGACCTCGCTCTTAAAGCATGTCAGCGATCAGCTTCTCCAGCTTGACGATGTCAGCGGAGAACTTCCGGATTCCTTCAGCCGTCTTCTCGACCGCCATCGCGTCTTCATTAAACATGAAACGGAAGGCCTTCTCATCCAAGCTCATCTGCTCGACGTCGGCAGCCTTGGCCGCTTCGACATTCAACTTCTCCTCCACGGGCTCCTCGCTGTCCTGCAGCTCTTTCAAAAGGCTCGGGGAAATCGTGAGAAGGTCACAACCGGCCAGCTCGGTGATTTGCCCTTTGTTGCGGAAAGAAGCACCCATGACCTCGGTCTCATAGCCGAACTTCTTGTAGTAGGTGTAGATGGTGCCGACGGAATCAACGCCCGGATCCTCAGCAGCCGTGTAGTCGATGCCGGTGTCCTTCTTATACCAGTCATAGATGCGGCCTACGAATGGTGAAATCAGCTGCACCTTCGCCTCTGCACAGGCCACGGCCTGGGCCAAAGAGAAGAGCAGAGTAAGATTGCAACGAATCCCCTCCTTCTCAAGTTCTTCAGCTGCCTTGATACCCTCCCAGGTGGAAGCGATCTTAATCAGCACACGCTCGCGACTGATTCCCTCCTTCTCATAAAGTGCGATCAGCTCCTTCGCCTTGGCGATGGTGCCCTCCTTATCAAAAGAGAGGCGGGCATCGGTCTCCGTGGAGACGCGGCCCGGCACGATCTTGAGAATTTCGAGCCCGAACAGAATCAGGACCCGGTCGATGATTGCTTCTACCAGCTCATCGCCAGTTTGACCCGAGTCCTTCAGCTCGCCGACAGCCTTCTCGACCAGGTGACGATACTCAGGCTTTCCAGCCGCTTGCAAAATCAACGACGGATTGGTCGTCGCATCCTGCGGCTGATATTCCTTCATGGACTCGAAATCACCAGTGTCCGCGACGACTTTGGTGAATTTTTTAAGTTGCTCAAGTTGGGTTGCCATAACGAAGAGCGTCCTATCAGGTTGGCTGCAATGGTGAATACCGAAATGCGAAAAAAGGGCTCCGGCGAAATTGAGACCTTCTTGAAGTTTTTAGATTTTCGACTCTCGAGAACCCCTTATTGTTAGACAGAGCAAACTATCTGTGAGATAAGCCTTCCTTCCAGCACAAACGTCCATGAAGTCACCCGTTCCAGAACATCCCTTTTTTATCGAATCTCCTCTCCGAGAAGCCAGCCGAACAGCTTCCAGGAAAAACTCTAACTCACTCACAACGAAAAATTTAAGAACACCTCATTTTCTTACCAGCCGGAAAAAATTTGTTCACTGTTTGCTCCGCCTAGTCTTTCTCGACCACCGCTGGAGAGCTTGATAAAGGGCGAATCGACTTCGAAAAGCTATCAACTCAACCCTCCAGAGGAAACCGCTTAAGATAAGCTAATCAAAACACGAGAAGAGCCAAAAAGATAACTTTTCATCACTTCAACTCTCTAATTTTTTAAAACCCTTTCGCCTCTTTTTTAAAATTCCTCCGAAACCTCGGGTTTTCCCAAGCGAACACGGCATCTGCCAAACACTTCCTTTTCTCGACAAAAGCTAGCGAACACTCGTTAATCCCCTCAAAAAGAAGGGGTTTTCGAGTTGGTGAAGCTCAAGATGGTTTCCATCTTCTCGAAGTAAGCCTGTTGATAAAAAGCCGTTCCGTCACGAAGCAGCTTCGCGCGAACGCAGGTGCTCAGGGACCTCTCTCGCCATTGGTTAGGTCGCTGAGGCGTGGAGATCAGCGCTCCTGGACCTTTCTCAAATTTTCTTAGAACTTGGTTGGCTGACGTCTGGCAAAGAGCGATGCTAGGCACCTTGCCCCGTTGAGTTCAAGAGGCGCAGCTCGTAGCCACCCTCAAAGGAAGAAGGGGTCAATCGATTGGCCTAAAAAGGCCAGAGGATGTTCCAGTTGGCGGCGACAATCCAGACGACCGAACTCGATAGAAGGAGACCGAAAAGGATCATGACCCCATCGCGGGCCATCAAGCCGAGAGATAGCAGCGCGATCGTCCCCGCCGGAGCAGCCGCACCGAAGGGAACCAGTTCAAGGGGAATCATCGTCAAAGCCAGGATCCCCATCAGTGCGGAAATGATGCGGATACTCACCGGATTGGTCAGCCATGAGAGGCGTCGTGCCGACAGAGAATCGATGCGCTTGGTAAAGGGCCGCCCTTTTTCCTGCATTTTTTCAACTTTCTCCCGCGAGACGGACAGCTTTTTGACCATATCAGGCACCCACGGATGGCTTCGACCAAAAATCATCTGGAAGGAGATCAACATGATGAGCAAACCGCAGACAGCAGGCACTCCGGGAATTCCTGAGATGGGAGGGACCAGAGAGATGAGCGACGGCACGAGCAGCATGGGCCCGAAGCCCCGATGCTCAAATGATTCAACGAGATCGCCCACGACCAGCTCATCCCCGTTGGCTTCGCTATCAAGGTCTTCCAAGGTGGATGTCAGTTCTTCAGGCATAAAGGAAAAGTCATTTCCCCTCTCCTTTCGCTCGAGGCGTTCCAAGCTGGACAGCCTACTTGCGATCAGCCAACTGCTTCACTTTGAGTTTTAGATAGATAACCGGAGCCTTCGGACGTTGGAGAGGCCATGCATTTTGCTGCTCATTTCACCGATCCGGCGTTGCAAAATGAGAGAGCCGGTCCTGCTTTGCCGAGCTTCCACTTGCAATGACTCTCCGCGCACCAAAGAGTCCGTTCCATGCCTCGGTGGAAATCGACAACGACCTTAGCGGCCATCACACTCATTGCCTTGGCTCTATTGCTCGCCGTCGTCCCCTCCGGGCGTCCTCTGGCTCCGCCTCTCTTGGCTGGCGGGCTGCTCCTGCTCACGCGGTCAGCCGCTGGCTCCTTGTTCGGCGGCTCTCTGTTAGGAGCTCTTCTTGCTGCAGGAAGCTTCTGGCAAGCTCCCTCGGATTGGGTGACCCGGTATGCCTGGCCCTCGCTCACTTCGTCATGGCACGCCGCCGCAATGGGTTACACTCTCCTCCTGGCTGCCTTCGCTGCCGTGGTAGAGAGATCGGGCGCGATCTCGGCACTTCTCGCGCGGTGGACACGCTCGGCCACCAGCTCCTCCCGTTTCGAGACTTCGGTGGTTCTTCTCGGGCTGTTCTGCTTCTTCGATGGACTCGCCAATGCGCTGATGCTGGGGCGGGTGGGGCGGAAGCTTGCGGATCAATCAGGGGTCTCCCGCGAGAAGTTGGCTTATCTTGTCGACACCACGTCCTCGGCGGTAGCCTGCGTCGCCTTCATCTCCACTTGGTCCGTCGTTCAACTCTCCCTGATAGGCGAAGCTCTCTCGACAATGGATTCTCCTCCCGCAGCCTACCTCGTTTTCCTCCGCTCCATACCGCTCAATTTCTATTGCCTTCTCTCCCTTATCCTCGTCTTTCTCGCCGCGAAGTGGGGTTGGAATCCGCCTCCAATGGCTCGTGCGAAGCCGCTCTCAGCAAGCACTCACTCGACACCGGCCCGTCAAATCGCCAAGCCTTTGACCCCCGCCTTGGGACCTCTTCTTGTCCTCCTCTTGTCGGTGCCTCTCTCGTTTTGGATTCTCGGCAATCCCGGCCGGATACTCCCCTCTTCCACTAAAGACATCCAGCTGGCATTTTCGACCTCCAAAGGCCCGTGGGCGCTCATCCTCGCTGGCCTACTCTCGCTTTCCGGAGCCATCCTCTTCTACCCCGGAAGTCGACGCGAAGTCTGGCCCGCCATTCTGGAAGGGATGCGCTCCATGCTGCCTGCCCTCCTCGTGCTGTTGATGGCTTGGACTCTTGGGGCGACCTTGGGGGAACTCGGAACAGCCAAGACGCTGGCAACCCAGCTTGGCGATAACCTCGCCGCCCGGTGGCTGCCGGGTGCCACCTTCATCCTCGCTTGTCTCATCGCCTTCGCCACCGGCTCCTCTTGGGGGACGATGTCACTCTTGATTCCCATCGCGCTTGGGACCTTGCTCTCACTCGCTGCTAACCAGGATCTTCCCCCTGCTGAGCTGCAAGCCCTCCTGCCTGCCGTGACCGCAGCCGTCTTTGGAGGAGCGGTCTTTGGCGACCACGCCAGCCCCTTCAGTGACACCACCATCGTGAGCGCGATGGCTTGCGATGTCACCACCACGCGGCATGTCGCCACCCAGCTTCCCTACGCTCTGACCGCAGGAGGAATAGCGATCGCGGTCGGTTATCTGCCCACAGCATTCGGCCTTTCAGGCTGGGCCAGTCTTTTACTCGCCACGGCCGTGCTCATCGTCATCGTGCGCTCCACCCGTCCACGCTGGGGAACGGGTGAAGCCGCTTTGTGAGAAAAATTTTGGTGAGCTCTCCGCTCAATCGTTGATGCGGACCTCCTCTGGATCCCATTCGTGGGGAGGGAACTTGAGGTCCAGCTTTTTCAAAGTCTCTACCATGATGCGCGCGACACAGAGGTTGCGGTACCACTTGCGGTTCGCCGGCACCACATACCAAGGCGCATAATCCGTGGACGTCTTTTCAATCACGTCCTCGTAAGTCTCCATGAAATCGTCCCATCGGGCGCGGTCCTTGAGATCATCCGGATTGAATTTCCAATGCTTGGCTGGGTTATCGAGACGCGCCTGCAATCTTTCCCGCTGCTCATCCTTGGAGATGTGCAGGAAGATCTTCACAATCGTCGTTCCTTCTTCGGCTAACATCCGCTCGAAATCGATGACGTGCTGGTAGCGTTTTTTCCAAACCTTCTCAGGATAGATATCCTTAACCTTAACAGCAACGATATCTTCGTAATGACTTCTGTTAAAAATCGTGATATGTCCATTACGAGGCACCTCTTGGTGGATGCGCCAAAGGAAATCGTGCGCGAGTTCCTCTTCGCTCGGCTTCTTGAAGGCAACCACGTTCAGGCCCTGGGGATCGACACGTGAGAAAACGTGCTTGATGCATCCGTCCTTCCCTCCGGTGTCCATCGCTTGGATCACTACGAGAACGCGGTGCTTGTTTTGCGCATACAGCACTTTTTGCAATCTCTGCAGCTCGTCCCGAAGGACATCGAAGGGCTGCCAAGAGTCCTCCTTATCGAGATCTTCCGCCAAGTGCTTCTCGCCTTGGTCGATGTCGTCGAGCTTTAACTTCTTCCCCTCGGGATGTCGGTAACGTGTTTCTGCTCCTCGTACAGGCATGTTAGATAGTCTCGCTCTCTTAGTGGGATAAGGCAAGCCACGACTGAGCCCGACGCCGGATTTGCGCGACACAGTTCGATCCCATTTGTCTCTTTACAGAACCAAATGACCAGACTTCCAATTCCCTATGGCTAAACCCAATCCCCCCCAGAAGGACCAGCGTCTCAGTGGTGCCCTGCGCAACTCCCTCTCCAAGTTCACCGGACGAGTCACCGTCAAGGATGAGAAAGAAGAAGCTCCCACTGCCCCACGACCTGCGGCACCGGCTCCGCGGCCTCCAGCCGCAGCCCCTCGCCAAGCTACTCCAGAGGCTCCTCATCGCCCGACTGCCACCCCCCCGTCCTCCCCGCCGAGTCAATCCTCCCGCCCCGCCAGCCCAAGCAAAACGCCACCTGCCAAACCCGCCCCGGCCTCTCCCCCATCAAACACCAACCGCATCGGCAATGATGTCACGATCGAGGGCCAGCTCCGCTTCCGCGATCAGCTCAACGTCAACGGACGCATCAAGGGTGAAATCGAATCCGAAGGCACCCTCGTCATTGAGGGCGACGCCGTCATCGATGCCAACATCCGGGCCGCTTCCGTGATGGTGCAGGGCACCGTGACCGGCAACATCACCGCCCGGGACGAGATCCGGCTCGGTTCGACAGCCAAAGTCGTGGGCAATCTCACCACCGCCACCCTGCAGATGGAAGCAGGAGCCGTTTTCTCTGGCCAATCCAAGGTCGGAAAATCCTCTTAAGCAGGGATTTGGCTCCAGATCCCGCGAAAGAGGGACTGGAGGACTTTTTCTAGACGAATCAACGGCCGAGGGGCATTTTAGGAGAAGGCACCATGCCCAGATCCCTTATCCTCATTGCCCCGCTAGGCCTTTTGGCTGCCGTTGGTTTCTCGCTCCACCACACCAGCGAAGAGACTCCTTCTCCTCATCCGCGACCGTTCTCTGTCCCCTTAGCCGCCTGCTTTGCCCCCGGGACTCCCCAAGATTTGGTCGATGACTATGGCAATCCCAAGTCCACCAAGGACCTCAGCCCCTATTCACTTCTCTACCCGGAACTTTCGAAAGCACTCCAGCTGAGCTCCCGCTGGTCGACCACGGCGACAGATGGCTCCGGGCAAGGCACCCAAGGCAATCCCGTCACGGTAACTTGGAGCATCGTCGCTGATGGCACCAGCGCACCCGGCGATGGCACCATCTCCTTCGCTCCTAGCGATCTGCGCGCCCGCTTGGCAGAAATCTACGGAGGCAGCAGTAGCGGACCAGCCGAGGAGCAGCCCTGGTTCCCCATCTTCGCAGACGCCTTTGCCAACATTTCCACCGTCTCCGGTCTCACCCTCGTGTATGAGCCCAATGATGACGGTGCGACGGTAACCAATGCCAATGCGGGCTCGCTAGGTGTCCGTGGTGATATCCGCATCACCGGCCGTCCCATTGACGGGGACTCCAGCACCCTCGCCTTCAATTACTACCCCAACTATGGGGACATGGTCATCGATACCGACGACTCCTACTTTGAGAACACGAGCAACAACTCCATCCGCCTCCGCAACGTCATCGAGCACGAGGTCGGCCACGGCTTGGGCTTGAATCACGTCTGTCCCATTGACGAGACCAAGCTGATGGAGCCCTTCGTGACGACGGACTTCATCGGCGTTCAATTCGACGAGATCTATTCCCTGCAGCGGCAATACGGAGATATCTACGAAAGAACCAGTAGCGAAAAGAACAACGACACCTTCGCCAACGCCACCCCGCTCTCCATCCCCATCGACAACTCGCTCTGGGAGCCCCCCCAATGGCTGAGCATCGATGACAACAACGATGTCGACTACTACGCAATTCCTCTGAACGCTGCCGGCCGCATCAGTGTCACCGTCACTCCTTCTCCCAATTCTTATCTTGAAGGCAGCCAGTCCGCGAATGGTGAATGCGAGGCGGGCACCCTCTTCGACGCGGCTAGCCGCCAAGACCTCGTCATCGGCATCTACGATCCTAGCTACAATCTCATCGAAGAAGTCGATGCCAATGGGATCGGACTGAGCGAGACCCTCTCGGCCAATCTAACGGCTGGGACAAATTACCTCAAAATCAGTGCGGATACGACGAACAATACGGCGCAGCTTTACAAGCTAAGCATCAATCTCGATGGAGAGGGGCCTTTACTTGAGCTCGTATCTGGCAACCTGTCCCAAGAACTTTTCAGCCAACAAAACGGTCTCGTCGATCCCTTGGAAACCGTCGTCTATGACTTCGTGGTCCAGAACGTCGGCGACCTGGCAGCCAATGACGTGCAGCTCTCCCTGGGCGAAGATCCCGCTCTCATTCCCCTTGATACCACCCGATCGCTGGGAGACCTCGAGCCTGGCGAGTCGAGTTCATTTAGCCTCACCTTTGCCCTCGACGAGAGCTGCGGCTCCGAGGTAGCGCTGCAGCTCCTCGGGACAGCGATCAATGCCAACCCAGTTAGCTTCTCGCTCGAGGTTCAGCTGGGTGAACCCTTCAATAACCTCCGGGAGGGCTTCGAGGACAGCGTGGACCTTCCTGCTGGCTGGCTATCGACCGTGGAGGAGGACGGCCTGGGATGGCTAATGGTGGATACCGAAGGTGACGGTGTGATTGATGCGATCAGAGCTGAAGATTCTGATGTCAGTGGCTCGTCAGTCCTGACTTCCCCCGTCTTCGTGGCCCGGACATCCGAGTCTCAGCTCGTCTTCACGCACAACTACGATGTGGAGCGAGGGCGCGACGGCGGAGTGCTTGAGCTGTCGATCGATGGCGGAGATTGGGCCGACTGGCGAACAAGCGGAGGCACCTTCGATGAGAATGGCTACAACTCCGCCGTGCGTGGTGTCGAAAACCCCATCGGCACGCGGGCCGGATGGACCGGAGACTCTGGCGGTTCGGTCACGACCGTAGCGACCCTGCCAGAAGCTGCTATCGGGAAAAGCTGCCAACTCCGCTGGGTGCTTGGCAATGACCTCCGCAATGCCAATGAGGGATGGACCATCGAAGAAATCAACTTCACCGGAGAAGGGTGTGACGAGACGGGCCCCGTGGTCACCTTGAGCCCTCTGGATACCGAGGCTTCCGAGTTTCCCTTTGACGATTCCGCTTCCCTCCTCCTCTCAACTGTCCTCCCGGTCGCCGTCGATACTACCGTCGACCTCACCCTCAGTGGCTCCGCCGATCCACTACTCGACTACTCTGGTCTCTCGGATATTTTTATCCCCGCTTTCAGCTCCAGCGCCACTCTTGATATCCAGGCTCTGCCCGACACTCTCGTCGAAGGTGAAGAGGCTCTCACGGTCACCCTGGCCGGCTCGGAGTCCATTGAAATCACCATCAACGATTCGCCCTACGCCATCTGGGCCGCAAGCCAATTGGGGGAGCTGCCCGCTGATCCCCTTGATGATCCTGATGCCGACTCCTTCGTCAATCTCATCGAATATGCCAACGGCACCGATCCCGTCTCCGCTGATTCAGTGCCCGCGCCCCTCGAGCTGACCTGGCTCGGGGAGTCCCTGCGGCTGGCCTTTCCCGTGGCCGCTCTTCCTGCCGACGTCGTGGTGCAACCGGAGTCCTCGTCCAATCTCGACGACTGGCATGATCACGAGGCAATTCAGGAGGACTCATTCTTTGAGTTCACCAATGACGACGCCCACCGCTTCTTCCGCCTTCGCTACGAGCTTGCCCAGCCCTGAGTCTAGGAGTCCTTACTTCCTCCGCTCAGCTTCCCCAGCAGCTTGGTCAATCCATCGTAGGCGGAGATGGCCTTCCGCTGATGGTTTTCACGCGCGGTGACCATAATGGCCCGGCAGCCCGTTTCACTCTTCGCAGGCAGATGGAGAGTGCCAGGTTCGGCGCGGAGATAGTCGCCGGCCTGCAAGGTTCGTCCCGCCGTCGTCAGCTCACCGCTGACGAGGTAAACTTCCTCCGTCCCCTTGTGGGCATGCGGCAGAAAGGTAGCTCCCGGATCCGCCTCCAAGAGGATGAGAGCATGGCCAGCAGCGGGATCATCAGAGAGGGTCTTCAAGCGAATTTTTCCTCCGGGGAGAGATTGCCACTCCCCTTCATCATTTCCAATGAAGTGATAACCCTTGTTCACCTTGGGCTTCGCCTCTTCATCAATTTTCGCGAAGATCTTCTCCTTAAGCCCCGCAGGAGGCTCGACAGGCGGATGCATTGACGCGGTGATCGCGGCTGAGGCATCCTCAAATCCCTCGCTCGCGAGCAGGGCTTTCCCTAACGGGCATTCAAGGCAGTGCTCCATCCCGGCCGCATCCGCTCCATCAAGCGTGTGGGCCGCTTGGGCAGCGGTCAAGTTGGCGACGATATCTTTGGGGGAAGAATCTTCTGGCTCTTGGGTATTCATCAAAATAGTCCGGACGATTTAACCTCCGGCATTGTCTTTCAGTAATAAACGAACGCGCTCCATGCCTCTTCGGATGCGTGATTTTATCGTACCCAACGGCTGATGTAAAAATTCTGAAATCTCGGTCTGGGTCAAACTGTGAAAATAAGCAAGCTCCAACACCCTTCTCATGTCGTCAGGCAACGCTTTGAGAGCCTCGCGGACCTCCTCCGCCTGTTCGGAGGCGATGAGAGGTGAATCGGGCCTGGGCTCGGCATTCTCAATGAAATTCTCCTTCCCCGCATTCTCATGCAATTGCTCCCGCCGCTGGCGGGAACGCAGATGGTCGATGGCTTTATTGCGGGCAATGGTGATGAGCCAGGTCGTTGCCTTGCCCATCCCTTTGTCGTATTTCCCAGCCTTGCGCCAGATTGAGAGAAAGACCTCTTGAAGGACTTCTTCAGCTTCCGCACGGTTTTTGACAATCCCAAGAACGATGCCGAACAGTGCCGCCGAGAAGTCATCGTAGAGGAGCGAGAAAGATTCCCGACAACCGGTTCCTACGGCAGCCAATAGCGTTTCAGGGTTCTTTTCGGGGGTCATTAGCGTTGTTGCGGAACCGTCTTCTCTGGGGGCGAACTCTCCACCTGAAGCGAAGTCACCATGGATAAGCTCCATACGCGAGTCTTCGCATGATGCAGACCAAAAAAAATCCCCTGAACACAGCAAATCGCTAGCTCAGAGGATCCAAGGCTCAAGCAAATCGCAAGATTGCTCTGGCGTTTTGCATCGCTAAAGAGTCACTCCATCTTTCCGCTGAGAATTTTTCTCGCCTTGGCTGCGAACTGTGGATGGAAGGCGGGATTGAAAGACAAGGCCTTCGCCAAGTGCTTTTTCCCCTGTGCCTCATGACCGGCTTCGAACTCAATCACCCCGATTCGGTAAAAGAGCATTGGGTCGGGGGTCTGATAAGCCATTGCCCGCTTCCCATGCAGTTGCGCGAACTTCAGGTTACCGGATTGATAGTAGCACCAGGCTAAGGCCATCTCTGAATGGATGTTAGGGAAGTTCTTCTGACACTTCTTGGCCTGCTCAAGGGCGAAATCCAACTGCTTCTCCCGATCAGCCAAAAATAGGGCAAGCTGGTGGGAGCCAAGCTCTTCATGACTATGCAGATGATCTCCGCCGTGGTGATGCACGCGATGCATCGTCAGCAGCTCCTCGGTCCGCCGTTCAGCCTCCTTGGTCTGCCCCAACATCTCATGCATCAGGACGAGGGACTCGAGAACTTCATGATTCTTGACGATGTCATGCGCCTTCTTAAAGGAGGCCAATGCCTCCTCATACTTCTCCTCGCAGACGAGGAGACGCCCCTCGGCCAGCAACACATGGGGATTATCTGGAGCCAGCTTGAGAGCCTGCTCCACCTCCGAGCGGGCGGAGGGAAGCGCCCCTTCCTTCACATGCATTTCAGCGAGCTTGGCCCGGCACCAAGCCTCATTTTCAGGATAAGGACCACCGGCCTTAATCGCCCGATTCATGAAGACTCGCGCGGAAGGCCGATCACCGGTCAACCAGAGAAGATGAGCCGCTCGGCTAAAGGTGGAAAGATCCGCCTCGATATCCATTGCAGACTGGAAGTGAGCGAAGGCCTCATCGTAGCGACCGAGCTCGACAGCCCCGTCCCCCATCAGGTTGTAGGCATTTTTCAGTCGGGGATCGATTGCGAGAGCCTTCTCGCACCACTCTTTCCCCGCCGGGAAATCGTGATTCGAATTTGCCACCCAGCCCATCCCCAAAAGAGCCTTGGGGTTCTCTTCCTCTAGGGCCAACGCGCGCCGATAGGCGGCTTCGGCTTCTGAGAAGTTATGGGAGGCAACGTTACGAGCCTCTTGCATGAGTCGGTCGCCCTCGCGGACCCACTCTTCCGCAGTGGTGAAGTTGGGTTGGGCTCTCTCCTCCTCTTTTATCGGCTCATGATGAGACGACGCCTCATGGGCGACAGCGCCCTGCACCATAAAGATCGAAATCAGATAGAAGATGATGGTGATGCTGAAAAAAATTAGACTCACCCCCCGGGAAAGAGGTCGGTATTTGTCACCACTTTCAGGGTTCTCCCGTCTTGCAGGATCCGTCTTCGCTCCGCTCATTAGATTGAATCTGTTTTTCATCGTTAAAAAAAACCGGAGCCAGCTCGCCTAGTCATGCCCACACAAACATGTCCTGCCGCGAGCCGGTCTCCGGCGTCTATTCGCTATTTCCTATCCTGTTAAGGTGCCATGCGCTGGGTCACTGTTGTTCCCGCGTGGGGAGTGCCTAAGTAAGGGAAAACGGTGTTGTACAGCTGATCGTTCGAATCGATGTTGTCACCTACTACGGTAATCGTTTCGTAGGTAGGGCCACTGGCAATTGCTGACAGGGCAATGTCGACAACGTCATCGCCGATGCGTCGACCATTGGGCCAGCCCGCCACGTCACCACCAACCACGCTCAAGCGATTGAATCCCTCTTGCCCGGGAAGAGCAACTGGTCCTGTCGTCGTATCAACCCGGATCACATCCGGGATGAAGATGGCGGCCAAGTCAGCTCGCTCCGTCCCGACGAGAGGCTCGTCGCCTTCCACATCGCCGAAGAGGATAATGTTAATCAGAGCGGCGAGCTCAGGATTCTCCGCATAGGTGCTGAACTGAGCGTCAGTCGTCGGTGGAAGCATGTTGTAACGGTCCTTGTCCGCGAGAGCGACCAAGACCTCATTGAAAAGAGGATTAGCTAAGCGATTCACCTGCACCCAGGGACCGCTGTTCACATTGGCCCGTCCGGCATTACGGATCGTATAGCGTCGGCGGCTGACGGAGGCATAGACCCCGACTCCGGTTTGCTCTCCGAGGAGAGGATTAGTGAAGGTGTAAGTTTGGAGGCTATCGATAGGAATCTGGATAGCATAAGTCAGGACATTGAACCCCTGGAAGCCGTCCACGCCACCACCATCTTGACCCAGGCCGTCACTCATGTCTCCGTCGTTATCAACGATGCGAGGATTGAGGAAATCGAAGATACCCGGCGTATCGGCATAGAACCCGTCCTCGCGAGGACCAGCCCATACCACGACTCCAGAGTCGAGGGGTGAAATAGCCTCTGCGGTGAGCGGATCGAGACTATCAAAGTCCGTTGCTCCCGATACCGCGTTGCCGTCTTCATCGTTGTAACCAGGCGTGGTCAAGGCTCCGACATTCGGCGGAGGCACGAGCAGACTACTGCCAATCACAACCCCGTTTTTTCTCACGGTGTAGGTCTGGGTGTAGTTCTGCTGGGCATCACCAATGGACATGATGGGTCCGGCTGCGGTGCCCAATCCGTAGGAAAGAATGGTATTCGGATTCTTCACCGGTCCCGACACACTGGAGAAGTCGAAGTCATAGCGGTCGACGACATCACCGGTGTTCGGATTCGTGATATGGATTGTGTAATAGGCATCATCGGCAAATCGTTGCCAGATGAGTCCGTCACCAGGATCCGAGAATGGTCGGACGCTAACGAGAACGTTAAGAACCTGCTGATTGGGGTTATCATAACGGGTGCCGACGAAGGCGTAAACATCCGTCAAGTTCGCAGATGGATCCTGCTTGATGAGAGGAGCGTCACTGTGGCTTGATGCGCCAAGAGAGCTCATCCCAATCATCAGGATTCCAGCTCCGATTATTTGTTGTTTTAATTTTTTCATAGGGAGAGTGGGCTGGGAGGTTAAGCTTTGCGGCGGCGGCGAAGGAGGGCGAGGCCACCGAGAGCCACGAGTGCGGCGCTAGTCGGCTCAGGAATTAAATTGACCGTAGAGGTCCCGGAGAATTCTCCGAAGGTATCAGTGAAACCCTGGAAGGATGCGAAGAAGGACGGGTCAGCCTCCGTCTGGAAAGAGAATCCAGACACAGAGCTACCCGCGACGAAGTTCGACGCTTCCGCATTCAAGTCCAGTGTTCCGAAGCCGGGATCGTAGTCGATGGTGAAGCCGACCGGACTCATTGCCGTCGAGGGCAATAGGAAGTCATTGACCGGAGCATCCGGGAAGTTGACGTTGATCAAATCGTCTGGGCAATCGTTGACGACAGTGACGTCATACTGAAAGGAGCCATCCCCGAGAGTGAGATAGTCGATATTCACCAAAACGGTTGAGGCTGATACGGTTCCTGCAGCCAGCAAGCCGAGGAAAGCGGGAGCGAGCCGCTTGGTGAGGATAGGAGGTGTGAATTTCATGGTAATTTCGGTTCGGGAGGGCTGGGTGACCAGCCACTAACCAAGCAACGAGGGCCATCGGAAGACGGATGCAGGAAACTCAATTTTTCTGGCTCAGGCTCGACAGCCAGCGGCAATTCTTTAAACCGTGCCGATGCGGATCGGCCTTGCCCTAGCAATTGCTTTATCACCCAACCTCTCGTTGGCGGAGGGGGTACTGCGCCCCTACACTGGTGCGCAATCAGCAGGAAGCGCCGGAGCCCGGGCAGGAACCTCGCATGATCCTCTCGCCAACCCATTGACCAACCCGGCGGCCCTAACCCTCGGAACGGGAACCGAATGGGTGGTCTCCTCGACAACGGTGATTGGCGACGCCACCTTCGAGCGCGCGGGCCAGAGCTATCATTTGAACGATGGCTGGGGCATCATCCCCGAGGCTGGCATCACCGGGCGCTTCGGTGAGACGCCCGTCTGGTGGGGGCTTTCCATCTCCGCAATCAGCGCCCTTCGATCGGACTGGGGCTACCCCGATGTGGCTGGCGGCATTGGCGGAATCAATTACGGAGAAACCGGGAATGAGAGTCAATTCCTCGCCCTTGCAGGCACCTTTTCCGCCGCACTCAGGGTCAATGAGCAGCTCTCGATCGGAGCCAGCCTCTCGGCTGTTTACAGCGAGGTCGGGTTCGACGCTCCCTTTATCTTCCAGACCAATCCTGCTCTCGCTAATGCCAAGGTCGATCTGGACATGGAGACGGATGGCTGGGCTCCAGCGGTCGTGCTCGGAGTCCTCTGGCAGCCGACAAGTGCCCTCAGCTTTGGAGCTTCGGTTCGACCGGAAATTGTTCTGGAGAACGAAGGCTCCGCTAAGGCCGACTTTTCCGCGCAGCTTCCTCCTCTGGGTCTCGCCGGCACCGATCCTCTCGCCAGCTACCACGCCGAGTCCCGTAATGTTCTCCCGCTCGAGGTCGGGGCTGGTGTGACGTGGCAGGCGACAGAAAAGCTCAGCTTATCCAGCTGGCTCGCTTGGACACGATGGAGCGAGGCTTACGATGTCTTCGAGGTCAATCTCAGTAAGGGCTCGAATGAAGCAATCAACGGGGCAATCGGCGATTCCCCTTCGGACGGCGTCCCTCTCCGGTGGAAGGATCGGTTCACCCTCTCAATCGGCGCGGAATATCAGCTTGCGGAGGAATGGGCCATCCGTGCGGGCTGGCAATGGTCGGAATCCCCTATCCCGGAAGACCTCGTCACCCCCTTGAATGCCGCGATCCTGGACCAAAGCCTTGGCCTGGGAGCCAGTTGGCAAGGCCAATCCGGCTGGTCCGTCGATCTTGCTTACAATTATGACTTCTCGACAGAAGCCCATATCACAAACAGTGGCTACAATGCTGGCGAGTATTCCAACAGCTCAGTGGATCTCTCGGCCCACTCGGTAAGTGTGAGCCTGGGGCAACGCTTTTGAACCTTTTGCCAATGGCCGGCCTCTCCAGCCGTCGGGGACTTTGGCGAATTGCTGCCGCGAACAGCCGCACCTTAAAAAGCAAAGTAGCCCCCGCCCGGACCAACGGACGGAGGCTAATGGATTGCCTGCGGAAATCAAATTTCCACAAGGAGAATTAATTCGTAGCAGCTGGACCACCTTCCACTCTCAAGCGGGCGAAGAGTTTGTCTTGATCCGTTCCGCTGGTATCTAGCGTGATGACGACCATCTCGAGCGGTGCGCTCAGGCTGGTGACCATTCGGTCTCCCATCTCATTAGGAGTGAAGACAACCAAGTCGGGCGAGGTCTCAAAGATATCGCTGCCGGCCGGGACCTGCTTCACGCGAGGGTAGCTCAGCGTCAGTTCGCTGCCGTCGGCGGAGAAACCGATAGGGTTCTCATCCTTCGCCTCGGGGTCGAGTCCCATCAACCACTCCAAGCCATTGGCAAGGCCGTCTCCCTCGGGGTCATCCTCGGGATCCCGCATGTCAACCGGCGTGGCTTCGGTGAAGTTCTCGCTCACCCAGTCTGCATACCGGAGCACGCTCACTTCGAGAGCACCCATGTCGACTCCGCCTCCGATGGCTCGCATGAAGCCCATTCCCCGCTGATCGGTGGTCAGGCTAGCTGCTGCTGCCGCATCACCTGCGTCAACGACAGGGCTAATATCCGAAGGGCGATGAGTGGGCGTGAGGCCGCCATTATCAGCCAAGGAAGAAAGCAGCGGGTCCTCACCGACGATGTTGCCATCGACGAGGTCCACGATGCCCGATGCGCCGGACGCATTCTCCAGTAAGCTGTTCATAGCGACCACCATTCCTGCAAGATCCGGGCCAAGTTCTGCAGAATTATCGGCAAGAACGGAATTGACCGCACCGAAGGATCCCGACGCGACGTTCGCTCCTCCACCCGTCATGGCCGAATTGCCAGCCACGGTGACGTGGAGAAGGTTCATGGTTCCGCCCTCGATCTGGATGCCTCCGCCATTGGTTGCGGTGTTCCCGGAGAGCGTGGAGTTCGTGACAGTGGTCACGCCATTACCAGCTTGATTGTAGAGTCCTCCTCCGTCTGGCGAGTCGTTGCCGGTAATCGCCGAAGCAGAAACCGTCAGCGTGCCCGCTCCGGAGTTCCAAAGACCTCCGCCCTCGTTGGCGGCCGAGTTTCCATCGAACCATGATGTCGAGCTGACGACTTCACCATCTCCCGAGATGTGAATCGCGCCCCCGTTGCCAGGTGCTGCCGAGCCCTCTGGGCCAGCGACGTTACCCCGCATGATGGCAGTGGTGATCGTCGTTGACGTTCCGCCCGTCACTTCCAGGGCACCGCCCGCGCGATTGGCCATGTTGTTGAGAAGCATCGTGTCACTCAGCTCAAGGGTGCCGCTGGCATCGCTGAGGATACCTCCACCGCTGCCCGAGGCACCGTCCGCGACGTTGCCCGAGATGACGGAGCCTTCCTCTACGATGAGCGTTCCGCCCGCATTGAAGAGGCCTCCCCCGCCCTGGTCGGCGGCGTCTCCGCTGGCCACGTTGTTAGTCAGTGAGACTCCGGTCACAGTCATCATGCCGCTTCCATTCCAGAGGCCTCCGCCTTCTGCTGCGGCCAGGTTCCCTTCGATCATGCCTCCCATGATGGTGGCGTCTCCCGGACCCGTGATGTGGAGCGCACCCCCATTGCCCGGAGAGGCCGTGGCAGGAGATACCCCCGTATTGTTCGCCATGAAGTCAACATTGGTGAGCATCACCCCGCCATCGGCCCCGGAATTATCTTCAATGCCACCGCCCGCGCGGTTGCTGACATTCTGGGAAAAGGTCGAGTCGGTGACCGTGAGGGTACTACCGACATCGTTGAGAACACCTCCTCCGCTGCCGGCAGTGCCGTCAGCAACGTTGAGGGAAAGCATGGAGTTCTTGAGTTCGATGGCGCCTCCCGCATTGAAGAGGGCTCCTCCCCCTTGGTCGGCGGAATCGCCGCTGGCTACGTTCTCAGACAGGGTCACCCCGTCGACAACCATGAGCCCGGTCCCATTCCAAAGACCGCCACCCTCGGCAGCGGCCAGATTGCCAGAGACCTCGCCCCCGGTGACCATGACGTTGCCCACTCCGCTGACGTGGAGACCGCCCCCATTGCCGGGAGCTGCCACCGCGGGTGAGACGCCGACGTTGTTATCATTCAGCGAGACATTGACCAAGGTGATCGCCGTTCCCTCGCTCAAGGCAGATTGATCCTCAATGCCGCCGCCGGCCCGGTTGGCCACGTTCGAGGTAATGGATGAATCCGTGACGCTCACGGTTCCATTCGTCAGGTTGAGAATTCCTCCACCACTACCCGCTGTCCCTGAGGCGACATTACCCGAGACAATGACGGATTCCTCGAGAACAAGCGTCCCGCCATTGTTGAAGAGGCCTCCGCCTCCATCGTGAAGTTCGTCCCCTTGGGCCTCGTTGTTAGAGATTGTTGTGCCGTTCACCGTCAAGGTGCCCGAGCCATTCCAGAGACCTCCGCCTTCCAGAGCCGCGATGTTGTTGCTTACCATTCCTCCTGTGAAGGTAGCGTCGCCCGGACCGGTGATATGGAGGGCTCCACCATTACCAGGGGCAGCTACGGCAGGAGCAGTACCTGCGAGATTGCTATCCATGGTGGTGTCGGTCACCGTCAAGCCCAGGCCTTCGCCCGAGTTATCCTCGATGCCGCCGCCCGCACGATTGGCTCGGTTACTAGAGATATCGGAGCCAAAAACGGAGACGACGCCGCCAGCGTCATTGAAGATTCCGCCTCCGCTACCGGAGGCTCCGTCTGCGACATTGTCGACAATCTCAGTGGCATTGGTAATCGTTACCGTTCCACCAGCATTGAAGACACCCCCACCACCTTGGTCCGCAGCGGCACCGCTGGCGGTATTCATCTCAATCGTCACTCCGTTAATCGTCATCAAGCCGGAGCCATTCCAGAGTCCGCCGCCCTCAGAGGCCGCGACATTGCCGCTCACCAATCCACCGAGGATGAAGACGTCGCCAGGGCCGCTCACGTGGAGGGCGCCACCGCTTCCCGGTGCTCCAACCGCCGGAGTCACCCCGGCATTATTGTCGCTCAAGGTTGTCGCGGTCAGGCTGAGACCAATCTCTTCCCCGGAGAGACCGGAGGCTTCTTCAATCGCTCCGCCCGCCCGATTGGCGAGATTGTTAGAAAAGGTCGCTCCGGTGATCGTAGCCATCGAACCGGTCGCATTCAGCAAACCGCCTCCGCTGCCGGAGGTGCCCGTCGCGGAGTTGCGAAGAATCATCACGGCTCCATCGGTATCGTCGATTTCGAGGACCCCTCCATTGTTGAAGATGCCACCGCCTCCGTCATCGGCCGCATCGCCGAGCGCCACATTATCTGCAATGAGAGCGCCTCCGGTTACGGTCATCGTCGACCCGGCCTGATTCCACAGACCACCGCCCTCGCGTGCGGCCTGATTGTATCCGACGAGTCCACCGGACACCGTGATCATCGCCTCTCCAGACACATGGAAGCCGCCGCCATTCCCGGGAGCAGCCGAGCCATCAGGTCCGGCAATATTACCGTCTTCAGCTTCGTCCCCGCCCAAGAAGACATTCATGAGCGAGAGACCACCATCAACGAGCTCGATGCCACCACCTGCGCGATTGGCGACGTTGGAAGAAATCTCGACATCAGTCAGCGTGACCATGCCGTCGGTGCTGAAGATACCTCCACCACTGCCCGAGGCACCGTCGGCCACGTTATCGGCAATCGTACCGCCATCAATGGTCAAGGTGCCTCCGTTGTTGAAGACACCACCACCCCCATCATCAGCAGCAGGCCCGCTGGCCACGTTGTCCGTGATGCTCGTAAGATTGATCTCCATCAGGCCCGAGCCATTCCAGAAGGCTCCACCCTCGCGCGCCGCCACATTGGCATCAGCGCTGCAGTTAGAAATTTGCATGGAACCAGAGCCGGTGATGTGGATGGCCCCGCCATTCCCGGGAGCAGCCGTCGCCATGGGAGACACCCCCGCATTGTTCGCCGTGAAGGTGGCGCCAGTCAGCACGATATCAAAACCTTCCATGCCTCCCGACTGGTCCTCGATGGCCCCGCCGGCCCGATTAGCCACGTTACTGTCGAAGTCCGTATCGGTCACCAGAAGCTGGCCGCCGGAAGCATTGAAGATTGCGCCGCCACTACCCGAAGGACCACTCGCGACATTGCCATCGAAGCTTGAATCGACGATTGTGACGGTTCCTCCGTTATAGAGTCCGCCTCCATCGACAGCTTCGCATCCACTGACGTCGACATTGCTCAGGGCAACGGTCTCATCACCTGCGATGAGCATGCCTCCGCCATTTCCTGACGAGAGCCCGTTGGCGAGCTCAAAATTCATTAACTCAACCACCCGGTTACCTCCGGCAGCGGCCGAGGTATCGATGGAGATGAGACGGGTCATGCCACCACCGTCAAGGACGGCCTGCCCGACCAAGGCATCGAAAGGGACGCCGCCATCAATGACGACATCATCAGTGATCACCAGCTCGGAACCCAGCGAAATCGAGGGCGGAGCTAGTAGGAAGGAAAGAGGGTCAAATGAGATAGTATCCCCATCATCGTCCCCTCCGTCAGGTCCATTTAAATTAGCAAGAGCAATGGCCTCGCGCAGTGACAAGCCATCGCCATCTCCTTGCTCGGCAGCCAAGGTGCCTCCGTCATAAGCCTCGTCGTCGGAGGTGGTCACTTGATAGTCGACCGCATGCAGAGAGCCTGCGGAGACAAGCCCAAGAACGCCGACCAGGATAGTCCTCATGCTTGAGGGACGGCCATCGAGCCGTGCCTGTCCCGAACCGAGGCGAAGCCGGCCGGGTGAGTGAGTGTTTAGTGATTTGGTTTTCATAACTTTCGGTGGTTCAGGAATAGAAAAAACCCTCAACGAGCGTTGAGGGTTCGGAGATGAGAAGAGGGATGTGCCCCGGGCTAGTCGGCCCGATAGGAAGTGTTTGCCTCGGCATTCCTGCGTTCATCATCAAAAGCAACGCCTCCCCCCAGCGACCGGATGCATGAATCTCGTTTTTCTTCTGAAATCGCTCCGTGGCCCTGTTTCTTTCGAGACCTCGCGGGCAACTGAGGAAACGAGTTGGAGAAATTCTTGAGGATCAGGTGACCCGCTCCTCCCTCAACTAGGTCCGCAAGAGTTCGCCCGCCCAACGAATCAACCTCACCGGAAAGCCCCATCCTTGCTTTCGGCGCGCTCCCCTGCTTCACTCCGCCGCCTCAAGTAATCGAGCAAAAACTATGGCTAATAAAGAGAACACCGACCCTGCCCGCATGGAAAAAATCGTCTCTCTCTGTAAGAGACGCGGCTTCGTGTATCAATCCGGCGAACTATACGGTGGTCTCAATGGCTGCTGGGATTACGGCCCATTGGGTGCCGAGCTGAAGCGCAACGTGAAGGAGATGTGGTGGCGCCGCAATGTCCAGGAACGCGACGACGTCCTCGGCATGGACGGAGCGATTCTTACCCTCTCCGAAATCCTGACCGCATCCGGCCACGTCGGCGGCTTCTCTGATCCAATGTGCGATTGCCTTCTTACCAAGGCACGACTGCGTGCCGACCAGATTGAGCCGCAATCCGGTACCGCCTACCACTACACCGGTGCCTCCCATGCGGAAAGCGGTTGGTCCGTCGAGCGACCCTTTTCGGTGCTCCTCAACAAGCCGAATCAGGATGAAAACAAAGCGCGGAAAACGGCGCGCGAATTCTACGCCCAGTTCCTTTCCGACAAATCGCTCTCGCCCAAGAAGCTCGAGCTGCAGGGGGAAACCACCAGCGAAGAATCGGAAACGACGCGCTACAATCCTGATAATGGCTCCCTGCTGACCGAGGCGCGTGAGTTCAACCTCATGTTCCAGACCCGTCGGGGTGCTTCGGCGGATGAGAACGACCCTTCCGCCATCACCTACCTCCGGCCCGAGACCGCGCAGACCATCTTCGTTCAATACAAGAATGTTTTGGACTCGAGCCGTATCAAGCTTCCCTTCGGTATTGCCCAGATCGGCAAGGCGTTCCGGAACGAGATCAATCCGCGCAACTTCACATTCCGCTCCCGCGAATTCGAGCAGATGGAGATTGAGTATTTCTGCCGCCCCGAAGATGGCATGCGTCTCACCGACGAGTGGCTGGAGTCCCGCCTCTCTTGGTATGAGGAGATCGGCATCCCCCGTGAGAAGCTTCACATCCTTGATGTGCCCGATGGCGAGCGGGCCCACTACTCGAAGAAGACCTACGACATCGAGTATGAATTCCCCTTCGGCATCCAGGAGCTTGAGGGCGTGGCCTACCGGACGGATTACGACCTCGGCAAGCACAAGGAGCACTCCGGCAAACCGCTCGAGTACTTCGATGAAGAGACGAAGGAGAAATTCATCCCCCACGTCGTTGAGCCAAGCGCGGGCTGTGACCGCACCATCCTCGCCGTCATCTGCGAGGCCTATGATGAAGAAGACTTGACAAAGGAAGGAGGCAAGCCGGACGTGCGCACGGTGATGCGCTTCGCTCCCTCCATTGCTCCTATCAAGGCAGCCCTCTTCCCCTTGCTGAAAAAGAATGCCGAACAAGTCCGCATTGCCAAAGAGCTGCAGAAGGAACTGCAAAAATGGATGCCGGTTCAATACGATGATGGCGGAGCCGTGGGTCGCCGCTACCGTCGGCAAGATGAGGTCGGGACGCCATTCTGCATCACCGTCGACTTTGAAACCTTGGGCGAGGGCGAAGGCGATGACGCCGAAGCTCTGAAAGACACGGTCACCATCCGAGAGCGCGACTCAATGGAACAAACCCGGGTCGCCATCGACGAGGTTCTTCCCTGGCTTCTCAAGAGGATTCGATAAGTCGTTCTTCCTCTGTAATTGATCAAAAAAAAGCCCGCCCTAATGAGGGCGGGCTTTTTTTTGCGAAGGGTTCTTACACCTCGGCAACAGTTTGTTCTGCTTGGTCGGCGGTTTCATTCACGGCGTTTTCAGCGCGCTCTTCCAAACCGGCGGGATGCATGCGGGCATCTCTCATCTTCTGACCAGCCTTCTTGACGAGGGCGTGGCTTTCATTGGCAATCTCGCGGCGGACCTGGTCGGCCTGCTCACCGAAGGCGCGGTCTTCGCGCTCGGAGCGAGGAAGGAGCAAACCAGCCAAGAGACCGGTGGCCATGGCACCCGCGCAAACAGCGAGGGGATGTTCACGACACGCCTTCTGGAAGCCTTCGTTCGTCTTACTAGAAGCATCCTTGGCGAGAGAGACACCTGAAGAATGCAATTCCTGCGTCTTCATCTTGGCGGTCTCGCCCCACTCATTTACCCGGCTGCTCGCCCGGTCGGTGGCATCTCCAACGCGTTGCGATGTGGTCGACATTGCGTCTTTGGTGGTTTCAGTGCTCTTTACCTTAAGGCCGCGGGCCTTCGAACCGATCTTCTCACGGCTTTCCTTGGAAGGAGCCCAGCTATCAGGCCATGCTGCCGCAGTGACGCTGGCAAGGCCGAGACCGACAGCCACCGGGTGATTCTTGACGGCGTCAGCTGCCTTCTGGCCGGTGTGGCTCAAAGACTGGCGCGCCTTATCTGGCTCAATGGCATCAATCTTCTCGTTCACCCAATCGAAGAGGCGTCCAACCATGTCGTTGGGGTCAATTCGGTCTGAGAGCTTGTCTAAGGTCGAATCCAAACGGGACCGGGTCTCTTGAATGTCGTTCTCGATAGCCTCTGGAGTCTCAGGATAAGTATTCACTGGTTCCACGGGTTTAGGATAAGTTTCGCTGGTTTTCGGATAGGTAGTCGATGTTTCAATCATGATATTTTTTCTTTCGCCCACTCTTTAGTTTCGTTGAGTTGATTCGCGGTCTTTGTGGGCTTGAGGTCGTCGCGAATCAGTTTGTCTTTAGAATATTTGAGGAGAATTCCTCCGGCCACGGTGGTGACAAGCCCCATGGTGAGGAAGCCCAGAAGATGGGCGCTCGTCTCAGCAACTCCAAGGTTCCTGAACAAGCTGGCGCAGCCAAAGGCAAGGCCGCTGAGGAGAAGGACCAAGCCGCCTCCGATAATGACGCCTGCTGCAGCAATCATCCCGGTGTGACGTCCGAGGTCCGAAGCCTTTTTGGCCATCTCGGTCTTGGCCAGTTCCACCTCTTGGCGGACGAGATAGGTCGCGTCATCGAGAAGCGAGCCTATCAGACCCTTGATAGAAGGTGTCGAGCTGCTTCGCCGGGCGGGAGCCGGCTGAGTACGGCTGCCCTGCCCGACCGTGACCCCATCCATGCTGGGTTTGCGGTCCGAGAGAGGGACGTGATTTTGCAGCGACTTCATAATTAGGCGTGTCCTTGTTGAATTTCAGCAGCGGGAGTCGTCGCCTTGAGGAAGCGACCAGCGGCGAGGCCGACAGCTGCGAGTGCTCCTACCGTAGCGACAGGATGATTGCGGACGACCTGACGAAAATCGTCGGTCAGTTCTTGAGAATCTTTGGACTCGAAGTAGTCAGCCACGCAACCCACCTTCTTGGCGAGGTAGCGGGTCCCGGATACGGTCTTCTCCGGCTGCTCTTCCTGGAGTCGGTCACTGGCGTCGTGAAGCGCTTTGCTCAGGTTACGCACCTTGTTACCCGCCAAGTCGACGGTTTTGTCGGCTTTATTTTTGACGGCCTGACCAGTTTGCCCGGCGACGTCTTTGGCCCGGGTGACGGCCACGTCTTTCACGTGCGTCGCGGCCTCTTTACTCTGCTGCTTCAGCTCATTGAGCCCTTCTTGAGCCTCCTCTTGATGAGTGTGCTCCGTGTATTCATTCAGCACGGGAGGAGTGTCGGGCTCGATTTGGCTAGGCTCGGCAAGACTCGGTCCATTGGTTGTCTGTGGATATGTGTTATTCATAACACCTCTAGTTCCGCAAGAACCTTGCCGACAGCCTTTTTTACCACTTAAAACGTTGACGATTAATCCAATAACGAAAACAAAGGAAGCAGCAACTTCTAGCGCATTCAATGGTCTTTGCATGAGTGGCCTTCCTCTCACCTTGCGTTGTGCAGAAGAAAAGCGGACTGCGTGAACAGCCGTGGGCCATACTCAATTTGTGGCAAGTAAGGAGCCCGGTGAAGCGGTCGTTCTGTCCCGCTATTTGACCAAAATGAGAATTCGTTCTTTCCCATTTTGAAAGCTCGGGTCGGCCCCTGCCTGTCCGAGCTGACGGACTATTGAAGAAAAATGGAAAAAACAATTTGCCACGCAAGAGTCATTGGACGAACTGACTTGCCTGCATTAAGTAGCATAACCTCTTTCACCTGAGCCGATGGGAACCAAACGCCTCACCTCCTTCACGGGACATCCCAATCCAGTCAAATATGTCGGAATCGGAGCCAGCGCGGGCGGGCTCGAGGCTCTGGAAAGTTTCTTTGAGCGCCTGCCGCTAAGGACAGGGATGGCCTACTTTGTGGTTCAGCACCTCTCTCCGGATTATAAAAGCCAGATGGATGAACTCTTGGGCCGGCGCACGAAAGTGCCCATCAAGAGCGCCTGCAATGAGATGCAGGTTCAGCCGGACACCATCTACCTCCTCCCTCCCAAACGGGAGATGATCCTATCCGACGGTAAGATTTTGGTTACCGACAAAGACCGCTCTGATGGGGTCCCCCACCCCATCGACAACCTCTTCCGCTCCTTGGCTCAGGATGCGGGGCGGGACTCCGTCGCCGTCGTCCTCTCAGGCACCGGCCAAGATGGTTCTCGCGGAGCGGAGGCCATCTCCCAAGCAGGAGGAGAGGTCTTCGTCCAAGATCCAGGGACTGCCCGCTTCGACGGCATGCCTTTGGCCACCCTGCACACGGTCCCCTCCGCCCGTAGCATGGAGGTCGGGGAAATACCCGATGCTCTGCGCTCCTTGAGCAAGGCGTTGGCACCCGGAGCGGGAGGTAGCGATTCTCCTTCCCCGCCAGAGCAAGCGATCACTCCGATCGGCGAGCCAGCTCAAAAGATCTTCGATTTACTCAGGTTGGAGCATGGCATTGACTTTGCGCACTACAAGGCCTCGACGGTGAGCCGTCGGATCGAGCGTCGGGCCGATATGAATGGTGTGGGCCTCGAGAAATACGCGGAACTCCTGCGTCACGATCCAGCCGAGCTCTCGACTCTTTACCACGACCTCTTGATCGGGGTGACCAAATTCTTCCGTGATGAGTCAGCCTTCGAGCGACTGGCCGAGGTCGCGTTCGATGACGTCTTTAAGCAGGCCGAGAACTCGGGCGAGCTCCGGGTCTGGGTCGCTGGTTGCGCCACAGGCGAGGAGGCCTACTCGCTGGCCATTCTCCTCGACGAGGAGCGAAGCCTTCGCCATTCGCCGGTAGAGATCAAAATCTTCGCCACTGATGTCCATCGTCGTTCGCTCGAGTTTGCCAGCCGGGGTCTCTATCAGGCCGAGGCCCTCGAAAATGTGAGCAGTGACCAACTCAAACGCTGCTTCACAGAGACTGATGAGGGCTTCCGGGTGAAGACCGAAATCCGCCGCATGGTAGTCTTTGCCCATCACAATGTCATCAAGTCCGCTCCCTTCACCCGGATGAACCTGGTGACCTGCCGTAACCTTTTAATCTATCTGCGCGCCAATGCGCAGAAGAAGGCGCTCAGCCTGTTCCACTTCGGCCTTCGATCCAGCGGCTACCTCTTCCTCGGTCCCTCGGAATCCCCCGGCGAACTCGCAGACGAATTCCAGCCAGCGGACAATCACTGGAAAATCTATCGCAAGCGCCGCGATGTGCGGCTCACTCCCGAGCCTCGGGCCCCGCTCCCCACCCTCATCACTCCTTCCCAGATGGAGAAGCAAGGCTCCTGGGACTCAATGCACAAGGAACCAGAACTGATCAGTGTCTATGACCAACTCCTGAATCAGTACATGCCAGCTAGCGTGCTGGTGGATGAGGCCTTCAACCTGGTCCACATCTTCCCCGGTGCGGAGCGCTACCTGAATCATCAGGCAGGTCGCCCCTCGACAAAGGTCGTCGAGCTGCTCAAGGACGACCTCCGCCCTACCATTAACGCCGCTCTCCAGCACACTTTGCGGAAGGGTGAGGACGTGTCTTACCTCGAGATCCCGGTTAAGCTGGATGATCAAAGGCTTCTGCTCGATCTCCACATCACCGCCGTCGAGGGAGGCCGCCGCACCCCGCTCCACTACCTCCTCACCTTCGAGGAAAAAACCCGGCAGGAAGCACACGACGAAAAGCTCAAGGAGCGCAAGGCAATCAAATTCTCGGATGCGACCAAGGCCCATGTGGATGCGCTCGAGCAAGAGCTCCGCTACACCCGGGAGAATCTGCAAGCGACCATTGAAGAACTGGAGACATCCAACGAGGAACTTCAAGCCACTAACGAAGAGCTGGTCGCCAGCAACGAGGAGCTGCAAAGCGCTAATGAGGAACTCCACTCCGTCAACGAGGAGCTCCATTCCGTCAATGCGGAGCATCAGCGAAAGATCGACGAGCTCAGCGAAATGACCTCCGACATGGAGCACCTGCTGGCCAGCACTGACATGGGCGTCATCTTCCTCGATAACGATCTGACCATCCGCAAGTTCACTCCGCGGGTGACCCAGATCTTCAATTTGATGCCGCAGGATATCGGACGCAGCATCTCCCATTTTGCCCACTCCCTCTTGACCTCAAACCTTGTCACCGAGGCCGGCGAGGTTCTCCAAAACGGGAAAGCACTCGAAAGCGAATGCTTCGACCGACATGGTAATGCCTACCTCAAGCGCATTCTCCCCTATCGCCGAAATCAGGAGGTTGAAGGCGTGGTGCTCACTTTCGTCGAGATCACCCAGGTCAAAGAAGCCCTTGTGCAGGCGCACCGACTCTCCCAGATCATCGCCCACACCACCGACTTCGTGGGAACAGCCAATCAACGGATGGAGGTTACCTACCTGAACCCGGCGGCAAGAGAGCTCACCGGAGTGGCTCCGGAGGAACCCGAGAGCTCCCTTGCGGTCGCCGATTTCCATGAACCCCTCGCCTTGGCCAAAGTCCGTGACTCTCTGTCTGGCCTAGAACCCGGCGAGGTCCTTCATTTGGAGAATCAGCTGAAATCACGTTCGGGAGAGATCATCCCCGTTTCTCAAGTCGTGGGCGCCTGTGGCAATGACGAAACCGGTGAAGTCGACTTCTTCTTCACCATCGCGCGGGACGAGCGGGAAAAGGTCAAGCGTCAGCAGCAGCTCACCTTCCTCGCCGAGACCTTGCGCATCGCGCTTAACAGCCTCCCCGAACTGGCGGTGGTCTTCGGGCAAGATGGAGAAATGAAATTCTCCAACGCAGCCTTCGAGAAGCTCCAGAATTCCGGCGACGACGCAACAAGACTCATTGACCAACTTCGCCAAGTTGCGATCCGTTCCTTCGATCAAGAAAAAGTCATCCTTCCCCAAGAACTGCAAGGCGAATTCCCCGTGGAGAACGGTGAGCGCCGCTGCATCTACAGCATTCGCAGCCGAATGCTGGGGAGTAAGAAATCGGGGCGCACCGGGGTGTTGTTCATTTTGCGGGATCAGACTGACCTGAACGAGCTGCGGGAATCGAAGAGCACCATGCTCGATGCCGTCAGTCACGAACTCAAAAGTCCCTTGGCCTCCATTGCCATGCTCACCCCCCTGCTCAAAGAGGCTGGTGCGACCATGCCCACCGAACAACGGGAGGAGATGTTCGATTCGCTGGAGGCTGACGTCAGCAGGCTCTCGCGTTCCATCCATGGCCTCATCGACCTTTCGCGGCTCGACCACACCGAGGGAATCGACCGGGAGGAAGCCGATGTCTCCCTCCTGCTGAGCGAGGCGGCAAGGAATCATGCCACCGCAGCCAACCTGAAAGGGGTCTCCATCAATGTTGATAGCGCCATGAATTTCACTTGGCCGATGGATCGGTTGCGCATGATCACCGTTGTCTCGAACCTCATCTCCAACGCGATCAAGTATTCGCCCGAAGGCGAGGAGGTTTCAGTCAAGAGTCATTGCGAGGAGGACGAGCTCATCATCGACGTCTCTGACAAAGGCCCCGGTATCCCAACCGGCAAAGAAGAACAAATTTTTGAGAGGTTCCACCGGGAGGATCGCTCGACAAAGACAGGCTCGGGGCTCGGGCTTCATATTGCGAGACGCTTCGCCGAAAGCCACGGGGGATCCCTTCGCGCCTCCAATAATGAGCAAGGCGCCCTATTCCGCGTTCGGATTCCGCGAGAAAGTTAGAAATCTGACACTTCTCTGAGTGAAGAAAGGGTGAGCCTTCCGAAAAAAAGGAGAGCCTTCAAGGCGAAGAAACGAATCGTTCTAACATTCTAACCAGGCTACTCTCCCAGGCTAGGCCACCTTCGCATCCCTATCAGATCGCTATCCAAGAGACGGCGTTGCCCCAACGGGAACCAGACGCAGAGCGCACTCTTTATAAAAAAGAGGCCGCTGCCCTAAAAGGACCGATCCGGTACAACGCAAAACCGTCCAATCCTTTTTAGAGCAGCGTTTTTCTTCTCTTATTTAGGAAATCAACCAATTTGATTTAGTTAAAATCCTCTTCAAATGATTTATTTCACCGCTAACTGCCCGTCACAGGTAATCAGCTGAATACAAATTACACAAGATTACAGAATCTTCATGTCATTCTTTCTAGAGCTGACCTCTTGCTTGAGCTGTTTTCGGCTTCGATTCAAGGAGCTGGAAACCAGCTTTTTGAAAGGAAACCCGCGCATCATTCAGGACTGAATTCCCCCCTTCAGTATCCCTTGTGATGCGCGGGTGAAGGAATTAAACACGAGCGGATGACCACTGCAAGCGAATTTTCGCTAAAATTTTTATTGGAAGTTCTCCTAACAAATTCGTTAAAGTTCCGAATCTTCTTCCTATTCCCAGTGACGAGCCTGCCTCGCTTATCGTGAAATACTGAAACTGATTCCCCATGTCGACAACGCACCGTCACGGCACGAACCCTACACTTTCCGAGACTAACATTCGTTACATCCTCGGCCTCAAACTTCGACAATTTCGCCGCGCGCGTCAGATGTCGCTCAAGCAATTGTCGAAAGCGTCAGGCCTATCAGTGTCTTACCTCAATGAAATTGAGAAAGGCAAGAAGTTTCCAAAGCCAAACAAATCCATTGAGCTAGCCCGGGTTCTGGGCGTCTCCTACGACGACCTGCATTCCCTTCAACTGAGGGGAAACCTGGCTCCCCTGTCCCGCTTTCTGACTCATCCGTTTTTTCAGCGTTTTCCGATTGAGCAGTTCGGCATCAGTCCTTCCAACCTCCTGGATTCGATGTCGACGCATCCCACCCGGTTCGCCACCTTGGTGCATACGCTGGTTCGGATCGCCCGACGGTATGATCTCGACCATGAGGAATTGAGTCGGGCCGCCCTTCGCTCCCATATTGAGCTTCACCGAAATTATTTTGCCAATCTGGAGCGGGCTTCCGACCAGTATCGCAAGGAGATGGGCTGGCCTGCGGGGCGGACACCGCCTTGGGACGAGCTGGCCGCGCATTTGGAGAAAAAGCATGGCTGCAAGGTGAATCTCTCTGCCATGGCGAGCGAGCCAGCGCTCGAGTCGGTCCCGGAACTCTTTAAGCCGGGCAAGAAGCCGGTGCTCTTTCTCAATCCGGCGCTCGACCCTGCCAGGCGGGCCTTTTATCTCTCCCGTGAGATTGCCTTCCAGATCACCGGGCTCAGACGAAAGGACACCATTGAGGCGCCTATTCCGGGCTCTTTTTCCCCCCCGCTTGAGGATTATCACGCCTCTTACCTGGCGGGCTGCCTCCTCATCGACCGCAAACCCTTTCTCCGGCAGATTGAGCAAGCCCTTGCGGCCAAGACCTTTGACCCCGCCATCTTCACCGGGTGGATGGCGCAGTATCAGGTAACGCCCAGTGTGCTGATGAATCGGCTATGCCAGCTCTTGCCACGCTTCTCCGGCCTGGAGAACCTGTTTCTCGTCCGCATTGACCGCGGCACCGGTCCCTTCAACTACCAGATCGGCCGCGAGATCCACCTCTCGCAAACCCATGCCGCGCAAGCATGGGGCAGCGATGAACATTATTGCCGTCGCTGGACACCTATCCGCTTGCTGAAGGAGCTTGCCTCCGATCGTTCACTGGCCCCACACATCCGCATTTCACGCCTCACCTTCGTCGATACTGAGCAAGAGTATCTCACCACCTCGATTGCCTACCGGAATCCGCTCCGGGGAGGCATGCTCTCGAGCGTCGTGCTCGGGCTGGTGATGGACCAGAGACTCAAGCGCTACACACGCATGTGGGACCATAAGGATATCGAATGCGTCCAAGTCGGCGAAACCTGCGAACGATGCGCCCTAAAAAATTGCGATGAGCGCGCGGCACCTCCGACCGTTCTTGATGCGGCCGAGATTCGGAAGAACACCGAGGACGCCTCCCTGCGGCTGCTCACTGGCTGAGTGCTGCCTCCAAAGGCTCACACCTCGGTGGCGTTCAGCCAACGGAAGGAGACGACCTTGAGACGTCGCCCCCATCGGGAATCAGCTGTTGGGACATCGGAGTCAGATCCCCCTTCATTGGTCGCCAAGGGCTCTGGTGTCCGCTGAATCACGGCTTCGCACCAGGCTTGGGCAATCACCTTGCCCGTCTTGTCGACGGAATCTCCATAGGCTCTCACCACGAAGCTATCCGACCGCGCAGTGAGAACGGGTCCCAATACTTGCAAAACGTCAGCCTGAGTCAGGAAGGTTGTGGCACCCCAAGCTTTACTTTCCGGCTTCAGATCCTGTTCGATGAGAGTGGCATCCTCGATGTTGTCCGGATGGGAATAATCCTTGACCGCGAGTTCCTTATCCAGCGGATAGGAAGAGGAGAATGCGGCATTGAGCCCGGCCTTATCAATCGCCGCTTGCAGGGCTCCCTTCTCTCCCGTTTCGTCAGGGCGAAGACGACGATTAACGAAGTCGCTCAAGGAGAGAAAAGGTCCCCTCAAGCGCACTTCCTCAACGATGGCCTCTGCCAAAGCTTCCACCTCTGGTTCGGTCAGCAGCCGGGTACCGGTCCAGGCGACCTCTTCGTCCGCCCAATCTTCACCTAACCAATTTCCGCCCGGAGCATTGAGAAAGCGAGGAAACAGACTCCCCTCGGGCAGCTCGTCATCCAAGCCTCTCGTGGACGCGAGTAAAGCCTTCCAGGCCTCCACACTGGTGGAATTCACATTGAAAGCCCCCTCGAGATAGAGGCTCGATGCTGCTTCATCGTAGTCGGTCACCTTCTCTTCGGTCGCTCCACTGGTGGTAATGAATCGACCATTCGGCAGAGGCGTGCCCGACTCGACAAGCTCCTTCCGCTCCTCTGCGTCGCCCGAGGAGAGAAAGAAGTGATCCCAGAGCGTGTGGTTCACTTCGAAGCTCAAGTCATAAACGAGGGGCTCTTCTTCGGGCCAATCCTGCAGGATGGCCCGCCCGAATCGGGCCCATTCATCGTCCGTGGCGGAACGATCGGAATCATTTGACCATCCGATGGCAGCCGGACTCCAACCAAAATGAGCAGTCTCCGCCGGAGCAGGTACGGTCGAAGCCATCCCCTCCCGGCCCAAGCGAGGATCGCAGAGTGAGTTCCCAACCGCATAAGCCGGATGCCAAGAGAAATCGGTCAGCTTGGTATGCTGAAACTGTGCGAGGGAGAGAACACCCGTCTCCTCCCGGGGAACGGCGAATAGGATATTCTTCTCCCGGAAGTCCGGGTCCTGGGGAGTCCCGAACGGGTTGCCGCGATATTTGCCATCAATGAGCTGCGGCTGTTGAGCCGTCCAGCCGAGAGTTTCCTCATCATAGAGGTCACGAGTGTAGTTGCCGAACAGCCAAGGCCCGCTGGCGGTGCCGTCGCCCTTATCCCCCCCCACATTCTCCCATGGAGTGCGGATGGCATAAGCTGCTCTCGGATTCCAATTCGCCAAGGGAGCGGTTTCCAAGACCCCAAGGCCTCCGCTGCCGCCCATGCCCTCGACGACGCCCTCATTGGACAGATGCTCCTGGAACCACCGCAGGCGGAAGCCTTCCCGGGTTCTCACATCGGGCGCGGTTTCGAGGACAGGATCCTCCAAATCCGTCTCTTCGACGGTCATCACCTTATTCTCGCTCCAAGCAACCCTTGGCTCCTTGCCTGCACCATACTGCAGGGAGCAGGAGACCAAAGCGAGCTGGGGAAGGTCGTCAAACTCGTAAATCGATAATGAATCCACCTCGGTAGCATCCTTCCAAATCATTCGGGAGTCATCGGCTTGATTATTAATCTCCCGGCTCAACCAAGTCGGCGGAGCATACCAATAGTTGATCAGCTTATAGTTGAACCCCGAGCCAGTGTCGTCCTCGTCAAATTCGCTCGATGAGATGTAGAAGTTTCGCGAGGGGTCGGGTGCCTTCTCCGCCGTGAGCAAGTTATTGGTCACGTCCCCGCTATGATATTCACGCGCATTATCGGGTGAAAAAACATAACACTCACCAGCACCCAGCGTTTCTTCTGGGAGCATGAAGTAATACATTCCCGTATAAGGATCGTTGTAGTTATCGCTGTCGATAATGGACTCAAAGGGCTTGGGGGGACTAGAGCGCGTTCCCCCTCCCCAGCTGATCCACTGGGCCTTACCCCGCAGGCCGGGGAAATACTCGATTGTGGTGTGAAAGTCGTTCCGCGTGTTCAATTGCATCATCATCACGCTCTGGGGAATCGTGATATCGACGTCATAAGGATTCCAAAGGACAACCCGCGGCCACATATGGGTCCGAATATTATACTTCTTCGCAAAACCGGGCGGATTGGGATGATAGGAAATGGTCGAATACATTGACCCCTCGACAAGCACCGGCACCAGATCGGTCTCCAGGCGCCCAGTCAAAGCGGTGGGCTGATTATTCGCGAAGGCCATCCGCGAGCCAGTGATCAGAACTGGATCGGTCTCGACCAGTGGAGCTTCAGCAGCGCGTTGCTCCTCCTTGAAGTCTCCCGCGGAATTCACCCAATCCTTTAAAATCCCAAAACGGGGAGCCGTCTCCGCGAAAGGGTTGTTTTGTTCGCTCCTTTCTTTCGAAAAATCCCAGCCAACCAAAGGATCTAAATCCTTAAGATCGATTGTCGACCCTCCCTCTTCACCAGATGAGTCTCCCAACAGATAAGCTGAAAGGTCTTTCTTCAGCCCTCCATCCCTGACATCGGCCAAGACCCCTCTGGAATAATGCGTCACATCGTGGAAGAGAGGCTTGAACCAGTCTTCTCCGGCCAGCAACTCGATCGACTTCCCCGTGACCATGCGGCTCTTCTCATCAGCCAACCAATGCGGAGCCGTTTCGTTTCCTAACAAGGTCTCATCCACCTCTTGGGAGGCCATCAGGCGATAGTATCCTCCATCGGCAGGATCTTCCGGTGAGGGCTTTTTGTCCTCATAGGCATTCACGACGGCGACATTGGCGCGAGCATTGAGGTCCCCCACCCAGTATCCAAAGCGTCCCGCCCCCTCCTCGGAGTTCACCGGCACCAAAGGCACGCGGACGCTGTCACTGGCGAAGCGGTCCGGCATCACCGATCCCTCGCCCACCACGGTGACCATGGAGGAGGAGACGGCATCCGTCGGCTCGCTGAGCAACGCTCCTCGCGCGGCGCGCCCTCCCTCGTTCCCACTCACCAGATAGGTCAACGCGGCTTCTCCTGCCTGCCAATTCGCCTCGAGCCGTCCGTCTTGCAGGCCTCCGTTCTCGTCGCGAAAATACCATGAGCTTCCGTCATCCTTGGTCGTCCTCCAGACGCCAAGCCAATGCTGATGCGTCGCCATGGTCTCATCATCAAGGATTGAGCCAGGCGCACAAACCCGCTGGTCCGGCCCCATAAAGCGCTGCAGCTCACCGATGGCCAGCATCAGGGCCAGACGGGCGTTCCCGCGAGCCTCGGCTTGGTTGTCATTGAGCGCGGCCGATCTCACCTCGACTGTCGAGAGGGTCAGCAGCCCGATAGCGATCAGCGACAGCAGGGCAGACATCATGATCGCCACCAACATGGCGAAGCCAGACCGGCTGCGGCGGAGAGGGAATGAATCGGACTGGGGGCGGACAGTCATTTCCTAAAGTGATACTACGTTACGAGAATACAAATGCAATACACAGTTAGTTACCTTGCTTCTGACGATGCAACCTTTATTGCGAGACAAAAGCGCAAGATTTGTTCCAAAAGTTCAGCCAACTTCATTTCTTCCCTTCAGCGTAGGAGACGGGGCCGCGGAGCGACAAACGAGGTCAGGAACAGGCCCACGATAAAGCCGCCCAAATGAGCGCCGAAGGCCGTCCCCGTGTGGCCTCCGTAAACTCCGCTAATATCGAGAAAAAACCCCACACCGGCTAGGATTGCCAGATTGAGCGGAGCGACAGGATGAGACATGGGCCACACGAAGGGGTCGGGCAGGCGCCAGCGGACCGCGAGCCCGAGGTAGGCCCCTTCCAATCCCATCACCGCGCCCGATATCCCGAGCGAAGGCACGGGACTCCCCCATCGCATGGCCACGTCGCCCATCGCACCCGCTACCGCGGTGAGAGCCACGATAGCCATCATCCACCGACTCCCGAGCAGCTCCCGGATCAACGCGGCGAAGATCCAGAAGAAGAAAAGGTTCCCTCCCAGATGAATCGGATCGGCATGGAGCAGAGGCCCGGTCAGCAGCGTGATGAAGACGGATAGCCGGGAAAAGGAGTAGTCACCGGATGTCACCCACTCCCAAGCAACCGCAATCCGATTAGGAAAGGTGGAGAAATGAACCAGAAAATTGTCGCTCAAAAACTGGGCCACGTGAACCAACACGAGGCCCACCATGATGGCGATAACCGCGATGTTACTGCGAGCGACTGAGGACGAGCCTTCCATTGCGCCAACTTGCCCCAGACCACCGCGCGACACAAGGGGCGCTCAAGGACTGAGGCGTTCAATCTGCCAGCGGCCTTCCTCAGTCTGCTGATATCGCAAGCGATCGTGGAGGCGCGATTCCCGGCCCTGCCAGAACTCCACGCTCGTCGGGACGAGAAGGTAGCCGCCCCAAAACTCCGGAACCGGCACGCCGGATTCCTCGGGAAATTGTGCAAGGAGCGCCTTTTCGCGATCGACGAGAACCTCACGACCATCAATCGCCTCAGACTGCCGCTCGGACACCCAGGCCCCGATTTGGGATCCATAGGGACGCGTCCGGAAGTAGTCCGCAGTCTCCTCGCGGGATGTTTTCTCGACGAAGCCTGTGATATTGACCTGGCGCTCCAATTCGCGCCAGAGAAAGGAGAGAGCAGCCTTGGGGTTGCCCTCCAGATCGTTCCCTTTCTGCGAGCGATAATTGGTGAAGAACCGGAACCCTCTCTCGTCCAACCCCTTGAGAAGAACAGTCCTCACACTTGGCTGACCCTCCTGATCGACCGTGGCCAAGGTCATGGCATTGGGCTCGACCAATCCGTGCCCGATCGCCTCTTCCATCCAGGCCTGAAATTGGTCGATGGGACTCGCCTGAAGATCCCCGACCTCAAGTCCGCCGCGGGTGTAATTTTGCCGTAGGGCGGCGATATCTGTTTTCTCCCTGTTCATGGGGCTCAAGCAAGCCTTCAGCCCGCCTGGTGGCAAGCGCGAAGCATTTCCCGCAAACAATTGGCCAAGAACTGCTCACTCGACTTCTTGACAGCGCCCATTCCCCCCGGAAACTGGCGCCGTGACTTTCCCCGACTCCCTCCTCTTTGGCGTGGCGAATGCCGACCATCAAGTTGAGGCCTACGATCCTGACCATCCCGACGTCTGGGACCTCTGGGAAAAGACCCAAAAGCTGACGCCACGGAAGCGAGCCGCCGACTTCTGGCATCGCTACCCGGAGGACCTCGAGCGCGCTGCCTCCCTCGGTTGCAAGATCTTCCGCTTCTCCATCTCCTGGGCCCGGGTGCAGGAGGCCGATGGCTCTTGGAATATCGAGGCGCTCGATCATTACCGCAAAATCGCCGAGCAAATCCGCTCCCACGGCATGAAGGTCATGGTGACCCTCGTCCACTTCACGTGGCCGGTTTGGCTGGAACGGGAGGGCGGCCTCATCGCCTCCACCTTTCCCGACCGGTTCGCCGCCTATGCGAAGAAGGTCGCCACCCATCTCGGAGACCTCGTCGATTACTGGGTCAGCTTCAATGAGCCGACCCAGCTCGTTTACGGCTTCATCAAACCTTGGTGGCAGAACCGCTATTACATGCCCCCCGGTCTCCCTGCCGGTTCAGGTGCCTCTGGTGAGGCGGAGGCTCTGGGCAAGCTGATTCCCAATCTCTTCCTCGCCCACACCCGGGCCCGGGTGTGCATTAAGGAGCTACGTCCCGAGGCCAAGGTCGGGGTCAATCCACTCGTCACGGGATTCCCTCCCTGGCTCCAGAACTTTCTCGACAATCAACTGCGCAGGGAATGGCTCCTCCGCGCGATGTATCGCTTCAGCATGGCCGAGCCCCTCATCACCGAGCGGGCGAAGGTGGACATCGTGATCGGGGGCCTCACCTCCGAGAGCCATCATCGCCTCAGCTACTCGACGCCCTACGCCGTGACCGGCAAGGCCATCATCGTGCTGGCCGACTCCTCCATCCAAGACCTTGATGACTTGGCGGGGAAAAAGGCCGCCTACGTGGGCGAAACCGGAGTGGGAAAAATCGCAACCACTCACTTGCCGGACGGCTGTGAGCTGGTCCGCTTCAATCATGTTGAGAAGGCCAGACAAGCTCTCACCTCCGGCGAGGTGAGCGCAATTTACGGGGATGAACTCCTCATCCTACCTGATCAATTGGGTGACAAGGACCGCTTCCGGCTCCTCGTCAAGGGGCTCACCCGCGAGACTCACGCCGTTGGCCTCCCCATCGGCCACAGCGGACTCCTCCATCTGGTGGACAACGTGATCGCGGATTTCCGATGCGAGTATTTCGGAGCCTGCGAGGTGGAAAGCGAGGAGGAAGCCACGGGCGATACGGTCATCCCCCTCTCGCTGGCTGACTACTTTGCGGGGAAAGTGGGTAAGCCGAAGCTGAAGGATGGCGAGGGACTGCGCCGCATCCGGCGTCGCGGTCGCCTGAAGGTCGGCATCCGGGAGGACGCTCCCGGCATGTGTGAGAGCTGCCCCACCCCCGGCCTCGAGGTAGCGCTCGCCAAGGCGGTGGCCCAAGCCATCTTCGAGGATCCCGACAAGGTGGAGTTCATCAAGCTGGCCCCCACCCACAGCATCAAGGCACTGGAGACCAAGGCCGGAGTTATCAACAAGGTCTGGCGCTATACGGGCACCATCGGCCTGATCGCGAACTCCAATTGGTGGTATCTCGGCTCGAAGGGCAAGCTTCCCGAGAACCTCTGTCCCGCTGAGTGCCACGGGGCCCACGACTTCGTCGGCCTCGATTATTATTGGGGGCTCCCCACCACTCGTCTCCATGAATTCCACCGTCTCATCGAGGCCGGAGAGGGACGCTTCCTCAATGCCCCCGTCTGGCCGGAGGGCCTCGGCCACGCGCTCCGCCACCTCCATCGGTGGTTTCCCGATCAAGAGCTTCTCATCATTGAGAATGGCTGCGTCCCCATCGCCGATGGCGTCACCCGGCAAGAATACCTGCGGGTCCACCTGGATCAGGTCGCCCAAGCCTGCGCGGACGGGCTCCCCATCTCCGCCTACCTCTGCTGGTCCCTCACCTCCAATCGGGAGTGGGGCCACCCCTTCACCGATCAGACCGACTTTGGCCTCTACCACATCGCCATGGATACCGATCCCGATCTCAAGCGTGTCCCTAGCCCGGAGGTCGACTACTATCGGAAGGTCATCGCGAATCGCTCAATCTGACGACCTTCCAATTTCCCCACAAAAGACCGAAAGAATACAACTGCCCACCAAGTAACCGAGACACAATTGGCAAACTTAATGTTTGCTATACAGAAAGAACAAGCCGTCGCCTCCGCGCGCAACCTACATTTCATGAAGCCACTTCTTCTCCTCCTCGCCTCCGCGTCCCTGCTCATGGCAGACAAGAAGCCCAACATCGTCTTCTTCCTCGTTGACGATCTGGGCATCCAGGACCTCACCATCGAGGGCTCGACCTTTTACGAGACCCCACGCATCAGCCAACTTGCCAAAGAGTCGATGCGCTTCACCAACGGGTACTCCACCTGCCAGGTCTGCTCCCCTTCCCGCGCCTCGATCATGACCGGCCAATACCCGCCCCGCGTCGGGATCACTGACTACATCGGTGCTCCCACCGGTCTCGACTGGAAGCGGAATGACCCCGTCATGCCTGCTGAATATGTGCGCAACCTGCCGCAGGAGCTGACCACCTTGCCCGAGGCACTCAAAGCTGGAGGCTACGCCACCTGGTTCTTCGGCAAGTGGCACCTGAACGCGCTCACAGATAAGGAGAACTTCCCCGAGCACCACGGATTCGACGTCAACGTCGCCGGCCACCACCGCGGCCAACCGCCTGCGGGCTTCTTCGCCCCCTTCGAGAATCCCCGCATCCCCGAGGAGCCGGAGCCGGGCACCAATCTCACCCTCTGGCTCGCCGAGCAAACCAGCGAAACAATCAAAAAGCACCAAGAGTCGAACGCCGAGCAACCCTTCCTCGCCTACCTCTCCTTCTATACCGTCCACAGCCCCATCCAGTCGACGAAAGAACTTTGGTCCAAGTACCGCGACAAGGCGGCTAAGAATCCACATGAGGGCGACCGCTTCATCATCGACCGCACCTCTCCCGTCCGCCAAGTGCAGGACCACCCCGTCTATGCCGGCATGATGGAGATTCTCGACGACGCCGTGGGCAACGTTCTGGACACCATCTCCGAGCTGGGCTTGGAGAACGATACCATCGTCATCTTCACCGGTGACAATGGCGGCGTGTCCGCTGGTGATGGCAAGGCGACCGCCTGCCTTCCCTTCCGTGGAGGCAAGGGCCGTCAATGGGAGGGTGGCATCCGCGCCCCCCTTTACTTCAAGGTCCCCGGCGTGACCAAGCCTGGGTCCACTACCGATGTCCCTGCTACCGGGACCGACTTCTTCCCGACCTTGCTCGATCTCGCAGGGCTTCCTCTCCTCCCGGAAAGCCACGTCGACGGGGTTTCCCTCAAGCCCCTTCTCTCCGGCGAGGGCTCCATCCCCGAGCGCGCCCTCTTCTGGCATTACCCACACTTTGGCAATCAGGGCGGTGAGCCTTCTTCCATCATCCGTGAGGGTGACTGGAAGCTGATCCAATACTTGGAAGATGGCCGGCTCGAGCTCTACAATCTGGCCGAGGATATCGGCGAGCAAAACAACCTCGCCGAGGAGCACCCGGATAAGGTCAAGGATCTCGTCGCCAAGTTGCTTCAGTTCCAGATCGACACCAAGGCCAAGTTCCCACCGAAGGATCCCCGCTTCGATCCCGAGCGGAAGAAGGAATACCTTCACCGCATGCACACCGTGCACAAGGCTCGCCTCGAGAAGCAGGCCGCAGCCTTTCTGGAGCCTGACTACCAGCCCAATGAAGACTGGTGGGGTTCCCTTCCCAAGGACTGATCCTTCACCTCTCTCTCATCATGTCGCTCCCGTTCCTCGCGGTTCGGGAGCAGGGAGGTAGAGTCTCTCATCGCATGAATGAGATTCTCCTTTCCCTCTTAGCCGGCCTTTTGGTCGGCTTCCTTTTTAGCGCGATCAAGCTCCCCTTGCCCGCTCCTCCGGTCTTGGCCGGGGTCATGGGCATCGTCGGCATCTGGCTCGGCGGGGCCTTGTGGAAATTCGTCGTGGTTCAATTTTTCTCCTAACAAGGCCATGCTACCTCAGGAAATCATTCGCAAGAAGCGCGACGGCAGCAAACTGTCTACCGACGAGCTCCGTTACTTTGCCCAAGGCATCGCCGACGGCTCAATCACCGAAGGCCAGGTGGCGGCCTTTGCGATGGCCGTCTTTTTCCAACACTTGGACGCGGACGAGTGCGCGGCCCTCACCCTCGCGATGAGGGATACCGGTGAGGTGATGGAATGGGCTTCACTCAATCTGCCCGGCCCCGTCATCGACAAGCACTCCACCGGCGGCGTGGGTGATGTGGTCTCCCTCATGCTGGGACCGCTGCTCGCAGCCTGCGGAGGCTATGTGCCCATGATATCCGGGCGCGGGCTCGGCCACACCGGGGGCACCCTCGACAAGCTCGACTCCATCCCCGGCTACCAGAGCACTCCAGACAACGGGCTCTTCCGCCACACCGTGCAGCAGGCCGGGGTCGCCATCATTGGGCAGACAGCCTGCCTCGCACCTGCGGACAAGCGCTTCTACGCCACCCGCGACATCACTGCCACGGTTGAGAACATCGGCCTCATCACCGCCTCCATCCTTTCCAAGAAACTGGCAGCCGGACTCGACGCCCTGGTCATGGACGTTAAGGCGGGCAATGGAGCCTTCATGCCCACCTACGAGGAATCTCGTCGCTTGGCCCAGAGCATTGCCGAGGTCGCCAGTAAGGCTGGCACACCCACCACCGCGCTGCTCACGGATATGAACCAGCCCCTCGCTGCCAGTGCAGGGAATGCCATCGAAGTCTTGGAGGCTATCCGCTTCCTAAAGAACGAGTGCGTCAACGAGCGGCTCAAGGAAGTCACCTTCGCTCTCTGCTCCGAAGTCCTGCAAACCTCCGGGCTCGCTCGGAATGATAGCGAGGCTCTCGCCAAGCTGCAGCAGGCTCTGGATTCCGGCCAAGCCGCGGAACGCTTCGCGCTCATGGTCCGTAGCCTGGGAGGCCCCGCCGATCTGATGGAGCGCCCCGAGTCCCATCTCCCTGCCGCTCCCGTCATCCTCCCCGCATTGGCGGAGGAAGAAGGGTATCTCTCCTCTTACCACACCCGCTCTCTGGGCTTGGCGGTGGTTCAGTTGGGAGGCGGTCGCACGCGCGCCGAGCAGACCATCGACCACCGGGTCGGCTTCGATGGCTTCCTGCCCCTTGGTCACAAAGTGAGCCCCGGGACGCCCCTGGCCCGCATTCATGCCCGCTCGGAGGACGACGCTCGTCTCGCGCTCCAAGCCTTCAAGGAGAGCATCGTCATCTCCCCCGAGCCTCCGGAATCCGCACCGGCAATCTACGAAAGAATCAGTAGCTAAGCCCTGATTGGAGAGTTCATCTTTTTCTCGTCGCGAAGGTCACCGTCATCACCCCGGCTAAAAGACCGAGAGAGAGGATCACGTAGAACGAATTCCGCACGAAGGGCGGCAGATTGACGTTCATCCCGAACAAGCCGGATAAGGCAACCACCGGGAGAAAGAAGCCAGCGAGAAGATTGAGGCGAAAGAGAATCTTGTTGAGTCTCTCGGAATGCTCGCTCTGTTCCTCCGCGCTCTCGGCCTGCCAGAAGCTCAGTGTGTCCCTCGCATCGGAGAGCAAGAGCTCCGCCGCCCGCTCCAACTCGCGCGCCCGGTCCAAGAGATTCCTCACCGTCCGATCCTCATCGTCATGATTCAGCGTCTGCTGCAGGGCAGCCACCATGTTGCGTAGGGAGCGAGCCAAGGGGCTGGCATGGCGAACAATGCCGAAGACCTCTTCGGCGGTATCCGCCTCATCGATGGTCTCCTCGTGGGCGTCGATGGTGCGCGCATAGCGCCGTAGCAAGTCCGAGAGAGCCTTGAGCCCGCTGCTTCCCTCCGCGCCGAGCCATTGACCCTCACCGGTCTTCCAGAAGAACAAGGCGTCGCGCTCCGGCTCCTTAGCCTTCGGAACCTCATGCACCACGAGCAGCAACTCGTTCTCCCCTTCAATGCACCGCTGATGCCCCGGGCGAACACCCAGCTGGTCCACCAGTTCTTCCTCGATCCCGAAATTCTCCGGGAGATAGCTGAACTCGTTTTTCCGACGCGCGCTAGGCTTCATGCAAGAGACAGAGAGACTACTCTTTCAGCAACGCTTCCGCGGTCAGGTCCATGAAGGCACCGGGAACGCCACGGTAGGCCACCCGGCCATTTTGGTCGAGAACCCAAGCCATCGGGTAACGATTCACCTGATAGATCTTGGCTAGCTCACTCTTGGGATCGACAAAATTCTCCCAAGTCACCGTCCCTTCTTTCACATAAGAGCGTAGAGCAGTCGTGCTTTCGCAGGCCACTCCCAGAACGACGATTCCCTTGGGAACCAGACGTTCTTGGATACCGCGCAGGTATTCCACCGTCTCTTCGGCGGCCTGCATCCGGGCATGCCAGAAGACGAGGGCCACGGGCTTACCCCGGTAATCACTGAGGCGCAGGGCATCACCAGAGACATTCCAGCCCAGCAAATCGGGGGCCTGCATGCCCTTCTCCAAGGTGGTGATCTGCTTAATGAGAGCCTGCGCGCGCTCCGCCACCGGCATGCCGGCAGCATCAGCTTGAGCGGAATTAATGATGGCTTTCTCAATCAACTTCAAACGCCGCGCGTTGAGTTCGGCGTTGCCACCCGCTTCACCCAGCAACATGGCGAGAGCCAAAGCGGCCTGCCCTTGGACCTTCTTGCTCGCATGAGTTGCTTCCAGCCGCTCGATCAGTTCCCGCGTCTTCGGACCATTATCAACCATGACAAGCGAGACCGCCAAATCGCCAATCTTCTCACTCGTGAAATGAAATCGCTCCGCTGAATCGCGAATCACTCCCAACGGCGTCTTGTCAGGACGATAGGGAGACGGCTCCTTGACGTAGCGAGGAGCGAGCTGAATCAACTTGGGTGAGTAATCCAAGGTCCATTCCTTCGACCAAAAGTCGTCCATCTCGCGCAGCATCCGCTCGCCAAAGACCCTCGTATCCGGAGCCTGCTCCCACAATGCGCGACGATCTTCCACCGTCTCCGCAGCATTGATTCGCCGGGTCCAGTCATCCCGCTCCTGCTCAAAGGCAGCGACGATCGACGCCGCATTCTCAGGGGAAGCTCCCACCGAGCCGAGCCCCAGGAGCGCCGCGCTCACCCATCTCACAATCTTTTTCATCATCATTTCCAACGTTTTCTGCTCCGGCCTTTGTCTCTTTCAAGACTTCGCCGCCTTCTTCTTTTTCTTCTTCGTGAGCTTCTCCAGCTCATCCCACTGCTCTTGGCTCACGATATAGCCCACGCAATTGTCGGAGCCACAGCGACAAGGATGGTCCTCGTAGCACTCGAGGTCGAACCCGTAATCAAAACTTAACTCTTCGCCCTTCTTCAAGTCACGCTTGGCGTAGATGAAGATGCGATCCTCCTCCGTATAAGCTTCGCAATTGGGGTCACAAGAATGGTTGATGAGGCGCGCGATGTTCCACTCGACGCTCCCATCGAGATCCCATTCCTCATTGAGAGTGAAGATGTAAACTGCGGCATCGCCCGTCTCCTTCGCCCTGTCGATTTGGGCCCAAGCCCGTCGCTCGCTCTCTTCCTTGTCGATCTTCTCTCCAACGTACTCGACGATGCGAGTCTCCTCCGGGATGTCCATGGCAGCATAGACTCCCCGTCCGTGGATTTCAGAATCGCGCACCTCCACCCACTTGCTTTGGCCCCGCTTTTTGAGCTTCTCAAGCTGTCGCTGGGCAGCTGCTGCGTTCTTGAGCGCCTTGCGCTTTTTCTTGGCCGATCGGCCGTCCTTTTTTGCCATCTTCCGTCAGGTTACTTCACGACACGACCTCCGACCTCTGGCCAACCCAACACATCCTTATCGGCGGGGAGGGTCGGGAATAGCTGGCGGAGCTCCTGCACGCGCAAACCAGAACCATTAATAAAGGTCCACTCCGAGCCTTCTTTGCGACTGCGTACCGCAACTTGAAAGTCCCTGGACTCGACCACGACCACTTTTCCGTTCTGGGGGATGACTCCGCGAAGGGTTTTGACCGTCGGCACAAAGACGAGCCATTCATCGTGCGAAGGCACATGATAGCCGGAGACGGCGGGCTCCGCGCGAAAATCGATCAAATCGACCCCCTGCTCGGCCAGCTCGTTGAAAAGCTTGAGGACTGCGGCTTCCACCGCTGCCTCACCGCCGAAGCGCTTGGCCGCTTGCTTGCGGAAGCGGGGATACATCTTCTCGACGGCGAACTTCATGTTCCCCTTCAAAATCTCATTCCCGAGGGTCTGCACCTCGCGGGTCGCCTCGGCGAGGATCTCCGGCGGAACGACATCTCTCTCAAATGAGTTATCCGAATCGAGCACGACCTGCCCGGAAGCCAGACCGGCGGAAAACATGGAGAGAAAAAGGACCTTGAAGAGGACTCGCATGCCCTACCCCTGCACCCTTCCCTGCCCTAGGTCAAGCTTGCGGGTCCAAGTCAACCCTGAATTGTCTCAGGTGATTTTTAGATTTTTCCGCTTTGCCCGAGCCCATCCATTTGTCACTAAGCTTCCGGAATGGCGAAACAAGCGTTAGGCAAGGGTTTGGGCGCTCTCATCAAGAAGGGAAACGACAACGCACCGACTCAGCCCGCCCATTCTCTTGCAGTGGTCGATGGAGACGCCACCGCCTCGGTGCGGGAGGTCTCGATCGATAAAGTCGTGCCCTCGCCTCTGCAGCCCCGCATGCATTTCGTCGAAGGTGAGCTCGATGAGCTCATGGAGTCGATCCGCCACCACGGGGTGATCCAGCCTCTCATTGTCCGACCTGTCGACGGCAAGCTGGAACTGATTGCAGGTGAACGACGTTGGCGAGCCTCGAAGAAGGTCGGTCTGGACAAAGTGCCGGTCATCGAGCGGGAGGCGACCGACCGCGAGGTCTTGGAGATGGCTCTCATCGAGAACCTTCAACGAGCCGATCTCAATCCCATGGAGGAAGCCTCCGGCTACGTCCGCCTCGCTCGCGAGTTCGGGCTCAAGCAGGAGGAAATCGCCAAAACTGTCGGCAAATCACGCGCTTCCGTGGCCAACTCGATGCGCCTGCTCGACCTGCACAAGGACGTCCAGCCCCTCGTGGCCCAAGGAACAATCTCCGTCGGACATGCCAAAGCCATCCTCTCTCTCAAGGACGGCAAGGCACAAAAAGTGGCGGCGCAAGAAGTCATCCGTCGCAAGCTCACCGTCCGGGCGACCGAGAAGTTGATTCAAGACTTCCACCGCGAGACCAATGGCGCCCAGCGCAAGAAGGCGAAAGCCAACGAACCGGATCCAGAGAAGGAAGCTCTTTACCGTCAGATTCAATCAAAGCTGCGCCAGAAGTTTCAGACGCAGATCAATCTCAAGAAAGGTCGCATCGAAATCGAATACTACGGAGACGACGACCTCAACCGGGTGCTCGAAATTATCGGCGTCAATCTCGATTAATTGCGTTCGTCGACCGCTCCGCGCCGATTACCGTTCAGCCGGCAGGACGCCTGTCCGGAACTTGCAAAGATTGCTGGCAATCCGTCCCCCTCTTCTGATTCTCTCGCCGGGTGCACCGCGCTCTCATCCTCCTCGCCCTTGCCCTCGTCGCTTGCGATAAGAAAAGCGAACCGTCAAGCCAGCTCACCAGCTCCTACCCGAAGGGCTCGCCCATGGCCCATACCGAGGCCATACTCTCCTTCGGCCCTCGTCCGCCAGGGTCCAGCGCGCTCAACAAGGTCCGCCAATATGTGAGCGGCGAACTGAAAAAATCAGGCTGGGTGGTTGGCACGCAAACCTTTACTGCCCGCACTCCCTACGGCGAACGGAGCTTCACCAATCTCATCGCCCGCTTCCCCTCCGGGCAACCCGACAAGGTCTGGACTCAGAAAATCGACGGCCTGCTCTGCGCTCACATCGACTCGAAGCTCTACCCCAACAAACGCTTCCTGGGAGCCGACGACGCCGCAAGCGCCTGCGGCCTCATCGTGACCTTGGCAGAGGAATTGGCAAAGAAGCCCGAGCAGGCTGCCCGTATGGAAATCATCTTCTTCGATGGCGAGGAGGCGCTGCAGGAAAACATCACACCCTACGACGGCCTCTATGGCTCCAAGGCCTATGCCGCGCGCTGGCGGGCCACCAGCCGCAAGCCGGAGTTCGGCATTCTTCTCGATATGGTGGGGCATAAGAATCTCTCCATCAAGGTCCCGAGTGACTCTCCCAAAGAGCTGCTCACCCTCATGCAGAAGCAGGCCAAGCAGCTGGGCCACGACGACCACTTCGGGGTCGCGCGAGGCCCCATCATTGATGACCACGTGCCTCTCAATCAGGCCGGCATCCCGACCATCGACTTAATCGGTGATTTCAGCGCATCCAATTGGTGGCACACGGAGCGCGATAACATCGGCATCCTCAGTGCCGAATCCTTGGAAATCACCCGCCAAGTGGTCAGTGGCATGCTTGCCGACCTTCTCGAATAGGCCCCGGTTGCAAACAAAAAGCGGCCTCCCTCACCAGGAAGCCGCTTATTGAAAAACGAAATTGTCGCAACGCGATTAGGCCTCGCCCGCATGCGCGGCAGCGGCCTTGGCCACCTTCTGCCCTTCTTCCTCTGCAATCGTGAGAGGCTTGTATCCCCCGATCTTCTTGAAGTAGAACAGCATTCCGAGATAGATGAGAGCCATCGCGGCAGGGATGAGCGAATCGGTCCTCAAGACACTACGGGCTCCACGCACGTCCGCCTCGATAACCGCAGTTTGTTCGGCAGTAGGCTCTTCCGCGCTCTTGGCAACTTCCAATTTCGCGCCATCAAGCGGCTGCACTTCACCGATTCCAAAGAACGAGCTTGGGTCTCCTTCACTCTTGTATTCTGCATACAGAGCCGCGTTGGCGCTTTGCAGCTCGTCGACGGAATAACGGTCTTTCAGGTATCCCAGACCGACGTTACCAATGAGACCGGCAGACATCATGCCCACGCCACCCATCAAGCTCATGGCCACCGCACCTGTGGAAGGAAAACGGTCACCAACAACCGCCAACATGGTCGGCCAGAAGAAAGTCTTGCCCACGGCGTAAACGGCAACCGCGCCCAGCGCGAAACCGAATCCAGTCACAGCGGCAATCATGTTCAAGCCAATGACCGCGAAAATCGCACAGGCCAGGAGCAAGCTCACGGGGCTCATGCGCAGGTTTTTCTCAATCGCGTCCGCACCGAAGCGAAGAACAAACATCAACAAGGAGGTGACCACGAAGAGGATTTTACCCTGAGTTGGGTTAAGAAGAACTCCGGTGATATTCTGGATCCAACCATCGGTGCCGAGCTCTACCGCACCGACCAGCACGTGGGCGATGAAGAGGAAAAAGAGCAGGACGCTTCCAGCGTACCCGCCGGTGAGCTTGAGAGTAAATGCAAAGAGGCCAATTCCCACCACGAAGGCGGCGACGGTAGGAAGCACGCTGCCGGGCGCAGTAAGGGTGTTCACGGTATCCCGTGCGAAAAGCGCGAGGAGGAAGCAGACGACGGCACCACTCAGGTAACCGACCTGACGGAACATTTGCGCAAAGGAAAGACCTTGGGCAGAAGCCTCGGATTGAGGGTACTTCTGACCGAAGAACATGATGCCCCATGCGAAAGTAGGAACGAGGAAAAGAGCATACTGCCATTTCCAATGCCAAGCATCAGCGCCACTTCCGAGGAACCAGCCAATCAAACCACCGACAACCATACCCAACGGCCAACTTGCGTGGAGAATGTTGAGGTAATGGGTGCGCTTGTTCGGGTAAAGAGTCGCTACCAGAGGATTGGAAACCGCTTCCAAAGCCCCGTGACCGAGGCCAAAAATGAAGGTCCCCCAATAGAGGAAATTGAATGCAGTTTCGGTGCTTTGTCCCTCGGCTGCGCCGAAGGTCACTAGCGCGGAAATCATATGGCAAACGAAGGCAGCCAAGACAATTTTGCCATAGCCCAATTTGTCGACCACCACTCCGCCCACGATGATGCCGAAGCAGAATCCCGTGAACACCGCGCCCCCGATCATCCCCATCTGCGCTCCCGAGAAGCCGAATTCTTGCGCCCAGTTGCCATAGATACCGCCCCGGACTCCGAAACCGACTCCGGCCGCCAAGATCGCCACGAATCCTGCCCAGAGGAGACGACTGCGATTTACTTCATTTGCTTTAGTCATTGATAGTGTTTTAGGTTTTTTGTGCAGGTTTTTGTAAAGCCTAGCGCGGAGTCTGAACAAATCAGGCTTCACCTCAAGGCAATCCTTGCCCATACGCAGCTAAAAGCTTGGACTAACAGCTTTTCGACGGAAAAAGTAAAGCCGCGTGGCCCCCACCACGCGGCTTTGTATTGGGGGCCTGTCCCCACAGGCGTATCCCCAAAGTCGATGAATATCTTAAAACTTTACTTGGAACCAGAGATGTAGCTCGCCTGGCTCTGGCCTTCCGCCACATCCTTGGCGTCCAACCAGCTCATCATGCTCCGAAGCTTCTTCCCGACTTCTTCAATCGGGTGCTGCGCTTCGCTCTTGCGGATGGCGTTAAAGTTTTCATTGCCGCCATTATACTCGTCGGTCCACTCTTTGGCAAACTCTCCAGCCTCGATGGCCTTGAGCTGCTCTTTCATACGCTCTTTGACAGAGGCGTCAATGATCTTGGGTCCAACGGTGACGTCTCCATATTCTGCCGTTTCAGAAATCGAGAAACGCATGCCTGCGATGCCGCTCTCAATCATGAGGTCGACGATCAGCTTCAGCTCGTGCAAGCATTCGAAGTAAGCCATCTCGGGCTGGTAACCTGCCTCGGTCAAGGTCTCGAAGCCGGCCTTAACAAGGGCGCTGGCGCCACCGCAGAGAACGCACTGCTCACCGAAGAGGTCCGTCACGGTCTCTTCGCGGAAGTTGGTCTCGAAAACCCCGGCGCGCGTTCCGCCGACACCCTTGGCCCATGCGAGGGCGATGTCCTTGGCTGAACCGCTGGCGTCATTCTTGACCGCAATCAGAGCAGGCACGCCCTTGCCATCAACGAACTGGCTGCGGACGGTGTGGCCGGGCCCCTTGGGAGCGACCATGATCACATCGATGTTATCCGGGACGGTGATCGTCTCGAAGTGAACAGCGAAGCCGTGAGAGAAGAGAAGGCATTTGCCTTCGGAGAGATTGGGCGCGACGTCTGCCTCGTAAACAGCAGGAATCACGGTATCCGGGACACCGATGAAGATAACGTCCGCAGCTTTCACTGCGTCTGCGGTATCCATCACCTGGAAACCAAGGTTCTCGGCAACCTCGCGTGATTTCGAATTGGCGTAGAGACCAATGATGACCTCACAACCACTGTCCTTAAGGTTCAGGGCGTGGGCATGGCCCTGCGAACCGAATCCGATTACCGCGAGCTTCTTGCCTTCCAGCACCGAGAGGTCCGCGTCTTTGTCTGTGTAAATTTTTGCTGCCATGCTCTTGAAAGGGGGGCGAAGGCTGCATGGACCTTCCATTGCCGTCAAGCAGACAAATGCGTCCCGACTCGAGGAATTTCCATTTTTTTCTCGCAGTAACGAACTTGGCACCGTAACTGCCTTGCTTCAGCTCAATTAGACATATACTTTTGATAAATATCAAGCGTAATAAATTTTAACTTTTTAATTATGAAAAAAACAACGCCATCGTTCAGTCCCAACTTGAATAAAAATATTGGCCCAACCCAGGGCAGTCATCAGATCAAGGCTTCGGACATGAATTTCCGTAGCTGGGAATATGCCAAGAAGGAAGCCGCTCCGACCCGAGCCACCGGAGGAACGGGACGGCGCCCAGGAAACCAAGGACTCTTCAACCGGGACCTTCAAGTCATCCTCTCCTTCGCCGGGGCTGCGCTCCTTGCAGGGGTCGTCTACCTCTTCGTCAAAAGCCAAGGGGGTTGAATCTCCGGCGCAAGAGTTTCGCCGAGCCCGCCGTGGTGCCGGCATGCTCCCTTCGAGGGGCACTCAGAGACAATTAAGAGGGAATCTGCTGCGCTTCTTGAGAAAAGAGCGAAGGCTCCAAACCCGAGATAACCAGATCGGGATCTTCTGCGCGACCGAGGAGAACGGGGAGAAGCCTCTTAAGAACGTCCGGATCCCCGCTAGTCAAAAAGGCAGTTCCCCCCTGCCCGCTTCCCGGCCCACTTCGCTTGAGTCGGAGCACATCCTTCACCCGCCTGGCCACGGCCAAGCCTGTATCAATCAAGGTCATCCCCGGATAAAGCCGGGCAACCTCCTGCTTAAGAAAAGGATAATGGGTGCAACCCAGCACGAGAACGTCCGCTCCCTCGGAAGCCAAAGGCTCGACGTACTCCCGCACCGCGGACTGAGCTTCCTCCCCGCTTAGCCTCCCCTCCTCGACCAGCTCCACGAAGCGGGGACAAGCCTGCGTGAGGATGCGACAACCCTCACCACATCGCTCGACCAAACGGGCAAACATCTCGCCCGTCAGACTGGCCTCGGTAGCGAGCACGCCAATGATGCGGCTCCGACTGGCGGCGACTGCCGGCTTCACTCCTGGCTCCATCCCAACGAAGGCGATCTCCGGCCAGGTCTCCCGGCACCACTCGATAGCTTGGATGGTGGCTGAATTACAGGCAAGAACGATCACCTCGGCCTCCCGACTGATGAGATAGCGGACGATACCTCCCACCCGCTCCCGCAACACCTCCGGCGGCTTGGCTCCGTAAGGGCAAAAGGCCGAATCACCCACGTAGACCAAGTCCTCGCCTGGCAGGAGGGCCCTGACCTCACGCCAGACCGACAGGCCCCCGACTCCGGAATCCATAATGCCGATCATCTCTTCTCACGCATTGTCTTCATTCTCTCCCTTCTGTCCATTCCCTCTTTCACCGATTCGTGTCGTCCAACCGCTCGACCCGGGCCCTCCAAGGGCCGAAAACGCGCCCCCCTCGACTTTGCCTTGCCCCCTTCCCCTTTATTCGCGAACTTCCCGCCGACCAAATGCACGATTTCTCTTTTCACGAAAACACCCTGCATGCCGAGAAAGTCTCCCTCCGCAATCTCGCGGATGAGCATGGCACTCCCCTCTTCGTCTATTCCGCCAACACCATCCGCGACCACTACCGCCGCCTTGATGAGGCTCTCGCCCCGCTCGACCACGAGATTGCTTTCGCCGTCAAAGCGAATTCCAACATTCACATCCTTTCTCTCCTCGGTGAGCAAGGAGCGTCCTTTGACATCGTCTCCGGCGGAGAACTCTTCCGGGTGGTCAAGGCGGGCGGCGATCCCGCGAAGTGCACCTTCGCTGGCGTGGGAAAGACTCGCGAGGAGATTGAATACGCCCTCGAACTCGGCATTCACGCCTTCAATGTCGAGAGCGAAGCCGAATTACAGTTTATCAATCAGGTCGCATCCGAGATGGGGAAAATCGCTCCTGTCTCCATCCGGGTGAATCCCAACGTCGATGCCAAAACGCACAAATACATCTCCACCGGCAAGGCGGAGAACAAGTTTGGCATCGATTTCGAGCGCATTCCGGAGGTCTATGAGAATGCGGAGAATCTCTCCAATATTCTCCTCAAGGGGCTCCAGATGCACATCGGCTCCCAGCTGACCTCGCACCAACCCTTCCTGGATGCGGTGACCAAGGTCGCGCCTCTCGCGGCCGAACTCAAGCAGACCCACGGCATCGAATTCTTCTCCATCGGCGGAGGCATCGGCATCGTTTACGACCCGGCTCTGGAGTCCGGCTCGGAAGACTGGTGGGACTCCTTCGAGCCCGACCAACGCCCGCTCACCGCCGCAGCTTATGCCGAGGCAATCGTCCCAATCCTCAAGCCTCTTGGGCTGAAGATTTTACTCGAGCCCGGCCGCTTTATTGTTGGCAATGCCGGCGTGATGCTCACCCGTTGCCTCTATGAGAAGAAGGGCAGCGCGAAGACTTTTAAGATCGTCGACGCGGGGATGAATGACCTCATCCGCCCGGCACTTTACCAAGGTTATCATGAGATCGTCCCCGTCCAGCAGAGCGGTCCCCGTTCGACGATCAAGACGGACGTGGTGGGCCCCGTTTGCGAGACGGGAGACTTTTTCTGCCAGGATCGCAGTCTGCCTGACTTCCAGGAGGGAGAACTTCTCGCGCTGATGTCCGCAGGCGCTTATGGCGCTGTCATGGGCTCGACCTACAACTCCCGCCCGCTCCCCGCCGAGATTCTTGTCGATGGCGCGGAAGCCAAGGTCATTCGCAAGCGCCAGACCTTCGAGGATCTGATCGCGCAGGAGCTTTGATTGCGCGGCGACCACCGCTCAAATCTCGATTCAATGACGCGACCGGGTGACCGGCCGCGTTTTTTTTAGGGGCCGCATTGCCGACGATCTATTCCACCGGAATCGCGCGGATCGGCTCTTTCTCCTTAACCTCGTCGACCTTTGGCGCGGGCGGAGGCTCTTCCTCGACAGGGATGGCCCGCAGTGGCTCATCCTCCTCGACGGGAATGGCAGGAATGATCTTCTCCTCCACTGGCTGCGCGGGGATGGGAGTCCGCTCAACCGGCTGGGCCGGGATGGGCGCCTTCTCGGGCGCGGCCACCTCGACGGGAGCAGGTTGCTTGGTCAATTCGGCAGGCAAATCCTTCCGCATCAGAATGTCCACCCGTCGATTGAGAGCCTGCTCGGTGATGCTCCCCGTCCGGACCTTGGGCCGGGCTTTCCCGTAGCCGACCACGATGATGCGATTGCCACTGAGCATCATTGAATTGACCAGCCAATTCTTCACCGCAGCGGCCCTCCGTCGAGAAAGCTCGAGATTGTAGGCCTCCCCTCCGTAGAGGTCCGTGTGCCCCTCGAGAATGCAATACATCTCAGGATTGCGATCAATGAGCATGGCGAGCTTCATGAGTCCGAATCGTGCCGTCTCTTTGAGGTCCGCGCTGTCATACTCGAAGAGCAAATCACTCGGCAGAGCCGCCCGGCTGCGCGTCAGCTCGCCTGTCGCCATCTGTAGGAGGCCATCAATACTCGCGTAGCCGCTCGGCAATCCTTCGTCGGAAAGGCCGCCGCTCCCCTTCTCCGTCATATCACTGAGAAACTCGTCCGGATCGACGATGTCTGCTTTCACCGAACCTTCCTCGATCACCACTTGGCCACTCGATGCCTCTTGGAAGAGATTCTCGGTGCGGCCTATCTGGTCAAGCACATGGCTGACTTCCGGGGCGGCTACGGGTTCGAGCAAGGTGCCAAACTCTTCTCCGGAATCCAGCGGCACACTTGACTCCAGGGCGAGCTCCGGCCTCTCAATCTCGGGCGAAATATCCAGCTCAGTCTCATCAAGCTCGGGGATCAGCTCCTCGATTTCCGCCAAGAGCTCGCTGGTCGTTTCTTCCGGTGGGACGATTTCTTCGGGAACGACTTCCGGCAGCGGCTCCGCATTCAGTTCAATCTCATTGACCTGCACCTGCTGGGTCCGGATTTCCACCGGCTTGGCGATGCCGAGCCAGAGAGACACCCGATCCAGCCCGAAGATGAGCAAGCCGAACACGATCAGGCCCGCCAGCGTTGCCGTCACCACCGCGAAGCCGTTCCCACCGGTCGTGCTCCGCGGATTCCAGCTCTCGCCCTTGGACTTTTCCCATGAATAGCCTCCTGCCATCTTGCTCAGTATAACGTCGCTGCGGGCAGGCGCAATTCAGGGAAATTTCAGCGAACGAGCAATGACGTCGGCCAATCGGTCAATCAAACGGCTTTCGGCGGCGGCCAATTCCTCGAAGCCATCAACCTGCAGGTCTTCCCGCAAGGTGGTGTTCCGCGAGGCAATGAGACGGCTCTCCGGCAAGGCATAGACTCGCCAAGCAGCCTCCAGCACGGCTTCTCCATCATGGGTGCCGTGGAGACGAGTCACGTCGACCGTGATTTGGTAATCGAGCTCGCTCTCCCGGTCCCACGGGTAGTAGCGGATACGGCCGGTGCCAACGTGCCGACCCAGACCGATGCCCAAGACGCGGGTGAAGTCATCTTCAAGTTCGCCCGCCCACTCGTGCTCCGTGGAGAATTCCAGCCGGTTCGCCGAACTCTTGAAAACCAGGTTCGGACGCTCGGTCAGGTAAGGGGCCAGCGTCACTGGTCCGACACCCAGGGTCAACAAACCTCCGGCAGGAGCCGAACCGGCTGCGGAGAGGACGTAGTACTGCGTCGTTGGAGCACATGCGGAGAGCCACAACAGCGCGAGGGGGAGGAAGCAGAGAGGGAATTTCATCGTTCAACGTTTGGCTCGCGGGATCAGTTTGCTCGAACGGTCGCGACCAAAAAGGAGAGAATTGGGCTTCTCGCTGATGGTGTCCGTCATCCGCTCCACCGAGCGGAGAGCAGCGCGCATTTCATCCAGCGTGCGGCGGAGGTCGCCATAGACCTGGCCTTCGTTGGATAACGGCTTCAAGCCATCCCGCACCTGAGCCAGGGTCTCGCGGATATCGGCCGGGATGGCGCGGGTGGAATCGTCGTCCAGAATCTCCTCGAGCGAGGCCAAGGTGCTCTGCATATCGCGCAGGGTAAGCTGGGACTCCAGCATCACGCTCTCGCTTCCCGCCAGCGCCCGGTTCATCGTCTGCATCGTGTTGCGCGCGTCACCGGCAGTGGCTTCCACCTCGGCAAGCAGAGACTCCAGGGGAAGGTCGTTGATCTTGTCGAGCACCGCAGCCAGCCGATCTTCCAGTCTCTCCAGACCCGTCTCAACTGTGGGAAGGACAGGGTAACTGCCCACCATCGCGAACTTTTCCACCGGGAGATCGGGATAGTAGTCCAAGTCCACGAACACCTGTCCGGTGAGTAGGTTACTGGATTTTAGGGAGGCCTTCAGGCCATCTTGCAAGGCCTGTAGCAGGCCATCCCCTCCCTCATCCACAAGCGCGGGAGGGAAATGCTTCTCCAATAGATGCTGGTTGAGCGCAATGAGAACCGGGGTTTCAGTCACTTCGTTATCCGTCACCAAATCGTAGGCGATGCGCTGCACGCGGCCGACCCGGAGGCCTCGATACTCGACGGCAGCTCCTTCCGAGAGCCCTCTCACCGATTGCTTGAGAAGGAGCAAGAGCTCCGCCGCCGCGACAAAGGAGCTGGCCTCCGCCTCTTGCTCACTGGCGTAGAGGATGACTCGGTCCCCCTCCTCCACCGGCTGACCTCGGTCCGCGCCATCGGGCACGTCGAAGGAAATCTTACCTGAGAAAAGCGCCTCCACCGATGACATCTCGACGGCCACTCCCTGCGCCCCCACATTCAGCTGAAGCGCCTTGCCAATCCAGAAGCGGCTCCCGGTGGTGACAAGTCGCTGAAATTGCTCCTCGATGAAGATGCCGAAGGTCACTTGCTCAGTGACCGGATCGAAGGTCCGGCTCTCCACCTTGCCCACCAAGGTATTCTTGAAGTAAACCCCGCTGCCCAGTCCCACGGAGCCCGGCTCGGTGCAGGTGAGCTCCATCCGCAGCCCGGGCACGGTCAATGGCGTCAGAGGAGGCGTCTCAAGCCCGACGAAAAACTCCTTCGTCTCCTCGGCTTCCCCGGGCTCCACCTCGACATAGGCTCCGCTCAGGATGGTCCCCAAGCCCGAGACCGTCCCGGCCCGGATCCGGGCCCGCGTCACCCAGAAGTTTGAGTCTGACCGAATCAGGTGCGTGTGCTGGGGGCGGATCCGGAGGCCGACCTCGACCTTGAGATCCTCGGTCAGGTCAATGGCCTCCACCTCCCCTATCTCGACGTCCCGGCATTTGACCTTGGTTTTATCCACTTCCAAGCCCTCCGCATTCTCGAAGGTCACGATGATCACTTCGCCCCGGTCGTCCTGGTAGCGCTTGACCAACCAGAGGCCGAGAAGCAAAGCCACGAGTGGGATGATCCAGACAACGCTGATGCGGCGGCCCCGCTTCACTTCAGGCTCGGGCAATGGTTCTTCGTTCAGAGCATTCATCGTCAAATTGGTTCCTTGTTCAACCTATCCCAGATTAGCCGGGGGTCGAATGCATGGGCAGAGAGCATGGTCAGGATCACCATTAGCCCGAAGGCGAGCGAGGCCCCACCGGGCTGGATGGTCATCAGATTACCCAGCTGGATCACCCCGGCCAGGATCACCACCACAAAGACATCCACCATGGACCAGCGCCCGACCAACTCGGTGAGATAATACATCGTATTAGCCAAGCGGCCCTCCAGTCTCAACTTCCCCGCTGCAGCCGCGCATAGCAAACCGAGGGAGACAAACTTGAGCCCCGGTATGAGGACACTGGCGATGAAGATCGTGATCGCCACGGGGTAGGCGTGCATCCGCCAAAAGGTGAAAACTCCTCCTAAAATGGTATTGGCCTGCTCGATCCCGAGCTGATTCACAATCATGATCGGCATCACATTGGCCGGGATGTAAGCCAAGATGCCGGCGAAGCCGAAGGCCAGGCAGCGCTGCAGGCTCGCTTCCTTGCGCACATGCAAGGCCGCGCCACACCGTCCGCAGCGGTGATGGCTCGCACTCTCCACCCGGCCACAGGTATGGCAGGAGGCCAGTCCTTCATCCACGGCTCTCATCGCTCCCTCCTCTCCTTCGCATGCTCGATCCGGTCCCAGAGCTCCAGCCGGTCAATACCTGCCAGCGCACCGGCCAGGCACACCATCAGCCCCGCCATAGACCAGAATCCGATCTCCAGCTCGACCTTGGCCAGCTTCACCAGCTTGAGCAAGCTGACCAAGGCTCCGAGGAAAAAGACCTCGACCATCACCCAATGCTCGGTGGCCTGCAGCAGCCTCATCACCACCTCCATCCCCGGCAGATACCGGCGCCGAGACAAGGGCAGGCAAAGAAAAAGCAGCCCCGCACCGAGAAATATTGGCAGACCCAGGACAAAGAGCCCCACGGCAAGGGAAACCAATGGACTCCCCGCCTCCCACATGTGGACTACCGCGCCCACGATCCCCATACGGGATTCCACCCCCTTGGCATCCAGACTGATGAAGGGGAAAAACATCATCAGACCCGTCAACAAAAGCACGGACACACCGAGCGCAATGGCCCGCTGGAGACTCTCGGGACGGTTTTGGTAAAGGAGCTTCCCACAGTTTGTGCAATGCGCGGCCTTCCCCTCAGGAAGGAGCAGAACCTCATGCAGGGTATCACAGTATTCGCACGCCACCCGGTGGCGAACGGATCCGGCCCGCGGCCATCCCGAAGAGACTGACTGATGCACAGCGATGATCCGCAGTCTAGCAGCGGCGCACGGATACGCAACGTCCACCTACCCGGTCGCCCAGGCAGAGCTTCGGGCTCAAGCTCCCCGCATGATGGAGATCTCGGCCAGCGTGACCAAGGAATTGAATAGCTCGGAGCGCTCTCCTTCCTTCAGTTGCTGCACGGAGATGGCCCGCTCGAGGTTGAATTTGCCTGAGCGAGTCCGGCGCAAGGCACTCAAGTGACCGCCGCAAGAAAGCGTCTGCCCGATATCGTGGGCGTAGGTCCGCACGTAAAAGCCCTTGGAGCAATTCACCACGAAGTCGACCTCCGGCAGATCGATGCGGGTGATCTCGTAGCCGGTCACATAGACCTGCCGGGGATCCCGCTTCACTTCCTGCCCTTTGCGAGCCAATTTATAAAGCGGCACGCCATCCTTCTTGATGGCAGATACCATGGGGGGGATTTGCTCAAATTCCCCGGTGAACTCGCCAAAGGCAGCCCGCACGGCCTCCTCGGTGACTTCCTCGGTAGAGCGTTCTTCGAGGATCTCGCCCTCTTTATCCTGAGTGCTGGTGGTCGCTCCCAAGGAAAGCGTGCCCACATACTCCTTATCCTCACTCATGAGAAGATCCTGGATCTTCGTCGCCTTGCCCACCACCAGCATAAGCAGCCCGGTCGCCATCGGATCCAAGGTCCCGCAATGGCCAATTTTCTTAATCCCCAACGACCGGCGAGCGATAGCCACCACATCGTGGGACGTCATTCCCGGCTCCTTGTCCACGAGGAGAACCCCGCTCTGCATGATCTCTTCTCTATTCATTTCGATCCCAAAACTTCATTGGCTTCACGCTCAGGCCGCAGCCCGACCCAGCTCCGCCAGCACTCGCTGCCGAGCCTCTTCCAAGGGGCCCTCCAAACGGGCCCCCGCCGCCAAAATATGTCCTCCCCCTCCGAAGCTCCCGCAAACCTCGCTCACATTCACCGAGGCATCCTTCGAGCGCATGGAAACACGTATCGTCCCATCACTGATCTCCTCGAAAAAGACACAGGCCACCACCTCATCAATGCCGCGCATCACGTCGACCAATCCCTCCGAGTCCCCAGGCTGGTAACCCGCCTCTTTTTTCATCGCCAAGGTCAGGCTCCACCAAGCAAGGCGGCCATCGTCGCTACGCTGCAAGGTCGCTAGAAGAGAGGTGAGCAGCTGCACCCGGCGATAAGGAAAGTTGTGATAAGTGAGGCGATTGACCTCGGCGACATCGAGCCCGGCGGCGAGCAAATCAGCCGCCATCTCATGCGTGCGGGCTGTCGTATTCGCATACTGGAAGGAGCCCGTGTCGGTGGAAGCTCCCACATAGAGAGCGGTCCTTGCCTCGGCGGGAATCTCCCAACCTCCGGCCTTGGCCAGTTCCCAGACCATCTGCGCGGTCGCGGGGGCTTGATCATCCACCCAGACCAGATCGCCGTAACGCTCATTGGTGATGTGATGATCAATCGTCACCCCCAAGGCCTTCTCCGGCTTCCGCGCCAAGGCGGTATCTCCAAGGCGCTCCTGATTCGCTGTGTCGAGAGCAATGAAGACATCGCAATCCAGCACCTTCACCTCTCGTGAGCGCCGCACCCGCTGACCGGCATCCAGGAAGGCCAGGTTGCCAGGCACACCATCCTCATTAAGATAGACCACCTCCTTACCCATCGCCTCCAGCATCAGGCCCAGACCCAACATGGAACCGATGGCATCACCATCGGGCCGCAGATGACTCACCAACACGAAACGCTCGTGCTGCGCCAACACCGCGACCAAGTCCTCAGCTGTCACATCCTTTGCCATACCAACGGGGGCGCATCCTCAACACGGTGGACGGCTGCGTGCAAGGTCAATGTGAAGACTGTCTCCGCCCGCTCCCCGTCCTCTCGGCCCTCTAGCGGACGTCGTCCGCGATGATCGCCCTCGCCGTCTCCAAACCCGAGCGCAAAGCCATGGAAATTCGCGCCTTCCCCGTCGTTCCATCACCCGAAAAGAAGAGCCCCGCCGCCTCGGCAAGGCGAAGCCCCTCACCCTGAAGCACTCCCTCGGGACGAGCGAGCATCCACCGCTGGCTGTCCCACCACGCAGGCTCCTCTGGTAGCTTTGGAACGAGCTTGCGCGCCTCGGTCAGAACTTCAGCCAACAGCTTCTCCCGGGATTCCTCCAATCGCGCCGCTGACCAAGCGGTGGCCATCTGCACAATGAGGACACTCTCACCCTCCGGCACGTGGCCGGCCTTATCCTCCTCAAAGCTTAGCCAAGAGACCGCATGCTGCCCGTCCTCATTGACCAATGCATAGCAATCGAGCGGGCGCTCAATCCGCGAGGAGTAGCCTAGAATGAAGGAGAATTGCGGTCGGTAAGGCACTTGAAGAAGGGAGCTGATCACCTCTTCGCGATAGTCCGCATCCACGGAACTGGCCTCCAGGATACGAGCCGCCTGGGGGGCGGGTGCGGTGATCACCACGCGCGAGAAAATACCCAACGACTCCCCTCCCTCGGCAAGGAGCAGCCACGCGCCTCCCTCCCTCGCCAGCGAGTGGATGCGCACCTGGGTCCGCACCTCGACCGCGGCCTCTTGCCTCAAGAGCTTGCCCAAGGTGCTGATGCCCGCGCGGTAGGAGTATTTGGGACGCGCATTCTGGGCAGGATCCCCGCGCTTAATCCGGGAGTCACCGTCGAAGGTGCAGACATCACCAGCAATCTCAATCAGCTCGTCCGTGGGAAGAACTTGATGGACCAAGCTGTCGACTTCGGGGTCATCGGTGCGGAAAAAGTTGGCTCCATGGTCGAAATGCAGCCCCTCCCGGCGGCGGGTTGCCGCTCGTCCTGAGACTCCCCGACTTTTCTCGAATACGACGACCCGATAGCCGGCCTTCGTCAGCTCATAAGCCGCAGCCATTCCCGCCACTCCCGCACCGATGATCGCGATATCCTGCATCGCGACAGACTCGCCTCACTCACGACTTCTGCAACTCTTCATCCAAAGCTATCTTGACCCGACCTCGGAATGGCTCAACTCGCCCCAAAGATAGCGGATTAAACTGGCAACGACCCCGGCGCAATCGAATCCCCTTGTCTCCCCGAGTGGGCTCCCTCTTTAATTAACTACCCTCCTCAACCACGGTCGGCCTTGTTTAACCCAAGAGCCTGACGAGGAGGCATTGACAAAATCCCACTAGCTCACGATTCGATGAAACTTGCCACGCTCGCCTTCTCCCTTCCACTCCTCATTCCCGGTCTGCAAGCTGCGGAGATCACATGGGGAGAAGCCCGGGACATCGTCTCGAGAGACGACGTGAATCAAACCGGCACCCTCATCGAAGCCTATAACCTTGGCGGCACCGCAGCCGCCAACGTCACCATCCTCGGCACGACCTTCTTGGCCAAGACCGACCTTCTCCCCCAAAGCACAAATATTGATTCGTTCACCGGGAGTACCGGCGATGATGGCTATGACCAGCTCCTGAGTCAGATCGACTACGGCGGCGGCACCAATACGGTAACCTTGAGCGTGGGCAATCGCCTGCTGACCCCGGGAACCACCTATGATATCCAGGTTTGGTTCGTTGACTCCCGTTTTACCAACCGCGAGACACCGGTCGGAGATGGACAGGGAAATCAGGTCACCCTCTCTTCCACCGGGCAGCATGCGCGCGGCACCTTCACCGCCGACGGCAGCACGCAAACACTAACGCTGGAATCCCCCTCCTTTGGGAACGCCCACCTCAATGCCTACCAGATCAGGGAGACCAGCTCTCGCCCGATGCCCACACTCTCCGCCGATGCTCCCACCGCTTCCGGCCCGTTCCCAGTCGAGCTCTCCTTCTCCGAAGCGGTTAGCGGATTAGAGGAAGCAGACTTCCAAGTCACCAACGGCCAGGTCAGCCCGGGAAGCTTGAGCGGGAACGAAACCTACTACACTCTTAGTATTATCCCCCTCGCCAATGGAGAAGTCACCCTCTTCCTCCCCGCGGCCTCTGTCATTGATACGGATGGCGACACCAACGAGAACCTCGCCTCCAACCTGCTCAACGTTTTCCACCTCGCGCCCGGTGCCGACCAACCCGAAGTTTCTCTAACGACCGATGCCTCAACCGTCAACCAACCCTTCGACGTGACGGTCTCCTTCACCGAAGCGGTCACCGGCTTGGAGGTGACCGACTTCGCCAGCTCCAATGCCTCCCTTTCGTCCCTTGCGGGCTCGGGATCGACTTACACCCTGCTCGTCACTCCGCTGAGCGACGGTGAGGTCGTCCTCTCTCTCCCTGCCGGTCGCGTCACTGATACCGATGGCGACGAGGTGATTAACTCGGCATCCAATGAACTAATCGTCGCCTACAGCGAGCCGGACATCCCCAGCGTCACCATCTATAGCCAGCTAGAGACCACCGTGCCGGACTACACGATTTATCTCACTTTCTCCGAGGAGGTCAGCGGCCTAACAGATGACGATTTCGCAGTCGTCAATGGCACCGTCTCCGGGACCTCGGGCTCGGGCCGCTATTGGTCCGCCTTGGTGACTGCTTCGGCGCAAGGAGCTGTCGAGGTCTCCCTTCCGGCAGATTCAGTGACTGATCTTGATGCGGACGGAGCAGGCAACTCGGCTTCTAACACCTTCACCACCCAATGCCTCGCGGATTTCGGTGAGCGCTGGTTGATCGACGATGAGGAGGATTGGGCCGCAGCCTCCGCAGTGGTCAGCAGTCTGAAACTGGAAGACGGATACGCCGAACCAACCGGGGCATCTTCCCAATTCACCAGCACCCTCTTCACCCTCTCGGGGAAGAGAAAAGCGAAGTCGCTCACCTTCACCCAATCCCCTGCCTGGGACAATTGGACTGCTATCCCCGACGTGCAGCCAGACGGGGCGAATGATGCCCCCGTCCTCGTCCCGGTGGGCCCGGACAATTACTACCTCCTCGCACGGGATCACTCGAACAACTACTACGCGGCCTGGCACAGCGAGGACATGGAGAACTGGACCTATCGCGGCCCCGTCACCCCGGCCACAACCGGGCGCTGGGTCACGACGGCGGAATATGTCGATGGCAATTTCTACATCTATTCCGATTACTTCAATGACCACACGCCCCGCCTCTTCGTCGACGACGATCTCGACGACGGCGTCCCGGGTATCGACTACGGCTTCGTCTTCATCAAAGAGGCAAGCGGCTCTGATAACAGCCTCATCCGGAACGATGAGGACGGGCTTTGGCACATGATCTATGAGGACTGGAGCCCGATCAATGCCCGGACGCACTCCTGGGACTCGCCTCTCGCCGGCCATACGAGCAGCCCCGACGGCATCAATGGCTTCACCGAAAACAAGCACCAACCAGCCGTCGACCACCGCACCACGCCGACGGGCACCTTCGGCACCTACGATCATCCCAATGTCCCCAATGAAACTTACGAAATCCACACACCTGCACAAGATGCGTTCGGGGATTGGACATCGGTCAAGATTGGCTCCCGCTTCTTTCTCTTCGGAGATTACGACCCTCATGGCGAGGGCATCAAGCTGGCCCGCTTCGCCAGCGATTCCATCTACGAGGAGTTCGAGTTCACCGGAGAGATGCACGCCGGGCACCCCGACCCGACCGTCGGCTTTGCCGAAGGGCAGTTCTACCTCATTACCCAACAAGACACCGACTACGTCAGCCCGGGTCCTTGGGTGGAAGGCGTGGAAGCCCGGGCGGGCGTTGATACCGATGGAGATGGCACCATCGACGAATGGACCTCATGGGAAACCATCTCCGAACAATACGATTATACCCCAAACTATATCCGGGTCGTCACCCTGACCCCCGCGGGCCTGGACTTGAGCAATCTTTCCGCCGGCTATGGCTTTCAATTTGAATTTCGAATCGACGACACCGTCGTTCCCGGGGTGTCGCCGATCATGGATTCTGTAGAAATGACCTTCCAGCCGAGCAACTTCCAAGTGTGGGCCAATGAGCAAGGGATCGCCGCAGATGCCGATCAAGACCGGAACGAAAACGGGAGGCCCGACATCATCGACTTCACCTTCGGCGACGACGCCTTCCAACCCGTTCGCCAGCCTGACGGTAGCCTCACTCTCACCGCCCGCAGCGAAGCCATTGAGGATGGAGTCACCATTGACCTCTATTTCAGCGATGACTTGCAGGAATGGTTCGTCGCGGATGAAGAGACCGAAGGCGTGAAGTTCCTTGGCAGCCAAGCCAACGAGCAAGGAGACTACGAACTGTCTTTTGAGATCTTCGACCGCAATGGGAAGAGTATCTTCTGGCACTTCCTCATCACCATGCCTTGACCGGAGTGAGGTCTGAAGCTCTCACCCAGCAAACAAAAAACCCGGGAGTCTCCTCCCGGGTTCCAATCAAAACGATCTCGCTCGAGAAAGAGCTTACCAATGATAGGTCACATTGGCCCGAACCTGCCGAGGTTCGGCAGGATGGTAGTGCAAGTCTTGCACGGGTGAGGTTTCGTTCGCCAGTTGGCTCTCGTAGTAGTACTCGATATCACGATCCTTGCGGTCGAGGATATTGAGCACATCCAAGGACACCTCAAGCTGGTCCCAGCGATAGCCGAGGCGGCCATTCACCTGAATACTCTCACGGGACTTCACCATATCATCCTCGCCTAACAAGGGACGAGGCGAGAAGTAGCGCCCGCGCAAGCTCCCGAACCAGCCCAGCTCGCCGCCGACAGTCACCCCCGCACTCGCCATGTGCGGAACGGCATTGTCAATTTTATCGAATTCGCCATTTGGCACGTCTGCTCTCGCGAAGCTCCACGCATACTCGGCGTCGAAGGTGAGGCACTCATTGGGCCGCCAATAGACTGCAGCTTCCACACCATACCGCTCACTCGCAGGGCCCGCCTCGGTCGTCCCCTCGTCTCCCACATAAACCAGCTCACTGTCGCTATCCAGCCACCAGAGGCCGACACTGGCCGTCACGTTCTCGATCGCGCGCGTGCGCACCCCGACTTCCGCACCGCGGGTCCTTACCAAGGCGTCAACGGGATCCACCGCCGCCGTGACTCCCCGGGCATCGTTACTATGGAAGCCCATGCCAGCATTAAGATACAGCTCGGTCTCGTTCCAAGGTCCCAAAACCAAGCCCGCCTTGGGGCTGAAGATCGCGTCCCATTTATCCCCCGTATCCGCCGGGTTGTCCTGGCTCTCGACGTCGAAGTAAAAGATGTCGCCCCGCGCACCCATAATCAGGCGAGCCCAATCAGTCACTTGGGTTTCATTCTTCAGATAGACTCCGTAGCTGGCCTGATAGACGTCATCCACATTGGTGACGCCCGTGCGGGAAGTGGCCGTAGTCGGATAGAGACCGATGTCATCGATCCAATCGTGTTGCGTCTGGAAGCCCAGAGTACTGCGGCTTTGCAACGAGCCGATGCCATGCAGCCAATCAACGGCAACATTCAAGCCCGCGAAGATGCGCTCCTCGTCTTGCTCGAACTGATCGCCATTCACCGGATCGGTGAAGTAGGTGAAGTTTGAAAACAGGTTAAGGGCGTAGCGTCCCACCCAAGCCTCGGAGCGGACGATAAAGTCTCCCTCGGTTCGCTTCATCTTCATGGAGAGGGTCTGCCGCTCGGTATCGCCGCCGGTGGTGTCATCAATAGCGCCGAAGCGGTCGATGGTTCCGTCCTCGACGGCCCGTGAAGGAATCTGGTCACTCGAATCCCAATCACCATCGTGGAGAAGAGCGGTGACACTGAGGAAATTCTCTTCGTCGCCCGCGTGCCACTTCATAAAGCCATTGTAGCGGTTGTAGTCATTCCCCTTCACCCAAGGACCGTCCTCATGAGTGTATTCACCGCCCAGGGTCAAGGTGCCGACTCCAGCCTCCCAGCTATCGCCTAACAGGATACGATAGTAATCGTTCTCACCGTAGGAAAAGCTCGCGATGCCCTCCTCGAGATACGGGACCAAGGTGTATTCCGCGCCCCCGGCCGTCGAGAGATCGCCGTGGTCGGCGAAGAAGGGGCCCTTGAAGTAATCAAGCCGCTGGACGAACTCGGGGACGATGAAATTCAAATCAGCATATCCCTGGCCGTGCGCGTGGGTGCGGTAATTCGCCGGCATACCATCCACGGAGATATTGAAATCCGTTCCGTGGTCGAGATTGTAGCCGCGGACGAAGTACTGATTGGCCTTACCGCCACCAGCATGCTGGGTGATGACGACACCCGGGACGACCTCGAGCAGCTCACCCCGGCGGAGGAATGGCCGTTGGCTCAGCTCCTCCCGGTTGGCTTGGCCTTGGGTGGCGGTCGCAGCTTCACCAATGACATCCTCGGCCTTGCCAGTCACGACGACCTCGTCCACTTGATACACATCGGAGGTGATCTCCTCGTGGGCAGAAGTCAGACCCAGCCCGAACAAACTAAAAACTGTGATGGGTTTCACGGCCCCCAAGCAAGCCAGTTGCTATCAACTTACAAGGTAAATCGGCTCTAACAAATTGATTGTCTGTAAGGCCCCCGAAATGGCGCTTCACCACCGTCCCAATAATGCAAAAAGCAGGTTCCCCGGCGGGAAACCTGCTCCTCTACTTCCCCTCTCTCTTGGCAGGAAAGGTTTGGCGAGCCTTAACTCTTTTCTTCGGCCAAGGCGGCACGAACAGCCTCCTTGATTCCCTTGCCACGAAGGTCACGGGCGATGACGTCGCCATCCGGACCAATCAGCCAAATCGATGGAATGCCGCTGACCCCATAGGCTCGTTGTGCATTCGCGCCTCGTGCCCCCTTGCCCAGGAAGACATGTTCGTAGGGTGAAGGATTCTTCTGCTCAAATTTGATTGGCAGCTCGATCTTGTTATCGATGCTGAGGCCGACGACGGTGAAGCGGTCACCTCCGAACTCCTTGTAAACTTCCTTGAGGTTAGGAATCTCGCCGATGCAAGGACCGCACCAGGTGGCCCAGAAGTCGAAGAGCACGTACTTGCCTTCGTAGTCCGAGAGCTTCACCTCATTCCCCTCATAATCGGTGCCAACCCACTCGGGAGCTTCATCTCCGGGCAGGACCACATTCTGCAGCTTCAGTGTCTTCGTCCCCACATCGAACTGGCTTTCCCCCTCCTCGATGATGAACTGATGCAAGGCCCAGGCCCGTGCGGTGCGTGGAGTTGGTTTTCCCTCCATGCCCTCGCGGCCGATCATGATGCTCAGCTGATACCAAGACGGCTTGATTCCCTCGAAGACAAAGGAGCCATCTTCCTTCAAACTGGTGGTGAAGACCGGGCGGGCAGCACGCGCTGCTTCCGCCTTCTCAACATACTCCTCGTACTCTTTCGTCTTCATGAACTCATCCCGCCAGGCGATGCGCTCCTTGGGAGCCATCTCCTTCCAGTTCTCCGGATAAGGGATGCGAGGCCGCTCGTATTTCCCCTCCAACATAACGAGCGCTTCACTCAAATCGAGCCCTTCAGTATCGATCTCCTCAGGCACCTTGGCCGGCATCTCAACTTGACCAGTAACCGATGCCAAGGCGATCTCCTGCACCCCCTCTGAGGCAGCGAACAAGGGCGTGGCAACCAACCCGGCCATCAAACCGGCAGATAAGAAAAACGGCAGACTTCTTTTCATATTCTGCCCAACTACTAGGGAAGCCCCGGTGCGGACGCAATGCAATTCGCCGGATAATGCCAGCTTTGCACGCCAAGGTTTTTGTTGGGTTTATTGACTCATAAACCCAACAATCACCCTGCTTACAGGGGAATGAAAAGCTTCCCCTCTCATTGCTTCAGTAAGCAACGCAAGAGGGGTCACCCCAATCGGAGAAAAGTTCGGGCTTAACCTCGCTCCTTTTCCGCCTAAGCTGCCGCCTCATGAAAACCAACCTGGTCAACGCGCTCTCCGCCTTCTCGGGAGGCCTTGCTGTCATCTTGGGAGCCCTTGCTGCTCACGCCCTTCACGATACTCTCGAATCCGCAGGTCACCTGGAGTCATGGAATACGGCAGCTCTCTATCACCTCACCCACTCCATCCTCGCATTGGTGGTGGCCATGGCGGGCTATCGTAAGATTGCCTGGAGCTTGCTTCTCGGCATCCTGCTCTTCTCCGGTAGCATCTATCTCCTTTGCTTGGTGGAAGGCGTTTCGTGGCTAGGCCCCATCACCCCGCTCGGCGGCTTGCTCCTGATTGGGGCTTGGTTCGCGCTTGGAGTGACCTTTTGTCAAAAGAGGAAGTCCTGAGTCGACCTCCGCTTTCTTTGCAACTTTTTCGTCACGCAAGGGTTACTCTCCATCAACAAGATCAGAGAAACCCATTTATTGATGATGCGCTTGACCACTTTCCTCACCCTCCCGCTCACCTTCCTCGCCTCCATCCAATTGTCCTCCGCGCAATTCAGCCCGGGCCAAGGGCCTCCGGACGGGCCTCCGCCCCCAGGCTCACGCGGACCCGGCGGCAATGGAGGAGCTGGACGCCCCGGAGGCGGCCCCGATACCGAAGACGTCGATCTGGTTGACGACTACGATAAGAATGACGATGGCTGGCTCAATCAGGAAGAGCGCGCGGAAGCCCGCGCCGCGCTGAAGGCTAAACAAGCCGACGCACCCAATCAGCGTCGTCGCGGAGGCCGCGGTAACAACCTTCCGCCATCTTCCCCCGGACCTGCCGTCTCACCGGATGAGGTCGCCACCTATCCCGACGCTTCGCTCTATGATCCCGACACCTTCCGCACCCTCTTCCTCACCTTCGAGAACGAGGATTGGGAGAGCGAGCTGCAGGACTTCAAATTCACCGATGTCGACGTTCCCGCCGAACTGACTGTCGATGGCAAAAGCTACTCCGGCGTCGGCGTCTCCTTCCGGGGAGCCTCTTCCTACTTTCGCATCCCGGCCGGACACAAGCGCTCTTTCAATCTCACCCTCGACTTAGTAGATGACGATCAGCGCCTCTATGGCTACAAGAACATGAACCTGCTCAATAGCAACGGCGACTCATCGCTGATGAGCACCGTTCTCTACTCCGAGCTTGCCGGCGAACACATGCCGGTACCCAAGGCCAACTTCGTCAAAGTCGTCGTCAATGGCGAATACTGGGGCGTCTATGTCAGCGTGCAGCAATTCGATAAAAACTTCACCGAGGAGAACTACGGCTCCTCCAAGGGGACACGCTGGAAAGTCCCCGGCAGCCCGCGTGGCGATGGCGGCTTGGCCTATGACGGTGATGAGCTTGCCCCCTACCTCGAGCGCTACGACATGAAGTCCAACGATGGCAAAAAAGCTTGGAACGCCCTCATCGAGCTCTGCGAAGTGCTCAATGAAACGCCCTTGGATCAGCTTGAACAGGAACTCGAACCTCTGCTCGCCATTGATGAAACACTTTGGTTCCTCGCCTACGACATCGTTCTAGGCAACAGCGACGGCTACTGGACCCGCGCCAGCGACTACTACATCTTTCGTGACAAGGATGGCCGCTTCCACATCATCCCCCATGATATGAACGAGTCCTTCCGCCTCTCCCACGGACGAGGAAGCAATGGCTCACAGACGGATCCCTTGACCGGACTCGATGACGCCCGCAAGCCACTTCGCAGCCGACTCCTGCAAGTCCCCGCCCTGCGGGAACGCTATCTCAGCTACGTGCGCGAGATCGCCGAGGAGCAACTCGCCTGGGACAACCTTGGACCGAAGGTGGCCAAGTATCGCGAACTGATCCGGGACGCACTGGAAGATGACACCCGCAAGCTCTCCAGCGACGCGGACTTCCTCAAGGCCACCTCCCCCACGGGCACGCTCTATCAATTCGCGGAGAAACGCCGCGACTTCATTCTCGCCCGCTGACCACCCCCTCCCCGTCTCCGTCCCCATGTTCGCGCTCATCGACATCCCTTTCTACGATAACGACCTTCTCAAGCTCGCCTTTCGCTTCCTCCATGACGTCCTCTTCCTCGGGCTCGTCATCCGCTTCGCCTGGCAGCCCAACGGTCGTGATCGCGAGTTCGCCTTCACGGCGATGATGCTGAATATCACGGTCTTCTTTATCTGCTTCGCGATGAAGAAGCTCGAACTGGGGCTCGGGATGGCTCTCGGCCTCTTCGCCATCTTTGGCGTCCTGCGCTACCGGACAGAGTCCATCCGGACCAAGGATTTGACCTATCTCTTCATCGTCGTCGGCCTGGCCGTGATCAATGCGCTGTCGAACCGGAAAACGAGTTACCTCGAGTTGCTCGCGGTCAATTCCCTCATCGTCGGCGCCTCCCTTTTTGGTGAACGCTTGGTCAATGGAGCCAAGGCGAGCAAAGTCACCGTTGACCCTGCGGAACCTCTCAAGCGCAAGAAGCAATCCGTCGATTACGACCGGCTTGACCTCCTTGCTCCCGAGCGCCGGGACGACCTCCTTGCCGACCTCTGCCAGCGCACTTATCAACCCGTAAGCCACGTGCGGGTCGACTCCATCGACCTCGCCAGGGGCACGGCCAGCCTCTCCATCTGGGTTACCGAGAAGAACGGCCATTAGGGGAATCGTCGCCGGGGCCATTTGGCTTGGCAACCTCGTTCCATCCCCCTCTCGACAATTGTTCAAAAAACCACCTTCCTCCTTGCTTTGTGGTCGACGCTTTTCCATGATCGCGCCATGATCACCCGCTTGTTCTCTGCCGCTCTCCGTGGCGTGGATGCCGTGGAAGTCGAGGTCGAAGTCAACGGACGCGAGGCGGAGAAGCCCACCCATATCCTCGTCGGCCTCCCGGATGCCGCCGTGCGGGAGTCCACCATGCGGGTCCTCTCCGCTCTCAGTTCGTCCGCTCTCAAGGGGGCCCATTCCCACACCATCAATCTGGCCCCCGCCGACCTCAAGAAGGAGGGCCCTTCTTTTGATCTCCCCATCGCCTTGGCCATGGCCGCCTGCGGCATGGAGGTCGCCTTTCCCCAAGAAGAGGAATACTGCATAGTCGGCGAGCTATCCCTCGACGGCTCGGTGCGCCCGGTCAAGGGGGCCCTCTCCATCGCCATCGAGGCGAAACGCCAGGGTCGCACCCGCCTTCTCGTGCCCGCCGCCAATGCGGCTGAGGCTGCCATCGCGGATGGGGTGCAAGTCTTTCCCATCACCCATCTCAATGAAGCCTTCCGCTTCCTCACGGGAGAGCAAGAGATCAAACCTTATGTTCTCGACCGGCAGGCCTTCTTCAATTCCCAGCGCAGCTACCAGGTCGACTTCGAGGACGTGAAGGGCCAAGCTCACGTCAAACGGGCTCTCGAGGTCGCCGTCGCGGGAGGTCACAATCTCCTGATGGTGGGTCCGCCGGGCACTGGCAAGTCGATGCTCGCCAAGCGCATCCCCACCATCATGCCCGACATGAGCGAAGATGAAGCCATTGAGACAACCAAGATTCACTCCATCGCCGGATTGCTCGATACGAAAAATTCCTTTCTCACCACCCGCCCCTTCCGCGCTCCCCACCACACCATCTCCGATGCCGGGCTGCTTGGCGGAGGCTCCAATCCCGGGCCGGGCGAGATCTCGCTTGCTCATAATGGCGTCCTCTTCCTTGACGAATTGCCGGAATTCCGCCGGTCAACTCTAGAGGTGCTCCGCCAACCCCTCGAAGATGGCGAGGTGACCATTACCCGGGCTGCCGGCTCCCTCTGCTTCCCCAGCCGCTGCGTGGTCGTGGCCGCTCTCAACCCCTGCCCCTGCGGCTTCTTCGGCGACCCGCGCCGCGACTGCCGTTGCTCGCCCAGACAGGTGGAGAACTACCGCCAACGCATCTCCGGCCCCCTGCTTGATCGAATTGATCTCCACGTCGAGGTGCCTCTCGTGGAATACAAGGAACTGTCTGCCGCCGTCACCGGAGAGAAGTCCACTCCGATTCGCGAGCGGGTAATCCGCGCCCGCGAGGTGCAGGCCCAGCGCTTTACCAAGCAGGAGGGGCTCCTTGTGAATGCCGCAATGCCGGCCCGACAGGTCAGGGAGCATTGCCAGCTGGATGCCGAATCCTCGCGCCTGCTTGAACAGGCGATGGAGCAGCTCAATTTCTCCGGGCGGGCTCACGACCGCATCCTCAAGGTCGCCCGTACCCTGGCCGATCTGGCTGGAGAAGAACACATCGGAGCACCCCAAATCATGGAAGCAATTCAATACCGCTCCCTCGATCGCCGGTTGGCTTTTTCCTGATTTCCCAACGGGTTCCCCAATGGCCTCACTGCCACCACGGTCTGTCTCCGATCATGGAGCACACCGCCGCGCATTATCCGAACAAACGATGAGAGCCAACCCGCCCATGAGTCGGCTTGCGGAACCGGCAACCATCCTTAGAGACTCTCCAACAGGTAGAGCAAACGCTTACCAGCCTTCCCCACCTTCCGCTCCTCCAAAGTGACCTTGGTCCGGAGTAGCTGCTCCATCATCTGCTGCTCAAAGCGACGGGCGCCAGGATAGCGAGCGTAGATTCTCTTCATCGGATTGTGAAACTCCTCAATGCGCAGCCCTTCCAGGGGGGTATGATGAATCGTCGCGGAGGCACCGGCCTTCTCCCAAAGGTCGACAAAACGGCTGCACCGCTCAAGTAGTGACTGAGCGCTTGTTAGCTTCTTCTGCCACTCTTCCCTCCGATCCTGGAAGTAGCGAAAGAGCAGCTTCTCCGGCATGGTCTCCCCATATTGCAGGCCGATCGCCTCCATGAAGGAGAGCGTCAGATCGACCCCGGCTTGCGGAAAAAGGGGCTCGGCCTTTTCGGTGAGCCGATAGAGCTTCTCGGGTCTCCCCACCCCCGCTTCCTCGCGGGGGACGCGCCAACTCTCCAAATAGCCTTTCTTCTCGAGGTTGACGCAGTGCTGCTTCACCCCCATGTAGCTCATCCCCAGCTCACGAGCCAAATCCGAAATTGGCATCCCTTCCGAGCACTTCAGCGTCTCAAGGATCTCGGCATGCGAAGGCCTGGAGATATCGCGCAAAGCTTGAGAAAACATACGAAACAGGTTGTGCCCCAACCCTTTTCCTAAACCAGCCCAGCGAAATGCCAACGGAAGGCTCTGACATGTTCCCGCAATGGGCCCACTCAGCCCTTACTCCGTAGCAATTTTACTCATCATCTCCTTTTCTATTCACTTTCGCTAGAAAATCATCAGGAACAAGCCAAGACGATCCGTCAGCTTCCCGTATCATCCGCTAATCTTACGATGACTGAATCCTTCAAGTTCACCACCGCCGATAGCGCCCGGGACGCGCTTTCCGCAGGCCGGTGCGTGCGAACGGCTCAGCGGTCGTCGGCGGGTGAAGAGGGAGAAGCCAAAGGCCGGATCACGCCAAGAGCTGGCCTCACTGCGGAGCTGGCAAGGGTTTCTAACCAATTACTCTATCAGACCTTGGCGACCAATCCTCTTCGCCTGCACAAAGAGCTGGCTCGGCAATGGGATTACAGAGCAAGGTGGTCACCTCGGTCATCTAACATAACGATTGCCTCGTTTGAGGAATCGACGTCTTTTGAGGCTTTTCAAAGCGGCACTGATGAGCGCAATATGACCCCGTCCAGCATGGAGGAGGAATCATCCACCGCGACGCTCTTGACCATCCGCCGTCACCAGTCACAATTGACTCTTCATGAACCCTTTCGGAACCATCATCACCTTACCTCAGCCCCTGTCGGGAGAGGACTGATGCTCCCTCGCAACCAAGTGTCTGCCACGCGAGCCAATCGAGGCGACGAACAACCCCTTTCATCCAACTGACTCATCTATGAAAATCGGCGTTCCTACAGAAATTAAAGCGCAAGAAAACCGCGTCTCGGTCATCCCCGCCGTGGTCAAGAACCTCGTCTCCAAGGGGCACGAGGTCTTTGTGCAGAAAGGTGCCGGAGACGGAGCTTCCTACCCGGATGAGCAGTATCAAACGGCTGGTGCCAAAATTGTCGCGACCGCGGAAGACGTCTTTGCAGAAGGCGAACTCATTGTGAAGGTCAAGGAACCCCAGCCTTCTGAAATTGCGATGCTCAATGAATCGCACACCCTTTTCACTTACCTGCACCTCGCCGCTTCCCAAACCCTGACTGAAGGATTGGTGAAGAGCGGGTGCACTTCGATTGCCTATGAGACCGTCAAGGTTGGCAATCATCTGCCGCTCCTCGAGCCGATGTCGGAAATCGCGGGGCGGATGGCTTCCATCGTTGGTTCCTATCATCTGGCCAACCATCGGGGAGGCCGGGGAGTTCTCCTGGGAGGTGTTCCCGGAGTCGCCCCGGGCCGTGTTGTCGTCATCGGAGGGGGAACCGCTGGCGTTAATGCGGCTCGGGTTGCGGCCGGGATCGGGGCGGATGTCACCATTCTCGAGATCGATATGGAGCGGATGCGATTCCTGGACATCACCATGTCAGGCACCCGCACCCTGTTCTCTAATGAGGCCAATCTGGCCGATCTTTTGCCCCGCGTGGATCTCGTTATCGGCGCGGTCCTCATCCCTGGTGCCGCCGCGCCGAAGCTGATTACCCGCGAGATGCTCCGCCTGCTCCAGCCTGGCTCGGTCCTTGTCGATATTGCCGTCGATCAAGGCGGATGCGCGGAAACCACCCGCCCCACGACTCACGATAATCCCACCTACGTGGAAGAAGATGTTCTGCACTACTGCGTCGCCAATATGCCCGGCGCCTATGCGAGGACATCCACCCAGGCTCTCAATAACGTGACCGAGCGGTACATCCTCTCCATCGCCTCAGACGGACCTCTCGAAGCCATGCGGAAGAACAAGCCTCTCGCCGATGGCTTGAGCACGCATGCCGGACAATTGACCTCGGAACCTGTCGGCACGGCACACAACATGCCCTTCGTCACGGCTGACCAAGTCCTCGCGGGTTGAGGCCTAGCAAGGCCTTGGATTCATCGCTCGCACCCGACTGACCTGCCGAGGGAGACATCATGTCTCCCTTGTTTTATTAGGCCATCGAGCTCTTGTGAGTGGGAAAGGCACCCTTGACGAGATCCATCCCTCGCTTGACTCTGTCCCTCGCTACCCATGCAGATCAGCCAAACATCCTTCGTCCTCTCCGCACCCGACCTTGAGTCTTGCCCCGAGACTCCCTTGCCCGAGGTCGCCTTCATCGGCCGGTCGAACGTTGGGAAATCGTCGCTCCTCAACATGCTGACCAACCGCAAGGATCTGGCCAAGACCTCGTCCCGCCCGGGCCATACCGAGCTTCTGAACTACTTCTTCGTCCCCCCAAAGTCCGGCCACTTGGTGGACCTTCCGGGCTACGGCTATGCCAGCCGTTCCAAGGAGCACCGCGACCGCTTCACTGACCTGATTCAGAGCTACTTCACTGGTCGCGAGAACCTCGCCCACACCTTCATCCTCATCGACAGCAAGATTTCCCTGCAGCAGATCGACCTTGATTTCATCCTCTGGCTCGCCGACCTCGGACGACCCCATTCCCTGCTCTTCACGAAGACCGACCGGCTCAAGAAGACCCCGCTCGCAAAGAACATCGCCAAGATTGAGGCCGACTTATCCGAGCATTACAATCCCCTCCCCGAGCGCATCCTCACCTCGTCAAAAACAGGCACCGGCAAGAGCGAAATCCTCGCCGCCATCCGGGACGCCTTCGCGGCGAGCCGGTAACCTTAGTCCCCTCGCGCTCAGGACTGGGCATCGTGCTAGATCTCATAATCGAGCGAGCACCCGATGGTGATTCGCGGCGTCAAGGAGCCATCGGTCTCCCTCGGATCGGTGGCTTCCAGAACGGCTCCGAATCGGCTGCGATAGCTATTCTCATCCTTCTCCAGCACCTTCTCGCTGTCAGGAATCATCCAGAGCCGGAATTCCTTCGCCCCAGCATTCAGCACCAAAAAATAGACTCCGTTCGCCTGATCGCGAACGACACTCTGAAAGGTCATTTCATCCTCGCTGATTCGGTAACTCTCTCCATCGATGGTCAGCGCGACGGAACGAACTAGGCCGTCGATATCACCGACCAAAATCTCGATCTCAGTGCGACCGGACTCGGTCTTGCCACGAATCACAGCATCGGCGCTACCAGCGCGCACCGTCAAAAGGGAGAGAAAGAAAACAGCAAACCCGAGGAATCTGATCATTCCGCAAGCTAGCTTCCTCGCTGCCCGAGGGAAGCCTTAAAGCTCGGTTGTCCGGAGGTCATCAAGAGGTGGTCTGACGAAATTTTTTTCCTTCGACCAGTAACCTTCACGAGAAGAGTCCGTGGAATGGGGTGGAAAACGACCCCATTCATCCCATGAACTTAAAAACAACGCTCATCACCTTAATCGCTGCTCTCGCTGCCAGCCTTTCCGCACAGGAGATTTCTGTCCGGGGAGGCAATGGACTCGACCTCTTCATCGCCAGTGGCGACACCAGCCCAAGGTCGGCCGATGGAACCGACTTTGGCTCAACCAATGTCACCGGCGGAGCCATCGAACGCACCTTCCGCATCCGGAACTTGCAACCATCGGACGGCTTTCCCTTCACCGGCGACCTCACCGTTTTAATTACCGAGAACTCCAGCCACTTCAGCATCACAGCGGCACCCCTCTTTCCCATCGCGGAAGATAGCTTCGCCGACTTCACGATACGCTACGACCCGACGAGCACAGGCACACACACCGCAACCATCTCGATTGCCAATAATGATCCCGATGGAAATGAGAACCCCTACACCTTTCGAGTCACCGGAGCCGGAGTGGGAGTTCCGGAAATTTCGGTCTTCGGTAGCCCGAACTTGTTAGGTGATGGCGATCCGATCTCCGATGGCCAAACCACGACCAGTACCAGCGAGGGGACAAACTTCGGAACAGTCGACGCCCTCGGTATCGACGTCAGCAAGACCTTTCGCATCAGGAATACAGGCACTGGCACCTTGACCTTATCGTATTCCGATAACTCGAACGAGTTCACCGCATCAGGACTCTCCTCCTCCATTGCTCCAGGTTCTTTCGACGACTTCACCATCACCTTCAATCCCCGGCAAAGCGGCACTAGAACCGCGACGGTCTCTCTCACCACCAATGACTCGAACGAAAACCCCTTCACCTTCGCTCTGCGCGGGCTCGCGCAAGCACCGGAAATTCAAGTTCGTAATGAAGGAGACACCCTCAACATCAATGATGGGGACACCACCCCGAACACAGTCGATGGGACAGACTTTGGCAGCGTTCTCGTTACGGCAGGTGCCGTAGAAAGAGTCTTCCGAATCGAAAACCAAGGTTCCTCCAGCGGTCTCCTATTCGCGACGGGACTCACCGTCGACATCAGTGACAGCTCCAGCCAATTCACCGTTCTCGATGATCCCTTGTTCGCAATTCCCCCGGGAGGTTTTCACGAGTTCCGGATCCTCTTCAATCCTAGCGTCCCCGGCACCCACGATGCCACCATCACCCTGACCCACAACGATCCCGACGGCGACGAAAACCCCTACACTTTCAGGGTCACCGGCGTTGGCGTGGGCAGTCCCGAGATACAGGTATTCGGTAGTCCCAATCTCATCAGCGATGGCGACCCGATCATCGACGGACAAACCTCGGTCGACCAATCCGAGGGCACCGACTTCGGAACGGTTGATGCCCTGGCCCTCATCGACGCAACCAGAACCTTCCGCATCCGGAACACCGGCTCCGCTCCTCTGACGATTGGCTACTCGGACGACTCTGACGAGTTCACCGCATCGGGGGTCGCGCCGACTATCTCGCCGGGTTCCTTCGACGACTTCACCATCACCTTCAATCCGCAACAAAGCGGAACCCGGACCGCGACGGTATCGCTCAATACAAACGACTCCAACGAGGATCCCTTCACCTTCACTCTGCGGGGATTCGCACAAGCACCGGAAATCCAAGTCCGCGACGAAGGCGACACGCTGAGCATCAATGATGGCGATAGCATCCCTTCCTCCGCGGATGGAACCGACTTCGGAAGCCGGGACTTGGCAGAGCTGCCCCGCGACCACGTCTTCCGGATTGAGAACCAAGGCTCCTCAAGCGGTCTTCTACTGCCCGCCACTCCGCTCACGGTCACTCTCTCGGAGGACTCACCCCATTTTTCCATCGTATCCGCCCCACCTCTTCCCATCCCAGCCGGCGGCTTTGCCGAATTCACCGTCCGCTACCACCCCACTTCCACCGGCCTTCACGAGGCCACCATCACTCTTCGTCACAACGATCCCGATGGGGGTGAGGATCCCTACAACTTCTCGGTGCAAGGTGAAGCCACCGGAGAATCCGAGATCGCGGTCTTCGTCAATCCGCTTCTCCTCCTCGATGGCGAAGCTCTGTCTAACAACGCCGCTACGAGTTCTCTCACCGGCACCGATTTTGGCATCGTTGATGCCCTCTTTCCCATCGACAAATTCATCACCTTCCGGGTGAAGAACCTGGGTTCTATCCCTCTAACAACCGGACCCATCTCGGTATCAGGCGACCGCAACCACTTCGACATCTCCGAACCCTTGTCCTCATCCATCCCTGCGGGAGGTTTCGATGATTTCACCATCACCTTCGATCCCGTGGCCAGTGGTCAACTGAGTGCGACCCTTTCCATTCCGAACAACGATCCGGATGGCAACGAGGACCCCTTTCTCATTAACCTGACAGGCTTTGCCCGTGCTCCCGAGATCGAGGTCGCGGGAGGCCAGCTCTTTGAGCATGTCATCCGCCATGGAGACCTCACCCCTCGTCCGGAGGATAATACCGATTTTGGCACGACCAACGTGACGGGCGGAGCCATCGAGAACACCTTCCGCATTCTCAATCTGGAAGAACCCGACGGCGTCCCCGGCAGCGGCACGTTGACCGTGCTCAGCGTGACTGTCGATGACCCCAATTTCTCCGTAGCCTTCCCTCCTTTGCCCGTCTTCCCCTTGGTCATCGATGAGCAAGCGGTCGGCGAGATTCGCCTCCGTTTCGATCCCCTCACGCCGGGGACTCACACCGCCAACGTCACCATCGTTCATAATGATCCCGATGGCTTCGAGTCTCCTTACACCTTTCAAATTCGTGGAGTCGCGGACGAGCCTATCCTGTCGGTCTTCGGTGGTCGCGGAGGGAGCATCGAGCTCCTCGATGATGCTCCCGCGCGAGGAGAATCAGGTACTATCTTTCCGGTAGTTGAGTTTAGCGACGCTCCCGGAGCGCCCCTGACGTTTACAATCCGCAATGCCGGCCTCGACGATCTCCTCTGCTCCTACACCCCAACAATTCCCGAGTTCAGGGTCGATACCAGGACAACCCGCGTTCTCCCCGGCGAGAGCGAAGCCTTTGAGGTGAGCTTCGAACCCACGCGTCCGGGGGAATATGAAGGGAGTATTGCCATCATCAGCAACGACATCGATCAATCCCCCTTCTTCATCAACCTTCGCGCCGAGTCCACTGCGCCCGCTATCGAAGTCTTCGGTGGAGCTTCCCTTGATCTTCCGCTCGGTAATGGAGCGACCGCTACCTCTCCTGAAACGGGCACCGACTTGGGCGAGCTTGAGCAGAATGCGGAGGCAGTGACCCGCTCCTTCCTGGTGAAGAATTCCGGCAACAGCGACCTCGCCATCACGAGTATCGCCTGCGACCATCCAGCCTTTCCGATCTCCTCCCCGCCCGGAACTCTCGCCCCCGATGGCGGTGGCAAGTTCAACCTCACCTTCTCACCCGAAGAAATTGGTGAGCAGCTCGCTACGGTCACTCTCGTAACCAACGATCCGCTGAGTTCCCCGTTCACATTCACGGTGAAGGGCGAGGTTCTCCCCCCTCAGCTCACTCACCAAAAGCTTATCCAATCCTTCTCCTTCTCGAATGAGCAAAAGGAACTGATCTTTCGCCCCCAAACCGGGAAGACCTACTGCGTGACCACCTCGGTCGACGGTCAAGTCTGGCTTGAGGTTGACGGTCTCACCGGCTTGAGCGGAGAAGAGGACATTCAGGTAGACCTCTCCGGATTCCAACCTTCTCCGGAATCTCCCACCCGATTTTTCCGAGTGGAAGAAGAGTGACCCTTTCCGTCGCCAATCCCCTTGACCGGCCGCTGCTCTTCGATTGAATGGCAGCGGTCGGCATCGTTTCCGGCCGAGTGAGCCCCTCCACCAAATGACCGCTCCGTTCCAGAGCCCGGCAAGCGGATTTCGCTGCAACTCAGGGCGAATCTCAAGCTCGCTCCAGCACCGCGCGAACGAAGCGCAGTTCATCTTCAAGCTCGTCCTGTCCATCGACCGTTTCCGCCACCGCCTGTTCGAAGTGGCTCCGGTAACGCTCGCGAAAGCGAAAAATTGCCACCTTCACCGCGCTTTCCCGCAGCCCAAGGGCAGCGCCCACTTCCCTCAACTTGCTCCCCGCATCACCCTGCAGGAACGGGACAAAGGCCTCGAACAACTCGCCCTTGCCGTTCCTACGATAATCATCCTCCAATCGTACCATGGCTTCATCCATCAATTGCCAGACCCATTGCCGCTCGAAGGCCTCCGCCGGTGTCTCCTCAGAGTCTGTGAGCGTGTCGTCAATGCCCTCGCCGTTGACGGGCAAGAACGAGATCGTCCCGCCACGTTTGGCCGCACTCTCCTTCCTCGCCTGATCGATGAGGAAGTTCTTCAAAGCAGCGAGAAGATAAGATCGCAATCGCCCGCCACCCTCCCGTATCGAGAGGAAACTGTCCTTCGCCAGAAGCGCGGCGAGAAAATCCTGAGTCAGATCCTCCGCTGCTTCGCGGCTGCGCCCATTCCGCCGCACGAAAGCATACAGCGGAGCCCAATAGCTACGGCATATCTCGTCCAATGCCCGGTCCGCCCGACTACTGCCTGTGGAGCCCGCCGCCCGCACCAGGCTCCAGCGCGTCTCAGGAAATCTGGCCTGAATCCGACTCTCGGGCTCATCCCTCATCGTGCGTCATCCTCCTTATTGGGCGGCTAAACTCAATTCTGAAATCCCATGCTCTCTCCGCAACCCGAACGCTGCCCCCAGTGCACCCGGCCTCTTCACAAGAGCCGGGACCAATCCTGGTGCCCCGTCTGCGTCGCGAAGACCACCCTCACGGAGGGGGCGGCACAGCGCCATCTTCGCCCCGTCATCTCCCCCGCAGAGCTGGCTCCCCTCTTCCCCCAGCTTGCCATCGAGGATCTCCTCGGCATCGGAGGCATGGGCCTCGTCTATCGCGTGCGCCAGTTGAGCCTTGAGCGGCTCGCCGCTTTGAAGGTCATCCCTGACGATGAAACCAATCCAGCCTTCGCTGAACGCTTCGAGCGAGAGGCCCGCTCCCTCGCCCGGCTCAATCATCCGGACATCATCCAAATCTACGACCATGGCCGGGTGGAAGGCTGGTTCTATATCCTGATGGAATACGTCGAAGGGCCCGACCTCGCCACCGTGATGCAGGACCGTGGCAAGCTACCCGCCTCCGAGGCGATCCCGCTCTTCACCCGCCTCTGCACAAGTCTTGCAGCAGCCCACCAGGCCGGCATCGTCCACCGGGACCTCAAGCCTGCCAACCTGCTCTGTACAAAGAACTGCCTCAAAATCGCGGACTTCGGACTCGCCAAGCTTTCTGAGGCTGGCGACCTCTCCCTGTCATTGACCGGTGCGCAAGACACCCTGGGGACTCCCTACTACATGGCTCCCGAGCAACATGCTACGGGAACCGTGGTAGATGAACGGGCCGACATCTATGCGCTGGGTGTCTTACTCTACCAGATGTTGACCGGAACCTTGCCCAAAGGCCGCTTCAAGCCTGCGTCCAAGTTGGCGAAAATCCCCTCCCGACTCGATGCCATCATTCACCAAGCCCTGCAGCCCGATCCTGCGGACCGCTTCCGCTCGGTCAACGAGCTCCTCGCCGCCCTGAAGCGCACGACCCGTCCTTGGAAGCTCCTTCTTGTTCTTATCATCAGCTCGCTGGCTACCGCGACAGCTTTCCTCCTACCAGGCGAACCCGAGCCTCCCGATTCACAGCCCTCTTCCCCCCGGCAGTTCAGCCCCACCTTCATCCCGCTCTCCCCGCCCAAGCCTTCACCGTCCTACTACGGCACCTTCAGTTCCGCAGCCGCCAATCTTCTCGCCATAGGCGCGCCCGACGAAGGCTACTTCTCGGGCAAGAGCGACGAGCCCGGAGCCATCCACCTTTACGAAATCGGCAATGCCAGAAAACGACCAAAGCTGATCTCGACCCTCCGCTCACCCTCCGCAGCCGCAGGAGACTTGTTTGGCACCTGCCATTTATTCTCTGACGACGGTCGCCTTCTCACAGCTTCCGCTCTCGCCTTCGGCGCCGAGGGTCATTCTGAGCCGGTGATTCATCTCTTCGAAGCAGTCGGGGGAAATTGGTCCGCAACGACAACCCTCACTTTCCCCGGTCGGCTCGACTTTGGAAAGGTCGCTCCTCGGGCCTTCCCCATCGGGCAGCAACAACTCGTGGTCACCTTCCCCGACCTCCCCGCCGCGGAAGCCATCCTTATCTACGAGAAAGACCGGAGTTCCTCATGGACGAGGATCGACCGACTGGCTCCTCCGGTCGGCCTCAATCGGGACTCCCAATTCGGCTTCCAATGCAAAGTCTTTGCCGACCAACTTTTCATCTCTTGTCACCGGCGCAATGATGGCTTCGCCCAGCGTTCCGGAGCCCTCTATGTTTATGAGAAAGACGAGTCCGGGCGGTGGGAGCTCTTCCAATCACTCTATCATCCCGATCCAAACCTTCTCTCCTACTTCGGCCTCGACTTCACCCAACCAGCTCCCGGGGTGCTCGCGGTCAGTGCCTTCGGCCACCCCGCCAATGGCCTGATCGGCACTGGCTCCGTTGTCATCTTCAAGAAGAACCCCGCAAGCCGACGCTGGCAAGCTAGCCAAACGCTTACTCCCAGCGAACCGACGGGGAGCCCGGAAGCCTTCGGGCAACAACTCCTCACCTTCGGCAAGCACCTTGTAGTCCTCGGCTTGGCCGGGTCCCGCGGTGACAAGAGCCTATCCTCGCGGGCTCACTTTTTCATCCAAACTAATGGGCACTGGGAAGCCGACGGAATCCTTGATAGCCGGGAAAAGGGCTGGCTTTGGCAGGGCCGCGCATTGGGCCTCCCTCATCACCTTCTCCTCCCTTCGCCAAAAGAAAACCTGGTGGAACTCTTCCCTCTTCAGCCGCCGGGCCAGTGACAGCACAGCCAGAGATTCAGCTTGGCGCGCCTACTGGCATCGTCTGGTATGGGTTCGCTATGTCAGCAGAAGAAAATATCGAAAAATCGAAAGCTCAGTTGGAAGAGATCGGAGTCAGCGTCGACGACGCTCTCCTGTCCAAGATTGTGAAAGGCTTTGGCATCGCCAATCAAAGCCTGGACGCCTCCCTCGTCTCGGCAAGCGACAAGTCCGAAGTCGCGACCCTCAAGAATGGATTCATGACCAAAAAGCTCGGCCTGGAAGACGAAGCTGAGAAAGACGCTGCGGTCTCCTCCGTCATGGAGAAGATGAAACCCTTCAAGCAGAAGCGCCGCGGTGCCGTTTGTTACCTGCTGACTACCGAACTCGGTAAGGAAAGCGCCATCCTGGGCTGAGCGCCCCGCCACCCCATTCCCTTCAAAAGCGGGGCTCAGCAGCCTCCGCTTTTTTTTATGGTCACGCCCAGCGCCAAAGACCCATCATTGTTTCGAGCCCTGATGGGTTAGAGTCGGGGAAGGCCGATTTCCTTCAGATATTCGTTATGCTTTTGAGTGAATTTCTCTACGCGTTTGGCGTCATCTGTAAAGAAAAGTGGCATTGGGGGATTTAACGAATCAGGAGGTGCGGCGATGTTTGAGGCACGGAGAATTGCGGCGTTCCTTCAGAACGCGGGAACGGGGGGGAATATGCAAACCCGGGGCTTTGGCCCCGGGCTGATATGCGGACGTCCCTTCGGGACTCGAAAAATCGACCACTCATGCCTGGCTCCTTTCCGAGGGGAAGAATTTTTACATGAGCCTTCCAAGCAACTTGAGAGCGGCGATGTGCTCGGTCTCGGCGGAGATTAGAGCGTCGAGCGAGCTGAGGCAGGAGGCGATTTTTGTTGTTCGGAGTTGCTCGGAAAACGCCCCAACGGGGCGATGCATACCAGCGCGGGGTGCAACCCCGGGATCGGGACCGTGGAGTCGTTGCGTTCTGAAGGAACGCCGCATTGTGGCCGGTTGGATACGGGCCGGTGGTTCGATGATTGCGGCGTTCCTTCAGAACGCGGGAACGGGGGACATGCAAACCCGGGGCCTTGGCCCCGGGCTGGTATGCGGACGTCCCTTCGGGACTCGGGAAATTGGACACTCATGCTTGGCTCCTTTCCGGGTTGGGAAAGAGTTTTTGCATGAGGCCTTCCTAGCAAACTTTTTTTATGGTCACGCCCAGCGCCAGGGCTCGGCGGCCCAGCGGTATTTGCGCCCCTGTTGCACGATATAGCCCAGACCCGGCCAAGGGAGATGGAAGCCGTAGCAGCGGGTCCCTTGTGCGGCCGCTTGCTCCCAATATTTCTTCCGCGTGACGACGGCCAGCTTCGGATCATGGTCGAAGGCAATGGTCCAATTCGGATCCGCAAACATCAGCAGATCGTGGTGAGCCAGATCCATCAGATGCAGCAATTCCTCGCCAGCGGAACGGATCCGGAAGCAGCTGTGGCCTGAAGTATGCCCCGGCGCGGCTTCCACGCGGACGAGACCTCCGAAGAGCTCGTCGCCATCCTTCACAAGCTTGGTATTCTCTCCAAGAATCTCGAAATTTTTCCGCACCGTCTTAATCATTCCCGGCAGGCTCTTCTTGTTCCGCTTCGACTTCGAAAAATCAGGATCCTTGCCCTGCCAGAAGTCGAGTTCCTCCTGGCGAAGATAGAAGGCGGCGTTCGGGAAGGCGGCGCGGTCCTCCGCTACGAAGCCATTGAGGTGATCGCTGTGCGCATGGCTCAGGAAGCCGGCGGTGACCTGCTCCGGGGTGATTCCAATCTGTGCGAGGCCATGGCGTAGCCATCCCACGGTGCGGCGATTACTCCCACCGAAGCCCGCATCAAAGAGGATGATCTCCTTGTCCTTCCTCAGGAGGAGGACGTTGGCATAGAGCGGGATACTATCGGTCTCGCGCCCCTCCCGGCTCAGCAAACCCTTCATCTCCTCACGGCTTTCCTCAGGCCACATCAGCCCCAGTCCTTCCCGGATAGGAAAATAGGCGTCCGAGATGGTCCAGGCGTCCACCTCTCCGATCTTAAAGTGATAGGTGTATGGGTTTGATGGCCCGGCCGGTGGCTCGGGAGGCGCGGTCTTTTCTGCCTTCACCAGCTGCGGCATTCCGGCCAAGGCTGCGGAAACGACAAATCCACGGCGGCTCAAGTTCACGACTGAGTCATTCATTTGCTCAAAACGGACTTTTTCCTAGCTATCTTGCAAGCTTTTCCGAAGGGCACCTCGAGTTTTTCTGCAATCTCATGAAGATAGCACCCGCCTCTAGTCAATTCAGCGGATTAGGATTGACCTTGTTTTTTTCATCGAGAGAAGAAATTGACGGTCAATTAACAACGCATCCAATGAACGCTCTTTTCGAGTCTCCCCCGCAGCTCAACGTATCCCCCTCCCTGCCCAATCTCTTGTAAGGCAGCTCTCAGCCTGGGGCGGGTCTCCTTCACCTCTCTCCCTCACTCCCTGATCATCTCGACAACGCAATGCCCCGCCCCATCAAGCGCCTGCCTCTCCAGCTTCCTGCCAAGACGTGGCTGACCTTGGCTCTCTTCATTGGATTGACGGTCTCCGGAGTCTCTCTTTTCTTCGCGCTCTCCCAGCCATGGCTGGGTCTTGAACTGGCCCTGGCGGAAGACGATCCGGAACGCATCGTCATTGAGGCCGCGACTGGGCCCTCAGCCCATCTGCCCATCGGAGCGGAGGTCACTTCCTTGGAGGCGGATGGCAAACGCCTTACGCTCGAACCCTTGGATCTCATCACCGAACCGGACGGAATGATGAAGGATTATGCGGAATACGATCGCTTCCTCTCCCGTCAGCATCGCCTGAGACAGCTGCAAGACACATCCTCGCTGCGGGTTCTTGGCCCCGAAGGGGAAATCGATTCCATTGCGCCTGTGGCCGCCGGCCGCCCGCTTTCCAGCCTGCCTCCAGACTTCTGGGTCCAAGTCTTGGTCGGGTTCATCGCTTGGATGGTGTCTGCTTCGGTCTTCATTTTCCGCTCCTCCCAGACGAGCGCCCGCTATCTGCTGCTCAGTGGAGCGTCCACTTTGGTTTTCACTACGGCGGCAGCCAGCTACACCACGCGGGAGCTGGGCTATGATGGCACCCTCTTCCGCTGGGTCTGCGACATCAACTTTCTTGGAGGCAGTATCTTCACCGCCAGCTTCGTCGCCCTGCTTCTCTACTATCCTCGCCGTATCGCGCCCCGGTGGGCGGGCCGGGCGGTTGTCGCGCTCTTCGCCGTCTGGTTCATCCTGCAGGAGGTGGGAGCCTTTGAGTCAATGACCTTCGCGCGTCGCTTTCTGGTCATGTTGGGCGTGCTGTCCACTTTCGTCCTCGCAGGCATCCAGTGGTGGGGCACGCGTAAGGAGCCTCTAGCGCGGGCTTCGCTGCAATGGTTCCTGCTCTCCTGGCTGTTGGGCACCAGTCTCTTCGCTACCTTTATTCTTCTCCCGCAGATGTTCGGGGTCGATACCTCCCCGATTCAAGGTTATGCCTTCTCGCTCTTTCTCCTCGTTTATGGAGGGCTCGCGTTCGGGATTCTTCGTTTCCGCTTGTTCGAGATTGGGGATTGGTGGCGGGGCATCCTCATCTGGACGGGCTCGGTCCTCTTCCTTGTCTTGCTGGATATGCTGTTCCTCTATGGGTTGCGATGGTCCACCGAGACGTCTTTTTCCCTCGCCCTCCTCATTTCAGGAGCGATTTGGCTCCCCTTGAGAGGGTGGTTCTGGCGCCTCATTACGGGACGAAGGGACAGGGGCTTCCGTTCTCATTTTGACCAATTGATGAAGGTCGCGGTCTCGCCCTCCGAGGGGGTGGACTTGAACACGGCCTGGATCGCTCTTTTGAAGCGCCAATTCGCCGCCCTTGAGGTGGACGTTGGCAAGCACTCCGCATCCGCGGTCACCCTGGCCCGGAGCGGACTAGAGCTGTTGATCCCGGCCCTCCCCGACCATGAGGCGGTCACTCTCCGCCATGCCAGCGAGGGTCGCCGTCTCTATAATCAACGTGATGTGGCCGAGGCCGGTGAGCTCCGTTCCATGCTTCTCCACATCCTCGATAGCCTGGATTCCTATCGGAAAGGCATCCTCGAGGAGCGCAAGCGCATCGCTCGTGACGTCCATGACAACACTATGGGCAACCTCCTCAGTGCTCTCCATCAGGGGGAAACGACCTCAAAGGATGATCACATCCGCAATAGCATCCGCGAGCTGCGAGAAATCATCAATGATCACCCAGTCGAGATGACCGATGTCCAAGCGATCGTCCAGGCCTTGGAAAACGATTGCCTCGAGCGGTCGCGTGGCAGTGGCCTCGCTATCGACTGGGATTGCTCCCTCCCTCCCCACCTGGGGGTGAACCGGGCGCAAATGCACGCGCTCTCTTCCATCATCCGGGAGGCCCTGACCAATACCTTGAAGCATGCCCAAGCCACTCGCTTCTCGGTCTCTCTCTCCTGCTGCGACAACGGCGTGGAGTTAAGCATCGAAGATAACGGCCATGGCTTATCTTCCAAGGTTCCGGGCCACGGACATGGCTTGCAAAATATCAAATCGAGAATCACCGAATTAGGCGGTAAGCTCACGCTGACGTCCACGGAGAATGGAACCACCCTCAACATCTTCCTCCCCACCTCCCATCAATGATGAAAAAAGCTCTCGTCGTCGAAGATAACTCGGCAACGGCCGACTGGGTCCGGCAGGTCTTGGCCAGCACCTTCCCCTCCTGTCACATCACAGTTTGCCACAGCTTACGGGAAGCGGTCCCGCTGGTGCAGAAAGAATGCTTCGACTTGGCTCTCATTGACCTTGGCCTCCCCGACGGTTCCGGCTTGGAGATTCTGCGCTGGTTCACTCGGCAAGGCAGCAAGACGCTTAGCGTCGTTCTCACCGTCATGGCCGAGGACGAGATGCTCTTGGCCGCCTTCTCCGCAGGTGCCTCTGGCTATCTTCTCAAAGAACAAAGCGCGGAGGAGATGCGTGAGAGCCTGCTGAGGCTGAAGAACGGCGATCCAGCCCTCTCCGCCTCGATTGCCCGACGTCTTATTGACCATTTTCGGCAGACGGGCCCGGCCCGCCCGGAGGACAGCGGACTCACCCCACGGGAAGTGGAGATCCTGGCTCTCATTGCCCGCGGCTATCGGAACAAGGATGTCGCGGAAAACCTCGCAATCACCGAACATACCGTGGCAAGTCACATCAAATCCATCTATCAGAAGTTAGCTATCTCCTCGCGCGCGGAAGCCTCCTTCTACGCGACCAAATTTGGACTTTAGCCGCCCCCCCTGTTCAGGGGATAGACGCCGGAGACCGCTTCAGCCTAAGCTCATAGCGAGCTAAGGAATTGACACTCTTTACCCTAGAGAAACATCCCCCGTTTCTTGGGAACAACCACGCAGGCCATGGTAAAGGGTGACATCCACCCTGAGCTCAATCCACTGTCTCCATTCCCCCATGGGGATGGTGGCTTCCCAACCCGAACAACAAACTAAAACACGCAAAATCCTCCTCACAAAGGCCCTTGTCCGCCCCTTCTTCGTTGGGGCGCGGCACCATGGTCGTTGTGATCTAACAACGCCTTCCTCGATATGAAGATGAAGTTCATTTCTCTTTTCTCGGCACTTGCCGTCTCCTCACTTCTCGCAGCGCCCGACACCGTTGACCCCACTTTCCAAGCCAACGCCGGGACCTATTTCGATGCCGACTCCTTCGGAGGAATCTCCTCATCCCTGGTGCAGCCTGATGGCAAGATCATCTTCGGCTCCAATGAGATGCCCGCCTTGGGTGATACCAAACAAGTCTCCCTGCTCCGGCTCAATCCAGATGGCACCTTGGACACCGACTTCCAAGCCGACAATGACCCCGATGGTGCAGGAAATGGCATTCTCTACGTAGGCCAAGGTTGGCCCGAAGTCCACGCCGTCGACCTTCAATCCGACGGCAAGATCATCGCCGCCGGCGTGATGAATGGCTATAAGGACGACACGCTCCCAAGCATTGAGTACGTCTCTAGTATCCTCCGCTTCAATGCGGATGGCAGCTACGACGACAGCTTCCTTGCCTATGGCACACAGCCGGACGGGGGGCTGAATTATATTGAGGAGATCGCCATCCAGCCTGACGACAAGATCCTCTGCATGGGCGGATTCCGAGGGTTTCGAGGAAAGAACGATGCCTCTTATGCCACCCGCTACGGGATTGCCCGGCTCAATGCCGACGGCTCGCTCGATACTTCCTTCGAGGTATCGCCCCAAGACTTCGCGGTTCCTCTCGGTGCAGCCAATGTATCCGGCTTCTTCCGCCAAGCGTCGGTTGCTCCGGATGGCGATATTTATGTGATCGGGGAATGGTCTTGGGGGACCTCCTTCCCCAAGGAAAGCTTGCCCGTGCTGGCCCGGCTCAATGCGGATGGCTCCCGTGACTTTTCCTTTAACCCCACTCTCCCGACCGATCTCTCCTACCTTACCGGAATCGCTCTCGAGCCGAATGGGGAACTCACCTTCCTCGCAGAGAGAGAGACCGGGGACTCCATCATGCTCCGCTACACTCCCTCCGGCGGCATCTCCTCCTCCTTTAATCTCGCCAGCGGGCTCGGCCTGTTAGACGCCCGCCCCCTCCGCCGCGACCCCACCGGCAAGTTTCTGCTCACCTCGCGCGCGAACACCTCCGAGCCCCGCAATCATCTCATCCGGCTCAACAACGACGGGAGCATTGACTCCTCCTTCGAGGCCACCGCCGCCTGGGTCACCGACGCCTCCCGGCCCCCCTTCTTCAGCAGCTTCATCACCAGTGCCGACGGCAGCATCTACTCAGGTGCGTTCTTTGACCGCGTGGAGGGAGAGACCTTTCACAAGATCGTCAAGTTCGAAGGTGACGCCATCCCTAGTAGCCCGGGCACCATCCTGATGGCCAGCTTTGCTCTCTCGGTAAACGAGGAGGACGGCTCACTCCTCATCCCTGTCACCCGCACAGGCGGCACCACCGGAGCGGCCAGCATCGACTATTCCTTCTCCGACACAAATGCCACCAATGGAGATGATTACACGGGCACCAGCGGCACCATCACCTTCCCGGCCGGTATCGGTGGGACGAAGTATATCAACGTCCCCATCACCATCGACACCGACGTGGAGACGGTGGAAGTCTTTTCTGTCACTCTCTCCAATGCGACCGGAGCGGTCGCCGGCAATCAGCTGACGACCCAAGTCACCATCCTCGATTCCAACTCGCCGCCGCAGATCATCTCCCAGCCCTTTGGTCTGGAAGTCTCTGCCTACGAGGCCTTCGTGCTATCCGTGGGAGCGCTCTCCGGAGCCAACCCGGTCACCTATCAGTGGCAGAGGGACGGCGTCGATATCCCCGGGGCCACTGATCCTCTCTACTTCATCAGCAATGCGGATCCAGCGGCAGACCATGGCGATTACACCGTGACGGTAACGAACCGCAATGGTTCGGTGACCTCCTCGGTCGCCACCATCGACGTCCTGCCCGTCCTGGCCAATCTTGATCCCAGCTTCTCGATCAGTGGCGTTAACCAGCCAGGTAGTTTCGTTCTCCTCCCCGACGATTCCGCGCTCATGCTGGATGGCAATTCCTTCAACGGCTACACTCTCCGCAAGCTAGACAGCACCTTCACCGCTGATCCGGCCTTCACCGTCACCACAACACCCTCGGGTAACAATCCCGCGAACCAAGCCTACCCGAATCCTATCCCTCTGCCCAATGGCCAATTGCTCGTCCGGGGCAGCTTCTCGCAGGTCAATGGCGAGGATCACCTCTACCTCGCCCGCCTCAATGCCGACGGCACCGTAGATCCCTCATTCAATGCCTTCTTCAACGACACATTTCAGATCAACGGCAATGACACTTACATCCAGTTTCTCACTGGCGTCGGGGTGACAGCTGACGGCTCGGTCCATGTGATGGTGCGCTCGGCGACCCAAGGTAGCCGCCTCTACCGTCTCAATTCGGATGGCTCCATCGACGACAGCTTCGATCATCCTATCAATTACTCGACCAACGCCTACCTCGACAGCTTTCTGGAAGTCGATGACGGCTCCATCCTGATTGGATACACCGCGGGTGGCTTCGGGTCCCTGCAGCGGGGTATCCGAAAAATCCGCCCCGATGGCAGCCTCGATCCCGACTTCAATCATTCAACGGGATACAACGGTAATATTGTCGACATGGAGCAACTCCCTGATGGTCGGATTGCGGTCATCTACTGGAACAAGCTCGAATTCCTCGCTCCCGACGGAACGGTTTTGGAAACCCACACCTTCACCACCAACCCGACCTCGCTCAATCTCTTTCGTGGACGCCTCCTCATCACCGGTATCAACGAAGCGGAGGGCACAACCCTCCCTGGTGTTGCTCTCTTCTCCCTCGATGGAACTCTCGATAGCGACTTCCCCGGCGGCCCCGGTCCCGATGGCAACGTGATTGAAGCCGAAATTGATTCCAGTGGTCGCATCATCGTGCAGGGCAGCTTCACCTCCTGGAACGGCACTCCTGCTCCCGGCATCGCGCGTCTCGTCATCGACCGCGCGGAAATCTCCCTGGCCTCAGGCACGGCCCAGGTCATGGAGAACGCTGGACCTCTTACTATCGAACTCGTCCGCTACGGTGATACCAGTAGCCTGGCATCCGTCCGAGTCACCAGCACCGATGGCTCCGCGCTTGCCGGAGCAGACTACCTTGCCTTGGACGAAGTCGTCACTTGGGCTGCCGGTGATTCCTCTCCGAAATCGGTCTCCCTCACCCTCATCGACGATCCTGATATCGAACCAGCCGAATCGCTGACCCTCCACCTGTCCGAAGCCAGCGGCGGCGCCCCGGTCATCACCGAGATGGCCATCACCCTTCTTGATGACGACTCCCTTCCGCAGATCACCCAGCAACCTCTCAACGTCGCCGTCTTAGATGGCAATCCCGCATCCTTCACCGTCGCCGCAACCAGCCCCGAAGCGTTGAGTTACCAATGGTTTTTCAATGGCCAGGCCATCGCTGGTGCGACCGCGGATACTTACAGCCTCCCAATGGTCACGACAGCGGAAGAAGGCGACTACCATGTCGTCCTTACCAACCTCTACGGCAGCACAACGTCGGCCACGGCCAAGCTGGAGATCATTCCCGATCCCACCTTGATCTCGCCTCTCTATAGCAACCCTGCGACTTGGGCCGGAGGAACCATTTTCATCGTCGTGCCCGCCCCTGATGGCGGGGCTTACCTCGGCGGCAGCTTCATCAACTTCGACGGAGACGACGACCGCGACTACCTCGTCAAAATCAACGAGGACGGCAGCGTGGACGAAGCTTTCGATCCCCCCCTCCTCACTAGCAGCGTAACCGATATGGCACTCTCCTCATCTGGAGACCTAATTGTGGTGGGCTCCTTCCCAGGGCGAGTCTTGAAGCTCGCGGCTGATGGCACCGAGGACACCTCCTTCAGCTCGGCTCGTGGAACTGGAGGAAATGAAGAGGCCAAGTCGGTAGCTCTTCTTCCCGACGGCACCATTCTCGTCGCCGGTGACTTCTTGAGCTGGAACGGCACCACCATTGCCCAGTATAACTTGAACAACTCTCACGTCGTTCGATTGAATCCCGACGGAACCCTTCACCCCGTCCGTTACCCCAACCCCGGCCATAGTAACCACTACAATATCGACTCGAACGAACTCAAGGTCCTCCCCGACGGTTCCTTCCTCGTCAGCTATGACTCGACGTCCAGCTCCTACGCCGTCGTCCGGCGCTACCAGGCAGACGGGTCCGAGGTGACCAGCTTCAATTACTCCTTCAACTCCCCGCGGGTCGATCATATCGACGTCTTTCCCGACGGCGACTACCTCTTCGCCGGTGACAACTCCCTCTACAAAGTCAGCCCGACGGGAAGCGTAGTAGCAAGCTATGATACCAGCTCGGACTGGTTCACCGCCGAGATCCAAATTGACGGAAAGCTCATCGCCAGCCGCAACTTCAATCAGCCAAGAGTCAGCCGCTACCTAACCGATCAGCAAACTGACCCCAGCTACAATATGGGGTCTAAGTTCCCCTCTAACGTCCACTCGCTAGCGCTCCGCCCTGACGGTCGCCTCTGGGCTGCGGGGCAATTCTCAAGCTTCAATGGCATCAGCGTGCCCGGCGTCGTCTTGTTGGACAACACCCTCATCCCCCTTGCGATCTCCAGCCAGCCAGGCTCCCTCGTTCTGGACCCAGGCAGCACTGCCACCTTCACCTGCGAAGCGGTAGGGACCAGCGCCATCAGCTACCAATGGTCAAAGGATGGTGACCTACTACCAGGCGAGACCTCTCCCTCCCTCACCTTGCCTAATGCGCAAGAGGCTGACGAGGGCAGCTACACCTGCACCGTGACCAATGGATCCGGCAGTGTGACCTCCCAGACGGCCACCCTCGACGTCCTCGGCGCCCCGGAGATTACCGCTCTCTCCCCCGATGCTTCAGCCTACGAGGGGTCCAGTATTTCTCTCACTGTCGAAGCCTTTGGCGCCGGCACCCTCGCTTACCAATGGCGCAGAGACGGCTCCGACCTCCCGGGTGAAACGGACGCCACTCTCACCCTCTCGCCCGTCCAAGCCAGCGAGGCCGGCAGCTACCAAGTCACCATCAGCAACTCGCTCGGCTCCATCGTGAGCGATCCCATCATCGTCACGGTCACCCCGAATCTCGCCGCCGTGCAACCCGACTTCACCGCCCTCACCCTCGGTAGTGGAAGCGTCTATGCCATCCTGCCCCTCGCTGATGGCAACGCCCTCGTGGGTGGCGATTTCACTTCCCTCAGCGATGGCATCAACACGTCTGGCGCTCGACTCGCCCTCGTCTCCCCAGCAGGGGAAGTTCTCAGCGATAGCTCACTCAGCGCGAACAGCACCGTCTACGACTTCTTCCTCCAAGCTGATGGCAAGATCCTCCTCACCGGGAACTTCACCGACGTCAATGGCTCGCCGCGAGGCAAAGCAGCCCGTCTCAATAGCGACCTCACGCTCGATACCTCCTTTGTGCCTGTTAATGCCGGGTTCGGCACCGCCCGCGCCATTATCGAGGATACCGATGGCAAGGTGGTCATCAGCGGAGAATTCTTCAATTGGAATGGGCTCCCCGACACCTCCTACCTTGTCCGCCTCAATAGCGACGGCAGCCACGACGACACCTTCAAGAGCTACGCTGGCAGCTACGTCCGCAGCCTCCAGCTGCTTCCTAACAACCAGTATCTACTTGGCGGCTGGATCCTCGATTACAACGGCCAGACCAATGCCGACGGCCTTGTCCAAATCAATAATGATGGCACCGCCGTCACCCCTCCGCCTTACGCTCCCGGCTTCTTCTATTCTGATGCCGCCCTCCTCTCCTCCACCGGCGACCTCTATTCGGCGAATGCCTTTGGCAATGACCTTCGCAAGTATTCTCCCACTGGCACTAACGACCCGACCTTCTGGTCCTCGATCAATGCGAACGGCAAAACCCTTGCTATTGCAGAGACCCCCGACGGTAAGATTCTCCTCGGCGGCGACTTCACCACCGCCCATGCGCAGACGACCAATCGCATCACCCTCGTCAATCCGGATGGAACCGCTGAACCCGCCTTCCGCTCCGGCACCGGCTTCGACGCCAGTGTTCGGGCCCTTGCCCCCACTACGGATGGCACAATCTGGGTCGGAGGCAGCTTCGCCAACTACAACGGGGAGCCCTTCCCCGGCCTTATCCTCCTCAAGGGCTCTTCCCAATCAATCTCGACCGATCCGTGGGATGACTTCATCGCCACCCTCCCCCCCAACGAACAAGGCGAGGATGACGACCCTGACGGCGATGGACTCGACAACCTGTTGGAATTCGCCTACGGCACGTCACCAGACGACCGCTATAGTAGCGTCCGCCTTGCGGATTCCAGCAATCTGATTGGCAGTGCGGAAATCAACACTCTCGCCCCGGGAAGCAATCTCCCAGACGGCGAGATCTACTACACGGTCACCTACCGCTTCCCGGATGACAGCAGAGGTGTCACCCTCACCCCGCAGGCGACCATGAACCTTCCCGACTTCAGCGATGGTTCGGCGCAAATCATCCCCGTTGGCGACCCTGTCGATGATGGCGATTATTACCTGCAGCGCTACTACCTCACGCCGTCCCGTAGCACCGCCACCCGCGCGTTCACCCGTCTGCAAGCCATCCGGAACTGATTGCCACAACCCTCTTGAAAATGAAGCGTCTGACAATTGCCACCTGCCTCTTCGCTGCGCCCTTCGCCAGCGCAGCCATCACCGTCAATTCTTACAGCCATTCCCCGAATCCAAGCTCCTCTTACCCCGACTCGGGGAATCAGGAGCTCATCGATGGCGTCGCGGATGTCGTCACCTGGGGAGAAGGAGTTCCGATCGGCTCGTCTCAGGTCGGACCCTTTGTCGGTTGGCTCAATACAAATGCCTCCACCACCTTCACCTTCGATTCCGTCCAAACAGTCAGACAAGTGACCGTGTGGGCCGCCGATAGTGATTCTGCGGCGGGGGTCAATTTTCCATCGACCATCACCCTGACGGACCCCAACTCCTCCTTCACCCAAACCTTTGGCATCCCGAATCCCGCCGGTAGCGAGATGCGCCCCATCGTGATGGAGGGCTTTGCGGTCACAACCAATCAATTGCAGGTGGCCTTCACCCGCGGTGGCCAATGGACGATGTTGACCGAGGTCACCTTCGACACCATTCCCGAGCCCGGCGCTCCGGCTCTCCTCTCGCTCGCAATCATTTCACTGATTCGTCGTCGACAGAGGTAGAGCTTTTTCGTGAGGGTCAGAGCCATGAAGAGTGCATCCTTCCTGCTCTGCGCCCTCGGGCTTGCCGCTTGTGCTCCATTGACGTCGGAAAAGGCGGCCCCCTCGTCCGCTTGGACCTCGGCCACCGTGGCGGCCATGGACAATCTCGGAGAGAAAGCGCTTGTCGCTGTTTCCTCCCATCCGATTCCAGTGCTGAGGTCCGCGAAGCTCGCGAAAGCTTGGGGTGAACCGACTTTCGAGTCCGCTCCTGATGGCACCTACCGGCTCTCCTATGCTAATCACGCAGCAGCTTTCGAGCGGCTCGTGATCTATGGTTACCCTCGTCCCCTACCGCATCTGACCGAGGCTCCGGATTTTTATTCTAACGAGATGGTGAACGACGAGCTTACCGCAGTCGCGCACTCCCAGCAGTTTCGCGAAGTGTCGATCCTGGGCAAACCAGTTCGCTGGTTCACCGAAACCACCGGAGGAGGAGCCGATGGTAATTATTACACGACGGAAGGCTTCACCCTGATCGACCCGGCGGGGAAGATTGGCCACTACCGCTTGGTCATCGAGAGCATTTCAGGCGCGGCCCCCGCGCGTTTCCAGGCTGTCAGCTGGTGATGGTCCGCCCCAGGATTTTCATCAGAAAGTCAATCTCCGGCGCGAGCACCTCTCGGGCTGTCCGCTGGCCTGACGCAGGCACTCCACAGGTGGTGCAGGACGCGAAGCCCGGATACCCCTCCTTTGCCTGGGGATCGTCCCCTGCGGTAGGCAAGGTCAGCATCGGCCTCCCGTTCGGCAGACGCACAATCGTCAGCGGATGCAGCCAACAGGGCATCGGCTTGTAGAACCAAGGGTGCTTGCCTTCCTCTCCGGCGCGCTTCTGCAATTGACACAAATTGTTCTCGTCCAGGAAGATGCAGCGTGTTGCAGGGAAGTGTGCCGGGTATCCCTCGCCCAGCTCCTCCTCTCCAGCCGGCACCACTTTCGTCTTCCAGCGACCTTCCCGTTGCTCACAAACGGAGCTCCCCCATCGCCTCTCGATCACTTCCCGCTCCTCATGCCCTAGATAGACGCCATCGTGGCAACACATCCCTCGGCATCGGGAGAGATCACAGGTGCGGAGAGGTGTGGCGAGCGCACCCTCATCGACGACAAGATCCGCCAGGTTCTCCCTTAGCTCACTCTCCCGCCGCTCGTATGCCGTCTCTGCCATGAGGGAGGCATTGGGACTGGGTTTGGAGGATTTGGCAATGGAAGATATGATCCCCACCCTCTCCCGAAATTCTCCATATTGGATGGACGAATCCCGCTCAGCGTCCAAATTCACCCGCATGAGCATCCGTCTGCTTCTCGCTCTTATCCTATCCTCTCTCACGGTCATCGTGTCCTGCTCGGCCCCGAGCGCTTCAGCCTCGCCCAACTCGCCGGCGCAGCGCTTGCTGGGCGCCAAGTGGACTGAGATCGAAACCGCCATTGCCGCCCAGCGCATGGCTGGCCATCCCAACTACAATCCCGAGTGGCTCTACGTGGTCAATCCGGCGACCCAGCGGATGCACGTCATCTCCCTGCGGACGGGCGCCATCCGCGAGACCCTTCGCTGCGGCACCGGCAAAAGGGGGCTTGGCTTGGGCGATGCCCAGACGCCTACCGGCTTCTTCACCATGGGCGGGGTGCGCATCGCCAAGGATGCGAACACATCCATCCAGACCGGAGACTCGAAGAAAGGCGTCAGCGGCATCTACGCGGAATTGCTCTTCCCTCCTTCCCACCCTGACCCCGCCAAGCGCGGCATGGTGCCCAATGGCGTGGTCATCCACTCCTACAATCCGGCCGCCAGCGAAATGCTCCGCCAGCGACGTGCCCAGCGCCTGATCGGCCGGGTACCCTGCACCACCGGATGCCCGGTGCCCGACATTGACGAGGCCCACAAGCTCGTGCCCTACCTCAAGCAAAGCGCGGGAAAGTTTGACCCCACCGCCAATCCCAATGCCAACTTGCGAGCCCTCATCAGCCAAGGGAAAGTGCGCGAGTATGAGCGGAACCAACTGGGTGCCGCCATCTACATCCTCGGCCAGTAAGGACCGGGCTCCCTCAGGCCCGGATGCCCAAGACCAGCGCAAGGGTGACAAGGAAGACCGCCGACAGGATAACGACGGCCGGCCGATTCCAGTAGAGACCCAGCGTGGTCTCTCCCTCCGCATCGGCCTTGCGCGATAGGAGCTCGGCTACGAGCCAGGCCACCGCTGCGCCGAGCAGATTCCACCACATCCAATGCAAGGGAGCCTGCAGCAGCCAAAGTGCGAGGTTCAATCCCACTCCCGCCACCACGCCCCAAGACATCGCGATGCCTTTGACATGACTCCTCCCGAGCCCCAGGAGGAAGGCGACAAGGACGGGACCATAAAACGCCGACCCCACTTTGTTGATGGCCTCGATCACTGTTTTGGCCAAGGAGCCAGCCCCTAGCGCCATCAGGGTGACCGCCGTGCCCCAAGCGATGGTCACCAGTCGCTCGCGCCACAAGGGAGTGCCGCCATCACCCTCGGAGAGGAAGTCCTTCACCGTCACTGCTGAAAGGGCATTGAGGGCCGAATCCAGGCTAGACATCGCCGCCGCCACGGTGGCGGCAAGAAGGAGCCCCTTCAGCCCGGTGGGCACGAATTCGAGGATGAAGACCGGGACAAGCAAATCCGGCTTCTGCCCCTCCATTTGTCCTTGGAAGATCGCACTCTCCTGCAGAAGCGCTGCCAAGGCGACGCCTAGGCCCACATACATGAGGGTGAGAGGCAATCGCAAGCTGCCACCCAGCAGCACCGCCTTCTGCGCTTCCTTGACTGACTTCGTTCCAAGCAGCCTCTGCACTTGGCTCTGATCCGTCCCGTAATAAGAAATGTAGAGAAACAAGCCTCCCACAAGAAAGGCCCAGAAGGGAACACCATCAGTGTCCCCCACTCCCGAGCTCCAATCCGCGGCCGTCTTCCGCTCCGCCTCCAAGGCTGCCCAAGCCGCGCCCCAACCGCCGACCTCACCGAGCGCCAACGCGATACCCATCGCCACGCCTCCGAAGATCAAGCCCATCTGGATAACATCCGAAACGACGACCGCCTTGAGCCCGCCTATCGCATCGTAGATGACTGCGGTCACCCCGATCAGCAAAATGGCAGCCCACACCGGCCACTGCAACATGGGTGCCAGCACCAGCCCGGTGGCATAAACCCCCACCGCCGTCGCCAGCCCACGGCTTAGCAAAAACACGCCTGCGAGTGTCTTTCCCGTCCCCACGCCGAAGCGGGTGCGGAGGAACTCATAAACACTCACCAGCTTCTTCTCCCGCAGCCGGGGAATGAGCACCAACAGCAAGAACAGCATCGCCAGCGGCACCCCCAGCTCGTATTGCAGCCAGGAGAGTCCACCGCCCTCGCGCACCGCAACGAAGGCGGGAATGGAAACAAAACTGATGGCCGAGCTCTGGGTCGCGACAATGGAGATCCCCACCGCCCACCAGCTGAGATTCCGCCCGCCAACGTAATAATCATCGGCCGTCTTCTGACGCTTTGCCAGCCAGAGGCTTAGCCCAATCATTCCCGCTAGATAGGCCACAAAGATTCCCCAATCGACGGCATTCATGAACCTAACCAATGCGAAAACAGTGCGGATAGGAATCGTAAAGTGCCCTGCGCGAGCCACCTGCCCCGGTCGCCACAGGCAAATCTCTCCCCCCCACCCATAGCCCCCGAGAACAGACGGACGTCACCTAACGTCCGGGAAAAAATTTAAAATCCAAGGTGGACCCACGCCGAGGAAGGCAGAAGATGTTTCCATCAACTTTCAACTGAACAGCGAATACGCCCCCGCCGGCGATCAGGCCCAGGCCATCGCCAAGCTTACCAAGTCCATTCAGGCTGGGAACACCCACCAGACCCTCCTCGGCGTCACCGGCTCGGGCAAAACCTTCTCGATGGCCAATATCATCCAGAATGTTGGAAAGCCCACCCTGATCATGTCGCACAACAAGACGCTGGCGGCGCAGCTGTATTCCGAGTTCAAGAATTTCTTCCCCCACAATGCGGTGGAGTACTTCGTCTCTTACTTCGACTACTATCAGCCTGAAGCCTACATTCCCCGCACCGATACCTACATCGAGAAGGACTCCTCGATCAATGATGAGATCGAGCGCCTGCGTCTCTCTACGATGGGTTCCGTACTGACGAGACAAGATGTCATTGTCATCGCCTCAGTCTCCTGCATCTACGGCTTGGGCTCGCCTGATGATTACGAAGGGGCGATGCTGCCAATGTGGGCTGGCAAGGAGGTTGCGCGTGATGACTTCCTTAAGGAGCTCCTCAATCTCCTCTTCGAGCGCAATGACATTGCCTTTGGCCGAGGCAAGTTCCGAGTCCGGGGAGACGTCGTTGAAGTGCATCCAGCCTACCTTGATGAGACTGCGATCCGAGTCGAATTCTTCGGTGACGAGGTCGAGCGAATCTCATCCATTGATGCCCTGACTGGTTCGGTCATCGAGCGCCTGGAGTCACACACCTTCTTCCCTGCCAAGCAATTCGTCACGGAGCGCAATAAAATGCGTAATGCGATGGTGGACATTCGCAAGGAGTGCGAGCAGCGCGTCGCCCATTTCGAAAAACAAGGCAAGCTCATCGAAGCCCAGCGCCTGAAGATGAGGACGGACTACGACCTCGAGATGATGGACGAGATGGGTTTTTGCCAAGGTATCGAGAACTACTCGAGACACCTTACCGGACGACCACCGGGCGCGCGGCCCTTCACCTTGCTGGATTTCTTCGGGGACGACTTTCTCCTCATGGTCGATGAGAGCCACGTCTCCATTCCCCAGATTGGGGGTATGTATGAGGGGGATAAATCCCGCAAGACCGTCCTCGTGGAGCACGGATTCCGCCTCCCCTCCGCGCTCGATAACCGCCCATTGAAGTTCGACGAATTCATGAAGATGACCCAGCAGCGTCTCTACGTCTCCGCCACTCCAGGAGTCTTCGAGCTGGCGAACTCCCGCCCCGATGTGAAGCACTACATCGACATTAAGCGAGATGCGGAAGGGCGTGGCCTTGATGTCCTTGCCCTCAAGCGGATGAAGGTGCCCACCAGCGGCTCCGACCAAGCGGTTGACGACTTCGATCCCACGAAGCGGGGCACTCCCCTCATTGTCGAACAAATCATCCGACCAACCGGACTCCTCGACCCCATCCTCCACATCAAACCCCTCAAAGGGCAAATCGACGAGACCATCGAGCTCTGTCGACAGCGGGTCGAAAAGGGTGAGCGCGTCCTCGTCACAACCCTGACCAAGAAAACCGCGGAAGATCTAACGGAGTATCTTCTAGGAGTGGACCTCAAGGTCCGCTACCTGCACAGCGACATCGATGCGATCGAACGCGTAGAAATCCTGCGAGCCCTGCGCGCCGCCGAGTTTGATATCCTCGTCGGCATCAACCTGCTGCGAGAAGGCCTCGACCTACCAGAAGTCTCCTTGGTTTGTATTCTGGATGCCGACAAGGAAGGATTCCTGCGCAACGAAACCTCCCTCATTCAGACCGCAGGCCGCGCCGCCCGCCACGTCAATGGCGAGTGCGTCCTCTTCTGCGACAAGATCACCGACTCCATCCAACGCCTCATCGACGTCACCGAATACCGGCGGGAGAAACAAATTGCCTACAACACCGAACACGGCATCACCCCCAAATCCGTTATCCGACGCGTTCAAGAAAGCCTCCACAGCTACGAGGCCACCTCCGCCAAGAGCCAAAAGCTCAACGCCAAGATGGTCGCAGAGGACGAGATGGTCTACAACGCCACCGAGGTCTTGAAAGAACTTGAGGCCGAGATGCAGGAGGCCGCCAGCAAGCTGGAGTTCGAGCGAGCCGCCCACCTCCGCGACCAGATCAAGCAACTCAAGGAGAAAGCCGGCCTCAGCGAGAAAAAACCCACCCGTAAAAAAGTGAACTATCAGATGAAGAAGCCGTGAACTCGGTCGGCAACCGAGCCCACCCCTTCCCCGCGCAGCTTGCTTGCGAAAAAGAAGAGTGCCAGCGGACGGAGCTTGCGCTTTCGTAGTCGCGATGGACGTCACATTCACCAACACCCTACCTTCCAGCGGGCACTTGCTCGTCCCTTTTTTCGACGAAACTTCTGATCTGCCCGCAGCTTTCTCTTCGCAACTCGGTGAGGGAGCTCGTGCCCAATTGCAGGCCGTTCTCACGAAGTCCAAGCTGCTCGGGCAGAAGGGAAATCACCTGACCACGGTATCACCCGAAGGGCTCACGGATGTTTCCGTCACCCTCTGGAACGCCGGAAGCAAGAGCGACTTCGATGCCGAAGTCTTCGGAGCCGAAGTCATGGCCGCCTTCCGCACCCGGGAGGAGAGTGAGCTCGCCTTTCACCTTATTAACGCCGCCCTCCCAGCGGAAGATGTCGCGCGGGTCGCCGTCGGAGCCCGCCTGGCGGCCTATCGCTTCGACAAGCATCGCAGCAAGCCCCAGCCAAAAAACGAAACCCGGGTCACCTCTCTCACTCTGATTGTGAACGAAACCGAACCCGCGCTGGCATCCTATCAGAACTACTACGGCCCCGTCTGCGATGGTCACCTGCAGGCCCGCGACCTCATCAATGAGCCCGCCAACGTCCTCTTCCCCAAAGCCTATGCCGAGCGCATCAAGGCTCTTGAGGAGTGTGGGCTCGAGGTTGAGGTCCTCGACGAGAAGAAGATGGCCGCGCTCAAGATGAACGCGCTGTTAGGCGTGGGACAAGGCTCAGCCCGGGAATCCCAGCTCGTCATTATGAAATGGATGGGCGGCGGCAAGGAAGAAGCTCCCGTCTGCTTCGTCGGTAAGGGGATCACCTTCGATAGCGGAGGCATTTCCCTCAAGCCATCAAACGGGATGTGGAATATGAAAGGCGACATGGGGGGCTCCGCCGCCGTGGTGGGAGCGATGCAGGCCCTTGCTCTCCGTAAGGCCAAGGCCAATGTCATCGGCATCGTCGCCTTGGCGGAAAACATGCCGGATGGCAATGCGCAGAATCCCGGCGATGTCATCACCTCGATGTCCGGCCAAACCATCGAGTTGCAAAGCACCGATGCGGAAGGCCGCCTCGTCCTGGCCGACGCGCTCTGGTATGCCAAGGAGACCTTCCAGCCAAAGGCCATGGTCGACCTGGCCACCTTGACGGGTGCGAAGCTGGTCGCGCTGGGTAGTGAGCACGCCGCCCTCTTCACTAATCAGGACGAGCTTGCGCAGGAATTCGCCTCCTCCTCCTCGAAGTGTGCCGAGCGGACTTGGCGGCTCCCTCTTCTCCCCGAATACGATCGCATGCTCGACTCCGAAACGGCCGACATGAAGAACTCGGTGGCTGGAGGAGCGGGCTCCATCACCGCTGCGCAGTTCCTTCAGCGCTTTGTCGGTGAAATTCCTTGGGTTCATCTCGATATCGCCGGCTCGGCCACCAAGCTGGACCGCAAGGATCCGCGCGAGCCTTCCTTCGCGGTTGGTTTCGGCGTCCGTCTCCTCAACCAATGGGTCGCGGACTACTACGAAAGCTAACTGCATCGTGTTCCCATGTTCTTCCTCCAGCACCCCACGAAAACTGCCGAACAACTCATCGGAGCCAAACTATCCTACGGGCCCACTAGTGGGGTGATTGTGGAGACAGAGGCTTACTCTGAGTTGAACGACGAGGCCTGCCACACTTTCTTCCGAAAGAAGGCTCGAGACTTCGTGGAGACGAACAAGCCGGGAACAGCCTACATCTACCTCAACTACGGTGTGTATTGGCTGGCCAATATCCTTACAAAAGCGGCTGACGGCGAAAGGGGCTTCGTCTTGATCCGAGCCCTCGAGCCCGTTGCAGGTATCGAGCTGATGAAGGAGCGCCGTCAGAAAGAGAAACTCACTGACCTCTGCTCGGGCCCCGGTAAGTTGACCATTGCCATGGGCATTGGCCCCCAGCATCACGAGCTTGATTTCCTGGGTAATCCCTTCGTCATCACGCCGCGTGAGCAAGAACCTGAAATCCTCACCGGGCCTCGCATCGGTATTTCGAAGGCCAAGGAGTTGCCTTGGCGCTATGGATTGAAAGGAAGCAAGCATCTGAGCCAACGCTTCTAACCAAAAAGAACGGCAGGCCTTGCGACCTGCCGTTCTCCCTTAGCACACACCATCAAATTCAAGCTTCCGCAGTTGGCACCTTCCCTTTGTTCTGGCTTCTTGCGACTGCCGCCAGGCGCTCTTGGCGAACTCCGTGAAAATAGAGAATTAAGGCAAAAAGCCCTCCCACCAAAATGGAGGAGAGAACCGCGACCGGCCGATCGAGGAAGGACTCGGCTCCGATCGGTATCGTCATCACCACCGGCAAAGCCAGCAGGGCAAATCCCGCCACAAGCGCATCGTTGAGGGACTCCACCACACTCAAGCCTCCCCCGCGGACAGCGACCCAGAGCTTGCCAAGGACAAGCTGTCCCAGGTGGCTGCCCAAGAGGGCCACCCCGGCGGCGACGAGAACCCAATTCACCCAAGGCAGGTGGAACATTTTCGCCTTCTCGATCCATGCCAGCATCGCGCTGGCCGCCTCTCGCCCTTCCGGCGTCTCCGCGAGTTCATTGAGCCGCTGGCTCACTTCTCCGTAGGTATGCGAAACGTCTTGAGCCGCCGCTTGAGACACGGTTCCCGCTAAAGTCATGGGGATGAGCGGGGCCATCCATTTCGTCGTTGTTGTCATAGAATGGTTTCCTCCTCGGAACAGGGATAGGAAAACCCGCACGGCGGAAATCGCCCATTACAAGCGGATGGTCTGCTTGTAACGCCTCTCATACAGGACTCAGGAAGAGCTTCAAATTTACAAAACCATGCGTGGCCAAGCCGGAATTTCGCGCTTAGAACGTCCTCAGATGATTCCCACCGAGCACGACGATCCGATTAATGCCCAGATTCTTGCCGTCTCCGAAGACCTCGTTGCCGGCTTCCAGCGCCAACCCTTCCACGTGATTGCCGAGCAGTCCGGCGTCCCTCTCGACACCGTGCTTGAGCGTATCCGGGCCATGCTCGAGGCAGGAGTCATTCGCCGCGTCCGCCAAACCCTTCTTGCGACGAAGCTTGCCCACGGGGCACTCTGCGCTTGGCGCGTGCCAGAGGAGAAATTGAGCGCCATCTTCGACTACATGTTCCAGAAGGATCCCTTCTCCGGACACGTCGTCACCCGCTCCACGGACCAACAAGTTTCCGGCTCCGGCTACCGCCTGTGGACGACCCTCAAGGTCCCACAGGGTGAATCGCTGGAAGAGCACGCTGATGTGCTGAAGAAGATCGTGGGTGCGGAGGAATACATCCTCATGCCTGCCAATGGTGTCTTTGCGCTTGGGGTCGGCCACGTGCGCCGCCGCGGCTTGGAGCCCGGCGCCAAAATCGACGAACCGGCGGAGATGATGACCACGACCACCGTGGAGCTGACACCCGTGGAGTGGGACGTGCTCCTCGCTCTCAAGGAAGAATTGGCTCCGGAGGAAGTCATTGCCAACTGCTGGGATGCCCGAGCGACCAAGGCCGGGGTCTCGCTGGAGGAATTCTTCACCATTGCAGAAGGGCTCAATAAGAAAAAAGTCATCGGCCGCTTCTCCACCTTCCTGGAGCACGTCAAACCCTCGGAGACGGGCAAGAAGGTCACCCGCTTCAATGGTCTTTTCCATTGGGCCGTGCCGAAAGGCATGGAGCAGCAAGCTGGTGGCGAAGTCGGACGACATCATTGCATGACCCACGCCTATTGGCGTGAAGGCGGCCCCAAGTTCGGCAACGTCAATATCATGGGTGTGGTCCACGGCACTGAAAAAGAGAAAGTCCTTGAGCACAAGGCGGCCATCGACCGCCATCTTGAATCCTGTGGCATCCCCGTCAGCTACACCAATGTCTTCTGGGGTGGTCGCAGCGAGATCAAACCTTCGGAAATCTCTCCCAAAATCTACGAGGAATTTCATGCCAATCCCCCCGCCTTCGAGGGGTGAATGAGGGGGAATTGATTGGCGCGCTCCTCGATCGAGCGGAGTGTTCTCTCGATTTTTCCCAGCTTGGCTCTTTTCTTGGAAAGGGTTGGCTCGTTGAATGTGGCTTCTCAAGCTGTGCAAATCTCCGAGACAACCTTTGCAGCCATCGATTTTGAAGCTGCTGGAGCCATTCCTGGCGAAGCTCCGGATGCGCCCATTCAGATCGGGATCGCTGTTGGCCGATTGGGTGAAGAGCCGGAGTTCTTCGAATCCTATCTCGCTATCGGTCGGCCGGTGACACCCGGGGCCACCAGAGTCCACGGGATAACCGATGAGCACCTGCAGGGCGCGCCCACCCTTCCCGAGCTCTACCCCACGCTTGCGAAGGTTCTCGGAGACCGACCGCTCGTCGCCCATGCACACGGCACCGAGAAACGCTTCTTGGGCAGCTTACCCGGTCACTCATTTGGCCCTTGGGTGGATACCCTCAAGCTGGGACGCAAGGTTTACCCTCAGGCGCCATCCCATAAATTAGGCAGGCTCTGCGACTCCCTCCTCATCACCCCTCTTCTGCAAGAGCATATCCCTGCCCGCGATTGGCATGACGCGCTCTACGATGCCGCCGCCTCCCTCTTTCTCCTCTTTCATGTCGTGCGGGAACTGGGACTCGAAGCCAAGTCGCCATCGCTCCTGCTTTCCTGAGGCCGGCCTACCAGGCACCCAGGATCTTCGTGATAAACGCGATCTTCACCCCGAGCAGGAGAAGGATCACGATGGCCCATCGACCCGACCGGGTCTTGACGCAATTGCACAGGAGTCAAAGCATTAAGAGAGAATCGCCGAGAATCCCAAAGATGCAAGCGACCGGTATCCATCAACAACCGGAAGCTCAGCTCCAGTCAATGAGGGCTTCCCTTCCTGCTCTTCAGGCGACAGATTCGCACCATGCGCACTGCGGTTTACGCTGGTTCCTTTGATCCTCCAACGAATGGTCATCTCTGGATGATCGAGCAAGGCCTCAGCTTGTTTGATAGGCTGATCGTCGCCATCGGAACCAATCCCTCGAAGACCTACACCTTCACGGTAGAAGAGCGGTTGAGCCTGCTTAAAGCGTCGACTCCCGATAAACCAGACCTCGAGATCGCCTACTTCGACAATCGCTACCTCGTCGATTACGCGAAGATGAAGGACGCTGCCTACATTCTACGCGGAATCCGCTCTCCGGGAGATTACGAGTACGAGCGGGTCATGCGTCATATCAACAATGATCTCGCCCCCACGATTACGACCGTCTTCCTCATGCCTCCCCGCGAGCTGGCTCAGGTCTCATCATCCATGGTGGAATCGCTCATCGGCCCCCAGGGTTGGGAGAAAACCGTGCAGCGCTATGTGCCGGAGCCTGTCTTTGAGGCCCTGAAGTCCGTGAAATCCCTCTAGCCAAGTCGCGCGCCAACACGCAGACTAATGGCATGTCCGAACACATCACCCACTTGAGCTGGCAACGCGACGGAGCAGGCTTTGGTTACAAGGACTATCCGCGGGAGCATGAGATCGACTTCGGCAATGGTCACCACCTCGCCTGCACAGCAGCCGTGGAGTATTTGGGAAAGGCTGGGATCCCGGATCCTGAGCAAGCATTTGTGGCCTCCCTCTCCAGCTGCCACATGCTCACCTTTCTCGCCTTCTGCTCGCTGAAGAAGCTGACCCTCGAGTCCTATACCGACAAGGCCGTCGGCTATCTCGAAAAGGGAGAGAATGGAAAACCCGTTCTCGCCCGGGTTGAGCTCCATCCGACGACCGTTTTTGCTGACGGAATTGAGGTCTCGCCGGAGCTACTCGAAGAACTTCATCACAAGGCTCACGAAGAGTGCTTCTTGGCGAACTCAGTGAAAACCAAGATCACCACTGTTCTCTAGCGCCAAAAGATGAGCAACGCCGCCAGGGTGATGGGGAGGTAAAGAAGGGTGAGGAGGAAGAAGCGGCGGAACTCTTGCCGTTCGCCGCTTTTCAAGAATTTCATCCCTTTCGCAACCAGCCAGGCAGCCATCAAGACGCCGATGACCGCATAAGGCCAACCCGCAAGCCCCATCAGCGGGGCGGCTAAGGCCAAAAGAGCCAGCCCCACGGAAAACGCCACGGCCAAGCTGACACTGCGTTTGCCGCTCTCATCGCCGTCCGACCACATCTTGTAGCCTGCGACTTCGTATTCCTCGCGGCACAACCAATTGATGGCGACAAAGTGGGGAAGCTGCCAGAGGAAGAGGAGCGCGAAGAGGTACCAGCCACCAGCTTCCGCCAAGCCACCTCCCCCGGCCGTCCATCCCATCAGGGGCGGCAGCGCTCCGGGGATGGCACCCACCAGCGTATTGAGCGAACTCCATTTCTTCATCGGCGTGTAGATGAAAACGTAGATCGCAATCGTCGCGGCACCGATCCAGGCCGGAGTCTTCCCCACCGTGATGCCAAGGTGGACAATCCCGAAGGCGGCGAGCACCCAGCCAAGGATGAAGGCGGGTTCCACTTTGACTCTCTTGGAAGGGAGAGGTCGATCAGCGGTCCTCTTCATGAGCGCATCGCTTTCCACCTCCGATAATTGATTGAAAACAGCCGAGCCAAAAGCGCAGGCGGCCGTGCCGATAAGGAGATGAACAAGCGTCCACCAATCCCATCCCCCATTCCGGCAGGCGATCGCGTAGCCGAAAAAGGTCGTGACGAGGACAAACGTATTCAGCCTTGCCTTGACGAGAGTCTGCAGGTCTTTGCTCAGACTATTTGCCACCTTCTTCTCTGGAACCTCTTCGCTCAACGCGACCAGCCTGTCCCAGGCGGCAAAGTTTACCAATGGAAAATCGCCTGATGGCGCTCAAAAAGGAAGCGCTTCCTTCCGGAGAAGCTCCCGTCGGTCTACCATCCGTCTGCCGGAGGCAACAAGGGGTGGCTGGGCACATACTCGTTGCCCCCCGCGGTCTCAACCTTGCGGAAATCACTACCCTGCACCCGCAGCGGTCGAAACGATTCGTCGTGTGTCTCTACCTTGAAGATCAAGGCGGTTTGTTCGGCGTCAAAGCGCCGCATCTGCGCCTCGTGAGAATTCTGCCGGGCGTCAACCTCCGACAGCTTGCTGGCAAAGCTTCCGAAAGCCGTCGCCATCTTTTCCCGCTCGAGCGCCAGCTCATTCTTGAATTCTTCCTGCAGCGAGCTGATCACATCCTCCAACTTCTCCTCGCCAGCATCCGAAGCAGCGGTGAGCTGGTGCTCGCGAACCAGCGACTCCACTCCGAGGTAGTGGTTCACACCGACGGAAGCCATTCCCCCGAGGGAAAGTGTCGTGGCTAAGATTGTCCAATGTCCGGTCATTCTGATTCAGTCTTCGGTTCGGGTTCAGCTTCGGGGAGAGTCAGCAGCAACTGCCGGAGGTTATTGAGAGCCACCTCCATATCCCGCTCGCCTTCGCGCAAGGCTTGCTCCTGCCTTTGAATGGCGGCTTCCAAAAGCGGTTGATAGAATCCATCTTTCTTTTGAAAAGAGGGATCCCGGACAGAGAATTTGGTTTGATTGTCTGCGATGGGCTTCAGAACAAATGGCCGCACCTTCACCTCTGCTTCACTGCCATCCTTCAAGACAATCTTTCTAACAAGAGGCGGCTGTCCCTCCGCTTCAACAACCTGCCAACCTGCGGGGACTGCTCCTAATAGAGCCGGATCCCGCGGCTGCTTGATTGCCGGCCCCTCCGCCCAGAGAGAGCAGAGTGACAGGTAGGTAACGAGTGCCGCTGCTTTCAAAAAGTTAGTCATGAGCCGATCCCTCTGGCTTGTGGTTAGCGGTCTTCTGGAACGACCGTTGGCTTGCTTCTGGAAGTGAAAAGCTATCCGGGAGGAGGGCCTCGACTGGCATGCCGGCACGCACCAAAGCTTGGTATTCGAGCATCAACCGCTCCCCGTTCTCTCTCACGATCTTCACATCTTCGAGATGGCGCTCCATCTCCTTGGCAAGAAGCCGGAAAGACTCAATCTGCTCCTGCTCCCAAACCATGGTCCGGCCTTCGTAAAAGACAGGCACCTCGAAGTCATAACGATCCATCGGGATCACCCCGCTATCAACCAATACCGAGTGCCTCATCTTGAGCTTCGTCTCTTCGAGCAGACTCGCGCCTCCAGCTTCCTTCCCAGCGACCTCACTGGTCGATATTACTTCCTCTCCTGGTAACAAATGCTGGTCCGGAAAGGGTTGGAGAACACCTTCTTGTTCGGGCTCGTTAAGCGGACTCAGAGGCTCCATGCCTTGCTCCTCGCTCGCGCCCGAAACGGGGCTGGTCGCCGCCGTAGAGGTCGGATTTGGCGAGGACTGGTTGGGAGAAACGATGACTGGCTTGGTGAGATAGAGCCAAAAGAACAGGGCGGTGAGGAAAGTGCTCAGGCAGAGCAAAGGGGGATAAAAGCGGTTCAGTGGCTTAGGGTCCTCTTCCTTTTTCCCGATCTGCAGGTCCACACCCTTGGCGCCATAAACGGGTTCATTCCACCGCCGTTGGCCGGGAGAGTCCACCTCGACCACGTTCAATGGCCCTTCCGAAGCGCTGGTTGGCATCGGCTGAACTCGACTGAGCTTGTAGTCTGAATCATTCATGCCTTGTTGCATAGGTCACTTCGATCTCGCTCGATCTCGAGGGATGCTTGACGATGACCAGTTTCTCTTGGGTGAGAGACAGATGGCGGATAACCCCTCCTTGGTCCGAGAAGCCCTGTAAGCCAGGCAGGAGATTTTCACTCCCTCCGTCGAAAATTCCGTCGTTCCGATAAATTTGAAATTCGAGATAGCCTTCATCTTGCCCGCTCAGCTTCACCCGCACATCAACCCCGTCTGTAAAAACCTCGAGGAGCAAAGGTGCAAGAGCTAGAGCACTGAGCTTCTTGGAGGCCAGCAACTGTCCCCCTGTCACTTCAAAGGTGCCAATCTCCTTAAAGATGCGTTCTTCTCCAGGGACCGAGATTCCTTCCGCAAGCTCTCCTCGCATCACACCGGAGAAGGCGAGCGTAAGCGTCAATAGAACTGGGCAGAGAACTCTCATCGACCGGCATCCCACAATGAATCATCACTAGAACCCGAAGGATCATAGACCTTGCCACCCGAAGTGACCCAGACCGGAGGAGCCTGCGTCACATCAACTTTAAGCGTATTCCCATCGAGATCCTCGACCGTCGGCAACGAGCCCGGGTTACCATCCATGTAGGACGCGACCTCTTCCTCCGTCAATGTAGAGACTCGCCGCTGGGGATGGTCCGCCAAGAAGGAGCGCTGGGCAGTCTCCACCTCCACCAGAACCATGCTGGCCTCCTTTCCCTTCTGCCATTTGCCGATGCCTCCAGTGCTCACAAAGGCCAAGCCAATCAGAGACAGCATCACCAGAATCCCAATTGTGATCTCGAGCAAAGTGAACCCCTGGGGACGGAGGGTGTGTTTGCATCGCGTATTTTTCACGAGACGATTTTATTAAAAAACTAATATTTTGGAAGTCTAAACCATTGGGAAAAATTGCCTCTCAATTTGAAACGACCATGCGCCGGAAATCGGCTGCGCCTCAGGACTTCTCGAGGAAGAGATCAACCGCTTCCTGGAAATTCTTCATGAACTCCGGGTTGTTTTTGAGCGAGATGACCAGACGAAACAGCCCGAAGGCTCCAAGCACCATCGAAATGAGCCAGAACAAGACAAAGACAATGCTCTTTCCCTTCGGTGCGATGAGAGGTTGATACCAAGAGGATTCTTCCACGACTTGGGTGGTGAAAAGCATCCCCTTGGCGCGCAAAAACTCGACGAGCTGGTCCGTTTTCTTTGGAGAATTGCAGATGAAGCGAAAGCGATAGCGCCTCGTTGGTGATTCCGGCAATTCCTGCACCTGCACGCCTGCGGGGACTTCTTCCGGCATCCGCATCGTGTAGATGTGGGTTTTGAGAATGAGGTTTTCCCGAATCCAGTGATCGATCTTCGTGAGCATCGTTTAGGCTTCTACATCCCGGCTTGCATCATCTTCGGTCCCATCAGGAAAATGGGGAGGAAGGTTCCGATGAAAACGGCGGCAATCAAACCGACCGCAATCAGGAGAACGACGAAATTCAACAAATTGGTGAAATCACTCATGTGGTTCTCCGCATCTTCTTCCAGCATCTCAGCGAGCATCTTGAGCTGGACATCCAACGAAGCGGATCGCTCACCAATAGCCAGCATGTGGACTACTTGGTCATCAGCGGAAGTGTATTTGCCGAAAGCGGTCGAGATCGGAACCCCGGTATGCTCGTATTTATCGGCTGCGGTCTTCAGCTCATCATAGAAAGGCGTTCGCTTCACGCTGTTTGCCGACACCCGGATCGCTTTGGCCAAATTAATTCCATTCGAATAAAGGAGCTCCATGGTGCCGAGAAAGGTCGATTGACGCAGGCCCATGATCAGGAGCTTCAACGTCCTCAGGCGAGACATTGCGAGCAGGAGGACGAGGTTTCGCACCTTATCAACGAAAGCAATAACGAGGATCACCGCGATCAAGGCCGGAATGGCAAACATCCAAACGTTCTGAGTGAAATGGCTCACTTTGAAGGCGATAGCCGTCATTCCATCCGGCTCTTGTCCCACATCCGAGAGCATCGCCTCAACCTGAGGAACGATCTTAACTTGCGCCATGATGAAGGCACCTATCAGGACTGAGATCACAATCGAAGGCATCACCGTCGCCTTGCGGATCGCCTTCTCAAAGGCGAGATCCGTCTTCAAGCGGGACGCCAACGAGCCAAAAGCTTTGAACAACTGACCGGAGTCCGAACCCGCTTGGATAAGGCCAATTGCCATATCATCGAAACGCTTGCTCTTGCGAAAAGCCTCATGGACAGAAACCCCTGCATTGATATCAGAATGAATCTGCATCAAACTCTTGGAAAGCCCCTTGTTCGGAAGACCTTGAGCGTAGTACTTAACCGCATCGGCGGTATTGATTTGCGCTTTCAGCATCGAAGCCAAACCTCGGAACATGTGTAGCTGCTCCTTCTTCTTCAGCGGCTTCACTGCTGGCTCTCCGCCAATCGTGATCCCGAAAAGCTCGATCGACTTCGGAGGAGCCTTTTCCTTCGCTTGGACTCCGCCCGCGTTCTTGGCTACTGCTTCACTCATCGGTATAGGTCATGTCGATTACTTTACTCAAGGCGGCCAAATCTGTCCTTCCTTCTGCCAAGGCCTTGAGCCCGCTCTTTCTCAAATTGGGCAGTTTTCCTTCCTCCTGCACCCGCACCTCGAGTTCATACGGAGTCAAAGCACCCTTGGACAATTCATCGGAAGTTTTAGGAGTGATCGGGATGATCTCAAGAATGGCAGAACGGCCTGAATAGCCACTGTGCCGACATTCAGGGCAACCTTCTTTATTGGCCTCGTAGACGACCCGGTCAGCCCACTCGTCTCCCAAGTTGAAGATGCGTCGTTTCTTCTCGTCGATGCCGTCCAGCTTTTGCTTGCAATGAGGACACAGGACTTTCAGCAATCGCTGGGCACAAGCCGCCTTCAGCGTCTGCGCAATCTTCCAACGCTCAATACCCAGTTGCTCGAAGCGCTCGATGATCTGCGAAGCCCGCGGGGTGTGAATCGTCGTCAGCACCTTGTGCCCCGTCACCGCCGCTTCAACAGCCAATTCAGCAGACTCCAAATCACGGACCTCACCCATGAGGATAATATCAGGGTCACTCCGCATGAAGGAAGAGATCATGGGCTTGAACTCGGACGGACTCTTCAAGTCGCAATGAGTCACGCCGGGAATTTCATCTTCCACCGGGTTTTCCAAAGTCAGAATGTTCACTTCGGGCCGATTCAACTCCCTCAGCATCGCGTTCAATGTCGTGGACTTACCCGAACCGGTGGGTCCACTCATGACGATAATCCCCGCAGGAACCGCCATCACCCGGTAAAGCTCAAACAAGGTTTCCTCATCGAAGGCCAGCGAACCCTTACCCAGCGTCACGTTGATGTGGCTCTTATCAAGGAGACGCATCGTCGTGTGGTAGCCCCGATAGGTCCGGTGCCGCTCGAAACGAATATCAATTGGCCGGTGAAAGTAGGAGATCGTAAAACGTCCCGAGATCCCGGGGTGGGTATTTCGAATCTCGGTGGGCAACTTCATTAAGCTGAGGAAGAAAGCGTCAATTCGGTCCTTCAGCTTCATGGGAATCTCGACCTTCTCTCCAAGATCTCCATCGACACGGAAACAGTAATAGAAAACATCCTTCTCCACTTTAAAGTGGATATCGGAAGCCCTCAGCTTGGTAGCTGTTGAGAGAATGGTGGCCGCCAATCGAGCAATCGGCTCCTCATAGTCAGCAGTGACGTCGAAGTCCTTGATCTTGTCGTCATCGTCCTCAACCTCAATTTGCTCCAGCTCGGATCGGTTGGGTCCGGAAGCTCCAGACACCCGCTCAATCGCTCGGCTGATCTCGGAGGAAACAGTAACAACCTTGTCGAATTTTGCCTCCGGAAATCGGAGGGCCATGTACTCATCCGGGAGCTGGGACCACGGATTGGCTAACGCGATGAGAATCGTGCCATTATTCTGACAAAGCGGAGTGAATCCTTCCCGAGTGAGAACCGCCGGGTCGCAGTTCTCAAGCAAGGCCGCCTCACAAAACTCAGCAACCTTAGGGATGAACGGCAATCCATTCACCTCCGCCACCGCAGCCATGAAAACCGGACGAGGCACCCGGTTAGGCACCTGATCATGCGTCAGGTTCCGATTTGCCGAATCAAACTCGGTCAGGCAGGCCATCAGCTGTTGGCTGACCACCTCGTTAAACCGAATGCCGTCAAATTCAATCATAGCTCGAAATGCTTTCTACACACCAAGTCCCAGGATTCGTAGTCCAAGAGGACTTTTGTAATGAAAGGACGGGTGCCGACTCGGGAGGAAAGAAATTCCGACATCTTCTCTCCAACCTTCTCGCATGCGATGGGATTGATACAACCCAGTCCAATCACATCGGCATCTTCTGAGAAGATAATGGGCACGCGAAGAGCACGCGCCCACTCACGGATATCATCGAATTGCTCGTAGAATGAAGTGGGATTGAGCAGCCTGGGAGCAAAGGTGATGAGCGAATACCGTTTCTTCATCGCGTTTGCCACTCCCCTTCCCCAAGCTTCAATGTGATGGGAAAACTGTTCTTCGGGGACTTTCCGAAGTTCAGCCATCAGCGGAAAAAGTTTCCAACAAGGAACGTTCTTTGCCGCAAGGTAACTAGCGAAACCACTGACTTCGTTTTGCGAAAGAACGCCGGCCTTCATCAGCGCGGACAGGGTGTCCCCGATCACCTCCTTCTCGAGAGCCATTGCATTCTCATCGGTGGAGGCGCGGTTGCCATTCAAGGGCACTTCACGGGGGCTGTCCAAAATCTGCATCGTTTATCTTCCAGAAACCTGGGTTTCACGAACATCAACCTCGAAACGACTGATAGGCTTAGGTTCAAGGTAAGTTTCCCTTCTCAGATCCTGATTGATCGCGTTGAGGGTGCGGCAGTAATCGGCTTCGTGGGCTCTGCCGGGAGCATCGTGATTGACCCAATCATGCCCGACGGGAAGGGAATGATTGCGCTGCACACGGGCATACTCTCGATAATTATCAGCATGATTCTCAGGCGAATAGCTTTTTGGCGTCACGACGAAGATAAGGCTCGAATGCTCCTTGGTGGTCTCTTTGCTCTTAAAGAAAAAGTTCAGGCCCGGAATGTCACCGAGAATAGGGACTTTCGTTCCCCCATTAGTTTTTGCTTCTCCGTAGAATCCTCCTACCAGCATCGAATGACCGTCGGGGATCCGGGCAATGGTCTCGATGGTGGATTCGCTGACGCGGGGGTAATAGTTGCCACTCGCACCGAGAATCTGGTCCACAACCTGAGCAGAGCGTGGACGCATCTTCATGCGGATGGTTCCATCCTGCAGAATCTGCGGGGTGATGGCGATGGTGATCCCGATCTCACGCGTGGTCTCAGGATCTCCAGCCGGGTCACTCTCATCAATCTTATAGCGAACTTCTTCAGTTAAATTCGACACCCCCGTACTGTTCGTCACGGTGGTCGTGATAATTGGGACCCGGTCAATCAAGGAAATAACCGCTTGTTCGTTATCTTCAGTAATTACTACCGGATTGGATTTTTGCTCTACCATTCCCCCTTCATTCAAAGCACGCAGGACTGAACTGAGGGTGACATCATCCAAAACAAAATTACCTCCCGAGGAGTCCGAACCCGAACTTCCCACGTCGATGCCAAAAAGTGAATTAAGATTCACCAGAGCCGAATTTGTCAGGCCCAAAGAGCCTAGCGTGTTAGACCAATCCGAACCAAGTCGTGAGCTAGCATCGCTATTGACACTAAGGATCTTCACCTCAAGAACGATCTGGCCCGCTGGCTTGTCGATCTTCTGAAAAAAGGATTGAACCTTCTCGATGCGATTGGGGGTATCGATCACGATCAAGGTATTCGTTTTTGGCTCGTAGTTGACAATTCCGGTTCCTGGCGAGAGATACGGTTGAACCAAGTTCTTGATCATCTCGATATCCGTGGGCCGAAGATAACGGAGGGAGTAATGCCACTCTTTACTCGGCAAATCGACCAACTGATCTTTGGTCAGGGCATAGACGGTGTTTCCCTTCTCATAAATCTCCAAGCCATATTGGAAGGCCAGCTCATCCATTTTGTTCAGGGCGTTGCCGGGAATCAATCGACCGGTCACGCGGAACTCATCTCCAGCTAGCCTCGGATTGTGAAAAAACTGACGATTCGCTTCTTCTGCCAAGAGAGCAAATACGTCATTCAAGGAAGCGTCAGTCAAAAGGAAACCATTCCCGCTCTCTTCGATATCTGGCTGTACTTCGGGGAGCTCCTCGACAGGTAGATCCGGGATGACTTCATTGGGATCCGCTGGAGGCAATTCCGTCAATCCGCCCTCCGATTCCGGTAGGTAGTCTTCAAAAGGTGGAAGAGTTTCCGTATCTGCAGGCGGCAAGGCGCCTGGTTCTTGGGCAGGGGCATTCAAGGCAACCAGCGAGAGCATAGTCGCAAGAATCCGGATCGTGTGTTGTGATCTCATGTCTTTCTGAAGGGGTGATTGATGGTGGCTATTTGCCGGTCAGGTCGATGGCTCGGTTCTTTTCCTTGTTGAGGTCGATGATCCCCTCGGCGTCCTTCCGGCGGTTTCCTCGGCTAATTCCCTCAGCCAAGCGCTGAGTGCTCTTGATCGCCCGCTCCCCGGTCTCCTCATTGCGGAAGATAACCCCCCGACTTGTGACTGATTCGACCCGGAGAGTGTGTAACTCTCGTCCTAACTTGACCGGAAAGCGATCATTCACATAGAAGGTCCGCTGCCCGATCCGAAAGCTGCCCTTACTCGGCATCACGACATGAAGTTCCATCCGCTTGAGAACTTCAGCCAAAGCTGTTTTTCTCACGACAGGAGCTCGCTTCTCTGTCTCGACCATCTTCTGTGCGACCTGCTTCTTCGCATCTTGATTGAGCCCAAAGATGTCGTGAGTGCGATCCTTCATCGCTAAATTTCGTTCGCGGACTTCGACAAGCGTATCAAGCTCCTCAAGCACGTCCCGAGCCTTGGTCTTAATATCGATTGTTTGAGAACTAGCGACGTCGTCTCCTGCACAAGGCAGGGAGATGAATACGATAAAAAAAATGGAAAAGAGGCTGGTTGTCAGTTTGACCATAGCGAATAGGAGAGATCCACGTTGAGGTTTCCTTTGCTTACATCGGGCTGAATTTTCATCTTATTCAGCAGCAGATGCGGGATTTCGGTTTCCAGTTGCAGTAAACTCTTCTGGATCGCAGAGAACGTTCCTTGATACCCGAGGTCAAAACTCACGCTTGGTTGGGAAGAGGCCGAAGCGATACCCGTCTCGCGGCCAATGAAATTGAATTTTGTTTTGGTCAGTTCTTCCTCGTCGTAAGTGTTGGCGATTCGCTCGATCAATCCGCTGACTGTCGGTATTGTTGCCTCTTCCAGTGAAAGCTTCCATTCCTCCTGATGAGCACGGTAGGTCTCCAATTCCGTCTGCAGCATTTTGACTTGCCGCTCTTCCATTTGATATCGCTTAAAGTTGCCCTCGCGTTCGACAAATGTTTTTTCGACACGGCGGTTCTGGGCAAGGATAACGAAGGCAAGCACAAGGAGCAGCAAGAGCGGTAAGACAACTCCGAAAGCGACGATTCCTGGAAAAAATTTTGACTTCATCACTTTAGCTTAGCGAGGGGTAAAGAAAGTGGATCACTTGATTCGATCCGTTGAGTCAGAGACAAGTTAAAACGGAATGGGTAGGCAGACTGCCCCGGCTTTGAGTCATCTGTTGCAGAATTCTGCTCCAACTCCAAATTCACCGTCAGGCTGCGACTACCAGATTCCAAATTGAACAGAGGATTGCCTGTCGCCTCGTATACCTCTGTAAAAATCTCACTAACTTTCTGCTTACTTTCGTAACTTTCCATTAGTCCATAAGCTTCGCTTTTCGCTACACCGGCGATTTTCCAGTTTCGAACTAAGGCCGCCTTGCCCGTGTATGATTTCTCCGCAGAAGCCGAATAGTCAAAATCTCTACAGAGGACCGACTGATCAGTAGGGAAGAGTCGGGCCAAGAGTTCGAGGTTTGTCCAAGCATTGGAACGCTCATCAAGCAGACCACCGAGAAGCTTCGCATTATTCAGCTGCAATGCATATTGAGCAGACCGAACGGGTCGGAATTCGGCATGCTTCCAAGCTTCTTGAGACATTTTAGAGAAAGAGGACCAAGCAACAAAAGCTCCTAGGGCTAACAAGGCCGCCGCCCCAGCGCGGAACGCAATTCGTCCCCACCGAAGCAGCTTCATATCGAGCTGCGTCGGAATAGTTGATAGTTCAGTTTGCGAAGCGGGGAGAAAATCTTGCAGATGCCATTTTTCTTCTAAGACCGATCCAAAAGTCTCCGTCCCGCTATAAGCGAGATTAGTATCATCATCATCGACCCGATAAACACTTAGTTCGATTGGCAGCTCCCCCTGCCCCTCTGGAGCAGAATCGACACTGAACTCGAAACTGTAAATGAGGTCCCGGAGATGGGCCTCCAAAGGGCGCTTGTCCTCCTTTCGGCAATCAAAGACACGAAGTTCAATCTCTGGGAGCTCAACTGCAGCGGCCGTGGTGCGGAGAATGGATTCAAGATTGGCAGGAAGCTCGAAATTCGGATGCTTCAGGCTGCGGAGAAGAATCAGCTCGCCGTCTGCGCGGTAGAAACCAAAGAAGGAAAATGCATCAAAGCGAAGCATCACGCAAAAGGGCTTCTGCAGCTCGCCGAAGGTCCGCGGCAATCTGGAGAGGAGCAACAAAGGCGAGCTGATCGCCAGCGTCCGGATCGGAAAATTCGCATCGTTGCCGATCTGTCTCAAGCGTTCCAATAAGCCTTCCCCCGCCCGATTGGTTGCTATCGCACTTCCGACTCGCTCTGCATGGTGAGACCCTGGAGTCGGGTAGATACGAAATTGAAGTTTATCCGCATCAATTGTCCGATCTTGTAGAACGAAGCCGGGATCCTCGACAATCAATTCCCGCAACTGCTTTGGATGCTCATACTTTTCCTCTTCGGGCAGACTAAATTCAAAGACTGAAGCCTCACGGTTCAAATGGAGAACGACACCAAGCGAACGAGCATTTTTGGGGAGAGAATCTCGGCGAATTGTCTCTAGAAAAAAGGAAAGTTCCGAGGAGCTTGCATCAAGCTCCAAGGTCCCCAGCTCCATCTTCCACTCTCCGGTATGGCGCTCCAATAGAGAACATTGAAGAACATCACCGACGGGCAGAAGATGAAGCTGGAAATCAAGTTCATTGGCCTCACGATACCAATCGGGATTTTTTGCCCGAGAGGTGCTCTTCATCGCCTTACGAGCCTCTTTGAAGGTGGCGAAGATTTGAGGTTCCAATTTCATCTTGTCGAAAAAGCCCCCCGGCAGAGATGCCGGGGGGCATTTGAAAAATCTCGTCTTAGATTGGTTTACCAGCCGACGGTGCTGTCAGGGCTGTAATCAGCATCGCTCGAGTCGATGTAAAGCGAACCGAGGGGAGGAACGGTAGCACCAGCATCTTGGCCAAAGGCGAAAGTGACACCACTTCCGTCAGCAGGGTGAGTTGGAACCGCACCATCAGTCTCGACGGTGACATAGCCTGAACCATCAGCCTTGAAGACAACGGTCTCAAGTCCAGCGGAGGGAGAATCGTCAGCTTCCACACCAGCGTATGGCAACCAGCTGGTCTCATGAGGCTGGATACCCTTCATGTTAGCAGCAGCGCGGACACCCTGCTGGGCGTTGCGGATCACCATGATGGCACCGGCACGGTCAGAACCCTTCTTCCATGCGCGAGCGCCAACGAAGAGGATACTGATGAGGGACAAAAGAACGAGGATCACAACGGTGAGCTCGAGAAGCGTCATTCCACGCTTGGAGTTGATCTGGGTGTTAGTCAGTTTCATTTTAGTGTTTCGGTTTTGTTTTGTTTTTATTAGTTCCCTTGCGGGAGGATTTGAG
>JAUTCR010000060.1 GCA_030673895.1 Verrucomicrobiota bacterium JB023
TCTCCTCGGGTTGGCTCTTAATGGCATTCTATGGCCTTGCCTGATCTTTGCCAATGGGGCGGATGGGACTGAGTTTCGCCACTATCAGGATGCGAAAGGCTCCTGGTTGCCTTTTGCCTACGCCAATCATATCTGGAGGCCTATCTTTCTCGCATCGGGCGTCTTGGGCGGATGCGGCTTTGTCCTCGTTTTCATGGGAAAGAATCTTGAAAGCCGGAGGATTCGAAGGAGGCTCGCAAAGCGTCGTCAAAAACTAGGACAAGCCAGTTCCTGATCCTTCTCGAAATACAGCCTTCGAGCTGGGCAAGGGGACAACGAAAGAAGGAAGGTTGAGTGCCCGGGTAAATTGAATTTGCGGCGGCTCAGGAGTCGGAATCGACGACTTGTTTACCACCCTTGTGTTTGATTTCGTGGTCAGGGGACCGTCAAAGCGACGTCACTGCCTGCCGGCAGCGCCCCCCGGCTTTAGGGCCAATGGAAGAATGCTCATCCGGCTTCTGACTCGACGTGGGGGAGGTCTTCGCCTCCTGGCTTTTCGCCTACTTTGGTTCCGACCGCAGCTCCTTTGCCAGTGCCGCCTCCCTGCAACAAGTTCTGGCGACAGACCATCCAAAGGACTGCCCGAAGGGTGACGGCGGAGGCCGGAATCAACTGGCAACAGATCCTCTTCCGGTGCTGGCAGAGCCGCAAACCCTACGATAAAAAACGCTACCTAAACGCACTCGAGAAATCAGGAAGCCCGTTCCTGAAAACCATTGAAGCCATCAGGAAAACCCACCCCAAACTTTGTGAACAATTTTCCTAAAAATCACTTATCAGTTGGCCTCAGTGTTTGTTCGCCAGAGCGTCAGCCTATTAACAGCTTCGCGGCCACCCAAACAAGTGCACCTGCGGCTACTACTAGAGGGTGAGTAACCAGTTTCCTTGTAAATTCGGCGATTAGACTAACGATACCAAGATAGCCCACAGCGAGAAGTGTGGTGAGCAGAAAGAGCGTGGAAAATCGCGCCGGATTCGATACAAAGTTGAGAACAAGACCGGACAGTAGAAAAAGACCTCCACACACCAGAATAGACGCGACTATCCACCGAAGCACATTGTCGATTGGTCGGTCCGATGCCTCAATCGTGTCAACTTCTTCGTTAGTTTTTGCTCCTTCGATTGGTTCTACAACCATCCTCACTCCCCCCACGCTCATGGGACCCCAAAGCGCAGCGACGGACTCATCATAAATTTCCACAGAATAACCCTCATTCCGAAGTTCGGCTGCCGCCACCATCGCCTCGAAATGGTTACTGAACACAAAAGTTCTCATATTGTGAGCAATTTAACCTTTTGAAGTTTACCTTGCAACAACCTTCTTGATGACCATTTTAGGAGAACGTTCAAGTCCCGCTGATGCGACTGCCTTAGAGAACTATCAGAAGGTCTATCACCTCCGAACTCCCTGTCAATTAGTCACCCACCAGCGCGGTCGGGTTCAGCGGTGACGCCTTGTTTGCCCTATTCCGGTTTTGCGGTGTCAAGATTGTAGATCTCGCCCTCTTCTCCACTAATCTGAGCTGAGAGTCGTCGAGCAACTGACGAGACGCACTGCCAGATAGGATCTTCCAAGTCTCCATAAAGTGCTCTACCAACAATTCCCGAGTTGAAGGATGCTGCTCCTCTGTGCTCCCGCCACATTATAGCGGGATGCCATGCCCCAGACTCATCATCGTAGAGCTCGGCATCACCTTCGAGCTTCTTAATTGTGATTTCTTCGCCTGTCTGTGGATTAGTTGCTGACGTGGACTCCTCAGAGAATCGGATTCCCTCAACTTCACTGACCACCTGTTGCCATTCATGCAAGGTGATTGGATTGCTCGGTCTTTCGATAATTAGTGATGCACCCATGCTTAAATTTTTGGCGAACGTTTAAGCACACCCGGTCCGACCGATTCAGCGCACTTTCACAACTTCTATCACGCTCCCTCCACCAGTCAATCCACGAAGTCCCCGGCTCGGTCGGATTTGTGTGCTGCCCATTGATAGGATGTTCTTCAAGACGCATAGACCAGGCTCACGGGCTGTCGCCTTGGGTAAATGGCAAACCCGCCGTCCGAAGTCTTCGACAGGCGTTATGGGTTAAGAGAGACCAAGGGAGATCTGATCTTCTCCCGCTTTCCAAGAACCCGTGCCTAGACTGAACCACTCGGACAACCAGAAAAGGGACCAAAGGCTTGTAGTCTTTTTGGACGAAGCGAAGTGGAGCCCGCAGGGTGAATGCCCGTGGGGCAGGCCTGAATCAAAATAAAGAAACTGACAAATAGGCCCGAAGTCCACTTCGAGCAGCCCGAGAATAGTTGATGGCTTCGCCTCCCCTTCGGGGCTCCTCGCTATCGCTCCTGTCCATCTCCGCTTCGCTCCGGTTGCCTACCAAGCCGTAGGCGACCTGCTGACACCACTGGAAACCATCTCCTTTCACTCCGGACTCCAGTCCGGGAAACTGGATAAGATAACTAATAAAATTTTAGTGGGGTAGGAGCTGCTTGTTTATTGATAAACTAACAGAAAAAACGACGTTTAGGGTGTAGCACGAGATACATAATACCTGATGACTTCGGGATACCAAAACTCTCTCGCTGAAGCAAGCCTCCGAAAACTCTAGCGCTGTATCTGGTTGCCACCATCCGCTTGTTCTCCAGTTGGGATATCCGCGATTCGCCAAAGAAGGGACTTCAGATCCAGCAGGTTAGAAAGCTCTCTCTCGTCAGTATCACTCTCCGGCGTCCAAACCTCATATTCCCGGTCGCCGAATCGGACGAGATAGGAAGTGCCATCTAAACCAAGAACATCATCCTTATCCACGCTTCTCCAATTAATCGAATCAACCGATTTCCAGATCGAGGCTACTTCCTCAGGACTCAAATGGTCACTGGATTCCATTTGCTTCCCATCATGATCTCGACGAGTAACTACAATCTGATCTCCAGAAATCTCAACTCCAACTACTTGATTGGTAATAGCCAAGGAGTTGGCCACACGCAACATTTACTGCCCCTGAGAAGTCTTACTGGGAAAATCCGCCTCTCGGCAGCTGACAAGAGCCACTGATAGAACAATCAATGCATGCAGATACTTCCGAAAGTTCATTTTATGGAGAACGTCTAAGGCCAGGCACCCGCTACCGGAAGCGCCCCTCTGATTCAGGTTGAGGTTTGTCGTCACCCTCAGAATTCGACTCGGAACGGGTAGCGGGTTGTCCAGCGCCGGCTTGTTCGCTTTGTTGTTCGATTAAGGTTGCTTGTATCACCGCTTGCTCGAAAAACTGCCGACAGAAGTCCGTATAGTCCTGAATGATGGTATCAATCTTCACCAGAGGGTCTTCCGATCCATACTGAAGGTTGTTTAGGTTGGATTTTGGCGAGACCGGAAGAACCGCACCTTCCGCGTGGATCTCGTCCCACTGATACCGAGCAGATTCGCTCTCGTTTCGACCATGCATGAACACCAAGAATAACCCATCCGTTACGAGGATCTCTTGATTCCGAATGCTTAAAACCGATTCACCCCAAGTGCCAAGCCTTCGGTCGGCGAGTCGAGCAACGTCCCCCGAAATCTTGTCGCCTTTGAGGACCACCTCCGACTCAATTCTGAAGAAGCGATGTGGTCCCACCCAGTCACTTGCCCTCAATCTAGGATTCGTGGGAACGTCGCGTGCTCCCAGCTTCACAATCCCTACGAAATCGGCCCTTTCGAAGAGGTTTTTGAATCCGGGGAACTCTTCGTAAATTGCCGCGTGCGCGCCTAGGGCTGACGCCAGAATGAGAAGAAGCAAGCGCATGAGAGTTTTCAGAGCGAACGTCAGAGGACACCGGACCCCTGACCGGGGGCACGGAATCGACTGCAGGTTGAGGTTTAAATTGTCATGACGGCTAGAACTCGCGGCGGGTCAGGGGTTCGGTGTTCCGGCTTGTTCTCCGATTATTTTTTGGTGAACTTGTAGGCAGCTTGATCTGATGGTGAGGCTCGCTCCATCTTCTCTCTGGTAAGCAGATTCCAGGTCATTGTGTCTCCGTCGATTACGACCGCCATGGGCATCTCGAACTGCTCTAAAACGAGACTGAAGTCGCTGGAAGTAGAGAAAGTGGAATCAATCGCAATTATCACATCACCGGACTCCATCGTGAGCAGATGCCAAAAGGTCGGGGTCTTGCCTTCTTCCTCTTCCCCGGAAGGCATGTGGGTGATCATTCGTCCATCCTCTGAAAGTTCAATCACCCCTCCGACCATCGGGTGGGATGTCCCGCTCACATAATCGACCTGCCATGAGCCTATGACATCTGCCGCTGTCACTTCCGGGGTTGGCGCCGCAGCATCAGACTTCTGCGGCTTGCATCCGACCAAGGGAAAGAATGTAACAAGGAAGAGCGTTCGAGCACCTTTCATTTTCTAGAGAACATAGAGCGCAGCGGCGTCATGAGCGAGGGAAAATCTTTGATCTTCGCGAGGGATGCCGGGAAGGCTGGAGGCTGCCGTCCGTCTGCCGCGATTTTATAGGACAACCGGACTGATTCATCAAGCGGAGGAAGGAGGCTCGGAACGATAGCCTCCACGTCTCTCCTCCGATTGTGAACAAGTCCGTCGCGCGACCAATGACTTATTCCCATTTCCTACCTTCCTCTATCTGCTCTTCTCCTCGAAAATGAATCTCCACGCCTTCCCCAGGTCAGGACTTTGCTGCGTCTTTCGCTGCGACGAATAAGAACAAGGCGTCCGACCCGGGGGAGCGTGGTTTGCTCAACAACGACTTCTCAGTGGTTGTCTCCCATGACATTTCGATAAAGATGTCGCCCGAGCAAGCTGGCGCCAAGCACGAGGATGCTCCCATCTTCACCTCCTTGCCCGGGACGGGGGAAGTCTTCGCCTCCCGGCTGCTTGCCTTCTTTGGCTCCGATCGTAGCGCCTTTGCCAGTGCCGCCTCTCTTCAACAGCTGAGTGGCGTCGCCCCGCTCACCAAACAAAGCGGCAAAATGCTTGCTTCGTCCACCGCCGCTATGGTTGCAACAAGTTCTGGCGCCAAGCCTTTTTGGACAGGAGCGAAAGTGACGTGCCCCGTAGGGGTGAGGGCCCGTGAGGCGGGTCCGAATCAATGGGCCGCCCAAACTGATATGAAATCCCTGTACGCAAAGGCCTACCATCAGCTTCAGAAAGAGAAGGGGCACCGCCATCAATCGATTTTACGAAGCCTTGCCTATAGCCGAGCGGAGCGAGACAGACCGTCCAAAGGACTGCCCGAAGGGTGACGGCGGAGGCCGGAATCAACTGGCAGCGGATCCTCTTTCGGTGCTGGCAATGCCGCGAACCCTACGATGGAAAATGCTACCTCAATGCAATCGAGAAATCAGGAAGCTCGCTCCTGAAAACCATCGAAGCTATCAGAAAAACCTACCCCAAACTCTGTGAACAATTTTCCTAAAAATTACTTGTCAGTTGGCTTCATTGGTTAGTTAGCCTTCGTCGATTCGTGATGGCTGCAAATCCGACAAGAAACAAAAACACGCTAATTTCTGGCTCAGGAATGGCTGTGGTGCTCCCTACAACTATTCCCTCTGAATCATAAGCAATGGCATGATCCACTAATGATAGAACTCCGTTCGTATTCTGGATGCGGAGCCAGCCAAAGGCAGGGTCAAAGGGCGGTTGAGATACAATCGGTCCGTCTAACTCTCGTGAAGGAGTCAAAACACCCAAATAGAAGTCCTGTGGGAGATAATAGGTCTGTGCCCATACAAGCTCATAAAACTCACCCCCAAGTATACTTCCACGTGAAAACCGATCCCCCGCGTCTACAACAAACGTATCCACTGATTCGTCAAGAAAAGGCCCCTCAAACTTAAATTGATGAGTTGCGGGCAAGCCCGAAACCCCAAAAGCCGCAATAGTCGCCATGAGAGCTGTCCCGTCAATTACATCGAAAGGCGAGACTGAGAATGTTATACCAGTATAATCTCGACCTCCCGGACCACCTACAGCACCAACTGAATCTTCATACTCCTGATCAATAGCAAAGCTCCCTTCAAAGTCGTGAATATGGTTTATACCGACAACTGCAATTGCCGATTGCGATAGAGTAAATGAGACAACTAGACTGTAGAGGACTCGAATTCGTTTCATTTTTAGGCAAACGTTAGAGCCCAGCGGCGGCAAGAGCGAGTGAAAAGCTGCGCTTTTCGCGAGGGATGCCGGGAAGGCTGGAGGCTGTCGTCCGTCTGCCGCGAGTTTTATAGGACATCCGGACGGATTCATCAAGCGGAGGAAGGAGGCTCGGAACGATTGCCTCCACGTCTCTCCTCCGATTGTGAACAAGTCCGTCTCCCGACGAGTCACTTATTCCCATTTCATCTCTTACTCTATCTGCTCTTCTCCTCGAAAATAGACTGTTTCTCAAAAGTCTCTTCGCCTATCGGGTTTTTGCCCAATTTTGGTGATCAGGTTTCTACGAAAGAAGCTATCCGGGTTCCGGACAGCTTGACCCGATGGCTGCGTTACTCGTCGGTCATTGGTGTCGAGCAACTTTGCTGCTCCCTTCCGGTCGCCCCCTACGGGCAGCCTCATGGCTGGCTGTCTCGCTCCGCTCGGCTCTCCTCGCGCGTTGATGCCTGCGGCACCCTGCGGGCAATCCTACTGATTGTCTGTCTCCGCTTTGCTCCGGCTGCCCTCGGAAAAAGCTGTCTCGGCGATAAACGAACTCACTTTTGAGAAGCGGTCTATGACGGCTCCTCCAAAGGCTCGCTCATTCATATCGAAGAGACCTTAAGCAGATTCGCTAAGAAGCTCTAGGTCGCTTTCAAAGACCTCAATCTTTACGATAAGGCTGAACCTACCCGTTTCGTTTTGGCTCGGCACTTCATGGGGCCAGTGAAGTTTTGTTTGCTTTTCTGATGGTCTTTTTGTCTTATGGTGCGATGAAGAGGGTTTTTCGGTTGGGTATTTTAGCGGTTTGTCTTTGTTC
>JAUTCR010000061.1 GCA_030673895.1 Verrucomicrobiota bacterium JB023
TATTGAGAGAGTGCGATAAGTAGGAAGAGCTTCAAGAGGACAACGACAACGGGGCGGGTATCTTCCGCAGAAAGGACTCATAACCCTCCCTCTCAGACGCATCCGTCACTTCTACCTTCCATTGCCGGACCTCTCATAGAAAGTGTAGAAGGTGTGTCCTTCTGCGATTCGCCTTCCTCACCCTTTATCTTCCCCACCAACTCTCTTGGAAAACACCCATCGCCTACCCCTACCCACTCGCCCCAACCCAACTCGAAAACCTCGAGACTATCGCCGCCAAAATCCGCTATTGGTGGTCCTTCCCCTAATAATGGGGACAGTCCCAAATGGCACGGGATTAAGCCTGTGTCCTTTTGCGCCTGTCCTTTTGCGCCGGTAAATTACAGGCCTGAGATTCTGGCCGTCACCCGCCAAGACTGACCTCAAGACGTTGATCCGATTCAACGGCTGAGAATATCCATTGGCCCTCCCACGGACCTGAGCCAATGGCGACTATGATATTCATTTCAAATTTTTTCGACCTTTTCCGCTGCAAACCAACATCCAGATTTTCCTTTCCTACACCAGACACAAACAAAAGCTGTCCAATTTCGGTCGTCACATCGAGAGCCCGCAACCCGTTAGGAGCTTTAAAAACAATATAAATCCTTTTTGTTTTCTCACTGAAAGGATCTTCAAGAAGACAATCGCAGAGCATGATCTTATCGTCAAACGAAGAACAAAATACCAGCTTACCATAACCTCTTTCACCAGCTTCTTTAAAAAGAATCTTTTCAACCTCACCGGCTAGAGCACAACCTGAAAGAAGAAAAGATAACATTATATATTTCATTCCGGTGAATAAATTTCATGTTTCATTTTTCTTGGCCCATTCTCCAACTCCCCGAGAGGACGGAGATACCTAGACAGCCATAAAGGTTTTTTTAAGCACGGATACACAACATACCCGTGCAGACCTATGACCCCATCAACAAATACCTCCTCCCTTTCCGAAAACTCTGAACTATATCCAAAATCGAACTTTTTCTTATCGTCCTCATTCTCTTCGTTATTTTCCACAGAACCTGGATGAGTGTGCCACCAGGAAGCCAGATTCCGACCGTCTGGACATGCTGTTCCCGTAATTAGATTCATTTGCGCACCGGACTGCCCGGGTTTTGAATACGGACCGATTTTCGACATATAAGAAAACTTCCAAACCCTTTTCCCATTTTCACAAAGCATTTTTTTTGTCTATCCTGCCCCCTACTTCATACGGGCCATTTGATAATTTACTCCAATCATCGGTCGTTTTAGCGTAAGCGATTGAAACGCGGCCTTCTTGACGGGTTTTAGGCAACGGCTTGATTCGCCAGCTTCGCCGGATGGGTTGTGAGGCTCTTTGGCGTGAGAGCTGGTGCGCTTGCGTCGCTTTCTTCCACGAGGGTTCTCATCAGCATCACAGGCCCAGGAGCCTTGCGGAGGCGAGCTGGGGCCGGTGATGGCGCTATACTGGTTCTTGGTGATGGTCATGGGTGGAGGATGAGTTGCAATTTCCAGTCACCACCTTTCCGGTTTGTTAACGTAACGTGTAGCAAATTTTCCTGCTAGAAAAGAAGAAAAGACTAACCGAAGTCCGCTGGAAGCATGCCGTCGCAAGGAGCGCTATTGGACGAGGGTGGCCTCTCACCAGCGACAGCGAGACGCCTACGCCCCTCCCTCTCAGGCTCATCCGACAATTCTCCCTTTCATTGCTAGAACTCCAATAGAAGGCGTGTCCTTCTGCGCCTTTGACCGCAGCGCCATTCAGGTGTTTCCTTTTGCTTTTTACTTAGTTAACGAATTCATCTCCTAGGCGAGAATCTTGGCCCGTTTTTTTTAGATACCTCAATAAATCAACACCGCTAAAAGAAACTTCTTCGTTATCACTTTTCAAGAGCAAGTCTTCGGCAGAATCTACGCGACTAACGCCCAGTTCACTGGTACTGCAACTCACGAGAAAGAGGAATAAAATCACCATGTTTTTCATTTTAATCCGTATGTGAATTTAGGATTTGCCCCCCAATTACCGTTTACTTTCTTTGTAGTCTGCTGCGCCCACATCCCCCAATTGATAGTTTTTAGAGTTCTAACTTGGCCATTTTTTTCTTCACATTGAAATTCAAGTTTGAATTCTACTTCTATTTTTTTTCCTGGCTTAGCACGAAACCACACTACACGAGGAAAAATCCTGAGTTAACCCTCTGATTTTCAGTAAAAAGCCGCAACGGAGAGTTGACAAGGTGAGGGCCCTCCAAAATCGGGGTGTTCAAAACGAAACTCCTTCAGGCCCTCGACTCGAACGTGAACGCCAACAAGGCTCGACTCAAGAATCTTGTTCTCCTTGTTTCCGCAGTTCTCCAACACCGGACAGCTCCAATAGCAGGTGTGTCCTACTAAGACCGCTCTCAGGCTCATCCGGCACTTCTCCCTTTCATTGCTGAGCCTCTAACTAAAGGTGTGTCCTTCTGTGATTTTTCTGGATCTGATTAGTTGCGTGATGTTGTTGAATGATGTGGCCAGTTGCTCGAAAACTGAAACTGCGACTGGCTGCAATTCTTCGGGTGGAGAATCAAATCCCAAGATTTGAAGAGCTTCGTCAAAGCCTGAGGCTCCTGAGTGAGCGTCCAGTTGTCTTAGGTCGTTGATTCCAGCCAAAACTCTTGTTTCTTCCCGTCCGTTGCCACCGAGTTCATCGACGAGCTGAGAAAGCATATTTCTACGCTGCGCTTTTTTCTCTTTGAACTTTACCTGACCGCTTGCGCTCATGTTGGAAAAGACGCTGTCGCCATTGAGTCTCTCATTAGTTAAGTTGTTTAATTCCTTTGCAAGGTGGCAAAGCTCGCTGGTCGTCGTTGACTCGAATCGATGAACAGTTTTGAGAAATATTTCCTGTTCAGGAATTTTGTTTAAGAGCGAAGCTCCAAAGCTTTCCAAGAAAGCTGCGTCGAGTTCAGAGAGAGAATCTAAAAGAGACTTTTCAGGAGCGACGGTATCAGAAAACCATCCCCGAATGTAGGAATTGTAAAGTGCCTTACCAATCCCACCCTCGGGGATAATATTGTGCGCCTTAAGCTTCTTAAGAAACCAATGAGGTAGGTTGTTGATATCGGGGGCGTAAATGACGGCCTTTCCCAGCTCGTTTACGCCGAAGGTGAAATCTGAATGACCGATTCCCAGTTTTCCGGCGTCGAAAGCCCACCAGTCAATGTGCGCCCGCTCGTCTTTGAGAATTGTTGTGATGAGGGTTGGCTCGAAGTAGAGGAATTGAAAATCTCGGTTGATTTCTTCAAGGCTCTTTGTTTCTTCACTCCGCTTGTCTACGAAAAACGCGATTCGGTCAGGGTGCTTGTCTTGGGCGACACGGGTCGAGACCGTTCCCTTTTCGAGCCAACTTTTCCACCATAGTTTGCCGAATAGGAAGTGCAGCTCTTCGTCCTCATCTCTCTTGCCCTTGTAGCCTTGCCATTCCTTGGTTTCGTCCTCGAAATTGAGATGCTCTTCTTCCCAGTCTACGTCGTGCAAAGAATCTCCGGTAAACTCACGGCACTTAAAGCCTGCACTGAAAAGAGAAGCGGACCTTGCTTTCAAATAATCGCGTAGAATGTCCGCCTTGATTCGTAGCTCTACCGGCTCGCCTGATTCAAGGTTTCGCTCAAGCTGTGCGACTTCCAAATAGTTTTCGGATGGACGGACCCAAGTGTCGTCCTGTCTGAGAAGGCGCAAAGAAAGCACAAGTTCTTGGTTCAAATCCCAGACACGATTTCCGTCCTCATGCCAAAGGTCAGTGACAGGTAGAATCCCTGTTACTTTTTCCGCTTGGTAGTCGTAGTAGTCAGTTGGGCCAAAGAAGAAGTCTCCGTCCACGTATGCGGTTGTTTCTTGCCGATGAAGTCCGATTTCTTGCCATGAAAGATGAGAACAATTTTCCCGCTCATCATCGAAGACAATGAGTGTTTCCAGTGAGCAGAAGATGCGCGAACCATCCTTCTCCTCCGAAATAAGCATCTTCAATGAAATCCACTTTCCAGAGGTGAATTTCGAGGGGTCAAAATTTTTAAATTCGAGCCAGTCTTTTAGGGTTTCAGCAGGAGGGGTGTCCATTCGGTCCGGAGTTCGTGAGTTCAAGGTCTGACAGTGACTTGCGCTCACTCAAGCCATATGTCGTTGGAAATAAACGAACGGAAAGCCCACCGAGGTTCGATAGTAATACGTGACTAAAACACCCTACCTGACCGACTTCACGCACGCCGTTTTTGCCAATGCCAAGCGACGCCGACAAGCTGAAACTAGCCTCCGGCGCGACGAACTCGCCAGCACGGGCATCAACGGATACACCTTGTTCTCGAAGACATGCAGCCGATAAAATCTCTGAAAAAGCTTAGCTCCATCAGGCGCGAACGCGCACTTCTCCATTCCCACTGTTTTGTGGACCCGGCCTTCCCAAGTCCTCGACTTTAGATCTCCTCTGCGGAAAGGCCCTCTCCCTCAACCAGACTTGGCACGGTGAGCGCGGAATACCCTCTCCCAGCAGCTGCACCTCTGGGCATAGCGCTGCAAAGGCACGTGTCACCAAAAGCTTCCTGAAAACAATTGCGACCCGAACCATCAGTCAGCTCGCCCAACGAATGACCATCCGTGATCAGTTTTGAGAGAGGCGGACGAGCTCATCCTGTAACTGGAACTAGTAGCGGGGGCGTCAGCAAGCATGCCGGAGACTTATCAAGAAGTAGAGAATATCCACTACTTTCCAGCCGGCGATGCGGTCTGGTGAACCCCTGTGATGCCGAGGTGGAAATTCTCCGCCACATCGCCCGCGAGAAGGGTTTGCTCATTGAATTTCCGCGAGAAGACGAGGGCGTCTGCCGTGCGTCCCGCTAGATAGGCGCCGGCTCGGGCGGCATCATAGCCATCCAGCCCTTGCGCGATGAGAGCGGCGATAAGACCGGTGAGGACGTCTCCCTGACCACCACTGCCCATCGCCGGACCGCCGGATCCATTGTAGCTTATGGAGCGACCACGTTCGGCGACGAGAGTGCGAGCTCCTTTGAGCAAGAGAACGCCGGGATAGCGTTCGGTCCAATGTCGAGCGATTCGTTCGCGGTCCAATTTGTCTGCTTCGGGCAAAAGGCGGCGCATCTCTCCGGGATGAGGGGTGAGGACCATCTCTTTCCTCACCCAAGTGTCGGGTTCTGACGCGATGCGATTGAGACCGTCGGCATCGAGAACCAGAGGCCCGTCGATTTTGCCCAGTAATCTCTCGAAATCAGTCTGATGCTCGTGCCCCAGTCCGGGGCCGACCGCCATGACGTCATATGCGGTGGGATCGATTTCACTCCAGGAGTCCACCTCCCGCACCATCACCTCGGGAGGACAGCAGGTGGCAAGGATGGGATAGATCTCGCGGAGGGCGAACAAGGTCACCAGGCCAGCGCCACCACGTAGTGCGGATTCCGCTGTGAGTCGGGCCGCCCCGGTGAGGCCGCGGGATCCTGCGACGATGCCGACCCGCCCCGCTTTGCCCTTGTGGAAGTCGTAGGGTCTCCTCGGTAGGAGGCTGCGCAGCTCCCTTCCATCAAAAACTGCGTCGCCGCCGGACTCATCCTCTAGACCCTCTACGGGCACGACTTGCAGACGGCCAACGTAGTGAACAGCCTCATCCGCAATCAGCCCCGGCTTAAGGCATCCGACCGTCAAGGTCAGGTCTGCGGCCACCGTGTGTTGACCGCTCGCCCCGGTATCCGCATCCAAGCCGGAAGGGACATCCATGGAGACCAGCCAAGCCCCTTGCTGGCGCTGCTCCTCCATCTCGACCGCCAAGGCACCGAGCTCTCCGGCCAAGCCGGGTCGACCGCCCAAGCCCAGCAAGCCATCAAGGATGAGATCAACGGAAGCAAGCCCCTCCAGCGAGCTTCGCAATCCCTCATGACTCCCCAAGCGCTGGAGATTTTCTTGGCAAAGCGCAGCCCAATCCCCCTCAGGGTATGGCGAGATGAGGGAAATCTTCCATCCCCGGCTTTTCAGATAACGGGCGGCTACAAGAGCATCTCCCGCATTATGGCCTCGCCCCAAACAGGCAGCCAGGTGACCCGGCCGAGGGAAGTGAAAAGTAATCTGACGTGCGATTCCCTCCCCGGCGCGCTCCATCAGCTCGTCCTCAGAGCTTCCGGCCTCGATTGCCGCCTTTTCCAGAGCCCGGACCTGGGCGATGGTCTTCATCGTCCCAACTGAAAGAGTTTACCAAGCGCCGCTGCGATCGAATTTCACAATTCCATCGACGATGCCGCGTGCCAATGCGTCGCGGTAGAAGCCCTTCTTGACCTTCGAGCGTTCTCCCGAATGACTGACGAATCCTCCCTCCACCAAGATGGAGGGTAGCTTGCAGTTCCGCAGGACATAGTAGCGAGCGTGCTTGACGCCCCGATTGGCGGCCCGAGTCCGAGAGCGCATCCCGTCATGGACATAGGACGCTAGCTTGGCGCTCTTGCCCGTGTAATAGAAGGTTTCCAAGCCCTCGACGTGGGACTTCCACGTGTAGTTGTAATGGACGCTCACGAAGATGGCGTCGGAATACTTGTTGGCGATCGCCGAGCGCTGCGAGAGCGAGACAAACTTGTCGCTGCTCCGAATCATGACCGTGCGGTAGCCCTTCTTCTTGAGGTAATACTCAAGACGCATGGCCGTATCGAGAGCGAGATGCTTCTCGTAAACCTTGCCATATCGTCCTCCGATATCATGACCGCCATGGCCCGCATCGATGATGACCGTCTTTGCGGAAAGCGAGGTGAGGAGAAGGGCAAGTATGCCAATGACGTAGTGAAGGGTGCGCGCGCTCATTGTTTAACCTTGCTAAATTTTTTAGAAAATTTAACTATATTTGGCAAGCGTTAAGGATCTTTTAATCGAAGAGGACGCTGGGCCGCTCGGATATTTTGCGGATTTTATCGTTCCGCTCCTGCTCAGCCTTGGGGTCGTATTCGACGCCGCCAGCGACCTTGACCTCACCATTGGCAAAGCCCACCAAGCGGGGCTCTCCCACCGCGCCGCGGCCATAGAGAGTTCGCTCGGCCACCCGGCCCCGCGCATCGATGAGGGTGTGCATGAAGCGATTGGGGGTCGCGAGGTAGAGGATGTGTAGCTTCCCTTCTTTATCGACCGTCGCCTCTGGCTTGCGGAAGGGTAAGAGCTCACCCAGGGGGTAGGTGAGGACGATTTGTTTGCGGTCGACCATCTCAGCCTGGAAATAGATGTAAGCGGTCTGCCCGGGAGCGAAGGTGAGCAGGCGGTATTCCCGCGCCTTGGCCCCCAATCCGACTCGCTGCTGGTAAATCAGGCGTCCGGGAGCGACGCTGAAGGAGACGCGGGCGGTCCGGAAGCTCTCACCGGTCGGCATGGTCACGATGGCATAGACGCTGTAGTTCCCCCGCTGAGTGAGGGAGAACATGCTGATCAGGTCGACGGTGCGAGCCACCGAGCGGCCGACGGGGACCTTGGCAGCCTGAAAGTTCGAGCCCCCATGGGGCGTCAATTGCGTTCCCCGCTGGTCGGTGACGACGAAATTCAGCCAAGGGCGACGTCCGTCACCGTGGAGGAAAAGCTCCTGGCCGGCACGGTTCGTCAAGTTCACGGCCACTGGGACAGCCTCATATTGCATGAACTGGCGGCGTCCTAGCTGGAGAGCCACATCCAGCTGCGCATGGGCGGCACCCATCCAGCCGAGGACGAAGAGAAGAACAAGGCGAGTGATGGAAAGACGGCCTGAATGAATCATGAGAGTCCCTCTCAAGCGCAAATCCTGCCGGACCGCAAGCGAAAGAAGAGAATCCCGTCAGTCATTCCGGGATCTCATAAACGAGGCGAAAGCCGAGGTCCGCGCGCCGAACGCTCTTGGAATCAAGCCATTCGCGGCTCATCGCTCCCGCCTCGGGCCTGAGGTAGGAGCCCCCCGCAGCCACAGGCTGGGGATGATTCATTGGGAAGGCGGGATTGACCGAGGACTCGCGTAGCCATTCCGCCGCATTCCCCTTCAAGCCACGTGGCGTTTCCGAGTCAAGGCTCGCGACCTCACTCCATTCCGGAGATTCCCCCTTGGCCGTCGAACGAGTGCACGCGGCCCACCACTGAAGCTCCGTGGGCAGCGACCCATTCCTCCATGAGGCAAAGGCATGTGCATCCCACCAATCAATCCCCGTGACGGGCACATTGAGCGAATAGCTCCTTCCGTCATGGGTGCCATTCTCCAAGGCCGCCCGATAGATGGTTTGCCAATTTTCCGGACGATAGCTCGTCTTCGCCGGGGGCTGGGTGGGCATGGCCAGCTCCTTGCGCTCGTCATCATCCATGTCCCGATAGGCCATCAAGAACTCATGATACTCGCCGATCGTCACCTCATGCGCATCCATGCGGAAGGCGGGCAGCTCGACCAGTCCGCCATTCGGCCGCGGGTAGCGACCCTCGGGAATGAAGACGATCTCATCCACCCGAGGCTTTTGCTCTGGCGGAGTGAGAAAGAAGAAGAAGCCTCCCATCAACACCATGGCGAAGGCGATGGCCAGCCACATCACGAGCAAGGCATTGCTCTTTCGCACCTTGGTAGCTGGTTCTTCGATCGCAGCTGGCGGGGACGCGGGTTCGGTCAATTGCTGGCAAACCTGGTCAGCGAGACGCTTGATCTCGCTCCATGGTAAGACTTGCCTCCCGCCTGTGCCCTCAATGTAGTCCAACAAGCTGGACATCCGGGTCGCGCCCGGTTGGCCAAGCTGAAGAATCGTCCTCAACGTCTCGGCAATGCTATGACGCGCCTCGCCCATGGAGGAATCCAGCACCGGGCTGGCAATGTTATCCATCCGGATGACTTGCCGCTCGTCCAGCTTCACGCGGGAGGAATCGAGCCGGCACTGGCCCAAGCCCCGCACTTCCAGCCGCTCAAGGCTGGCGGCGATGGTCCGGATAATTCGGGAGATTTCCAGCGGAGTCAGCCGAGCGCCTCGCTCGGCCATCTCTTGCAAGCTCTCTCCCTTCAAATGCTCGCGGGTGAAGCCAAGTAAGTGACCCTCCTCGATGACCTCATAGACCAGACCCATGACCCCATCATCGACGCTGGCCTTCACTCTCACCGTCTCAAGAAAGAGCTCACGGTCGTCTCCGAGGTAGAAGTGGATTTCAACCTGCCTCTTGACGCTCTGCTGCCTGGCGAGCCAGATGACCCGGTCCGCCGAATTCTCGAGAATCTCGACAAGCTCGTAGTCACCCAGGACGACTCCGGGGGCCAATTCTGACAAATCGTGCGACAAGGCCCTTAATTTGGCTAAACGACAGCGGTTCTCGCAACTACGAAATTCGACCTGACATTCACCCTATCCAAAATTCCAACTCAATCAGGTAGCGGAGGAAGCAGTGGATTTTCATAGTTGAAGTCGTCAGGTATGTAGTTCTCTGGATAGAAATACAAATCGTCGGCACGGGTATCCCTGCCAGTTGCCAGATGCCTTGGTGACGCCACCCTGTCGATGAGCTCGCCCTGATAGAGCAGCTCGACCACTTGGCCAAGGTATTGCCTCCTGCCGAGCAGATGGCTCTCCGCAGCCCCTTGGTAGGGAATCTCGTAGATCACACGCATGAGTTCCTCGCCGCCATCGCGCCAATCGATTGGAGAAGTGACCCAATAGGTCTCCACCGAGCTCGTGAACTCGTCCCGCAAGACAGGCTTGGAGTCGACCTTGTCGTAGATATGGACGGTCACCTGGAGAGCCTGCGTCTGCTGCTCGTCGAGCCCGAGATTCGGTGCAGCAGAGACGGGAATGGTCAGAATGACTCGCTCGCCTTCCTCCCAGTCCTTGTCCTGATACGCCCGAACCCGTCCCAGAGCGAACTTTCCAGCCATGTCCTCCGGTTGCTCGATGCCTTCCAAAAGCTTGGCTGCGGCAAATTCATAGAGGCTCCCCGCCTTCAAGGTCCCTTGCTCGAAGACCTGCAGATAGTAGTCGCCTGCCTTATCGTAGATGCCGGAGGCCTCGTAAATCTCCGCCAGCTGATAGAGCACATTCGGGTCCTCCGGCTCCCGCTGATAGGCCTCCTCAATCTTCAACATCGCCAGCGCGATATCCCCGGCAATTCGCGCCGCCTGGGACTCCTCAACATACTTCTCCACAATCGGATCCGCAATTGGCGGCCTGGTCAGATGCACGTCGACAGGTTGATGGAGAAACTGGGGCGGGCCATCGGGTAAGGCAGGGATCTCCTTCTCCACAATCTTCTCGACGATCACTTCCCGCTCTTCGCCCGGGACCTCGACGATCTGGGTCACCACGCGCTCCACAACCTGCTCCTCGCCCTCGAGGGCCGTCACCATCGGCTCTTGGCGGTGAAGAGCCAAAGCCATTCCCACGGCGACCAATTCGACGAAGGCGATGAGGACAAGCACCCAGCAACTTGCGTGAAATATCCCCAATCTGTCACTTTCCCCTGCCATTTGTCAGATGGCCATTACCGCAAACCACCCCTGTCCGTCAAACTTGCATAATTTTTGCCAGTCTATCTCACCCGACAGACTCTCGCGACTTCACTCCAAGAGAATTCCCTCACCAGCATGCCAGCCAGCCACTCATCGCGCGGCGGCAGGCCGGATGCCTTCGCGAAATTCTCAGGACGATTGACCCGGGTGAAAAGCACCCGCTTGCACTTCGAGCGTGGGACTTCCTTCTCACCATACCCACCTGGCTGGTTGCTGGACCAGAAGCGAACCACTTCATCATCATGGCCCAAGTAAACGACGTGATGGCCGCGCTCCCGGTTCCCGATGGCTTCCGTCCACCAAATCTTGAGCATGTCACCAGGCCGGGCCGCCTCCCAATCCGTGAAATTATCGCCCGCATCCAAATCAGCTACCAATTTGGCACAGCCCGGACCATTCGCATTCCATCGCCCGAAGACGCCCTCCCCATCGGCTTGATCGGGCACGGGCAGGAGCGAGCTCAAGGCTTCCGGTGGCACCACGCCCTCCAATGCCTGTAAGAGGACCAGGTAAGTGGCCGATGAACAAAAGCTGGGCTGCGCCTGGCGGGCATCAATGACCAAGCGACCATTCTCTACTGCACAAGCCTTCGGCAGTAGGTTCTTCGTCGCGTCACTTCCATCATAGCCGCCTCCTCTTGGCATCGCCCGGACGGCGGCCAAGATCCTCGCATTGAAGTCGTCGCCTCCCGCTGGAGCGACCGCACAGGCCAAGAGTGACAAGGCCATCACAACTGAAATCCCAATCATCTTCATATCAAGATAGTTTTCATTTATCCCTATTCACTAGGTCACTTAGGACGAGGAATCTCGAAAATCGACTCCGTCCGGCAATACCAATCCGGGGAGGCCATGCGGCCAACCGGAGCCCACTTCTTGACATCAAGATACCAATCCTCTTCGTTGATCATCCCGTCCCTCACGTAGATGTGGCTGATGATTCCCACGACCATGCGATTCGAGCCAATCTCCAGGGTCTGATGCTCCCGCCCCTCCAAGGCGACGGGGGCTTCCGCAATGCGAGGAGGGCTGACCGTCTTCGCGGGGACAGCGGTTAAGCCGGCGGCAGCCAGTTCGTCCTCGCCCGGCTCGAGGGAAGCCGAGGTATTGACCATTTGCTCGGCGAGCGGCTCGTCGAGGAGGTGAACCACGAACTCGCCATTCTCCCGAATATTTCTCGCGGTGTCTTTGGGAATCGCGGGCTCCCCGTTTTTGGTCGCCTTTCGATTACCGGGCGCAAAGGCCACCAAGGGCGGATTGCTGCCGAAGACGTTGAAGAACGAAAACGGCGCTGCATTGACCCGCCCCAAGCCATCAATGGTCGTGATCCACGCGATGGGTCGGGGAGTTACCAGAGAGGCGAGGACCTTGTAGCGCTCGGCAGGGGGCAGGGCAGGCAAATCGATTTCCATACCGCCAAGCTAGCAAAGATTGCGGGCTTGAAAACGGGACAAGTTACTAGAAACGCGACCTTTCCCGATAATGAAGACCCTTCATCCACTCTGTCCCTTTGAGCTTTGCAAAAGCCTTTCAGAATCATAGGAAGCCCTCCCTTTTTTTCACGGAGTCCCATCTCTGCCCATGAGCGAAACCGCCACACCTACCGCTATCCGCAATGCCGTCATCCGGCTCGCCGGCCGTTCCCAAGACGGCATCCAATCCGTCGGAGCCTTCCTTGCCCAGCTTGCGGGCTCGACCGCGCAGGACGTGATGACCTACATGACCATCCCCTCCACCATCTCGGGCGGTCCATCCATCTTCCAAGTTCACCTCGGCTCCGGCGAGGTTCTCCACCCCGGGGACGAGTCGGACACCTTGGTCGCTTTCTACCAGGATAGTTACGACAATCACCTCGCTTCCCTCAAGGATGGCGGAATCTGTTTCTACGACTCCGAGAATGTGACCGAGCTGAAGGAGGAGCGCGGCATTATCCACATTGGCGTCCCCTTCACCTCCGCCACCATCGAGGCCATTGGCGGGAGCGGCAAGACGCGCGGGAAAAACATCTTCGTCCTCGGCATGCTCTGCGCGGTTTACAAGCTCGATCGGCAAGCGATCACAGACATCATCGCCAAGAAGTTCGGCCGGAAGTCCGAGGACGTGCTGCGTAATGCCATGCTCGCCTTCGACGCGGGCTATGCATGGCCCGTGCATGACATCGAGCACATGCCGATGTCTCCCGGGGAAAATGATCCGGGCAAGGACCGTATCTCGACGGACGGCAACACCATGCTCGCTCTGGGCCTAATCGCTGGAGGCTGCCGCTTTGGCGCCGGCTATCCCATCACCCCTTGGTCCACCATTATGGAGATGCTGCGCTCCGAGCTGCCGAAGTATGGGGGCATGTTCATCCAATCGGAGGACGAGCTCGCTGCCATCGCCTCGGCCATCGGTGCCGCCTACTCCGGCCACCTCGCCATCACCGGCTCCTCAGGTCCGGGCCTATCCCTCAAATCAGAGGCCTTGGGCTACGCCTGCATGGCTGAGCTTCCCCTCATCGTCGTCAATATCCAGCGGGGAGGCCCCTCGACCGGGATGCCAACCAGCGTGGAGCAATCCGACCTCATGCAAGCCATCTACGGCACCCATGGAGATGCGCCCCGCGTTGTCCTGGCCCCCCGCGATGTCGAGGATTGCTTCTACACGGCGGTGGAAGCCTGCCGCATCGCACGCGATTACTCCACCCCCGTCGTCATCCTCTCCGATCAGGCCATCGCCACCCGCATTGAGGCCTTCCCCGAGCCCGACCTCGAGGCGCATTGGATCGAGCCGATGCTCGACCTCTCCACCTGCCCCACCGACAACAAGCCCTACCCCCTCGACCGCATCACCCGCCATGCTCCTCCCGGATGCCCCTCTCCCGACGGCAAATACCCCGTCGTCACCGGCCTCGAGCACGACGAATGGGGACACCCCTCCGGCTCCCCCAAGATGCACGAAGCCATGACCGCCAAACGGCGCAACAAGCTCAAGCAACTTGCGGCCGAGCTCCCGCCCGCAGACTTCTATGGCGACGAGAGCGGCGACCTCATCATCGTCGGCTGGGGCTCCACCTTCGGACCCATCCGCGAGGCCGTCGACCGCCTCCGCGCGGAAGGCCACAAGGTCTCCTCCCTCCACCTCCGGCACATCCACCCCATCCGCGCCGATATCGGAGACATCTTCCAACGCTTCACCCATATCCTCGTCCCCGAGATGAACGATGAGGGCATGTATGGCTTCGGCCAACTTGCCATGCTCCTCCGCGCCACCACCTGCAATCCCGCCATCCAGTCCCTCAACAAAGTCCAAGGCCTCACCTTCCGCGTGAAGGAGATCGTCGTGAAGGCAGAGGAGATCCTCGCCAGCAATTGAAGGTCTGCAAAACGGAACACTTCCCAACTCACGAACTTTCCCATCCCATGTCCACCACTGCCGAACCTCAGAAACTCACCAAGAAGCAACTCAAGGCCGACCACCCCACCTGGTGCCCGGCCTGCGGCGACTTCGCCGTCCTCGCCTCCTTCTTCAATGTCGTCCAGAAGCTCCAGCTCCCCCATGAGAAGATCGTCTGCGTGGCCGGCATCGGCTGTTCCTCCCGCTTCCCCTACTTCGTCAATACCCACGGCATCCACTTCATCCACGGTCGCGCCCTGCCCCTCGCCACCGGCATCTCGCTCAGCCGGCCTGATCTCCACGTCTTCGTCTTCGGTGGCGACGGCGATGGCTACTCCATCGGGGGCAATCACCTCACCCACGCCGCGCGGAAGAACGTCAATCTGACCTATGTCGTCATGGATAACTTCGTCTATGGCCTCACCAAGAACCAAACCTCACCCACCACCCCGGTCGGTCGCAAATCCAAGACCGACCCCCGCGGTGCCATTGACCGCCCCATCAACCCGATGACCCAGCTCATCGCCACCGGAGCCTCCTTCGTAGCACGCAGCCACGCCGCCCAAGTGAAGCACATGAACGAGATGTTCGAGCGCGCCATCAAGCACGAGGGCTTCGCCGTGGTCGAGACGCTCTCCGAGTGCACCATGTTCTACCCTGGGGCCTTTGATGATGGCAACCCGCGCAAGGGAGGCACCTTCGACCTCGTCGACGAGGAAGCTCACGACAAGACCTCCATCGCCGCAGCCATGGAGCTTGCCCAAGACCTCACCCCGGGTAAATTCGGCGTCTACTACGAAGACAGTCGCATCCCTACCAAAAACGAAGGGGAATGGGCATGGATCCAGGACGCCCAGCAAGCGGCTGGCGGTGCCTCCCCAAAGGATCTCCTCCGCAAGCGCTTCGCCGCCATGCGCTAAGCGCAGGCCCCACGCCTGACCCGTCAGGCCTCATCCCGGGGCCTCATTTCGCGACCAAGAGGGGCAGCCGAACGCCGGAGTCATCTTTTGGACTCGTTCCCGACTCCGCGCGTCTTCTAAGGTCATCCCCGGCACATGATCACCGGCGACCTCAAATCCAAAATCGACCGCATCTGGGACACGATGTGGGCGGGCGGCATCTCTAATCCGCTCTCCGTCATCGAGCAGCTCACCTACCTGCTCTTCATCAAGCGCCTCGACGAGCTCCACACCCTGCGCGAGCGCAAGGCCGCCCGCACGGGACAAGCCATCGAGCAAGCCGTCTTCACCCCGGACCAAGACGAACTCCGCTGGTCCCGCTTTAAGGAACTCGCCCCCGAGCCCATGTTCGAGGTCGTCAAGGATGGCGTCTTCCCCTTCATCAAAACCCTCGGCAGCGGCAGCGAGGACGACAGCACCTACACCCACCACATGCGGGATGCTCTCTTCCTCATGCCCAGCCCCCGCTTGCTCGCCAACGTGGTGGACCAGCTCGACGCCATCGATATGGCCGACCGCGACACCAAGGGCGACCTCTACGAATACATGCTGGGAAAAATCGCCAGCGCGGGCCAGAACGGCCAATTCCGCACTCCGCGCCACATCATCCAGCTCATGGTGCAGATGATGCGCCCCACCCCGCAGGACACCATCTGCGACCCCGCCTGCGGCACCGCCGGATTCCTCATCGCCGCCTCCGAGCACCTCGTCGACCACCACAGCGAGGAAATCTATCAAAGCGAAGCCTCCCGCAAGCGCTTCAATAGCGAGACCTTCCACGGCTACGACTTCGACAACACCATGCTCCGCATCGGCAGCATGAACATGCTCCTCCATGGGGTGGAGAATCCCGACATCCGCTACCGCGACTCTCTCGCCGAAGCCGCCGAGGATGACGCTGAGAAATACTCCCTCATCCTCGCCAATCCCCCCTTCGCCGGCAGCCTCGACTACGAGTCCACTGCCAAGGACCTGCAAAAAATCGTCAAAACCAAGAAGACCGAGCTCCTCTTCCTCGCCCTCTTCCTGCGCCTCCTCCAGACCGGCGGACGCGCCGCCGTCATCGTCCCCGATGGCGTCCTCTTTGGCAGCTCCAAGGCGCACAAAGAACTCCGCCGCATCCTCGTCGAGGACCAAAAGCTCGACGCCATCGTCTCCATGCCCAGCGGCGTCTTCAAGCCCTACGCTGGAGTCTCCACGGCTATCCTCTTCTTCACCAAGACCAACTCCGGCGGCACCGACCACGTCTGGTTCTACGACATGCAGGCCGACGGCTACAGCCTCGACGACAAGCGCACCCCCCAGCCCGACAAAACCGATCTCCCCGACCTCCTCACCCGCTGGCAAAGCCTTCAGGGAGCCCCGGCGTCCCGCCGGGATACGGACAGCCCCGAACACACCCGCAAGCGGACGGAACAATCCTTCCTCGTCCCCAAAGACGAAATCGCCAGCCACGACTACGACCTCTCCCTCAACCGCTACAAGGAAGTCGAATACGAAGCCATCGAACACGACGCCCCCGCCGACATTCTTCAGCGCTTGACCGACTTGGAAAAAGAGATCGAAACCGGGCGGAGAGAACTGGAGAGTTTGTTGGGATGAAAGAAACCGACTTCAGTGACTACGTGGTCTACGTCGATGAGAGCGGACACGCCTCTCCCGACCGCGACCCGAATTTCCCCTGTTTCGTCCTGGCCTTTTGCCTTTTTCAAAAATCCTCCTATCTCCGCCAAATCGTGCCCGCTCTTCAGAGCCTCAAGTTCAGATTCTTCGGCCACGATATGGTCGTCTTCCACGAACGGGAGATCCGGAAGGCGCTGGATGATTTCGCAATCCTCAAGAGCAGAAAGATCAGGGACGAATTTCATCAGGATTTAGGTTCCCTCTTGCAAGCCGCCGATTTCAGCATTCTGCACCACACAATTCTTAAGGACGGACGGCATGTGCCCGAGGATAATCTCTACCACCTGGCGGCCCAGAGCTGTCTGGAAGGGCTCTACGAGAAACTTGTCGAACTCAATCAGCAAAAAGGCCGCACCCACGTTGTCTTTGAAATGCGGGGAAAAGCTGAGGACCGCTTGCTGGAACTCGAGTTTCGCCGCATCTGCGACGGCGACAACAAGCACCAGCGCGTCTATCCCTTCAGCCCCGTCTTCGCCTCCAAGAAATGCAATTCCACCGGCCTACAAATCGCGGATCTGGTCGCCCGGCCCATCGGCCTGCATGCTCTCAAACCAGAACAAGTCAATCGGGCCTACGACATTCTCGCCACCAAAGACCTCAACCCCACCTTCACCCAGACCGAATTCAACATCCCCTGAAAAAACAAAGGGCCACGGAGATTTCCCGTAGCCACAATGCCGGCTGAGAATTCCCAACCCGCCCGGAAGAAACCACAACCCACCTCCCGCTTCAACTGAAAACCTCACCCGGATCCATCCAAAATCACCCCATATCACAGTTCATCCGATGACCTCACCTACGAGTTTTTTCCCGCTTAGCCTCTTGGATTCAGGAGATTGCCGGGGCTTCATGCAGAAGCCTTCCGGATTTCAGCATGGCGAGAAAAGCAAACGCAATTGCATACATCAACGGCTGGCGGAACTGGATAATGAGATCGAAACCGGGCGTAGAAAACTGGAGGAGCTGCTGGGATGAAAAAAGTCCCTCTTAGCGAAGCTGTCTCCTTTAGAGGGGGAGGAACGCCCAAAAAAGATGTCCCTGAATATTGGTCTGACGAGATTCCCTGGGCGACGGTGAAGGACTTCAAATCGCTAGACCTCTACGACACCGTTGATTCCATAAGCGAGCTTGGACTCAAAAAGAGTGCTTCCAACCTGATCGAAAAAGGCCACGTGATTATTCCGACTAGAATGGCTCTAGGAAAAGCAGCTATCAACTCACGCGACCTAGCAATTAATCAAGATTTACGAGCATTGATTCCAAAAACAGAGCTAGATGCACGATACCTTTTGCATACGATAATCGGATTGGCTCCACAAATTGAGCGTAGAGGCTCAGGAGCCACGGTCAAAGGAATCACCCAAGCAAATCTAGGGGCTCTTGAAATCCCCCTCCCCCCCCTCGCCGAGCAGAAGCGGATCGCGGGGATCTTGGATGCCGCGGACGCGTTGCGGGCGAAGCGGCGCGAGGCCCTCGCCCAGCTCGACACCCTCCTTCAATCCACCTTCCTCACCCTCTTCGGCGACCCCGTCACCAACCCCATGGGCTGGGAGCAAGACTGTCTTTCTTCGCTTGTTAGACCTGGAGACAAAATCAACTACGGAGTCGTTCAGCCAGGTGATGATTTGCCTCAAGGAAAGCCTCTAATAAGGGTTGGTGACTTCGTATCCGGCGAGCTTTCACTCAAGAAAGTTAAATATATCGATCCAGAAATCGATGCGAAGTATGTTCGCTCACGTCTCGTAGGTGACGAGTTGTTAGTCAGCTGCGTGGGTTCAATTGGAACCGTTTGTAAAGTGACTCCTCAAGCGAAAGGAGCCAATATAGCTAGAGCTGTTGCTCGAGTTCCTCTCAAAATGGAGGTCGACCGCGACTACATGCTTTTCTGCCTCCGCTCACAAGCAGTCCAAAATTATTTTTTGAAAGAGACTCGCACCGTCTCGCAGCCCACCCTGAATATTAGCCTTATTAAATCCGCGCCGGTAATTCTGCCCCCCCTCGCCCTCCAACAACAATTTGCCACCATCGTGGAATTGGTAGAGCGGCAGAAGGAGCGGATGCGGGCGCACCTCGCCGAGCTCGACGCCCTCTTCGCCTCCCTCCAAGACCGCGCATTCAAGGGCGAGCTGTAACGACTTCCAAAAATGGACCTGCGCTACCACGTCAAAGACTTCTCTGATCTCGTGGAATGCTTCCGCCACGGCAACGCAGTGCTCCCCTTGACAGACCTCGTCCTCGATGGCAGTCCACTTGACCCCGCTTGGACTGCCCTCCTCGTCTGCGAGGGGAAAAGGCACCCCTTCATCACAATCAAGACAGCGAGTGAAAGCTGGGAACAAATCAAGAATATCTGTGGCGACTTCCTTTCAAGCAAACCAAAGCCCTTCGAGCGCTTGGAGGCCACTTTAGACCACACTCTTTCCGTAGCATTCCTTGATGGTTACTCTCTTCACGGGAGCCACCACTTGGGCTGTTCAGCGACGCTGACCCTTCACTTTCAGAAATGCCAGAATGCCTTTGCTCTCTCAATGGATCCTGCGAGCGCCTCGTCTTCCTCCCTCTCAGCGAGGCTTCCAAAAACCAAGCTTCGGGTTCGGAATGACCGAACTACTGTAACAAAAAGGAGTGAAACCCACGGAGATATTGAGGAGTCGACCTTGACTGATTCTTTGAGCGGCCAAATCGGATGCTACCGCTATCGCGTCCTCTCCGAGGGAGAGGACCTCACGATTCAAATTTACACGAAAAAGGGAGAATAATCGACTTCTCAAAAGGCGGACAAGGATTTCTATCTGGCTTTTCTAGAAGGATTCCGCTGGTTGAATGGCGGGAGTCCCTACGAGTATCACTTCGAGCACCATCGAGGCACGGAAGAAGTCGAGAATTGGTGCCGTTCTCCGTCGGTTCAAAAGGTCAGTGCTTTTCTCACCTCCTCAATGCCGAAGAACCCTTTACACCCTTTGTTGCTAGAAACGTTCATCGCATTTGCTCTCGCTCATCCCGCTCGATTCCAACAGCTGCGCACCTACCTCTGGCAGTATCGAGAAGCGGTTACTGAGGAGAGAGTGAGTTGGTCGGACCTTTCCCACCTTTCCGCGCTGAATGAAGGCATAGCCCGCGAGATCCTGAGGCACATCGGAAAGCTCGGTCAGAGTGCGATCAGGAAACTGAAAGCTCCCGCCGCGATTGACCCCGGTCAACAAGAGGGCACGGCCAAAGCCAGATTCTACCACGCTCAGAAAATCATTGGTTATTCCTGGGAGACCTTCGAAGAAACATTCGAAGCGTGGAAGAGGATACGGAACCCGCTGGCTCATGGAGAGTATTCAAAGGCTGCCCCGCATCTGAATCAGCAGGGGCTGGAGACTTTTCATCTCCTTGTCAGATCATTCAATTTGATGACGCTTTGCTACATTGGCTTTCCGAAAGCGAAGTTCCCCAATACCGATCAATGGAGCCTGCTCGGTTGAGATGACCCTCTGTGACGACTACCGCTGACCCGAAAAACGAGCTGCAGGAGCCCACTCTATGCCCTTTATTCTCCCACCTACAATCCATGACGCGTTGGTCACGAGGTTGCTTCGTCGCCTCACAGCAGTCGACAGCGACGAGCCGCTTACCATCGACTTTAGCCGCGTTGGTTTCTATGAGCCCGGAGCCGTGATTGCTCTCCTCACCCGTCTCAGGCACTGGAAGGAGAAGGGACGCCAACTATCAGCGACTGGAATTCGCCAAAGCCCGAGCAAGCGCTACCTCCAACGGATCGATTTTTTTGCACACCTCGGCATCCATTTGGAGGAAGATTTTGAGCGGCTCCCGGCGCAATCACGCTTTGTTGAAATTTGTCGCATTAAGAACAGCCAAGTCAACGCCTTGGCCTCCAAAGTCGCCAGATGCATGGCGTCGCAGTGTGAGGAACCTGAGGAGATTCGCAGCTGCTTTGCCTATATTCTTGGCGAGCTCATCGCCAACGTTGACCAACACTCTGGCGGGGCAGGTTTCCTCAGCGCCCAACATTATCCCGACAAAGGCAGCATCCATGTCGCGGTAGGAGATTGCGGGGTCGGAATTCGCAGAAGTTTTGAAGGCACTCACTTAGAGGAACAATTGCGAACTCCGCGAGCCGCACTCGAAAAGGCCTTGGAGCCCACAGTATCTTCGGCATTGCTACGCCCTCCCTCTGGTCCCTACCAAGGACGCAATAATCGGGGCCTGGGATTGAGTATGATTTCTAAGCTCATCAGCGAGACTCATGGTCAATTCAGGCTTTTTACCGAAAATGCGGTATACGAACAAATTGGCGATGTCTCCTTTAAATTCGACGAGACCAGCCACACCCACCCGGGAACACTTGCCTCCTTATCCATTAATACTGATGAAATTACAAACTTCAACGAAGTCATCGGGGAGATCAGCAATCGGGTTGAGCCCTCTGAACTTGACGAGTGGGATGAAATGTTCGAAAGTCCGAAAGATGAACTTGACTCTTCGCCTTAAAGACACCTTCGGCCCTTTCTTGGGAGACGGGGCGGAGGGAAATGAATTCCGTTGCCAAAAAATCGAGCCGTTCTGGGACTCATATGAACGGATCATACTCGATTTCGAAGGAGTGGACTCCATGACCCACTCGTTCGTGAACGCCTTTGTTGGTAATCTGGTTGAAGCACATCCTCGGGACTTTCGCGAAAAGCTCGTCTTCAAGAACTGCTCTCCTCTGGTGAAGACCTTCATCAAAGGAGCCTTGAGCTTCGCGAAGACACGAATCCCTGCTTAAGTTTTTGATTCCAGCCGAATATTGACCTCGTTTGCAAGAGGTTGGCTGAATTCATGAGTGATAATCTCTCAGGGGCTCTCAAGTTCGCTAATTCATCGCCTTTTCTTGAGCAAAAGCCCGTCGCGGCTCCACGAATCCTCAGGGAAAATGAAGAAGACGGCTTACAGCATTGGAACGATCGAACTCATGCCCTATCCGGAGCATGGGGAGTTCGTGATTGTGGGCGTCTTTGCGATCGGAGCTAAGGACCGTGATCTCACCTACCGCCTTTTGCCCTCAAACCAGATCAAGCGCCCGGCGCAGTTTTTCCCGGAATTGGAGCGAAAGCTCTTTGCCAAGGTGCTCAGGGAGCTTCAAGAGGAGTGGGAGCGCTTGGAGCAAATGGTCAACAAGGGGGCGATGACCGCTGGGCTCGAGTTTCAGAAACAGGATGCCCGCCATCTCTTCGCGACGCTTACCATGCCTCGCGAGGGAATGATTCGGCAGACCGCCCGGGCCACCATCCTGACCGACAACATTGAGGGCTGGATGAACAACGAGTTTCAGCGCATGGTCTATCGCATTGACCAAACTGCCGCCTCGCCTGAAGAGCAACGACTCACCCGTGAAGTGAAAGAACTGCTTGTGCAATGGAAGGTGAAGAAGGCTTGGAAGGAGCGCAAAGTCGGGAATGAAGACTATCACGCGACCTTCCCCTTCACCTACCAACCCGAGGAGGCCGATCAGGTGCTCAAGGCGATCAAGCCCCTCCATCTTGCTCAGAACTCAGCGACCAAAATCATCGATCATGGTGACTTCTGGCTCGGAAAGGTCAGACGCCTGCGGCAGTTCAAGCTCGCTCCCGAGACCATTGTCTTTCCGGTCGAACTTCCTAAAAACCAGAACTCCGAGCACTATGAGCGTGCCAATCTCGTGGTGACCGATTTTCAAAGAGAGGGTATCCACGTGTTACCTCGTCGGAATTTCATGAACCTTCAGAAGTATGTGCAACTGACTTCCGAAGACGGTTTGGAGCTTTTCTCCAAACGAGCATAGTGGACCGCGAGCTTGAGCTCGCCCCACTGGTTCTGCTGATGCCTCCGGGGCGAGCTGAAGCTCGCGGTCCATATCGGAGATAAATGCGGGGCGGTTTCCGGCTCGGCAGAGAGGGGGTCAGCTGTTAGTCTTTTCGCTAACAACGCATGACTCCCTCCAACTTTCGTTTTCTCCCCAAGGAACTGGGTTCGCTGGCCGAGGCCGCTCGCAAGGCGGAGGGCCACATCATGGGTGACCCCCGGGCCGCATGCTTTCACGCCCGCTTCGCTCTGGAGGCTGCCGTTCATTGGCTCTATCGCCATGCCAAGAGTTTGCGCATGCCCTACGACCAGAATCTGGGTGCGCTGCTCCACGAGCCCAGCTTCCAAGACCTGCTGCCGGAAGGAATTTTTCAGAAGGCCCGGCTGATTCAAAAAGAAGGCAATCAAGCCGTCCATAGCACGCGGCCGGTCCACCAATACACCGCCCTGCAAGTCGTCAAGGAGCTGCATCACCTCAGCTTTTGGATGACAATTACCTACTTCCCCGCCGCCGCTCAGAAGGGCGAAGCTTGGAAGGACTCGCTGGTGCCGAAGGCCCCATCCACAAAGAATCAGGACACGGTCTCTCGCAAAGAGCTGGAGGCTCTCGAGAAAAAGCTCACCGATGAAAACGAAGCCCGCCTGAAGGAGCAAAAGGAGAAGGACGAGCTGAACCACGAGCTCCAACGGGTGAAGGATGAGCTGGAGGCGCTGCGGGCTACGGCCAACCAGCGCGCGCAGGAGCATGACTTTGGCGAAGCCGAAACCCGTCGCTATCTAATCGATGTCGATCTACGCCGCGCAGGCTGGGACACGGACGCGGCCAACGTGATGGAGTATCCCGTCACGGGAATGCCGAACAAAAGCGGCGTGGGCAAAGTCGATTACGTGCTCTGGGGCGACGATGGCAAACCTCTTGCCGTCGTCGAGGCCAAGCGCACCACGGCCGAACCCAACGTCGGTCAACAACAGGCCAAGCTCTACGCGGATTGCCTAGAGAAGATGCACGGGCAGCGCCCCGTCATCTACTATACCAATGGTTACCGCACCTGGATGTGGGATGACCTTCACTACCCTCCCCGACAGGTCGCAGGATTCTACAAAAAGAAGGAACTGGAGAGCCTCATCCTCCGCCGCACCCAACGCGGGAAGCTCGATGTCGCCGAAATCAAAGATGCCATCACCGAGCGCTACTATCAAAAGCGAGCACTCGGACACATCTTTTCGCAATTCAGCGATGGCCGTCGGAAGGCTCTGCTCGTGATGGCAACCGGCACGGGAAAAACCCGGACAGCCATCTCTTTGGTCGATGTCCTCCAACGGGCTGGGTGGGTCAAGCGCGCTCTTTTCCTCGCCGACCGAGTCTCACTCGTGAGGCAAGCTTGCAATGCCTTCAAAGAACATCTGCCGGAGGCCAGTCCGGTGAATCTCGTGGAGGAAAAGAACACCGAGGGCCGCGTCTATGCCTGTACTTACCCGACGATGATGGGCCTCATCGATCAGAATGACGGCAAGGAAGCGCGCTTTGGCGTCGGCCACTTCGACCTCATCATCATCGACGAGGCTCATCGCTCGGTTTACAAAAAGTTTGGCTCCATCTTCCGCTACTTTGATTCTTTGCTGGTGGGCCTCACCGCCACTCCCCGGGAGGAGGTGGACAAGAACACCTATGACCTCTTCGAGCTGGAACAAGGCGTTCCCACCGACGCCTACGAACTGGAAACTGCAGTCCGCGATGAGTATCTCGTTCCACCCAAAGTGCAGCAAGTCGACCTGCGCTTTCCCAAGGATGGCATCAGCTACGAGCAACTGAGCAATGCCGAGAAAGAGGAATGGGAAAGCCTCGACTGGGGAGATGATAGCCAGACCACGGGCGCGCCCTCCAAGGTGAATGCCAGCGCCATCAACAACTGGCTTTTCAATGAAGACACGGTCGACAAGGTGCTCAAGCACCTCATGCAGCATGGACACAAAGTCGAGGGTGGTGACCGCTTGGCAAAGACCATCGTCTTCGCCCGGAACCACGACCATGCCGTCTTCATCGAACAGCGCTTCAACCATCACTACCCGAAGCACGCAGGCCACTTCGCCCGCATCATCGACAACCAAGCCAAGTATCCCTTGAGCTTGATTGATGACTTCTCCCTGAAGGACAAAGCCCCTCACATTGCCATCTCGGTGGACATGCTGGACACTGGAATTGATGTGCCCGAAGTCGCCAACCTCGTGTTCTTCAAGCCCGTCTATTCCAAGATTAAGTTCTGGCAAATGATTGGGCGCGGGACACGGCTTTGCCCCAACCTCTTTGGCCCGGACGAGCATAAAGTAGACTTCCGAGTCTTCGACTTTTGCTTTAACTTCGACTTCTTCCGCGAGAAGCCCGACGGGCTCATCGGCAGCGATAGTGCCCCGCTCGGCACGCGGCTCTTCCGGGCTCGAGTCGACCTGTTAGGACAAATCGCGGATATTGAGCCATCTGACGCTCTCAACAATTTGACGAACTCTCTCACCGACGAACTCTGTCGGGAGGTCGCCGCCATGAACCGCGACAACTTCATCGTGCGGATGAACTTGGAAACGGTTGAGACCTTCCAAGACCGAAAGAAGTGGGACAACCTCACCATGGAAGACCGCGAGCAGGCCAAAGCCGAGTTGGCGGGACTGCCCAGTGAGATAGCGACTGATGACCTTGAGTCTCGCCACTTCGACCTCACCGCTCTGAGGATGCAGCTCGCTCTGCTAGAAAATGAAGCCGGTCTCTTCGAGAGGTTACGTCAGCGAGTCACCGAGATCGCGCTCTTGTTAGAAGACAAAACCTCCATCCCACGCGTGGCCCAAGAGCGGGAATACTTGGTCGCCTTGCAAGAGCCCTCCTTCTGGGACGGCATCACCGTGACCGAGCTCGAGGAAATGCGCCTTCGCCTGCGTGACTTGGTTCCTCTTCTCGACAAAAAAAAGAAGACCATCATCTACACCACGTTCCGCGACGAAGTGACCGGAGTGCGCGAGGAGCCGGGGCTTTTCACCGTCAAAATGACCGGTCCTCAGTATGAGAAAAAGGTGAAGGAATACCTGAAAGCGCATCTCGATGATCTCGTCATCCATCGCCTACGTTCCAACCAAGCACTCACTCCGCAAGACTTGGAGACTCTGGAACAAACTCTTCGCCAGATTGGTGATGAGGAGGGGGAAGTGCTGCTCACCAGTTTGCTTGAGAAGAATGGCTCGCCATCATTGCCCCACTTCGTCCGCAGCTTGGTCGGGATGGATCGCGCAGCGGCTCAGGCAGCTTTTGGAAAGTTTTTGAGCGACCGAAGCCTCACACCGAATCAAATCCGTTTCATCGAGCTCATCATCGAGCAGCTCACAGCCCGTGGAGTGATGACCGCCAGCGCTCTCTACGAACCACCCTTCACCCAGCTCCACGCCGGAGGACCGGACGAACTTTTCGCCGGAAAGGACGAGATCATCGACGGGCTTTTTGAAAGCCTCGAACGGACCACTCCCAAGGAAATAGCGGGATAGAAAAGACTTTCAGAGGACACCGGCGTCCCACCGGCTCTTGCCTGCGCTGGAAACCGGCGAGACGCCGGTGCTCCTTGTCCATGGCAACAAAATAGAGCCTACCATGAGGTTCAGTCTTTCATCACAGAAATGAACATCACTCACTAATTTCGCGAATGGTGGAGGCTGACGGGCTTGAACCGCCGACCTACTGGGTGTAAACCAGTTGCTCTACCAACTGAGCTAAGCCTCCGTTGACTTCGCACCGTAGGGTGCGCGTGGGAGGAGCTTGGCGATTGTTTGCCAGCTTTTC
>JAUTCR010000062.1 GCA_030673895.1 Verrucomicrobiota bacterium JB023
GAGAAATTAGGAAGCCCGCTCCTGAAAACCATTGAGGCTATCAGAAAAACCCACCCCAAACTCTGTGAACAATTTATCTAAAAATCACTTGTCAGTTGGCCTCAGTGGTTTGTTCGGCACCGGTTTTGAGTTCAAGTTTCCAGTCGGTCTTGCCTACTCTTCTTAGGACTCACCTTAAGACTCCTCAAAGGTTGACCTGCCAACTGATTTGCAAAAACGGCAGCAAAGACAGAAGTCGACACAATTGCCGACAATATCCCACAAAATAGACTTATCACCTGAATCGCATAAGGGCTAATTTTCGCAAATTGGATGAAGTGGGTTAGAATTGCCCCTGGAACAAGGAATGGAAAAGCAACAAGCGACGCTAGTAGAGTGAATAGATACAACTTGAGTCCTTGCCCAAACCAATGAAAAACCCACCGTATTGTTTTGCGTAATGTTATCACTACGAATTTTTAGCCGAACGTCCTAGCACACACAATCTGACCTGACAAACCAAAAGGCCTCTAAACCATCAACTCGCTCCATCGAAGAGACACCACTCGCAAGTCACCCAGGGCGCGGGTCAGATTTGTGTGCTGCTGCTTGTTCGCCAGCGCTAGTTAACCCGAGTGCATCAAACCAATCTTCTACTTTGAATCAACTTTCAGCGAAGAGAAGAATTCTTCCCACTCCTTCTCAGTCACAAAGTTGGGAAGCTTCATGTCCCCGATAAGCTTTCGCAGGGATTTGAAGTTCCAGTTGAGTGATAAACCTGCTGGGTTGAATGTCTTGGTTCCGCACAAGAAACAGATGTCCAACTGAGAAACGGGTTCATCCTTAGCGTTGTAGAACACAAAACCATGGTGAGGCCAATGGCAAAGAGACGCTCCATTCTCAGGATGCTTTCCTGTAACTGCCTTTGTAAGAACTTCATACTGCTCTGCTGATAATCTCTTGGTGAATTTAGGAACAACCCCAGAATGCAGCTTGCCATCCTTCAGTAGTGGTCTAAATCGCTCATCTTTCCGGTAATCGAATAGAAAGACCTTGGCATAGGTTGCACCTTTCGCCCAGTCGGAAACATCCTTCGCAACAAAGTTCCTGTCCACGGTGGATTTTTGTTCACCAGAAGGATCTTCACCAAACAACCACTGAGTAGTCAAAAGTAGGAGAAGCAAAGGAAGGTTTTTCATTTTCGGCGAACATAGAGCGCAGCGGCGGCAAGAGCGAGGGAAAATCTCTGATTTTCGCGAGGGATGCCGGGAAGGCTGGAGGCTGCCGTCCGTCTGCCGCGAGTTGTTCTGGTTTAGCCTTTTAGTGGGCTCAGGGCGCGTTTTCGGATTGTTTTGGCGAGTGGGTCACGGGCTTCGTTCAGGGGATTTCCGCGCCCAAGGCAAAAGATGAAGTCAGTGCCATCTAGAGCTTGAGTTCATTGCCTGTCGGGGAGGGGAGAGCTTGGTTTTCAGCGGAATTGGAGGGCAAGGATTCTCGGCAGCTCTTTCACGTTCGAGGAGCTGCTAGGCTTTGTTTTTATGAGCAGGTCTCGAGCGGGACGAACTCGGGTTTCACGGCGTTTCTGGTTTCGTGAGCAAAGGGCCAGAAGATATGTGTTCAGCTCAAAGAGAAAGGGCTGCGACACGAATTTCGGCACGAATTTTGGGGAGCAGAACGTTAGAGTGCTGCCACCGGACTGACAATGTCCAAATGGACTAATACCCGGACAGCTTGCTGGCCGCGATTGATCAACCGGCGCTATCCCGGTTGGCAGCCACGGCTTGTTAGCCTTTGTTAAGTAGGTTTTCCGGTTCCGCTATAAGCTCAGGATCAATCCATTCAAAATCGACCACGACAATCTGCCCATCCGAGCCGTTGGTAATCATGTGCTCAACAAGTTTTGTGTCCTTGTCTACCCAGAACGAAATCTGGCTACCAGACTCACCACCAATACGATAAAGATCACAAAGGTTACCCATGCAAAATTCTGTTTTGTCGTATTTTGCATTAGCCAGTGAATCCTGTATCTTCTGAAGAAGAAACTTAGGCTTTGTGGCTTCGATAATCTTGGCAAGCTTTTCACCTTTGATCACTTCGTTGCCTTTACGGACAAAACCTTTTTCTCCATCAAAAGTGATTACAGTTTGTTTCTTTGAGCCGCCAATTATCTCAATTCGATACTTCGCATCGAAGCAAGTGTTCCTCTGATGAAGAATATAATCATCTAGGTCGCTTTCTTCGGATCCTGGCAAAAAAATACTTGTTGCTTTCTCAATCCATGAAGCATTTTGAGGAAATCGGATATTGGGCTCTGCGTTCGCTATTGCGATGCTAGCGAGAAAACACATCAATCGCATAATTTTAGGCTAACATAGAGCGCAGCGGCGGCAAGAGCGAGGGAAAATCTTTGATTTTCGCGAGGGATGCCGGGAAGGCTGAAGGCTGCCGTCCGTCTGCCGCGAGTTGTTCTGATTTTGCCTTCGAGTGGGCTCAGGGCGCGTTTTCGGGTTGTTTTGGAGAGTGGGTCACGGGCTTCGTTCAGGGGATTTCCGCGCCCAAGGCAGAAGATGAGTCAGTGCCAGCTAGAGCTTGAGTTCATTGCCGGTCTGGGAGAGGAAAGAGTGGTTTTCAGCGGAACTGGAGAGCAAGCATTCTCGGCAGGTCTTTCACGCTGGAGGAGCGGTTAGGTTATGCATTCAGGAGCAAACTCTCGACCGGGACGAACTCGGGTTTTGCGGCGTTTCTGATCTCGTGAGCAAAGGGTCAGAAGATATGTGCTCAGCTCAGAGAGAAAGGGCTGCGACACGAATTTCGGCACGAAATTTGACGAGCAGAACGTTCGAGCACAGGCGACCCGGCCATGTGCTCTCAATTTGAATTTGGACGCTTTACCGGGTCGCCTGGAAGAGTCCCCTGAGTCGTTAAAGTAAGTGGTGGTTGGAGGGCAGCTACCGGACAACGGCTCAGCTCCGGTATGGAGTGGGATCGGGGGTTAGTTGGGTGGCTTCGATGCCGGTCAAGAATGTTGATCTCGAGCGCCGGATGATTCGGGAACCCGGTAGTAGTTGGCGCAGCGCAGGTCCTTCTTCTTCAAGCTCTCCCCTCCCCCTCTCGATCTCTGCTCTCGATAGGTAAAAGAGGGCTAGAGGAAAGTAGAACTGCAAAGGCATGACGTTGAAAGACAAGCGGAGGTGGGGGTGACGCTGAACTCCCGGATGCGAGGTCGAATCAGGTTGAGGAGGAGGGGCACGATGCTTCTTTCGATCTGCGGGGGAGCTATCGTGGCAGTGGTGATCAGCTCATTTTTTCCTGATGCCTATGAGGCCTCGGTGAGCTTGCGCATTGACCGGATAGAAGCAGCGCAAGAAGATCAAGCGGCGGCTGATGCCTTTTTCCAAGTCGCCTATGAGCCTTCTCCGCAAGAGAAGGTTACTAGGGAGGGCTTTCTTGTCGCGCTCATTGAGGAAGCTGACGTGGCGAGGCAGTGGCAACTTACGGACGAAGCCATTCTTCAGAAGCTGAAGAGCGCTATCTCGGCCGAGGCAAGCGAAGATGGGAGAAGGCTCTCCCTTCGCGTGCGCCTGGAGGATGCGGCACTAGCCAAGAGTTTGGTAGAGCGGGTCGCCCTCTCTTATCGCGAGGCCGAGAACGCGCGTCGGGAGGACGATCTCCAAGCTCAATTAGACGCTTTGAGGTCTGAGATTGAGACACACGAATCTCGCTACCAGATGTCTGCCCTAGGGGCCGAGCGGGACATGCTCGCGCAATTGCGAGAGCTCTATCAGCAGAAGGAGGAGAGCTGGGAAGGCAGCCGCGGCCCGGTGAGTCTGGATAGCGCGGCAGAGGTGCGACGAGTCAATGCCGGGCTACCAGGTCGTGTCCTGCTGGGCTCTTTGATTGGCTTGGGGGCTTGGACCTTGCTACGCCACGAGTCCCCTATCAGGACGAGGCCTTGAACAAACGCGGGGGATGGCCACTAGCGGGCCATCATGCCCAGTGATTGGCCAAGGTAGCGAGGACAGCCTTCTGCGCGTGGAGGCGATTCTCGGCTTGGGTGAAGATAGTGTCGGCGTGAGCCTCGAGCACATCCTCGGTGATCTCCTTACCACGATAGGCAGGGAGGCAATGGAGGACGATGGCCTCAGGATCGGCGAGAGCCATGAGGTCGCTATTGACTTGGTAGCCGGAGAAGCGGGCTTCCTTTTCCTCTTGTCCTTCCTGCCCCATAGAGAGCCAGACATCGGTATTGATGGCGTGGCAGCCCTTGGCGGCTTCCGCGACGTCGGTGGTCACCTTGACATTGGGCGCATCGAGCTTCTCGAGGAAATCCGCTGGCGGCAAGTGCTCCGCCGGACCAGCGAGGACCAGCTCGAAGTTCGCCAAGTGCTTGGCCGCCCACATCCAGGAGATACTCATGTTGGAGAATCCGTCGCCGACGAAGGCGACGCGCTTACCCTCAATGCTGCCGAGCTTCTCGCGCACCGTCAGGAGGTCGGCGAGGATCTGGCAGGGGTGCTCGTCATCGGTGAGGGCATTGATGGTGGGAATGTTGCCAAACTCCGAGAAATCAACGACGTCCTGCTGGGCAAAGGTGCGAATAACGCAGCCGTGAACCATCCGCCCAAGGACCCGGGCGGTGTCCTTGATGGGCTCGCCGCGTCCGAGCTGGATATCGTTCTTGGAGAGAAACATGGGCGAGCCTCCCAACTCACGGATCCCGACCTCGAAGGAGACGCGGGTGCGGGTAGAGGACTTGGTAAAGATCATGGCCCAGGTCTGCCCCGCCAAGGGTTGCTCGGCGTGGTTCCCGCGTCCGTTTTTCATCTCGACGGCGAGGTCGACAAGCTGACGCAGCTCTTGAGGAGCCAGTTCTTCAATAGAGAGGAGATGTTTCATTTGGCAGAAATGGGAAAGGGCGGACCCTGCCTCAAGCCTGCGCCCGATGCAAGCATAGGAAGAGAAGAGCACTGCGAGCGCGCTTGCCGGTGCTCGGCGCACTCTCAACGGGCCTCACTTGGGCACAACGCCGAGGAAGTTCGCGACGGGATTGAGCTCTCTGAAGTAGAGAGGGTTGTTCCCGCTACCGGTGCGGATCCAGAGGCCGGACGAGGCGCCTCCATCGAGATTGAGAGCGGTCTCGATGCGACCGCCAAAGGCTGGGCTTGGGCCCTTGAGCGAGCGCGCCAGCTGCGCGAGGGTGATCGGCGGGGTGTAGGCGATGAACCACTGACCCTTACCATTGGTGGCGATGAAGGTCCGCCGGGCCAGCCGCCGGTCGGAGAGCCCGCCCACCACTTCCCCATTCTCGATAAGGAAGGGACCGGATTGCAGAAGCTGGGAGGCCTCGACCCGGCGGGAGTAGAAGGCGGCCGCCCGCTCGATGGCCAGGGTATTAGCCGTCTGATAGACCACTCCCGAGGCCAGCGCCGACCGCTTGTTGACGGAGCCACTCGTCTTGCCGGAGGCGATGACTTGCCCTAGAGGACGCCCGTCGGGGTGGTAGAATCCCCCGTTGCACCCCGCGACGCAGCGGTGCTTGCCCATGGCTTCGGCCAGGCTCTCAAAGCGGCCCCGCTCGATGACCTTGAGGCGGTATTGACTCTTATCGAAGGCGTAGAGGTGCATCGACCCCTTCCGGCCATCAGGCGAGGTGACAAGGTCAGCTCTACGGTATTCCCCGGCGAGAGGCAGCAGCGACAGGGTCAGAATGGCAAGCAGGATGAGCTTCATTGTGGTTTCAAGAGAACGTAGTTGCGGACGGATTTGTTCCACCATCGGCGAAGATGACGGGGCCCGCCTTCGATTTTTTCGGAAATGTAGAGCTCGGCTGACCGGCCGCCGTCGAGATTGAGAGCGGTGAAGATCTTGAAGCCATCGATCGGTTGGGCAGCCAGGGCCCGAGCCAGATTACGCAGCGTGATTGGCTCGCTCTGCGCGAGGGCGAAGTGATAGTCGCCATCCCAGAGAAGGAAAGAGCGAACACGGGCCTCATCATTCTTCAGGCCTTCCACGGCTTTGCCCTCATCGACGAGGAAGGGCCCGCTCTGGAGGACCTGGTAGGGCTCGAAATGGTCGTCCTGCAGCCATTGCTCGAAGCGTTCGCGCCGCGCGATGACTGGCCTCGCCAGCTTCCGGTCAACATAAAGCACGCCACTCCCCAAGGACGAGCGATTGAGGAAGCCGAATTTCTTGCCGCTCTCATAGACCAGCCCCAAGGGGGTGCCCTCCGGGGTGAAGAAACCGCCATTGATGGCCGCGAGTGCGCCGCGAGCTGCAGAGACCGCCGTCTCTGCCTGTGAGCCAGGCCCCTGCTCCTGATCCCAGACCTCAAGGGTGTGCTTGCGGGTATCGAAGGTGACGAGGGTCAACTCCACCCCTGCCGCCCTGCCCTGCCGCATCTTGAGCGGATGGACATGGGAAGGAGTGGGCACAGGATTCTCGACCGTCGGCGGAGGCGACGTATTGCCTGGGTAGGGATCCACCTGAACAGTCGGAGTGGCCGGCCTCTTGGGCGCCTCAGGTGCCTCCCGCGCACAGGACAGCACGAATAGGGAAACGACCAAGGAAAGGGGTGCTTTCTTCACAGTCATAAGGAAGAACCTTGCGGCTTTCGCCCGAAAATCGAGCGCGGATTCTGCCTCCCGCAGGAGGGAGCCCCGGATCACCTGATGGCTTGCACCAGGCTGGAGACGAAGCCTCCGACCTTGGCCGCTACCTCCTTGTCCTCCGCATTGGTCTCGATGGTCTTCACGATGGCGGAACCCACAATGATCCCGTCGGAGACACTGGCTACCAAGGCCGCTTGCTCGGGAGTGGTGATGCCGAAGCCAACGCAGACCGGAGTCTCCGTGTATTTTTTGATCCGATCCACGGTCTGCCCGATGCCCTCGGAGGGAGCGCCGTGAGCTCCGGTCACTCCTGTGCGGGAGAGAGCGTAGATGAAGCCTTGGGAGGACTCGGCAAGTAGCTTGACGCGATCCTCCGGCGTGGTGGGAGCGATGAGCTGAATGTGATGAAGGCCTGTTCCTTCGGCGAGATCGGCATTGCGGGCCGCCTCATCAGGCGGCAGATCGAGCAAGAGGATGCCATCTGCGCCAGCGGCCGCGGCATCGGCATGGAAACGCTGATAGCCGTAGGTGAAGACTGGATTGAGGTAAGTGAACAGAACGAGGGGCGTCTCGTGCGTCTTCCGGAAGTCGCGGATGAGCTGGAGCATTTTCTCCGTTGTGGCGCCAGCTTTGAGGGCCCGGTCCGCAGCCAGCTGATTGACGATGCCATCCGCCAACGGATCGGAGAAGGGAAGACCGAGTTCGATGATATCAGCCCCAGCATCCGCCAAGGCACAGAGGATCTCCAGCGAGCGTTCGGAGTCCGGATCTCCCCCACTGACATACGCCACGAAGGCCTTGCGGCCATCCTCCTTCAACTTCGCAAAAGTCGCGTCAATTCGATTCACTGGCGGGAACTTCCACGAAATCCATCCCGGGAGGAAGTCTGGATTCGCAGATCTTCGCTCTTGGCTCTTCGGCGGGAGGGCATAAGTTCGCGCCTCAAGACTCTCACCATTATATGGAAAACGTTGTCATCATCGGAACCGGAAGCGCTGGCTGGACGGCCGCGCTCTACACCAGTCGCGCCAATCTCAACCCCCGCGTTCTCGCCGGCGAGCAACCGGGCGGCCTCCTCACCACCACCTCGGAAGTGGAGAACTTCCCCGGATTCCCCGAGGGAATCGACGGCTACGAGCTCATGACCCGCATGCAGCAACAGGCCGAGAAGTTCGGCGCCCGCACGGAATACAAGGTTGCCGAGACCGTCACCAAGACCGAGGCCGGTCACTTCGAAATCAAGATCAAAGGCAGCGACGAGGTCATCGAAGCGAAGACCGTGATCGCCGCCACCGGTGCCTCTCCTCGCCTGCTTGGCCTCGAGGGCGAACAAGAGCTCTACGGCAAGGCCGGAGTGACGACCTGCGCCACCTGCGACGGAGCCTTCTACCGCGATATGCCCGTGGTCGTCGTCGGAGGAGGAGATTCCGCTGCCGAGGAAGCTCACTTCCTGACCCGCTTCGCCTCCAAGGTTTATCTCGTCCACCGCCGCGACGAGCTGCGCGCCTCCAAAATCATGGCCGAGCGCGTGCTCGCCCACGAGAAGATCGAGCCCGTCTGGCATAGCGAACTGACCGGGTATCTGCCCGGGGAGAATAACAAGCTGGCCGGCGTCACGGTGAAGAATAACCAAACCGGTGAGGAGTCCACCCTCGATGTCCGCGGCGCATTCATCGCTATCGGCCACGTGCCCAATAGCTCCTTCCTCGGCGACTTGGTCGATCGGAATGAAGCTGGCTACATCCAGACTCAGGGCGAGCGGACCGCGACCAAGACCCCCGGCCTCTTCAGCGCTGGCGACGTCATGGATGATTACTACCGCCAAGCCATCACTGCCGCCGGAGAAGGCTGCAAGGCCGCCATCGAAGCCGAACGCTATCTGGCTGAAGAAGACTAACTTCTTCCTCCATTTCCCTTTTCCATCAAGGACGCCGCCCTGGTCAAAGGGCGGCGTTTTTTCGTTGCCGTGAGCCAGCCAAGGCAAGCTCCCCGGCTGAATCAAACCTCTATCTAACGGAAATGGTTTTACAGTGACCTCCCATTCGAAATCCCACGATTCACTTGCAGTTGAGCAGAACACAAAACTTCAACAGCATCAGTAGTTAAACGAGCCCTATCACATCAACAACAAGACCTCTTAGGGTGACCACGACGCATGAGACCCTCTACCGAGAGAATTCGAGACCTCCCTCTCTCGCCAGTTGGTCCGCGTATTGCTTGAAGACTCGCTAAGGGTTTGAGCTTCGAGCTCTCCGCGATTTCCAGCGAACCCATAACAACGCAATCATCTCCCGCATCGTGAAAAGCTCATTTTTCCGGCTCCTTCCTGACAGGGCTCGCTGTCTATCGCTCAGTTGCTATCTTGCCATTCTATCCAGCCTTCATGGCGAAGTGTTATTTGAGTTTGTCAATCCTCCCGGCAGCGGGATTTCACTTGCTGGAGGCGGCATTGGCTCGTCCATGGAGGCCGCCGATTCTGAAAGCCAGAAATTGGTACGCCTGACGACGGTGGACATTCATGGACTGAGCGCTGGAGAATTCGGCACCACCCTGGCCTCCGAGGGCAGAGCCCACTCCACCTCAATCATCTATGGAAATCCTGATCGAGGAAACATCAATGCCCTGGGCGTGGCTTCGGAATATGATTTCATCTTTGGCAGTAACCAAAGCCGCGACTTCAATCCGCGCGAGGCCTGGGAGTTCGAGTTCGATACCGAGGTGGAACTTAAGTGGATTGAGTTCGAAAGTTGGTCAGACAGTGGAGCGGGCTTCACCCTCTCTTCGCCCGCGTTCGAGACAATTGAAATTGCTCATGAGGAAGGGAATGATGACTTGGACGAAGATGACATCTACCACCTCGAGCCTGGCACCCGGGTGCCGGCGAATACCCCGGTCAAGCTTCTGATGACGGGATCGAGCTCCTCAGGCGAGCGGAGCGTTCGCATTGAGTCGCTCGCCGTAGTGCCGGTGGAGTCCTCAGGTTTTGCCGACTACATAGCCGGCTATCCAGAGTTGTTCGATGACCTGGCCCTCCCGGAGGCCGACCCGGATGGAGATGGGCTCGTCAATCTTCTGGAGTATATCTTGGACCGTCATCCCGGCCGAAAGGAGTCTGGCTTCCTTCCCGAGATCACGATCACCGAGGCAGAGGTCAGCCTCCGCTTCGAGCGACGGGCCTCATCGCGCGAGGATACCAATCAAGTGCTGCAATACAGCACAGACTTGAGCACTTGGACTGACCTGCCCCTTGGCAGCCCGGTGGACCCGGGCGTAATCATTGGGGCAGAGGCAGAAGGGATGGAGGAGGTCACCGTGCTCATCGAGCGATCTGCCCCGCCTCATGATCACGTATTCCTCCGGCTCTCGGCTACTGAAGTGGAATAGAGGCCGAGGCCTGACAAGTTCATAACTCGACCAAGGAACCGTCAAAGCTGCGGAAGGAGACCGAGGCCCCCAGCTCCGTGTAGGTGCCCATGTGATCCTTCAGCACTTGGAGGGCGACCTTCTCACCGAGAAGCAGACCCTCGCTCCCATCGGTGCGCCAATGCACCCCGGCGAAGTCCCGTCCGAGGGAGATATTGGCAGCCAATTTATCGAGCTCGCCACCAACAGTGAGGCTGTCCGTTCCCGAAAACGGACGTAGGCTGGTGGCATCGGTATCAGGATCCACTTCCACCGGAGCAGCAAGGATCGCGTCTGGATCGAAGAAGGCCTTGAGCGCGGTGGTGCACGCCCCCGCGATAACCGCATGACCGGCCGGGTAGGCAGGATGGGTAGGCGACCCCTCGGGATAAGCCATCGGTAGGAGGCCCCGCTCTACTTGAGAGCCGAACTGATCGAGCACGGCGGAATTCAAGACATCTGAATGCAGGGAGTATTGGGCGCGCCCATTGAGCTCCGCATTGACCAAGCCCCCAAAAGCCTCCGGCCGAAGCCGACGGTGAACGCACCACTTATGGAACCAAGCGGCCTTCAGCCCGCAAAGGGCCACCTCGGCGACGAGGGAGAGGATATCCGGGCCGCCGAAGGTGACGAAAGCTCCTTGATTCGATCGCCCATGATAGGGATTCCCCGCTTGGGTCGGCATCCCCATGCCGAGGAGGATGTTCGCGGCATTCAAGAAGGCTTGGTAGCTGAAGTCGCGGTGAACGTATTCACCCAAGTCCCTCCCCGTCGCCAGATAGCGGGTAACGGGGTCCAACTGATTCGGGCCCTCCGGCACGTTGCCATTCTGAACGTCGAGCCAGGTGGTGCGCGTCAGCATGTAGTCATCACCCTGCTGCGGCACGCGGTAGCGTTGCTGGATGGTGGTGGCTCCATAGGGGATATCCAAAAGAAGGAACTGGGAAAGATAGTTGCCCGCGAGATCACCCGCAGTCTCCCCGCGGAAGAGGGTGCTTGGGGTCACAACACCGTTCTGCTTGGGGCCGCGGAAGTCAGTGAGACCATTCATGTCCGACACGGCTGCCGCCACCCGGGAGTCAGTCACATAACTCTCGAAGGGGACATCCCTGAGGGCTGCCTGCCAATAGACCTCCACCATCTCCCCGGCCTCCCATGCCGAGGTCAGCGTCGGCGCGGCAGGCATCATGAGAGCATGACTATCCGCGCCACAGAGAGAATAGGCAAAGGCGGCCTGCGGATTGGCCAACTTGCGCGCGCCACCCATGGGGATGCTTGCGAACTCCGCTTCCAAGCCGGAATTGACGGCATCAATGAGCTTGCGATAAGCCGCGCCGTCCACCCTGCCCTCTGCATCATGCGGAAGAGCTTTGGTAAAGCAGGCCACATAGTTCGCGTGTTGGCTTTCATCATCATTCGGGCGATGATTCACCGTAGCTGAGCCTTCGAATTGCTTGTTTGCCGTCTCATGGCGGATGGCGAGAGCTTTGGCCATGCGACTCCGAAGAGCAGTCGTTTGATACGCCGGAGGATAACCCCACACCCAGCGACGTCCGACCCGATACCAAGCTCCATGGGCCGTGGTGGTGCCTGCAACGGAAGCCGCAGCTCCAGCAAAAAGAATAAAACGACGACGGGAAAATTTGGTCTGTGCTCTGGTTTTCATCGACTTAGCTCTAACTCAGCCTCACTTCAAAAATTCTGTTAGCTGACTGAAAATCTCAACCGCACTAAAACCCGAGCTTTCTCAAGTTTTTTTGCGGAGCAAGATTGACAGAATTGAAACCTTGCGAAGAAAAGAAAACCCACCACCCACTGAAATACAGTTTATTACAAAAACACAATCTAACAATCCGGACTATTCTGGTATAAAGATTTTGATTTTGTCTTTTTACTCTAGCAAGAAGAGTCACTTACTAATCTTTTTCTAGAGGGTGATTTCTATCTAAAATCACCCACCGTTTTAGGGTAATTTTTCTTCATGTTTTAAAAATTTTCCGCTTCTCAAGTTTTAAGTTTCGTGAAATAATCCCGCCGATGCCAGCGAGATTCCCCCTCTTAGCTTTTGCACTGTCTTCCCCCGCTCTCGCGTGGGATTGGAATAACAATGCCGACGTCTCCTTCTGGGCTCCAGGGATGGGAAGCACCCCCATCTACATGAGCCAAGTTCAAGGTGGTGGACCGGGCCCTCAGTATGTCGGCAACTATTATGCCTACGTTATCAAGGGCATATCTGGAACCCTTACCTTGGGTAATCGGAACCTCTATGATGAATATTGGGAGCCCTCAAAATCTTGGCAGAGAAGTTGGAATGGAAAAAACTCCTGGGCCACTGTTGGCTTTCAGATCAATAGCACCTACTTCACCAACCCGGATCTCTTCTTTACAGTTTCCGGTGACCATGCCGGTTACTCCACGGGGAGTGTTGCGAAGTTCCTCGATGAGCCAATCGTCATCAAGAGCCGAGGCTCCTGGGACACCTCCATCACTTTTGTCCCCCACGTCAACAGCTGGTTCATCCCGGCCGGTAACGGAGTCTCCAACAAAACTCCCTCATGCCAGTTCATGGTCATTGCAGACCTTTACCGCACCGCTCCTGAGCTGAAAGGCAACCTCACGGTGAGCAAGAATTGGGTCTTCCCCAGCCGCTCGGTTACCTTGAGCTGGGATTATGATCGCGGCAGCGACGCGATCGAAGGATACACCGTGCCGGAAGGATTCGACGGACTTCTCGAAGTTTCCGGCGGGAGCCTCTAGTAGCCTCTTCGCCTCTCACCTTTTTCTCACCGATGAAGATCCTCCCTTCTCTCTGGGCCGCACTATGCCTGGGCGTCACCCTGGCCCCGGCCAGTGAACAATTGCCGTCTTGGAACACGATGGCCACCGCAGCGAAGCCAACCGGTCGAGGCATCGAAGAACGCTTTGCAGACCGTCATCGATTTCTCGTCTCGGACGCTTACTGCACCCGGATCCCGACTGGAGCGATTCTCAATCTTCCAGAACGATTCGAGGGGCAAGTCTCCCTCACTCCGGTGGGCCAAATTGTCGACTGGAGAACGTTCCTCCAGCGGAATGGCAGCTGGCTGAGAACCCACCCTGTCTCTTGGGAGCAGGTCACCGCCAAGACCATCTTCGACGAGCAAACCAGCAAGCATCTTGCTGAAAGCCCCTATCTCGTGGTGGCCCTCTTCAAGAATCACCCCATTACCGTTCTTACCCAAAAACAGTCGTGAAAACGCGCTCTTCCCTCTTGTCGTTCATTGCAGCAACGACCCTGACCGCATCGGCCAACCCGGAATCCGAAGCCTGGATTTCCCAGAATCTCATCAACGACGACGGGCAAATCATCACCACCGAGACCCCGCTCAATCAAGAGACCGGCACAATGGATACTGTGCCTCTAGAAGGGATTTTGGCGCGTTTCGAGCTTTGGGTCTACCCCGTCTTCTCGGAAGACGGCTCTCTGGAGCCCCAGCTGGTCGATCAAGAAGTGGTCGGCATCCTTCCCCGCATGGAGCTCTCCTTCTCGGGCTTGGATCCTCATGACGACCCGCGCACCCGGGCCGACTGGTCTCACGAGATCACTTATCGCTTCTTGGATGCGCCCAAGTCCGGCCCCGAAGTGCCCAACTGGTTCGGGGAATACCTTCTCCGCAAGCGATTTCTGGACGAAGCCCATATCGGCCAAGACGATGCCGCACAGAAATGGCGGGAATTCTCCGCCGCGCCCGTGCAACACACCAAGACCAATCAAGAAGTCACCTTCACCGACGACGCTTATCCTCCCGACATCCCCGAGGAAGATCGGGACAAGTGGTCCGGCATCATTGAATACTCGCTCGTCACTGGCGACGTCCCGGGCTCGCCCATCCCCTATCTCACCGTCACGACCCTGCAGGTAAGGGTCTGGCCAAAATGGCATGCCAGTTTCGAGAATTTTCCAGCCGAGGAGGTGACCGAGATCCCCGACAACCTCTTCGCCAATGTCTATGACATCTACCCGGGCACAGAGCGAGTCGAGGTGGTCTATTATTACGACGAGGACAGCGAAGGGAAGCTTGAGGAACTTGATGCGGTGACGATTGTCGATGAGCCCTGGACTGCAATCACCGATCAGGACCGCCGCTACTCGCTCGCGCAACTGGCTGACGAAGAAGAGCCTGGGGATTACCATGTGCGGGTAACCTGCTATCTGCCAGGCGGCTTGATTGAGCACGCGGATCAATTCAACCCTCTCTTCTCGGAGCCACTGGATCCGGGAGAAGATGTCAATACGGTGATCACCATCGACAAGCCATCGCTCCGTATCCAGGGAGGCGTCTTCTCGCTTGAGTAACAAGCTCGCAAGAGTCGCCGAATCTTAGCCTTTATTTGCCAGCCAGTAAGGGGCAGACTACTGGGCCTGATAATGACTTTGCAAGACCTCGGATGGAACGAGTTTTTCAATGAGCAATTCGAGCCCTTTCGCAAGAAGGGCTGGGAGCCCGCTCGCTTGGCTGAGGAGACAAAGATCAATTTTCGCGCTCTTCTCGATGGAGAGGAAGAGCTGGAGGTCGTCACTGGTGGCAAGGTCTGGCACGAGGCAACCTGTGATGCCGACCTTCCTGCGGTAGGGGATTGGGTCGCCATCGAGCGGCAAGGTGACGATGACGAGCACATCATCCGTGCCCGCCTGGAGCGCCGCACCACGTTCTCCCGCAAGATGCCGGGCAAGAGCTCGGAAGAACAAGTGATCGCTGCCAATGTCGACTTGGTGATCGTCGTCACGGATGCGGTAGCGGACTTCAATGTCCGCCGGCTGGAGCGATACCTGACCCTCATCGCGCGCAGTGGTGCGCGGCCGGTTATCCTGATTAACAAGGCCGACCTGGTGAACGATGACGAGATGGCCGACCTGGTGGCCGCCGTCCACGAAATCGAGCCACAAGCCGAGGTGCGTGGCGCCAGCGCCTTGAAGGGCACCGGACTGGAGATCCTGAAGAGCTACCTCTCCCCCGGAGTGACCATGGCGCTGGTAGGCTCTAGCGGGGTTGGCAAGTCAACTTTGGTCAATCAACTCCTCGGTCGGGATGAGGTCTGGACCGGGGATGTCAATGAAGTCACCGGCAAAGGCCGCCACACAACAAGTTGGCGGGAACTGGTGATGGTGCCCGGCGGAGGGATGCTCATCGATAATCCCGGCATCCGCGAGGTGCAGATGTGGACGGACGAGACGACGCTGCGCGAGCAATTCATCGACATCGAGGAACTGACTTCCCAATGCCGCTTCTCTGATTGCAGCCACCAGAAGGACGCCGGATGCGCCATCGTCGCCGCAGTGGAGAAGGGCGAACTCGACCCCGGACGCTACGAGAGCTTTCTCAATCTCGAGGACGAAATTGCGGAACTCAACCGCCGCCGGAAGAAACGCCAGATGGCCGTTGAGCGCTGGGCGAAACGCGACCGGAAAATCAAAGCGCGCAATCTCGCCGACCGCATCCAGCTCGAGAAAGACGAGCGGGGCGAGCTCTGAATGGCGCAGACGGATTGGCAGCCAAGCCCTTTCCAACTTGCGAGCACCGCGAAAAAGCGAATTCTTATTGCTTCTCCACCCTTGCAACGACACGCATCTCGACCAAGTATCTCCCACGCGCATGAGCCAATCGCATTCGCACATTCCAGTCACCATCGCAGGAACCGGCAGCTACGTGCCGGAAAAAGTTCTCACCAATGCCGACCTTGAGAAACTGGTCGACACTTCGGATGAATGGATCACCACCCGCACCGGAATTCGCGAGCGCCGCATTGCTGCTGACGACGAATTCACCTCCCACATGGCGGTCAAGGCCTCCCTCAAGGCTCTCGAACAAGCAGGAATGGAAGCCTCCGAGCTGGATCTGATTATCGTCGCGACCATCACCCCCGACACCCTGACCCCGGCGACAGCCTGCTACGTGCAGAAGGAACTGGGCGCGATGACGGCAGTCGCCTTTGATATTTCAGCGGCCTGCTCGGGCTTTCTCTACGGCATGAAGATTGCCAAGCGCTTGATTTCCGACGGTGCCTTCAAGAACGCTCTCATCATCGGGGCGGAAAAGCTGTCTTCCTTCATCAATTGGGAGGACCGGAACACGTGCATCCTCTTCGGCGATGGAGCCGGAGCCGCCGTTCTTCGCCAATCCCGCGAGGGCGAGGGCCACATCATTGCCACTGATATTGGCACTGATGGCAATCAGACTCATCTGCTGAACATTCCCGGAGGAGGCTCGGCCTGTCCCATCACGACGGAGAATGCGGATCAACGCCTCGCCTCCCTTGCCATGCTGGGGAAGGAAGTCTTCAAGCATGCGGTCACCCGGATGAGGGATTCAGCCAAGACCGTGATGGCGCGTGCTGGACTCAAGCCCGAGGACATCAAGCTCGTTGTGCCCCATCAGGCCAACCTGCGGATCATCGATGCCATCGCCGACCGCCTCGACGTGCCCTCGGACCGCGTCTTCACCAATTTACAAAAATATGGCAACACCTCGGCAGCCGCTGTTGCCATCGCTTTGGATGAGGCCCACCGCGAAGGACGCTTCACCCGCGGCGACAAGATCGTTCTCGTCGTTTTCGGCGCCGGCTTCACTTGGGCTTCCGCCACGATTGAGTGGTAACCAGGCGAGCGCCGCGTGGTCCCCTCCCCCAGTCAATTTAGAATCCCGCTTATTCCATCGGCCCTCTAGCCACCGCCGGAGGCAGCAGGAAGGACACCCCGCAACCGGTAGCCTCCTCCAAAACCGCCTTTTTGACCGATCGCTATCGAGAGCCGGTCTCAGACCGGACGAGGCCAAGCTAGCTGGCCGCCACGGACGGCTTGGTCGCCAGCGACGGGCTCTCGGGTTCGGACGCTGTTCCCGCATAGACCGCAATGGTTGCGGCAACAATGCGGTCCCAATCAAAGACCTTCTGGGCATAAGCAAAGCCTTGGTTCGCCAGCCGCGAGGCCAGCTCACTGTCATCGAGGACCCGGAGAATCGCGGTAGCCAAAGCTTCCTCATCCTTCTCCGGCACCAGCAGGCCAGTCTCCTCATCCTTAATCACATCCACAATACCGCCCACTCCGGAGGCGACCACTGGTTTGCGATGGCGGAGGGCCTCGATCAAGACCACCCCTAACCCCTCGGTATCGCCCCGATCATCGAAGATGGCGGGGTGAACATAGCAGGTGCAGGTGTGATAAAGCTCCGCGAGCCGCTCACTGCTGACGAAGCCCGCCCACTCCACGACCTCGTCGAGCCCGAGCTCGCTGGTGAGCGCCATCCACTCGTTCTTGCAGTCTCCTTCTCCCGTAATGACAACTTTGACCTGCTTCTCCTCCAGGATTGAGGGCAAAGCGCGCAAGAGCACATGCAGGCCCTTCCGCTGAATCAAACGTCCACAGTTCAAGAGAAGCGGAGGCTCGGAGACGGGATACTCCTGCCCCACCTCAGCCGATTCCACCGTCGCCCCGTAGGGAAGAATATGGATGGGGCGATCGCATAGCTTCCGGATCTCATTGGCGGTATGGGAGCTATTGGCACAGAGGGCATCGCCTGTCTTCAACAGAGCGGCAAGGGCCTTCCGGATGCCGCCGCTCTTGCGGGCGAGAGCCAGCTCGGCACCGTGGCAGGTCATCACCACCCGGGTCCCAAAAACCTTGGCAGGGAGCCACGACATGAATCCGTGAGGAAAAGGCCAGTGAACATGCAACACGTCGAACCGGCGTCGCCAAGTCCACCAAAAGACGGCGACCATGCCGCAGAGGATGTAGCTCAGCGCAAAGACCTTGAAGAGTGGTGAGCCCTGCTTGTTGGGAGCGCCCTCATCATGAGTCAAGGTCTCCCATTGAGCCGGGGCGTAGCGCCAGCGGAGGACGGGCACGCCATCAATTTGATGACTTTTCAACGCTCGCCACGAGGGAGCCAGAACGGTCACTTCATGGCCTGCCGCCGCCGTTCGATTCACGATTTCGCGCTGCCAAGGCACCCCGGGATCTTCCGGGTTGCGAGGATAGGTGGAGCCGAGAACGGCGACTTTCAGCTTCTGTTCAGACATGATGCCAGAAGTGGATTATTTCCTCTAGGCTGACTGTCGGGCAGGACGTAGCGAGCGGCTCGCTTGGACAGCACGTTCAAGGGTTTCAGCCAATTCGTCACGCTGGATAGGCTTCGAGAGGAAGTCAAAAGCGCCGGCTTTGATGGCCTCCGCTCCGTCCTTGGCCCGCTCGGAGCCAGAGAGCACGACCACTTGGGTGTGAGGGGCGAGCTTCTTCAGCTTCGGCAGGACTTCCAAGCCAGACAAGCCGGGCATATAAATGTCGAGCAGGACGGCGTCATAGTCTTCACCCATCGCGGACATTGCGGCTTCTCCCGTATCGACGACATCGACTTCATAGTTCTCCTTCTTCAGAACCATCGCTCCCAAGCGGCGGACGATGTCCTCGTCGTCAGCCAGGAGAATCTTCGGCTTGCTTTCCTTCGCTGGCTCACCAGCAGCCGCCAGCTCGGAGATTGGGGTCACCTTCTCGCGAATTTCGGCATTCATGGGTTCCAGCCGATCCACGATCGGGAGGGCATGCTCCTTGGAGTAGTGCCGATTGGTGATCAATTCGGAGAGGAACCCGATCATGAGAAGAACTGGCGCCGTGAAGAGAGCGGCGGGAGCAGCGGCAAGCAACGCATTCTGCAAACCTCCCGGAAGGAAGGGAAGAAGGGAAACGAGCCAGAGGAAGCCAGCGAGCAGAACACAGAGAATCGCCAGTCCACCCATCAGATGCAAGGGACGCTCGCGGTAATTCTTCACAAAATGGACGGACCACATGTCCATGAAGCCGCGAAGGAATCGCTTCACTCCATACTTGGAGACGCCGTGCATGCGAGGGTGATGCTCGACCACAATCTCAGTCGTCCGATACCCCTCGATGGACGCAAGAGAGGGCACCATGCGGTGCATCTCGCCGTACATGGGGAGATCCTTCACGACGGCTTGGCGATAGCATTTGAACCCACAATTGTGGTCATGCAGCTTGACGCCGTTCACCTTGCTAAGCATCAGGTTGAAGACCCGGCTGGGCAGCACCTTGTGCCAGGGATCATGCCTCTTTTGCTTGTAGCCGGAGACGATATCCCAACCCTCCCCTTCATTCAGCTTCTCAAGAAAGCGGGGAATCTCCTTAGGATCATCCTGCAAGTCGGCATCGAGGGTGAAGACGATCTCTCCGGAAACCTCGCGATAGCCTGCCGCCAGCGCAGCGGCCTTGCCTTGATTGCTGCGGAAACGGATCGCGCGCACATGCTCGGTATCCTTGGCCGCAATCTGCTGGAGGACCTGCCAGGAGGAATCGGTGCTACCGTCATCAATAAAGACGATCTCCCACTGGCGGGAATGAAGTTCGGCCTGCTCGGCGATGCGTTCGTAGAGTTCGACCAAAGAGGCCTCCTCGTTCATCAAGGGGATGATGAAACTCAAGGTAGGCTTGGAAGGATGCTGGGGTGAGGTTGGGGGCGGGTTCATCTGAGACTGAAAACTTGGACTCGTCTCATACTCGGTTTCGCCACATCTTTCAATAAAATTAAATTCTCATCCCGATAGACAATCAGCCAGACATTACTGACAATTCGCCTTCTAACTCATTGATTTCCAGTAGGGAAAAAGGGTTGACCTCCTTCCATCAGCAGCTTTACCCACACGATTCGCTATAAGCAAAAAAATGCAAAACGGCTGCTGGAGAAAGCTCCGCAGCCGCGATTCATTGAGGTATGAGGCTTCAATCGAGAGAAATTTCTCTCATCTCCCGAAGTCGACCTCTTGCAGAGCCCCCTCCTCATTGACGAGTCGGCCTGCCCAGCGGGTGCTACTCCCCCGCTTGATTTTTTCGAGCGACCAAAGGCCGACCAAGCGGCCGCCCTCACCAGCCTCCCATTCCTCCAGGAAAAGCTTGCCGGAATCGTAATTGTGACCCTTGACCCGATGGCTACCAAATTCTCCCTGAACGTATCGGGAATCGTGCCACTCCAAGCCAAGCTCGGCTTCCTCGCCTCCCACCAGCCCCGTGTATCTCGTTAACGCAACCTCATAACTAACTGGCTGGGAGCGGGTGATAGGACGAAGCACGATGGGAGACTCACGCCTCCGCTCATCAAAAAAGCGCCCCCGCCAAGTGGCGTCTCCGGCTTCGGATCGCAAGTAGCCCCGGCCGATGCGCGCATTCTCCTGCCAGGCCTCGAAAACGACTCCTCCGCGCTCCATGCGACCGCCATAAAGGATCATCATATCCCCCCGGTCGGCCAAAAAGACTCCCCGCCAGAGATCCTCCGCTTCCCCGCGCCACTGCCCTGCCACGATGCCATCCACCCCCTCGATGGTCGCTTGGTAGAGAGTCGTTCCCGCCGCCACTGCCTGGTCACCCACTTCGGCCTTCCAATCACGAACCTTGGCCTGACCTCCCTGACCGCCGCCAGCTCCCCCTGTCACGTCACTCCGGCTCCCTCCCTGCTCCGCACGCAGCCGGGAGAGACATCCTTCAAGTGCGCGCGTGCGATAGCGGGTCAGCTCCCGCATGGTCTCAAAGTAGGATTGCGGGTAACGGGCATCGCCGCTCACCCCGTCGGCATCTGCCTCCGCCTGAGTCTTAACATAGGCAATCCAATCGTTCTGAGCCTTGAGGAACTTCTTGCCCCGCTCGGTATCTTTGCCGGTAAGCTTCAGGACTTCGGCGAGCGTCGCCTCCATGATCTTACGCTCGTTCTCAGCAGCAGCGGTTGCATTTTCGTTCGCCGTTGCCACGTCCTGGGCATCGAGAGGCAAGCCCAGAAGGATTCCGAAGAGAAAGAGGGGGATGATCTTCACCCCCCCATTGATCACCCGCAGAGCTTGGCCGTCAAGAACGGCCAGACTCGAGGGTGGCAGCACCCGCCTACTCGTAAGACTGCAGGTAGGCCACCAAGTCGGCGACATCCTGCGCCGAAAGGGCAAGCTGGTCGGCACTCAGCATCAAGGTGCGGTTCAGTTTGTTAATCCGCTCAATGCGCGAGCGGGGCACCAATTGCTCCACTCCTCCGGTCGAGATAATCATCACCGGGTCGCCCGGGCTGACGACCAGGCCCTCAATAACTCCCCCGTCATTCTTGAGCTTCAGCTGACTGCCATGATAGCCATGCGCGATCTCGGCATCAGGCTCCACGATGGCCCGGGCAATCACTTCCGCCGTCCGGGCGGTGCCCCATCCTTTCAAGCTGGGGCCATAATTAGGCCCCACTCCCTCGACTTGGTGACACATCACACAACGCATCGCGGTCGCCTTCCCCTTGGCCGCATCACCCTTGAGAGCGAGAACATCAGCGACCTCGAATTGGCGCTCTTTAGGCGGACGGGGCACGGTGATTTCCTTCAATTCAATCTGCGAAGGGTCATAGATGCCTCGCTCCTTGAGGTCTGGCATGACGTTGTGCTTGGCCCACTCCCCCACACCGCGGCGGAAGAGCCAATCGAGCGCCTCCTTCCTTACGGGCGAGCCGCTTTCCGCAAGCTCAAGCATGGCATCGACCGAGGCACGATCATCAATGAAGGCGAGAGTCTCGACGGCAAAAGCCCGTTGCGTCGGCGTCAGGCCGATAGCGGTGGCCCGAGCCTTGAGACCGGGAATCGCGGCCGGGCTCCAGAGTCTCCAAGTGAGCTTGGCAAAGCGCGCATCCCAAGCCACCGGATCATCTCCTGCCATCTTCTCATGGAGGTGCTTCCAGACGGCATCTTCCTTGCCCACAGCCCCGAGACCGATGGCTTCGACGGCGTTCTTGTCGTGGATATCGACCCGCTTGGCGAGCTCGAGAAAGACTGGAAGGGTTTTCTCCGCCGAGAGGTGGCGCAGGGCGAGAGCCACATCGCGCCGCACGCCTTCATCGGCATCCGTCGCCAGCTTTTTCGCATAAGGCAAGATGGCGACTTCGGCCCGACGCAAGGCCCGCAAGGCCGCAATCCGCATCTGCGGATTACGATGCTCGAGCAATTCTTCCACCCGCTTCATCCCTTGGTCGCCCAAATGAGGCAGGAGCCAGACGGCTCTCGCGGCTAGGTAGGGGTCCTTGTCGGCCAGCAAGCCATCAACGGCTTGAAAGGCATCTTCGCCCATTTTCTTGAGCGCATGGAAGCCGAGATAACGCGGATTGACGGCGGGAGACTTGAGAGCGGTCAACGCGCCCTCGACGGTTTCCAGATCGATCTCTGGAACTTGGGGTGAAAACCCTTTCGGAGCGATTCGATAGATGGTGCCCGAGCAGGAATCATCCAAATCGCCATGGCCACCGACCCGGGCATCATACCAATCGCAGACGTAGAGCGCCCCATCAGGACCAACGACCACGTCGGATGGGCGGAAAAGAAGATGGGATTCGAATTCGGACTGCTTCTTCCCCTTCGTTCCTCCTGTGAAATCACTGCCCAGATACTCTCCGGTCGAGTTGGACGTCATCCAATCGGTCCGGTCGAGCGAGAAGGTCGCCCCTTGGGGTTCGGGCTGATAACCGAAGATGGTGTTCTTGCCTGGTTCGCAAGCGAGCAAGGTCCCTGCGAACTCAGACCCCAGCGCGCCATTCTCATAGTAAGCCACGCCCGTCGGTGAGCCTCCTCCGTAGATATCCCCGGCATCCATGGTGCCCGGGTCATCCTGCCGCCAATGATTGCGGGCATGGTCCTGTCCCGGCCGCTTCTCGGCCCGGTAGAAGCGCTTGCCATCCCGGGAAAAGTAGCCGGCGTTACCATACTCGAGAATATACGATGTCCGGCATGCCGGGGGATCGTCATTATCGTTCTGGAATAGGTCGCCATATGAGGTGGACGTCTGCTCGTAGGAATTCCGGTAACCGTGACCGACCACCTCCACCCCGGAGCCATCCTCATTCATCCGGAAGGTCGCGCCCGACATCCAGACATGGCCATCATCGGACGGCTCGCCCGCTCGCTCGCCAGTCGGGAAAAACCACTCTCCGCCACCGCTCTTGAAGTAAGGCCCACCGATCACGAACTCTTTGCCGTCACGGTCTTCGAAGATTCCTCCGCAGTTGCCGACATTGAAAATCAACTTTCCTCCCGGTCCGCCTGTCACCGAGTGCAGCGAGTGATCGTGATTCCGCCCATTGAAGCCGGTCAGGATTTCCTCGCGCTTATCGACTTCGGGGTCGAAGCGAAGATCGCGATCAACATCGGTATAAACAATCAGACTAGGAGGCTGGGAAACGAAAATTTTGTTATCAAAAACCCCGATCCCAAGCGGAGCAATGAGAGCCTCCTCTTGCACGAAAGTGTGGGAGGAATCAGCCTTGCCATCACCATCCGTATCTTCCAGCACGACCACCCGGTCTCCCTCGCGGCGATCCTTGTGGCGCCGATAGCGCACCCCTTCGCAGACCCAGATGCGGCCCTCATGATCCACATCCATGTTGGTGGGATTAAAGAGCTGGGGCGTCGAGGCCCAAACGCTGACCTCCAAGCCTTCCGGAACCAAAAACCGATCAACCGCAACTTGCTCGGGAGGCAAGGAGGGTGAAAACGAAGCTCCGGCCTCTTCAGAATTCTCTATCGATTGAGCAGAAACGCTACCCACCGTCAAACCAAGCATTACTAATCCCCTCTTCGGCACTCTCATTGTTCTTGTTCGCACTTAGAACGTGCCGTCTCCCTCACTTTTTGCGCCAAATTGACTCAGTGCTCAACTGAGGAGGTAAAGAGCGGCCCTCCGGCACCACACACCACAGAAATGCCGAAGGACCGCTTCTTGGGAAAGACCCTCCAATTTGGCCCCGTTCTCCCGCTTGTCGAAGGGAAGATTTTGACTTTTTCCCTGCTCTCCAGATCGCACGCCCTGACCGCGCCGAAGGGCAAACGGGGTAACCCGCTCGAAAATGCCAGGCAAAAGCAACCATCCCAAGGCATGGTCAGCCGGTCCGGGTCTCGCCAGAAGTAGCATTCTCCCCTTTGCGACAATTTTCGCCCCCGAAAGGATGATAAAAAACGACATTTTTGCTTTCGAAAAACCTAAAGAAAATTGAGCCAAAACGTCTTCATTCCCAATGACACCCCGCCGGACTCTCAGGCGATCAATCTAACCGCCCCCGCGACGAAATATGAGTAAACCTACCGACGCCCTGCTCGCCTCACCCTCGCTCCAGCTCCTGCCTCTCCTCGGAAGCCTTCTCCTCGCTCCGCCCTTGGCAGCACAGACAACAGTTCTCGAGGCAGATTTTGACTCCTCAACCCCCGTCTCCGCAGAGGTAACGGCCAACGCCACTTCGGCCAATCTCGATGCCGGCACCTCGACGGGGAGCTGGACGGTCGGCGGCTCCCCTCCCGGAGCCATCATCTCCGACGGGAACGGAAACCATGCCTTTGTCTTTGACCGGGCAACAGCCGGGGTGCGTCCCAACGAGGCCGTCGCCAACTTCAGCGAGAGCGTCGACTTGGCCAATAAGGCCCTATCTCTCGAGATGGACCTCTATGCCGTCCGTCAAGCGGGAGGCCAGATCGTGAATTTCTTCTTGGAAGATGCGGCAGGCAACGTCGCCTACAAATTTGCCTTCCAGATGAATAATACCAAGCGGGTCTTCGCCACTCTGCCATCCGGTAGTGGCACCGCGAACACCTCGAATACCTTGGGCACAAACAATGGGTTCAAGAATCCCGCAGTCGACGCCTACCTCTCCTGGGGTGGAGCGACCATGGTCAAGCTCAAGCTTGACGTTGCGGGGACGCCCTCCCCCACGGGCGGCTATGAGGCCAGCCTCAGTGTCGATTGGAACGGTGATGGCGACTATGAGGACTACGGAGAATGGGACGAATTAGAAATTGGCCCCGAGGGGTATGACGCCGGCCCCTTGACCGCACTCCGCATTGCCAATGACGAGTCGCTCAATGGAGGAGCCTGGATCGATCACCTCAAGGCGAGCACCAGCGATTGGCAGCCAGAGGAAGAAGCCCGCCCCATCTTCAATCTCGCCAAATTCCAAACCACGACAGCCGATGCCGAGGGCGGCTCTTGGCCGGCACAATTCGCGACCGACGGTTTCGTGACCCAGGATAGTCGTTGGGTCGGCCCGGCCAGTGGGCCCCACTGGCTGGAGATTGAACTCGCAGTGCCCATGACCATCGGCAGCATGCACCTCTATAGCGGTGGCACGTGGGATGCCGCGATGGCGAACTCCGTGCTCCAATATGACAACGGCTCGGGCTGGGTCGATATCGCAGGCACCCAGCTGACCGGGAATACCCTGAAGGTCCAAAACCTCGTCTTCGACGAGCCGGTTACCGCCCGCAACTTCCGCCTATACACCACGGACAATATCGCCCGGGTGGCCGAACTCGCCCTCTACGCCCCCACCCCGGACGGCTCGCCCGTCCCCTTCGGCACCGACGTCGATCTCAACCTCGCCAAGATGCGGCAATACGTCCACTCGTCGCTCAGTGGCGCGAATTACCCCAAGCTCGCCACCGACGGGTTGGCCAACAATGCGTCCGCTTGGGCTAGCGCCAACGAGGCCGGTCCGCACGACTACGAGATTCACTTCCCGCACATCGAGCATATTGGCGGCGTCCACCTCTACTCCGGCTTCGATGGTGTGAGCGGCACAGCAATCGAAAACTTCGAGATCGCCTATGAGAGCGAGGGAGAATGGATCGTCTTCGATGGCGGCTCCATCACCGGCAATACCGAAAGCGATCGCGTGGTCCGCTTCAACGCTTCCGCTCGTGCAACGAAGATCCGCTTCCGTTCGCTTGATGACCGACGGGCCATTGTCCGTGAACTGGTCGTCCTTCCTCCGATGCCCGACCCCTGGTTCCCCCTCGGGACCGATGCCTCCAGCGAGCCTCCCCCGACGGCCAGCTTTCTCGATTACGAAGATTCTTACTACACAATCGAGAATCGCGCGGAGGGAACCCACCTCGAAACCTCGGAGACCGGAGCCGGCTTGACCACTGCCCAACCGTGGTTCCAGGTGCTCTACAATCTCGGCAGCGATAGCTATCGCATCCGCAGCAAGGACAGCGAGAAGTGCTTCGAGGTGGCTCTCGCCTCCACCGAGGATGGAGCCCCCATCATTGAAGGAACTTACTCCAGCATGCCCCATCAGCGATGGTTGCTGGTGCCTGCCGATGGCGCGTATGTCCGCTTCGTCAACGCTTGGTCCGGTCTCGTGCTAGGCTGGGACGGTGAGAATGTCGTCCAGCAGCTCCCGGATGACTCGGCTAATCAGGAATGGCTCATCAATTATGAGACCCACTTCCCCAAGCAGGGTCAGGCGTCCCATTTCCACTTCAGTCACATGTTCACCCCGAGCTGGGCCTACCGCTGGACTTACGCGGAGGAATACCAGCTCGACCATGGCCAATACATGCCCATGCAATGGGGAAGCATGGGAAGCGCCTCGCCAGGCATCCTGAAATTCCAACCCGAGTGGTATCGCCGGGCGAATCAGACGACAGTCATGGGCTTCAACGAGCCTGATCTGGAAGATCAGGCCCACATGGAGGTGAGCACCGGGCTCTATCAATGGCCTCGCCTCGAGCGGATGCGCCTCCCGCTCCTCGGGCCTTGCCCCGCCGCCTACAAGGGCAGCTGGCGCCAGGAGTTCGAGGCTGCTGCCGAGGAGCAGGGGCTACGGACCGATTACATGGCGGTCCACTGGTATTCGCCCAATGGAGCTCCCAGCGGCAGCCCCAGCACCCTCATCGCCAACATGCAGTATCTCTACGATACTTATGGAAAGAAGATCTGGCTGACCGAATTCTCCACCCGGGACTTCGCGGGAACCAAGACGACTTGGAGCCGCGCCGAGAACTACAATTTCCTCGCCGAATTCATGTGGCGGGCGGAGAGCCTTCCATGGCTCGCCAAATGGTCCATCTTCGAGTGGAGCCTCTACGGAGGGAATCCTGAAACGGATGATAGCAGCAGCAGCGATCCCTACGCGATGAATTCACCGCGTCTCGCCCTCCATATCCGGAACGATTCCTCCGATCCCGGCTATGAGGACCTCAGCGAGTGCGGCCTCCTCCTGGCAGGCTGGGACGGCGACGCCACCGTGCGCGACAACAAGGCCTACATCATCCACAACAAGGCGACCAAGATGCGCCTCATCGACAATCCGGACGCCGGTACCATCGAGATTGCCGACCTGCTGAACCGCGTCGCCACCGAGCAATTCATGCTGGTCTCGGCCCCGGGCGGAAAGAAATACATTGTGGGATTAAGTGATGGGCGCCGGCTTCATTATGACGGCAGCGCCTTGGGACTTTCCCCTGCGGGGACGACCGGATCGTCAGTCGAGTGGGCCTTGGCCGAATACCAGCATGGTTGGTTCTACATCAATCACCCGGCCACGGAGACCCGCCTCCGTATCACCAGCGCCGGCGCTCTCGACGTCGCTCCGAACACGACCACCAACGACAACACCCGCTTCCGCTTCATCACGCCTGCCCAGCCAATTTCTCTGACCGAGGTCCAGCCCCTGCCCTACGCGGAGAGCTTCGAGAATGGTGTGGGTGCCTGGCGCCAATTCGAGGAAGACGGCTACGACTGGGAGGTCGGAACGGGAACCACCCCCACCGCGGCGGCAGGTCCCGCAGGAGCATCGGACGGAGACCACTACCTCTTCGCCGAAGGTCATGACTCACCCAGCCAGGGTGACCTCGCACAGGTGCAATGCACCTTCGACCTCAGCTCGGTGACCAATGCCACGCTGACCTTCGACTATCACATGTATGGCTCTTTCATCGATTACCTAGCCATCGACATCCACGACGGCAGCGATTGGAACACGGATTATTGGCTGCGTGATGAACAGCAGCACACTGCCAGCAGCGACGCCTGGACCCAGGCGGTGGTCGATTTGGCTCCCTTTATCGGTCAATCAGAAGTCACCATCAGGTTCCGCACGGCCCGCAAGGTCTGGAACGCGGCAGATCCTGCCATCGACAATATCGTGATCCGCGAACAACCGAGAGCCTTGCCGTATATCGAAACTTTCGAAGACAACTTTGGCTCTTGGTATCAGGTAGCTGACGACGACATCGATTGGACGCGTCACAGCGGAGACACCCCGACGGCCGCAGCCGGTCCGTCGGCTGCGTCGGAAGGCGATTGGTATGTTTACTTCGAAGGTCACGACAGCGGTGCGCAGAATAGCAATAGCATCGCCGGGCTGGAGTGCGCCTTCGACTTCTCCGCCGCCACGAACCCCCAGCTGACCTTCGACTATCACATGTATGGGTCCTTCATCGACTACCTGTCCGTCGATGCCTTCGATGGGACGACGTGGACCAACCTCTGGCTCGCGGACGGTCAACAGCACGCGAACAACGACGCCGCTTGGTCAACCGCAACAGTCAATCTCTCCGCCTTCGCCGGGCTGGAGGAAGTCGCCATCCGCTTCTCTGCGGCGGAAAGGGTCTGGAGTGCGGCTGATACGGCTCTGGACCACATCCGGGTCGAGGAGCAGGCTCTATCGCCCTACGAGATCTGGGCCGCCAACGCCTTGGCCGGGGCTCCTGAAGGGAGCGACCTCAGCGCGGGAGGGAACGTCGATGGTGACCGCTACACGAACGAAGAAGAATGGGTGCTCCTGCTCAATCCCCTCTCGCCGGACTCGCCCGAACTCGTGATGACCACAGAGGGAGGAAACCTCGCGGTCGAGTTCAGTCGCCGGACCGGGACCCACTTGGAAGTGCGGGCCGCTTGGTCCTCGACTCTTCTGGCCGACGACTGGCACTACGTGGGCGACGGCCTGCTCGAGAATGTGCTCGACACCCTCGATGATACCGAGCGAGTTGAGGCGCTGCTACCCATGGATAGCGACGCTAAATTCCTCAGGCTGGAGGTTTGGGAAACCGGAATCTAAGGCAGTTGACAACGACTTTTGGCAGAGCCTCCTCGAGCAACTCGGGGAGGCTTTTTTGCATTCGGAAACCGGGATCTACGAACCTTCCCCGCCTGTGGCCGGGGCATCTGGGACACCTGACCTCCAATAGAATGAGACCACTCCCTTTCCAAAATATCCCGCCAACTGCAATGGCCAACCGGCTGATCGGAGCTACTTTTGACCCATGGAAAGAAAAACGCACTCAATGGCCATCGGCTATCTGCTTTGGATCTTCGGCTTCACCGGGTCACACCGCTTCTACTACGGAAAGCCCATTAGCGGAGTGATCTGGATGCTCACCCTGGGTCTCCTTGGTATCGGCTGGCTGATTGACCTCTTCCTGATCCCTGGAATGGACCGTCGCGCCAACCACCGCTACCTCGACGGCCGCTTCGATTACAATGTCGCTTGGATCCTCCAGACTTTTTTGGGCGTCTTCGGCGTCCACCGATTCTACTTGGGAAAATGGGGCACGGGCCTGCTCTGGCTCTTCACCGGAGGACTTTTCCTCGTCGGATACGCCTACGATTACTGCACTCTGAACGGTCAAGTCGATGAGGCGAACCGGGAATCCAATTCGCAGCTGCCCGCCAACTTGTCGGGACCTGTCGCCTCCTGATCGGCGACTGACGGGGAAGCCTCCACCTCCATTTCCATTATTTCCCGTTGCCAGTCCGGTTGGTTTACAGCTCAATTCCTCAGCATGAAATTCATTGCCTGCTCACTCCTGCTAGCAACGCCTCTGATGGCTCAAGAGAAAAAGAAACTTTACCCGGACGCCCCGCAAATCCCCGGATGGCCCTACTCGGTCCATGACACCACCCGCCCCCAGCCTCGCAAGGTTGAAAGTGGCGGAGCGGTGAGCGTCTCCGCGCCCTCCGACGCCAAGGTCCTCTTCGACGGCTCCAACCTCGACGCATGGAAAGGCCCCTGGCTCATCAAGGAAGGAATCCTGGTCGCGCACAAGGGAAAGCTGTCCACCAAAGAAGAGTTTGGAGATTGCCAACTGCACATCGAATGGCGGATCCCGGCGGAACGGGAAGTGAGCGGACAAAAGGGAGGCAACTCCGGCGTTTTCTTCATGGGCCGCTACGAAGTGCAGGTTCTGGAGAGCCACTCGAATGAGACCTATCCCGATGGCCAGGCCGGAGCCATTTATGGGCAATACCCACCTCTCTGCAATGCCTCGGCTCCGCAAGGAGATTGGCAAAGCTACGACATCATCTTCAAGGCTCCCCGCTACAAGGATGGCAAGTGCATCCAGCCCGCCCAGGTGACTGTGATCCACAATGGCGTCGTCGTGCAAGCCGCGCAGAACTACATGGGCCCCTCTGCCCACCAGAAGCTCGCTTCTTACCCGAAAGAGCATCCTGAGAAAGCGCCGCTCTCACTACAATTTCACGGTGATCCGATCGAATTCCGGAACATCTGGATTCGCGACTTGGGTAAATACGACCAACAGTCTTCCTAAGGCATCAAAAAGGCCTCGCCATGCAGCGAGGCCAATATCGGCAGCCGGAATCAACTTCCGGCAATTGACAGGGCCCTCTGCCTGGGCCCTTTTTTGTGGGCTATTTCACTTCGACGACCGCACCGGGACGAATCAAACCCGGCAGGCGGGCAACATCCCAGTTGGCCAAGCGATAGCAGCCGGAGCTTTGCGCCCGCCCGATGGTGCGCGGACTGTCCGTTCCATGAATCCCGATCCCCGACTTCGTCAGGCCAAACCACATCACGCCAATCGGGTTATTCGGCCCCCCAGGGATGTTAAGATATTCCTTGGAGCGTTTCCCCTCCTTGAGCATCTGCTTATCGTAGCGCCACGTCGGACACTCCACCGCATTCCGCACCTTCCAGGTGCCCCGGTGGATATACCGCTCCTGCCCAGGGGTGGTAGGGAAGGTTGCGATCAAGCGGTAACTGGTGTAGTCCGGCTTGACCGAGATGGCCTCGCCGGCACTGGCTACCGAGACATCCATGGGCGCGAAGACTCGGATTTGCTTTTCCTTTGTATCAATGACGACACGACGTTCATCCAAGCCGTTTTCACCCGCCTGATAGGCGCGCCCGGAGCGGATTTCCTCAATCAGAAAGGGTTCCACATTGGGGACAAATAATGTCTTTCCCGGTCTCACCGCCCAAGCGGTTTTGCGGCCATTGAGCTCGATCAGCACATCCTCCGACGTGTGGTAGCGCTCAGCCATGTATTCCAAATAGCTGCGGTAATAAAGCGCCTCCTCCTTGGCCTGCTCGGCCCGCTTGTACGGGAGACTTGTGTTAACGAACTTCCTCGCATTCTGCGGGCAAGAAGCCACCACGTAAGTCTCCTTGACCGCTTGGTCAGCCTCCTGCTGAAGCGCGTCCAAGTCATCCGGACTCCTCCCCACTGTCTCATTATAAGCGGCGATGGCCTTCTTGGTGAAGGTGCCGGGCTTACCATCGATGAATCCCGGTCCGAATAACTTCTGGTCGAGATGGATTTGCAACCTCACGGCAGCATCCCGCTCATCACCAAGGGTGACACCCTCAAGCATTGAGCCGAGAGCTGCGGTTAGGAAAATTGAAAAAAAGTGCGCTGTTTTCATTTGGGGATGATGGGGTGCTCCAACCGTAGCAAAGCCATTAGGTTTTTCAAACAAACTCAAATGACCACCCTGCATTTCTGCGAAATCCGCCGATTCATCGCAGGGCTGCCGGATCTCTTTGTCTGACGAACTCAGGCGGAAGTTTCTTCCAGAAAATCTTCCAATTTTCCACCCAACACCGATGAAACGACGGCTGTGATAATCACATCATTTTGTTCGTAATTGGTGTTCAACACTTTCCCGTCGTTATGAAGAAGATTGAGCAAATCGCCCCGGCTTTGCGGAATCCGGTAGGTCCTCCTTCTCACCCGGTGAGCCAATTGCTTCTCGCACGCCTGTACCAAGTCCTCGATCCCGATGCCTGAACGGGCGGAAATAAGGACCGCTCCAGGGAACTTTTCCAGAACCTCTTCTTTCTCGTCTCCCAAGCGGTCGACTTTGTTCAAGACGGTCACCATCGGCTTATCCTTGGCTCCCAGTTCCTCCAAAACCTCCAAGGTAGTCGCATGGAAAGCCTCGACGCCCGGATCACTGGCATCCAGGACATGAATTAGAAAGTCAGCCAGAACAGCTTCTTCCAAAGTCGACTTGAAGGCCTCAACCAGACGGTGAGGCAAATTTCGAACAAATCCCACCGTATCGGTAAGGAGAAGCGGTTGGCCACCTGGCAATTCAATGCGGCGGGTCGTTGGATCCAAGGTCGCGAATAGCTGATCGGCTTCGTAAACCTCAGAGCCTGATAGCTTATTGAGCAGAGTGGACTTGCCCGCGTTGGTGTAGCCAACGATGGCAGCGTGTGGCACCGCTTGCTTCTCTCTCTCCTTGCGCCGGGTTTGGCGCTGCTTCTGCACCTCCTCCAGCTCCCTCTTGACCCGGGAGATGCGAGTCCGGGCCAGACGGCGATCAACCTCAATCTGCTGCTCCCCCATCCCCCTGGCTGCCGCCCCTGTGCCGCCACTCCCTCCGCCACCCTCACGGTCAAGGTGACCCCACATCCGGGCCATTCTCGGCAGCGCATACTCCATTCTCGCAAGATCGACCTGCAGCTGAGCCTCTCTCGTGGTGGCTCGCTGCGCAAAGATATCAAGAATAACCTCTTCGCGGTCAATCACCGTGACCTCAGCGATACCTTCCCAGTTTTTCTGCTGCGAGGGGCTCAGGCCATTGTCAACGATTAGGCAATCACTCTCTCTTTCCTTCGCGCGGGCCACAATTTCATCAGCCTTGCCCGTCCCACAAATGAAGGCGCGATTTTTGTTACGGACATGGACAAGCTCCATGCCCACCACCCCGATTCCCAAAGTATCGACCAATTCCTCAAGCTCCAGCAAGAGTTCGCGAGCCTCCTCTTCCTCTGCTTTATCGAAATAGAATCCAACCAATACCGCCCGTTCGACCAAATCGGGCTTTTCACGAACCTCAAACATGAGCGCGCACCCTAGCAGGGCGAAAGCTTCCTTTTCAAGGCCCCTCGCCGCTTAGAGTCGCTGAATTCCCGGCGGAAGGTCATTTTCCTGCTTTCTGAGAGACTCCGAGGGTTCGCTTGAACCCTGAGGATGGGAAGGCTGCGAAGGTTTCGGGCGAGCCTCACGCACTGCCGCCGTGATTCTCTTTTCCACTTCCGCTTTTCCCAGCGCTCCAACAAATCGTCCGATTTCCCGTCCCTTAAAGAAAATCCGTGTATCCGGAATGGACCGCACCTCGTAGCGACGAGCCAATCCAGACTCCTTCTCGACATTCACTTTCGCAATCTGCACCCCCGGTGTTCCCTCTGCCGCATAGTCTTCCAGAACTGAAGCCAACTTGCGGCAGGGCCCACACCAGTCTGCATAGAACTCGACGACAACAATACGATCCTCCTTCGCAAGGAGAGCGCGAAATTGCCGGCTCGATAAGGTGCGGAAGCTCGTGACGACGGGCAACCCATCAGCCGAGACACTCTCGAAGTCTTCGGGAGCCTCCTTTTCTCCCACCTGATCGCAGGCAAGGAGCAAAACAGTGGTCAAGAACAGGAACAGCAACCTCAGCATCGGGCTAAACTACCAAAGAAAAAGGGATCCTCAAATTAATGGGACCCCTGGAAACGAATGATGGAAGGCGAACAGCCAATTAGCAATTAGGAGGAGCTAGCCCGCTTCCTCTTCAGACGAAGCTGGGCCATCGCGCTTGCAATCACCGCCTGCTGGGCGGCAATCTCTTCGGCCTCTTTCGGGTCGATTTCTTCCAAGGCCTTCTCGGCCCGGGCGAGAGCTTTCTCGACCTTTTCTTCGTCAATCTCGTCCTGTTGGAAGGCCACGTCGGTGAGGACGGTGACCTTCTCCTGAGTCACCTCAGCAAAACCGTTACCAATGGCCAGTTCGTTGACCTGACCATCCTTGGCATACCGAAGTTCACCTGCAACGACTGCGGTGACCAGAGCGGCGTGCATTTCCAGAATGCCAACCTCTCCATCCGCCCCAGGCAGATAGACGTTTTCAACCTGATCGGAGAAGACCTTCCGCTCGGGAGTGACGATATCGAGATGGAGAGACATGGTTAATTCAGAAAAATCAGATGCGATAGAGCTTCAGCCTCAGGCTTTCTCAACAGAATCAATACCTGCCTTCATGTAGAAGTTCCCCTCGGGAACGTCATCATGCTTGCCGTCAAGAATCTCCGCAAAGCCTTTCACGGTATCTTCAATTGAGCAAAGAACGCCAGGGACGTTGGTGAAAATCTCCGCCACGTGGAAGGGCTGGGTCAGGAAACGCTGAATCTTACGAGCGCGGAATACGGTCAACTTGTCCTCATCAGACAGTTCATCCATACCGAGAATTGCGATGATATCCTGCAGATCCTTGTAACGCTGCAGAACCTGCTGAACGCCGCGAGCCACGCGGTAGTGCTCTTCGCCGACAACCTCTGGAGCAAGCGCCTTCGAGGTCGAAGCCAGAGGATCAACCGCTGGGAAGAGAGCCTGCTCAGCCAAAGAACGCTCAAGAACAACCGTCGCGTCCAAGTGGGCGAAGGTGTTGGCGGGAGCGGGGTCGGTCAAGTCATCCGCAGGAACATATACAGCCTGAATGGAGGTGATCGAACCCTTGTTGGTCGAAGTGATTCGCTCCTGGAGACCCGCCATTTCCTCGGACAAGGTCGGCTGATAACCTACTGCGGATGGCGTGCGGCCAAGCAAAGCGGAAACCTCGGAACCTGCTTGCGAGAATCGGAAAATGTTATCAACGAAAAGAAGAACGTCCTGATTCTGCTCATCACGGAAATACTCAGCCATCGTCAAGGCCGAGAGAGCAACCCGAAGACGGGCACCCGGAGGCTCGTTCATCTGACCGTAACAAAGTGCCACTTTGGAACCTTCCTTGAGGATTGGCGTTCCATTGTCACGCACCTTGGGATGACCATTTTCGTCCTTCTCAGTCTCGATGACGCCGGACTCGATCATTTCCCAGTAGAGGTCATTCCCCTCCCGCGTCCGCTCACCAACACCCGCGAAGACAGAGAAACCACCGTGGGCCTTCGCAATGTTGTTAATGAGCTCCATGATCACAACCGTCTTGCCCACACCAGCACCACCGAACATGCCGCCCTTACCACCTTTGAGGAGAGGACAGATGAGGTCGATGACCTTGATACCGGTAGGCAGAACCTCGGTGTTGGCTGATTGCTCGGTGAAATTAGGCGCAGGCCGGTGAATCGGAGAGGTTTTGTCCGGCTCGGGAAGAGGATCGTTCTCATCAACCAGTTCACCTGTGACGTTGAAGATCCGGCCCAGAACCTGGTTGCCTACCGGAACCGCAATGGGCTTGCCTGTGTCAACGAGGGTCATTCCCCGCTTGAGACCATCCGAGGAACTCATGGCAACGGCACGGACCCAGCCATCCCCCAAGTGCTGCTGCACTTCGAGCGTCAGGGTGATGTCGCCGCCACCGGGATTGTAGGTCACTTCGAGGGCGTTGTAGATGTCGGGCAGTTTGCTTGCCTTAGAGAAGTCAGCGTCAACGACCGCGCCGATGACTTGAACGATGGTTCCTTGGTTGCTCATGGTGAGAGGAGTTATCCGTTGATGGGTATTTCGTTTTTGGTGGAAAAATGATTAATGAAAGTGCTGTCGATGAAAGGTCCCGTGATCATTCCATCGCCTTCATCGCCGTCGTGATCTCGAGGAGTTCCGCGGTGATGGCAGCCTGTCGGGCCTTATTGTATTCGAGGGTCAATTCCTTGGTCATCTTCTTGGCGTTGTCGGTGGCGCCCTTCATGGCCACCATCCGTGCCGAGTGCTCGGATGCCCGTGATTCGACAATCATCTGATAAACTTGGAAATTGACGAAAAGAGGAAGAAGCGAATCCAAAACGCCTTCGGCACTCGGCTCGAAAAGATACTCTTTACCAAGAGCGGTCTCCTTGCTGGCTTCCGTGACCTCCTCTTCCTTACCCACTCCCTCGTAGGCTTGCTTCTCACCGACCGTTTCCGCATCGATTGGAAGAAGCTGAACCACGGTCGGCTCTTGATTCAAAGTGGTCACGAAATTGGTGAACGCGACCGAGATCTTATCGTATTCTCCGGAAAGGAACTTCTTGGTCAAGAGAGTGGCAATCGGACGAGCCTCGATGAAAGGCACCGGGTCCTTCACCTCAAAGTCGGCTTCGATCTTTTTGCCTGCTTTCCCAAGTTGCTCACGCAGCTTGCGTCCAACCGTGATGTAGTCCGCATCGCTGGAAACGGTTGTCCGAATCTTCTTCAGCAAATTGGTATTCAGGGGGCCGCAGAGCCCCTTGTCGGTCGAGACGACCAGGACAAGCTCCTTGCCGCCATCCGGACGCTTCTCGAGGAGAGGATGCGATTCCTCGCTGACGTTCTCCTTGAGATTGACCAGAACCTGGTTCAGCAAATCGGCATAGTCCCGGCCAGCGAGCGCCTGGTCCTGCGCCTTCTTCATCTTCGCCGCTGCCACCAGCTGCATGGCGCGGGTGATTTGAGCGGTGTTTTTGACCGACTTGATGCGTCGGCGGATGTCACGAAGATTGGCCATCGGGTTGTGTTACTGTTTTGCCTGAGTGAGAAATGAAATTACTTCCAAGTGCCCTTGAAGTCCTTGAGCGCTTGGTCGACTTCAGCCTTGGCGTCCTTGTTCTTTTTGAGGTCGGGCTGTTCGTTACGAATCTTCTTCATCAGATCTCCCTTGCGGGTGTTGAAGTATTCGCCCATCGCGGCCTGGCACTCTTGGATGCGGTCCACTTCGACATCATCGAAGTAGCCGTTCTGCATGGCGAAGAGGTAGATGGCCTCTTCCTCAAGCGAAAGCGGGCTGTATTGATTCTGCTTGAAAAGTTCGACGATTCGCTGACCCCGGTCGAGCTTGGCCTTGGTGGAAGCATCCAGGTCGGAACCAAATTGAGCGAAAGCCTGCAGCTCACGGTATTGGGCCAAATCCAGTTTCGTCGTGCCTGCCACCGATTTGATGGTCTTGGTCTGCGCGGCAGAACCGACTCGAGAAACGGAGAGACCAACCGAAATCGCAGGGCGGATTCCTTGGTAGAACAAGTCCGTCTCGAGGAAAATCTGACCATCAGTAATCGAGATGACGTTGGTCGGAATGTAGGCCGATACGTCGCCAGCCTGGGTCTCAATGATTGGCAATGCGGTCAATGAACCACCACCAGCATTCTCGGAAAGACGCGCGGAACGCTCAAGAAGGCGGCTGTGAAGGTAGAAAACATCACCAGGATATGCTTCACGACCAGATGGACGACGAAGAATGAGAGAGACCTGACGATAGGCAACCGCGTGCTTGGAAAGGTCGTCAAAAACGATCAGGCAGTCTTTACCCTGATCCATCAGGTATTCCGCGATGGCGCAACCGGCGTAAGGAGCCAAGAACTGCATCGCGGCGGGGTCGGACGCGGATGCGGAGACCACGGTGGTGTATTTCATCGCGCCCGCGTCTTCGAGTGTCTTCACGGTCCGGGAGACGTTGGACAACTTCTGGCCGACAGCGACGTAGATACAATAAAGAGGCTTGTGATTCTCAAGCTCACCGCGCTCAGCGGCTTCATTCTGCTGGGCTTGGGAAATGATGGTATCCACCGCGATGGTCGTCTTTCCGGTGGCACGGTCACCAATGATCAACTCCCGCTGGCCGCGACCGATGGGAATCATGGCGTCGATGGACATGATTCCGGTCTGGACAGGAACAGAAACCGACTTCCGCTTAATGATACCAGGAGCAATTTTCTCCATGGGGTACTGAGCGGCTGCTTCGATAGCACCCTTGCCATCCACAGGCTCACCGAGGGCGTCAACTACGCGGCCGAGGACATTCTCACCCACAGGAACAGAAAGAAGTTTGCCGGTGGTGCGGCACTCCATGCCTTCGGTGACCTTTTCGTAATCGCCAAGCAGAACGACCCCGACTTCGCTTTCCTCAAGGTTCATCGCCACGCCGCGAACGCCACCGTCGAATTCGATGGTCTCGTTCAGCATCACGTCGCTGAGACCTTCGACCTTGGCGACGCCGTCACCGGCTTCACGGACGATACCCACGTTGGTGCGCTCGACTCCGGAGGAGACCTGGGAAATTTGCGCTTCGAGTTCTTGAAGGATGCTGCTCATCGGTTTGTCTTTTTAGAGAGTTTTTCAGTTAAGGGCGTTTTCAAGACGCTGGATTCGGGCTTTCACCGAGCCATCGACGACATCGTCGCCCACGCGCACTTTCAATCCGCCCAACAAATCAGGGTTGGTGCGGAATTCAAAATTCAAGCCTTCGCCATATTGGCTGCTAATGCTGTCGCGAACCCGCTGTTCGGTAGCAGGATCGAGGAAGCGAGCACTTTCGACGAGGACATTTTTGCGGGCTTCCTCCTGCCGGACCAAGCGGGCCAAGGCAGCAAGAACCCCCCGATAATCCCGGGGCTTGTCGGCGACAAGCTTCGAAACCGCAGTCCGCATATGGTTCTCATCAAGATAACCATTGGGGCTGCACATCCGGAAGATGCGGCGAGCGGTCTTGAGTGCGGACTTCGAGATTTTCATTCGGAAATAGTGAGAAAAATTTAGTTAGGAAGCGTGTTCAGAGCTTCTTCATTAATCCGGCGCTGGTCATCATCGTTCAGTGTGCGACCGGTGACTTGTGTGGTAGCCGTAGTGAGCAGCTTGCCGAATTCAGCCTTAAGCTCGGCTTTCATCTGCTCGCGCTCAGCCTTCGCGGCCTCCTCAGCCTTGGTAATGATGTTTTGTGCAGCCGCAACTGCCTTTTGCGTTTCGCTTTCGCCAATTTTTGCCGCGTTGTCGCGGGCTTCGTCGATGAGACGCTGGGCGTCGGCGTTCGCTTTTTCCAAAGCATCGGCCGTGCGCTTCTCGCTCTCAGCAAGTTGCGTTTCAATCTTCTTTAGATTGGCTTCCCCCGCCGCGATGCGCTGGCGACGCTCTTCAAGCATTTGCTGGATAGGACCGAAGGCAAACTTCTTGAGGATAAAGAGCACCACACCAAACGAAATCAACTGGGCAATGAAAAACGGCCAGATGATCTTGAACTCCTTGGCGATGGGAGCGGCGACATCCTCGACGAGATTTGCGATGATAATGGTGTGGTACATAAGAAATCTGAGAAAGTGAGGCTCCCCCACGAGAGGGAGCCTGTTGAAAAAACTGATTAAGCCAAGAAGATGGCGAAGAAGACGATACCCTCAATCAGAGCGGCAAGAATAATCGCGAGGTTACGGATGTCGCCAGCAGCACCTGGATTACGACCGGTTGCTTCAGCAGCCTTCGCGCCGAGGATTCCGATACCCAGACCAGAAGCAAGAGCTGCAACTGCGACGTGGAGATTACCCTCGATTGCGCCGAGGACCATTGTTGTCAACATCATGGTGTCCATAGTTTTATTGTGTTTTGTGTTTCGTTCGCTGCCCCCACGATTCCCTATTCATGGTCAGACAGCGAAAAAGTGTTAGTGGTGAGCTTCGTCGTGGTCGTGGTCGTGCTCGCAAATCAAGCGCAGGAAGACCGCGGTCAAGAGAGTGAAAACAAGCGCCTGAATCAAGCCAACAAGCAATTCAAGGAAGTAGAAAGGAAGAGGAACCAGCCAAGAAACCGACCAGTGAGGCATGGCAATCATGGACTCCAGCATGGTCTCACCAGCGTAAACGTTACCATACAGACGGAAACTCAGAGCAACGGGGCGCAGGAGAATCGAAGCCACTTCAATCAGTCCAACCATTCCGAAAATCACGACCATCGCGATGAACATTGCTCCACCGAACTTACCCTTGGGCGCGAAGATGTGAGCGAAAAAGCCCTTCACCCCATTTTCTTTGATGGCCCAGTAGAACCAGAGAACCGCAAAGGTGAGCGACATGGCCAACGTCATGTTCAAGTCAGCATTACCACCACGAAGGAAGGGACGGAAACGGTCATGAGGGTCCACATTCTCCCCGGTGAGCGCCAGCCCAATGGTTCCGACTCCGGGGAAGAGACCAGCCCAGTTGGTGATTAGAATAATCAGGAAAATTCCGCCAAAGAACCAGAAGGTCTTTTTGACCAAGTCGGACCCGAGAATCTCCTCGAGGAAATTGTAGAGAGACTCAACAACCCACTCGACGCCATTTTGGAATCCTTGCGGAATCATCTCCATCTTCTTCGTCGCAGCGCGAGCGATGAAAACAACAATACCCACCACTATCCACAGCATGAGCATGGAGTTGGTGATTGGGAGCCCGAAGATACGCACAATTTCCTCAGCGTGCGCAGGAAGGTGGTCATGCGCGGCGTGAGCAACATGCTCACCTTCACCACCACCTGCCGCGAGGACAGTCGCCGAGGAAGCCAAGAGGCTCAGGCTTACGAAAGGTTTTAGATTTTTGGCCGGAGAAAAATTCACAACGAATGCTTGCGGGCATTCGAATACGAGGCGGCCTAAGGAGGGTCAAGAGTACTTTGTGAAAAATTTCACAAAGTCCCCGAGGTGGCTTTGGCCCAAGCTCCTTAGCCGGCCCTCTCATCGACGAGCCAGCATAAAACCTTTCGCCAAAAAGAGCTAATAGCCAAAGCCTTACAGTGAGAAATCAGTCTTTGTCCGACTTTTCTTCTGATTCTGAGTCGGCAGGGATGAACTTGAGCACTGTTCCATTGATGCAGTACCTTTGATCAGTAGGAGTGTTAAACCCCTCACCCTCGAAAACATGCCCAAGGTGCCCATCGCATTTGGCGCAGCGGACCTCGATTCTCACCATACCACCCGAGACATCAGGCAGGGTTTTGAGATTCTCTTCCTTGGAGGGATCGAAGAATGACGGCCAGCCGCAGCGGGCATCAAATTTCTGATCCGAGGTGAACAGTTCCGCCCCACAACCAGCGCAAACGTAGGTCCCTGCACCCTGCCCCTTGAACTCATCGTAAACCTTTCCAAAGGCACGCTCAGTTCCAGCCTCGCGGAGAATGCGATATTGCTCCGGCGTTAGCTCCTCTTTCCATTCGTCTTCAGTTTTCACAACTTTTTTCACCGGCTCTTCCGGTTTCTTTTCGAGAATTTCCATGACCTCTTTCCCCGAGGCCTCCGTTTGTCCACTCATCGCCAAACCAGCGATTCCAAGAACCAGGCATCCAATCAGCCCCCAGGTCAGCAGTTTTCCGTTCATTGCCATACCTATACGACCAATGAGGAGCATTTTCTATTCCCTGCCGACGATTTCTCCCAGTTTATCCTGTCTTGACGAAACCGGCGGGGAAAATCCATTGCATCAGCATGGAGAGAAAGAAGTTGGAAATCAAAATAGCCAGCGAAGAAAAGACCATCGCACTCGTCGTCCCCCTGCCAACTCCCACCGCACCATTCGAGGCTTTCAATCCTTGGTGACAGGAGATTAGGACAATCAGGAGCCCGAAGACCATGCCCTTGATGAGCGCAATCGCGACATCATCAGGCCCGGAGTATTCCTGCACATTCTCAATCCAGATCGCGGCATCAACCTTGAAGAGAGGCACGCCGACCAAAAAAGAGGCTCCGATACCGAAGGAAACCGATTGCGCAATAAGAAGCGGAACGGAAAGCATCATCGCGAGCACTCTCGGCACCACAAGGTAATCGATGGGATGCACCGCCATCGACCTCAGAGCATCAATCTGCTCCGTCACCTTCATCGTCCCAATCTCGGCAGCCATGGATGAGCCGACCCGCCCGGCAAGCATCAACCCAGTGATGGTGGCTCCCAGCTCACGCAACATCGCCGCACTGACCAATCCCCCAGCCAAAGTCTCCATCCCAACCAGACGGAACTGGTAGAGAGCCTGCACGGCAAGGACCGCCCCGGTGAAGGCGCCCGTCAATATCACCACCGGCTGGGAGCGAAAACCAATCTCGGCAACCTGCTTCCAGAATTGGCGCCACCGCTTGGGCCCCTTGAGCAAGGATTCTCCGATCTCGCGAGCGAGCAACCCCAGCTCTCCAAGGTACTCGATAAAAGCCAGCACGATGCGGCCAATTTTGCGAATTTGCTCCACAACGCCATTTCTTCCCGATGAGCCGCCACCGCAAACAAAAAAACCGATGGATGACGAACCCATCGGCTATTTTGGGGAAATTGATTGTTCTTAAAAAAGATTAGAGAGAGTTCTTCAAAGTCGAAGAAGGCTTGAAGCCAACCGACTTGGAAGCAGCAATCTTCATGGACTCTCCTGTCTTGGGGTTACGGCCCATCCGCGCCGCACGCTTCTTCACCTCGAAGGTGCCAAAGCCGATAATCTGCACCTTCTTGTCTTTCTTCACACCTTTGGCGATGGAATCCAAAACAGCGGCGACTGCTTCCTCAGCGGAACGTTTGGTCGCTTCATTACCGAGGGCCTTTTGTACTGATTCAATGAGCTCTGCTTTATTCATAGCGCGTTTCTTTTCATCGATTTGAAAATCTTTTGCAAAGCCAAATTAGTACCGCACGAACCCTTGTGTCATAAGGAATTCCGGCCCTTCATCGATTTTGGGCAGGTTTACTCTTGATTTAAATTTCCCGACAGCTAAGCGATTGACGCTGTTAGATTCTGTTAGAATCTCTCAAAACCCCAGAAAAAGGTGATTCGCTAGCAGCCAATCAAGATTCAGTCACCTCGGCGACGACCTCCGCTGGAGCATAGCGGAAGTGGCCAAGAACCTGATAGGCAAAGAGTTCGTCCTCCCAGCGAGGACCGGAGCCATTGTTGTGGACGATCCACTTATCCTCGGACAACTCACCTGGACCAGGCACCACAATGCCAACATGGGTGGTGCCTTCCGGAAGATTCCAGAAGACCAAGTCACCGAAGTTGTAGTCACTTGCGAGATTGGAGATCGGAAGAGTTTCTCCGTTTCTGCCGAAAAATCTTTGCAAATTGGCAGCGCGACGATGGTCAATATTCGGGTCAGGCCGCTCCAAACCCCAAAGATGGTAGGGGTAGCGAGTGAAATTCGCCTTCATATCATCATTGACCAAGAGCTGCAGATCGACTCCCAGGCTGCGGTAGGCGCGGATGATGACATCTTCAGCCTTTCCCTTGTCAGCAGGAATATCCCCGCCAGGGAAGTCGATGTTCCAATACTCAACGCTATAGTTGATGGGATTTTTCGTCCGCTGCAGTGCGGCGGCCGCTAAGCGGGAGGAGAAGCCTCCCTGTTGATTCAGATCGGAGATTGCCCGCTCCAGATTAGTCGCATTAGGCTGACTTTGCTGAGCCTGCAAAAAAGGCAACATGGGCCGAGCCAGGAAGAAACCCAAGGCCACGGCGAACAGCAAGAGAAGCCAGCCTCCCGCAGGATGCAGCTGTTTCTTGACCTTGGGTGCCGGACCGATGTATTCGATGGGTTGAAGTCTCACAATCGTTTGAAACCTGAACGTTTACTAACCTTTCTTCTTTCAATGCTCCAAACAAAAACAGCTGTGGAATGAAAAAACTCTGTCACCATCAAATTCTCCACTTTTCGCCATGGTCCTAACAGCCGAACGCCTCGCCCGCGACTGGCATCGTCAAGCTGTCGTTCCCCCGCCTGAATTTTCCCTCAAACTGGTGGATGACCACCTGTGGTTTGAAGCATCACGGGAAGCTCCAGCACGTTCCGCACCATTCTCGCAGCCGGGCCACTTTCAAGCCGAGCTGTGGAAGCATGATGTTGCCGAGCTCTTTCTCGCTGATCGGACGAGTGGCCGCTATCTGGAGCTGAACCTCGCGCCCAATGGCGCTTGGTGGGCCTGCTGGTTTGCCGATGTGAGAACTCCTGAGTCGAACCAGCCTGATTTTTCTTCCCTCTCAGGTCGAGGTGCCAGTCAACCCTCGGGGTGGCACGCCAGCCTGCGTGTCCCTGTCGCGGACCTTCCGCCTTTGCAGGACCTCACTTGGAACGTCACCTTCATCCTTGAGTCTCCCGAGCAAGTGTTCGTTTCCGCCGCAGAACTCGGGGACGGAGAGCCTGATTTCCACCGCCCGACAGGCTTTCGTCCATTGATTGCCGACGTTCCCGCTTGATTCAGCCTCTCCATCGCCCGACTCTCGCCACGTAGCCATTCCGTGTCTCCAAGTTTTTCCATCTCCGGGTCGCATGCCGCCCTCGTCACTCCGCTCGAACTCACCGAGGCCTGCCTGGCAACGCCCGCCTTTCGAGCCATTCACCATCATCAGGCACCGCGCCAGACCACCATCGTTTGCCCGGAGTCGCAAACGCCGCTCTGGCAAATCCACTTTAGCTCAATTCTGAGTTACCCGGACAAGGCGTCGACCAAAGAACTTGCCAATCTCTTTCGCTCCCACTCATTCACCTCAGCGCTTCTCCTCGATCCCTCACCCGCAGCCAAGGCCATGGCCAAGCTGCCTGTCGCGCAGCGCCTCGGACCAGCGAGCGAGGAACTGAAGAAGCTCCTCACCGAGTCCATTCCCCCCCAGGAGGTTACGGGCCCGCCCCAGCACCGGGTGACCAAATTTCTCGATCTGGCTGAGCGCCTCAATTGCGATCCGCACAGCAAGATGTTCTTTCTTGCCCCGTCACTGCCACCCCGCCCCTTGACTCCGCTGGCGCTTCTCGCGCCGGGCAGCGACTTTGGCCCAGCGGCCCGCTGGCCGATTGATCGCTTCGTCGCCTTGGCCCGGATGCTCAAGGAGAATGATTTCGAGATTGCTCTCTCTGCCCTGCCGGGACATCGAGAAGCCGCAGAGGAGCTAGCCAGTCAGCTCAAAATCGAGAAGATCGACTTCTTCCACCATGTCGGTCTCACGCTCGCGGAGCTTCTAGCCATCTTGCCCACTGCGACGTGTCTGATCGCCTCCCACAGCAGCTTGAGCCATCTCGCAGCCCATACCGGCTTGCCCGTCGTCAACCTGATGGGACCGCATGCCCCCGGCACCGAACGTCCGCTGGGCAGAATCCACGCCAGTCTGACCACCCATGCGGAGTGCTCGCCTTGCCGCCTGCGGGAGTGCCCGCTGGATCATCGCTGCCTAGAGGAAATTACCGCTGAGATGGCCATGAGTGCGGTCAAATCGGTCACGAAAAACTAGTCCATGACGTGATCGAGGAGCTTCGACTGGAGAAGGAGGTAGAAGCGAGCGCGGAAGTAGGCACCCAAGCGCTTTTCCTCGACCTCTTCCAAGTTCTCAACCTCTTCGAGATCGCCGAGCTTCCATTCTGATTCAAGCGACAAGCGAGCTTGATTGAGCACGCCATACCAGGCTCCTCCCTCCTCCGGGAGGATGAAAAAGTGGGCCTCTCCGTTCTCCTCATTTTCCTTGGCAGTCTTTAGCCCAGCCAGCACCGTTTCAATCTGGGAGGCAAATATCCCTTCGAGTTCAGGCATCACGAATTCAGCCCAGTCCTCATCCTCCATCCGAGAACCCAACTTCTTGGAGAGCCATCCCTCCTGCTTGCCCCGGGCATCCCAGACGAGTTGTTCGAAAATGACCCAATCCCGGCCAGCCTCAAGATCGACGCGGAGACCTCCCTCCAATGTTGGCAATACCTTCATTCTTCCCTCTCCAATCCTGCCTGTAGCTGATGCTCATGAAGCTGCTGCACATAGAGCTCGGCCCGCTCACGGGCTCCGCTCCAGACGATGGCCTTCTTGGCATGATGCACCTCCATCATGAGGTGCTCAGCCTTCTCCCGCGAGTAGCCGAATACCTTCTGAAAGACCCGCGCGACATACTCCATGAGATTGACCGGATCATCATAGACAACGACCTTCCAGGGAAGGTCTTGTGATTCGACCGGTTTGACCTTGCCCTTCTTTTCTGGTGCCTGGACTGCCATTGATTTCAACCCTCCACCTTCTCACTCACACGTCAACTGCAACCTGCTCCGGAGCATCGACCCAGCGCCCGTGCTCTTTGATGAGATCAACGAGCCGGGCCACAGCCTCACCTTCCGGGATATTGAACTTCACCGCCTGTTTGCCGACGTAGAGATTGATCTTAGCCGGAGCGCCCCCGACATAGCCGAAGTCAGCGTCGGCCATTTCCCCCGGACCATTGACGATGCAGCCCATCACCGCGATGCGCACCCCCTTGAGATGACCCGTCGCCTCCCGGATCCGTTGCGTGGTCTCCTGCAGGTCGAAGAGGGTCCGTCCACAGCTTGGGCAAGCAACGTAATCGGTCTTGAAGATTCTGGCTCCCGCAGCCTGGAGGATATTGTAACTCAGACGCAGTGATTGGCCTGGTGCGACTTCGCCCTGCACCAGGATGGCATCACCAATGCCATCGCAAATGAGAGAACCCAAGTTCCGCGAGGCAACCAAGAGTGTCTCGAGAAAGTCCTTCCCCGCATCCCCGGAGGGCGTGAGCACATCCTTCAAAAGAATCGGATGCGCGACTTTGGATTCAGCCAAACGAGCTGCCAACAACCGAAAGGAGGCGATCGGATCCAGCTCTTCACCATCCCGGACTGTCACTAGGACAGCCTCATCCAGGCTCTTCACTTCCGCCATCTCCTCTTCATTCCGAGGGTCCACCGCGACGATCTCCGCCTCTTCCGACACGATCTCGGGCTGGAAATCGCCGAGCCCCGATAGCTTGTGCTTCACCGCCTCGAATTTGTCCCGCGAGGTCAGCACCTTCATCAGCTCCGTCCCACCTACGGCGACAGGGTCATCCAGAGCAGCAGAAGGCAGCTCGACAATCTCGCTCTTTCGCCGCTCATAGGCGAAGGGATTCCAGCTTGCACAGACCCCGGACGCGGCTGGGAAGTCCTGCCCGGCTTTTTCCTGCTGGAGGGAGACCAGTTTGCGCGCCACGGGGATTTCATGAATAGCATCCTCGGTGAGGCTCACCCGAATGGTATCCCCTATCCCATCAGCCAAGAGGCTGCCAATGCCGATCGCCGACTTAATCCGCCCGTCTTCCCCGTCTCCGGCCTCGGTCACGCCCAAGTGGAGAGGATAATTCCAATCACTTCCTTCCTCCCGCAAGCGAGCAACCAAAAGGCGGTAAGCCTCGATCATCACCTTCGGGTTCGAGGCCTTCATCGAGAAGATGAACTCGTGATAGCCTTCGCCTCGCGCGATGCGGGCGAATTCGAGAGCACTTTCGACCATCCCGAGAGGGGTGTCTCCGTAGCGGTTCATGATCCGGTCCGAGAGCGAGCCGTGATTGGTGCCAATCCGCATGGCTCGTCCCTTTTCCTGACAAAGGTGGACAAGCGGCACAAACTGCTCCCGAATACGCTCCAATTCCTCGGCATATTGCTCATCGGTGTATTCACGCACCTCGAATTTCTTCTTGTCCGCGTAGTTCCCGGGATTGACCCGCACCTTCTCCACCCATTTGGCGGCCTCCAGGGCCGCGTCCGGCTTGAAGTGGATGTCCGCGACCAAGGGAACATTGCAACCAGCCGCTCTCACCTGCTCGGAGATGGGCTTGAGAAATTCCGCATACTTTCGCGTCTGCGCCGTGATTCTGACAATCTCGCAACCAGCCTCCGCCAGCCCAAGCACTTGCCCGACCGACGCCTCGACGTCACGTGTATCCGAGGTGATCATGGATTGCACCCGCACCGGATTATTCCCTCCGATTCCCACGTGACCGACCTTCACCTCTCGCGACTCCCGTCGTTGGTAGCCGAACAAATCCTCACAGTATCGCAGCTCGCCGCTCATCTGGCCCTACGCTAGGGCCATCACCCCTGCCCCTCAATTCCAAATCCTCGTAGCCGACTTCATCGGGGAAGACCGACTCTCTTTCCCGAGGGGGACCTCGCCTCTTTTTCGGTTCTCCCACGCCGCCTTTTCGTCCATACACAGGGCATGTCTTTCTGGCCCCTCGAGGATCCGATCAATACCCTGCCCCTTGCTGGCCATCCCCTCTCGCATTGGCTCGCCACCGGCCTCATCGAGCAGGCCGGGCTCACAGAGCTCAAATACCCTTGGCAATTCCTCGACCTGCACGGCCCGCTTCTCGAGAAGCTTCTACACGAACAGCAGGAAGCCTCTGCCGCGACACCCGCCCAATTGGCCGAGGGAGCTCTCCTCATCGCGGGGGAAGGCACCAAGATTCTCCCTGGCGTCTATGTCGAAGGCCTCGTCATCATCGGCCAAAATTGCAAAATCGGGCCGAATTGCTACCTGCGTGGGCCGATTTCCATCGGGGATCACTGCCACGTCGGGCAAGCGGTCGAGCTCAAAAACACCATCCTGGGAGATGGAACCAATGTCGGGCACCTCAGCTACGTCGGCGACTCCATCCTAGCGAACAAGGTGAACTTCGGCGCCGGAACGATCACCTCGAATCTCCGCCACGATGGCACAAATCACCGTTCTGCCGTCAATGGAGAAATCATCGATACCGGCCGCCGCAAGTTCGGGTCTATCGTCGGCGCGGGCGTTCATACCGGCATCCACACCTCCCTCTACCCGGGAAGGAAGCTCGGCCCCGGCACCACCACCCTACCCGGCGAGGTCATCTCCGAGGATCGGAGGTAATTCCTCTCCCACTGCCCTCAGCGTGGAGCGCAAAAAAAACGGAAGGCCCCCTTCTGGAGACCTCCCGGTAATCGAGTTCAGTTCCTGCGTTGCTAGAAGGGAAGCTTCTCCGCCTTCTTCACGCTCTTCACTTTCATTCCGAATTCTTTAATCGCTTCGGTCACCGCGTCCTTATCCAGCGTCGTGTCTTCGCTGAGATGGATCGCAATGTCATTGTTCACGTAGGCAGCAGCGACGCCGTCAAGTTTCTCCAAGGCCACCCGGGCCTTCTCATTCTTGATCGCTCATGTCGCTCCACTCACAGCCAACTCGTAGGCAGCCTGCGGTCGAGGCATCGTTGTTTTTTCAAACGACTCGAATTTGAGCCCGCCGCTTTTGAGCGCTTTTTCGACTTCCGCTTGGTCGAGCTTTTCCCCTTCGTTCATCAGGATGGTCGCCCGTAGGCCGGACAACATCACTGAGTTCACGCCAGGCTGTCTGGTCATGGCCTCACGGACCACTTTCGCAGCACTTCACCCGCCACCGGAAGCGGTGACCACATAAGCAGCCACCATATCGTCTGCCTGGGCCGCGCTATCGACCTTCTCATCCCGCACGTCGGCGAGGAGAGGAGCGATCAGCAAGCCACTGGCAGCCATCACAATTGATACGAATTTCAATTTCATGGTTTACGTTAGTTCATCCCATTATGGGATGTGACAAGTTACCTAAACCAGCCGTCTTGACAAGGTTTCCTCGCCGCGCTCAGGAGGCGCCTTGGCTCCATCGTGCCCAGAATTCCGCTGTTTGCACCGCATCGGGGACGATCTCGACAACCGTGGTCCCCGGGGTGAGCTTCTCTAGCTCGTCGAAGTCTTCCCGCGCGGTCAGGCGCAAATAGCCGAGCCCCCACATGCCAGCCCAGTCCCCGAAGTCGCGACCATGGCGCGTCGTCATCCATTCCCTCGCCCGTTCCGGCATGGTCTTCAGACGGGGTAGCCTCTCAAAGATTCGCCCCCCGTCGTTATTCATCACCGCGATCACTCTCTCTTCTTGCTCGACCTCCTCCAGCAAGTGAGGAGCAGCCAGATCATAGAGCACGGTAAGGTCACCGAAGATTCCCCAAGCCTTCCCTTCCTCCAAGGTGGCTCCCAGCCAAGTCGAGAGCTGACCGTCGATGCCATTGGCCCCACGGCTGGCGCGGACCAAGGTCACCGGCAGCTCCCGCTGTGCAAAGTCATTCCACTCCCGGATGGGCAAGCTATTGCCAAGAAAGACAGAATCTCCAGCCGCCGCAAACATGGACAGCTCCCTTATCATGGCCGGCTCGCTCTCTGGATAAGCTTCCAGCAATTCCGCCAACTCGTTGGCCCGCCGCCTTCCCAGCGGTAAGAGGTCGAGCGAATCCCCGAATTCGTCCATCTCCCCAAGACCTCTCAGCACCCGGGCGACATCGCCATGAATGACGGTCGAATCACGCGCCAACCCACTGAATCCCGTCCGGGTAATGGAAAATACTTCTACCTGCGGAAGCTCCTCCAAGTCCCGCCAAAAACGCCCCACCGGCACCTCGCCAATCCGAAGAACCTTCCCCGGAGGCTCCTGCCGGAGAAGGGCATCCGCATCAACCAAGGCCAAATCGTCCACGGCTTCCCGGAGTCCACTCGTGGCATCGGCCACCACTGGTGCACCCAGCGCACGGCAGAAGTAATAACACTCCTCACGGTCATGAACCTCCAAGCCGCCGACCATCACCACCAGCCCGTCAATGGGGCTTCCTCGCAACCAGCGAGCCAGCCCACTCAAATCAACCTTCGGCCGTCCTCCTGACTCCCATGTCCCCGGGGTGACGTGACACTCCGGCGGCGACATAGACTCCTCAAGCTCCAGATTCACATGCAGAGGCCCCGCGCCCTCCCATTCCCCGATCTCGACAGCAGCATACTGGCCGAAGATCCCGACCTGCTCGATGGCTTGAGGGGCGCCACTCCCTCGGAATCTGGCCGGACGGTCTGCTGAGACGATAATCAAGGGACGAGCCTGATAATAAGCCTCAATGACGGCTGGAAAGAGCTCGGCCACCGCCGTGCCACTCGTCACCACCACCGCGCAGGGCTCACCGGTAGCCATCGTGCGCCCTAGGGCAAAAAAGCCCGCGCCACGCTCCTCGAAGTGGGAGTGCACGGCAATGTCCTCCTGGCGGGAGAGACAATCCAGAATCGGCGCATTTCTCGCTCCCCCACAGACCACGAAATCCCTCACCCCGCGCTCAAGTAGCGCCTCAATTTCCTTACTCATTGTAAAGCTGCTGCATCACATCGAGATAAGCCTCTATCGGGCTCTGACTCTCGGGACGACTGGATTCCAGCTGAGCCTTCAACCTAAGGTAATCCTCGAAGTCCCCCGAGATCTCGCTGGCGGTATTGATCGTGAACCAATCCAGATAATCTTCCGTCTGACTGCCCACCTCGATGAATATCTCCCGCTCCTCCCGCAAGATGGTCAAGCGGGCGACCATCTTTTCCTCCCGCCCTTCAAGAAGATCACCGAGGACCTTGCGGTACTCCTCGATCATGGGTCGGTAACTTGGAAAACACCGGAAGGCCAGCAAGCCCAGTTTCTCGTTAATTGGCCGGAGGAGAAGCGCCCGCTGCTCCTTCTCGAGGGCAATGATCCGGTGGAATTCCTCCACTCGATAACTGACGGGTTTGCCGTTCTCATCATCCAGCGTCCCCCGCAAGACCTTGCGGAGGGCATCCTCCGTTTCCAAGATGCCCAAAGTGTCCGAAACAAAATCTTGCGTCAGGTTGGCCAGCTGAAGAGCCCACCATTTGGCCAGGCTTTCGTCTGACAAGCCGGTTTCTGGAAAATGCCTCCGAACCAAGGCGAGCGCTTCACCCTCGAAGGTCGCGGCATCGCGCAGCAATCGCCCGAACGAAGCCTCACCCTGAGGCTGATTGAGCATCGCCCGCACCAAAGCCCCGGAGGAGACCCGAAAAGCCGTCCGTGCCGCGGCGTCCATCTCAGCCTCATCCGTGGCCTCAAGAAGTTCCTCAAGGTCAAGCACATGCCCGCTCTCATAGAGCGCCCGGTAGAGCCCCCGATCGGCCTCCCCATTCCGCCAGGCTAAACGCTCGCTGACTCCTGCCACCAGCCAAGCAGGGACTTTCAAAGTCTGCCCTTCATCCAGCTGCTCCCGCAGCCCAATCTCCAGCAGCAATCTCTCAAGGACCTCCTTGCGCACCTCACGCCGATCCAGTCCCCGTGACAAGTGGATGAACATCTCGATGCGATAGCCCTCCAGGCCTTCGACCTCACGCACGCGGTGCGTGTAGCGGGTTTGCGGAGCTTGGTCACCCGGCCTCCCGACGAGGGAGACGAGCAAATTGTGCCTCATCTCATATCTGGCCGGCTCACCAGTCTCGGTGACGTCCATTTCCCCGAGGACGGTCCTTAATTCACTTCGCAGATCGGTCAGAGTCGAGAGAACGGCCCCCCGCACTCTCGGATCACTCCCAGTGACGATCACCCGCCCATCAGCGGAAACGACTTGGTCCGGCACAGCGAGAGCACCCTGCCAGAACGAGAAAATCAACAGCGCTGATAGCGCCCTGACCACAAGCGAGTTCTTCATTGAAAGCCTTGCATGAGACGTTGGTCCTCACTCCGGTCGCGAGGCTCAATTTTAAGCTTTTCTTCCTCGATCGTCACGACCCCGCGCCCTTCCAAAAGGCTCTGCAGCGCACTCACCTCAGGCTCCATCGCTTCGGCCAATGCCTTGAAGGAGTTCATAACCAAGAGCAGGTAACCTTGTGGTACAGGCATCTGCCCCAAGCGTCCTCCCCGCCAATGAATCTGGGAATTCATGCGCCCGCTGCTTTCCTCCAGCTGCTCGATCTCAACCTTCATCGCCACCGTATGAGGGCGATTGAACGCCTCCCGCTCAATGATCACGTCGAGATAACCTTCCTCGAGTCGTATCCACGTCCCCTTGTAGCTCACTTGCCCCTTGAGCAAGCCTTCCTGTTGACCGGCTAGCTTGGTCCCCAGCCATTGGTTGATCTCCTCTTCGCTGAGAGTCACCGTAATGCCTTGCTCCTCGGCATTGGAGAGCACCCGCTCAAGATTCCGTCCGCCAGCCTCGACGCTTCCATCCTCCTTGCGGCCTTGTAGGTCGCTTAGATCTTGAGGGAGGAACGATAACAAAATCGTGGTCACCAAGAAGATGAGAAGCACCAAGGCGAAGAGTAAGACCGCTGATTGCAAGCGTTTCGACCGTTCCGACATCTCCAGAGCCTTACCACATCCGGCAGCCGCTTCAACGTAATATGGAGGGTCGCACAGATTGAGCACTCCCGGTTCTCTCGCCCACAGCCACCACTCGGGTAGGCCAACACGGCTTAGACCCCAACCGGATGCCAAGTGGTCTTGGTCTCATTGAGGTCGAGAATCGAATAAGGATTACCCGGCACCAATCCGTCGTCGAGAAGACTGACTCTCTTCAAATTGTCCGCGGCTTCGATCTCCACGGTCTTACGAAGTTCTGCCGAACCGCCGCACATAAGCAGAGCATTGATGTCGCGATGCTTGGCAAACTCGACCGCCAACTCGTCAACCGATCCCGTCAACAGATTCACCACGCCACCGGGGACGTCAGAGGTCGCCAGCACTTCGGCCAAAGAAATTGCGGTCAGCGGATAGTCACCAGAGGCTAAAACCACACAAGCGTTTCCTCCCACGATTGCCGGCGCCAGAACGGAAACAAGCCCCGCCAGCCCCGAATGCCGGGGTGCGATGATGCCAACCACCCCCATCGGCTCAGGACGAGAAAAATTAAAATGAGGGCTGGCCACTGGATTCACCGTTGAGAAGAGAGCCTGATACTTATCGCTCCACCCCGCGTAGTGGACGAGTAGGTCGATCGCCGCTTCGACCTCTCCGCGCGCATCGTCGCCGGACACTCCCTGAGCGACCAGCTCCTCGATGAACTGGCTGGCCCGGCCATCCAGAACCTCCGCGATGCGATAGAGAATCTGCCCTTTCAGATAGGCGGAAGATCCCGCCCAGCCATCAAAAGCTCCCCGTGCTGCCGTGACGGCGTTCCGGAGATCCTTCCGGCTAGCCTGGCAAACATTCGCAACGAACTGCCCCTCGACGGTCAACTCGGTGACCCGTCCCGACTCCGTGCGGGGAAATTTGCCACCGATAAACAGCTTGTATGTTTTGGGGATCGAGAGCCGACTCATGATGCTGATATCACAAGATTTCCCGAGTAGTTTTTCCACCCAAAACCACGCCACCCTCAGGAATCGAAGAAACAAGAATCGTTTCAGACTGCTGGAGCGACGCCTTGGCTCCATTTTCCATCATGCTCCTCCACTCCCATATCGATCTCTTTGGACAGCCTCATGTCATCTAGTTGCCGAAGCGGACTCGACGACGGCACCCTCACCCACGATACTTCCTCACTCCTGATGCCCTCTTTCTCCGATTGCTTCGCCGGAACCAAGCCGAAGACCACGAACGGACGGCTCTCACTCTCATCACTCACATGCCAGATCAAAGTTTAATCGTTATCGGTGGAGGTGCCGCCGGCTTTTTCGGTGCTATCGCGGCAGCCGAACAAGGAGTGAAGGATATTCTGATACTCGAGAAGACGCGGGACGTCCTGACGAAAGTCCGCATCTCCGGAGGCGGACGATGCAATGTCACCCACGATTGCCCCGCTCCCCGAGATCTGGTCAAAAACTATCCTCGTGGCCATCGGAGCCTTCACGGTCCCTTCTCCCGCTTCAACGCCACCGACACCATCGCTTGGTTCGACGAGCATGGCGTTTCCTTGAAAACCGAGCCCGACGGCAGGATGTTTCCCGCCACGAATACCTCGGAAACCATCGTGCAATGTCTCTGTCACACGGCCCGTGAACTCGGAATCCAGTGGCAGACTCGAACCGGGGTCACCGGCTTGGAGAAATTCGAGAAACACTTCGCCGTCCATTTAGCGGACGGGCAAATCATCACGGCGAGACGGGTTCTGGTTGCCACCGGCGGCTTGCGAAGCCGCGAAGCCCAACTTGCCGTCCAAGAAGCTGAGCACGAGTTCACCAAGCCAGTTCCTTCGCTCTTCACCTTCCATATTGATGATGCGAGGCTTGCCGGGCTCTCTGGAACCTCCTCTCCCCTAGCCACCGCCAAGGCCGGCGGTCACACCACCTCCGGACCGATCCTCATCACCCATTGGGGCCTTAGCGGACCCGCTATCCTCAAATTATCCGCCTGGGCGGCCCGGGAACTCGCCGAAAAAGATTATCAATTTACAGTGACCGTGAATTGGACGGGGCAAATGAATCCGGAAGAGGCGCGTCAAATTCTCTTGAAGGAAAGAGAAAATCACCCAACCCGGCAGATCTTGAAACGTTCATTGTTCAATGACCTGCCCCAGCGACTTTGGGCCCGCCTCTGCCTTGCGGCCGGAATCGCGGAGCAGGAAACGTGGGCCAACCTCAAGAAGAACCACTTGCACGGCCTCACCTCCCAGCTGACTGCCTGTCAATTTCAAGTCACGGGTAAGTCGACGAATAAAGACGAATTTGTCACCTGTGGCGGAGTCCAGCTGAAGGATTTGAATCTTAAAACAATGGAGTCCAAATCGAATCCCGGCCTTCACTTCGCCGGAGAGGTCCTTGATGTCGATGGCATCACGGGTGGTTTTAACTTTCAAGCAGCCTGGACCACCGGTTATCTGGCCGGCTCCAGCATTGCCACCTCCTTGAGTCCCGCCTGATCGCAATTGCTCGTTGGATTTGCCCCCTGAAACGACTCGGATTTCACCTCAATCCGGTGATGACGAGCTCTTCCGCTCATATAGGGGCAGCGCAGAACTCAATCTACTCTTCGATGGGGTGAGGCGCTCGTCTGCCCCCTGCCAGTTTTGCCTGAATGAGCCGGTAAGCTCCCGAAAAACGAACGGAAGTCGGCGGTCGTTTCTGGAGGAAGTTCCTCGTAGGTAATGATGATTTCGTCGGTATTGAGGAAGTTTCCAAGCTCCTCGGCAATCGCATCGACCCTCCGCGGTTCATTAGCAGGGGAGGAAATTCCGACAATCAATCCTCCATCGGCGAGAAAGAATGCCATTGCATGCTCGGCTCGATCCTCAGCTCGCCAATAAACCGCATAAGCTTCGGTGGTTTCGTTGCAGCAATGCCGGATCAGATCCGAGACCTGATCATAAACGACACGCGGTGAGTCAGCGTATTGCGGGATCTCATACTCGTCGGCCGATTCGCTGCGCTTGGGGAAGAATCGGTCAAGGAAGTCGATGATGGCCTGTTCGGAGCGTGTGCTTGCCAGGGCGTAGATATCGGCGAATTCAGGCACAGGCCAATTCCTCCTTCCGCGACCAAACGAGAGCAAGGACTCTTCAATAGAGCAAAAGCGAGAGTCGGCGTGTCTCGGGCTTGGACTCCAAACCCAAGATCATCCAACTGGTCTCGCTTCAAAAGCGAATCGCCAACTTGCGGGAAAGTCTGCCGTCAGCTTGCTGCAAGGGCTTCTTTCACCTTCCCCTCGATGTCGAGATAAAGCTCTTCGTTCTCCTTAAGAGCGTTTTTCGTGCCGTCCCGACCCTGTCCAAGCTGGTTGCCATCGTAGCTGAACCAGCTTCCCCGCTTCTGCACGATCCCAAACTCCAAGGCCAAATCGAGGAGGGAACCCACTGAAGAGATGCCCTCGTTATACATGATATCGAATTCAGCTTCCGTAAATGGAGGAGCCACCTTGTTCTTGACCAGCTTGATCTTCGTCCGGCTTCCCTGAACCGTACCGTCACTGGCCTTAATCTGGCCGATACGACGAATATCAACCCGAACGGAGGCAAAGAACTTGAGGGCACGACCACCGGGGGTGGTCTCCGGGCTCCCGAACATCACCCCGATTTTTTCGCGAATCTGGTTGGTAAAGAGACAGACGGTCCGAGCCTTGGAAATTGCCCCGGTCAGCTTCCTCATTGCCGAGCTCATCAAACGGGCTTGGGCACCTACCGTGGCATCGCCAATCTCGCCATCGAGCTCTTGGCGCGTCACCAACGCAGCCACGGAATCCAACACGATCACATCAATCGCATTTGAGCGAACCAACGTCTCACAAATCTGCAAGGCTTCCTCACCAGAAGAAGGCTGGGACACCAGCAGGTTGTCCACATCGACACCCAAACGTCTCGCGTAGGCGGGATCCAAGGCGTGCTCTACGTCAATGAATGCCGCCAAGCCACCCGCCTTTTGCGCCTGCGCGATGGCGGTCAAAGTCAGAGTCGTCTTACCCGAGCTCTCCGGTCCAAAAACCTCGACAATTCGCCCGCGAGGAAAGCCGCCCACTCCCAGTGCGCGGTCGATTAACAAATTACCAGTGGGAATGGCGTCGACGTCCATGCTGGTCTCGTCACCGAGGCGCATGATGGCCGCCTCACCAAAGTCCTTTTGGATCTGGGTAATCGCCAGATCGAGATTCTTGCGGCGCGCGGCAACGACCTTGTCGTCTCCGGAGGAGGGTTTGCGTGATTTGCTCTTTTCGGACATTGCGGGCTTTTTTTCAGCTTCTTCGGAGGCGGAGACCATGACTTTCTGAATTGATTCGGGTCATTCCTACCGTCGAGGAATGACCCGGTCAACCAAAAAGGTGTTCATGAGAACCTTTGTTCAAACGATTCTCACGAATAAATTAGATGAGAAGAGAAATTATTCGGTTTCTTCCTCACCCGCAGCCGCGGCTTTTTCTTCGAGGGCGGCGGTGATGTTCTCCTTGAACATCGGCACCATTTGCGCGAGCTCGGAATCCGGCTTCACTGCGGCCATCTCATCCAGTGCGGTGAAGGACTTCTCCTTTTCACCTTTTTCAACGAGAGCCATGATGCGCCCCATCATAACGTGCTGACGATTCTCGCCTTCCGGGTTGTGCTCAGCGAGGAAGCTGTCGGCAGTTTCAATAGCCGCGTCGTATTCTCCGGAACCCAATTGCTCTCCAATCTTGGTTTCGAACTCCATGACGGCTGCGGAGTAAGCAAGTTCCTTCTGAAGACCGGTTTTGTCTTCCGGGTCGAGCTTCTTCAGCTCGGCAAGTTCTTCGGAGTAGTGCTCTGTGATGTCGATGCCTTCAAGGCTCTTGAGGAAACTGGCAAGCGCTTCCGCCCTCTCTTCGCCTTCGGCCTCGTTAAGCGCCTCGAGAGGATCATCCAGGTTGTCGATGTGGCTGAGATAAGCCTCCGCGCCGCCTTCTTGATAACCGGTCACGGCGAAGGGCCGCGCCTCGCTATCGAAAAGAATCACGGTAGGAAAGCCTTGGATGCCATACTCTTGCGCAACCTGCTCGTTCTTCGCCTTCTGCTCGGGGGTGATCAGGCTCTCATCCTGGGGGAAATCGAGCTCAACGAGCACATAATCCTCGGCGATTTTCTCGAATTCCGGCTGGTCAAAAACTTCATCCTTCAACCGGATACACCAGACGCACCAGTCCGAGCCGGTGAAGTCGACCAGCATCTTCTTATCTTGCTCTGCTGCAGCCTTTTTGCCTGCTTCGAAATCTTCCAGCCAGGTCAGTTCCGCATATCCCGTCGAGGCCAAACCTCCGAGAACCGCCATGGTCACAATCGTGTTTTTCATGTCGCCGTTAAGACGGACTCGGAAGGACGATTAGTCAAATTGATTCCCTCCAATCGTGCGGAAAGTCAGTTTCTCTCCTGCAGAGCACGGGCTTTCTCCCGAAGAGCCTCCGCCTTCTCCTTCAGTTCATTGGCCTCTTGCTCAAGGGTTTCCACCTCGGGAGCCTGCTGCTCGCCCTCGGGGGCTTGCTCTTCGTCAGCAGGAGTCTCCTCGTCCTGCTCGTCGGTAAGGGGAATCTCTTCGCCCTCAAGCTTGCTTTGGTCGCCGCGCGTTTTTTCCTCATCCGCATGGGCTTTGAGATGCTTCTTGTCCAGCTCGGCCCGCTTCGCTTCCAGGCGCGCCACCTCGTCGCGAGCTTTTTGCAGCGCTTTCTCTGCTTCAGCGAGTTCCGTATGCACCGTCTCGAGCTCGGCGACCGCTTTCTCACGGACTGGGTCCGGGCCACCAGCAGCCTTCGCCTCTGTCCGAGAGACCGGGCCTTCGCCACTCCGCTCGGTGGCCGTGGGGGCCATCTCGGCTGGTTCCGCCGGGCGGGACGGCTTGGTTTTAGGCTCCTTGCCCATCTGGGCCTTGGCCCGGGCCCTCATCGTCAGGGCCTGCTTGGCCATGGGCGTGCCTCGAGCGATGCGAGCCAGATCGGTCGCCGTCTCGTAGGCTCCTTCATAATTTGCAATATTGATTTGGCAGTAGTAGCGGAAGGCCAGAGCCGCCCGCTTCTCGCTCACCGAGGCTTTCTCATTCTCGTAACTTTCATTCGCACGGGCGATCGCTTCCTCGAATTTCCCCACGGTCATGAGGGCTTGGACATCGGTCTTCAACTCCTCGAGCCTCTCCGCTTCATAGATCCTTCTGACGAGAGGAGATTCATCATTGGATAACTTCCGCAACTCCTCCACCAACTCTCGATAGACGGTCGTAATGGTGCCGCTCGGCACGACGCCCAAGGCTTCTTCCAAGGCCGCAATCTGCTCCTCAGGCTGTTGAGCGACTTCATACTTTTCCAGAGCCGCGTCTCGTTTCTCTTTCTTGCGCTCTTGGAGCTTGATGTTCTCGAGGTAATCGTCGGTGCCCCAATCGCGCTCATAACTGACGAGACCGTAGGGCTTTGCCTCGCTATCGGCGAGGACTAGCGCGGGATAGCCGGGCACGCCATAGTGAATTCGCAGAGGCTCATTGCTTCGGCTCAGCTCTGGATTCCCCATCGGGAAGTCGACGGTCACGAGAACGTAGTCATCTTCCAGCGTATTTTGGAAGACGTCCTTGGAGAGAACTCCTTCGGCCAGCTTTTGACACTTATCACACCAGTCAGAACCGGTGAACGAGATCACCATGTCCTTCTCGCTCGATGCGGCTGCCTCCCGGGCAGCGGCAAAATCCGTCATCCACTCGGCGGCGACCAGTCCCGCCGAGCCCACGAAACAAAGCAAAATCGTTCTTAACATGGCAAAGCCTTACCGAAGCGATTGTCCCGCCGCAAGCGATCTCGCCAGATTTGCACACTACTCGACTAGCAGGGCCTGCAGCTCGTGGGTCCGTTGCTTCTTGGGAACGGACGGTCCATTGTAGCCCAGCAGGCGAAAACCCGAACTCTTGAGTTCAAGACGAGTCAGCTCCGTTTTCAAGGCCTCCTTGGCCTTCTCCAGAGCCTCATCCGAGCGGGCCCCCTGCCAAGCATAAGAGAGCACCCGGGCCGCGGGGACATCCTTCACCTCCACCGTTTCGCCATCCGCACCGGCCTCACCCACCGTCGGATTTTGGTAGAGGAAGGCCATTGAGGTCATTTCCATCCCCTCCTCCTCTTCTTCCATGGTCATCTCGACAGGAGCAGTCATGGGGATATCCCGCGACTTGATGTGGCGGAAGAGCTTCCAGAAGGAAGAGCCCGAACGTCCGCCCTCGGTGAAGGCAGCGCGGTAGGCGGGATAAGTCTTCTCCACCACTTCACCGAAAGGTCCCGGCGCGGGCCAACCCTGCGGCAACTTGGCCTCATTGACATAGCCAGTAGGCGCTCCCTCCAATGGAGTCGACGGCGTGGGTTCGGCACAACCAGTGGCAACCAAGAGCGCAAGTGAGCAGAGCGAGATGAGCGGGGTTTTCATGGATTGCCCCTAAAATCGCGCCACTTTCAGATGCCGCAAGTTCTTTGCGACGCTCGGTCAGGAGAGCTGGGCCGTCCCGTAGAGGGTGTAACCCGTTGAGTCTTCAATGTGGACGGGAAAGATCTCTCCAGTCATGCGCTCGGCATCGCCATCGAAGATCACAATCTTGTTCTGGCTTGTCCGGCCGCTAAGGCGCTCCTTGTTCGTCTTGCTGGGCCCTTCGCACAGCACCTCCTGTTGGGTGCCAATGAGTGCGGCATTCTTCGCCGTGGTCAGCTCTCCCTGCACTCGGAGGAGTTCCTGATTCCTCTCCTCCTTCACCCGCTCGGCCAATTGCCCGTCCATCTCGGCGGCGGGCGTATCCTTCCGCTTCGAGTAGCGGAAGATGAAGCTGTTGTCGAACTCGAGGCGCTTGACGCAATCGACTGTCTGCTGGAAGTCCTCTTCAGTCTCGCCCGGGAAGCCGACGATGATATCGGTAGTGATGGCGAGATCGGGGCGGGCCGCCTTCATTTTCTCGCAGATGGTGATGAACTTCTCGTTTTTATAAGGGCGGCGCATCAGCTTGAGGATGCGGTCGCTCCCGCTCTGCATGGGGAAGTGAATGTGCGAGCACAGCTTGGGCAGATAGGTGAAGGCTTCTACAAGGTCATCACGATAACCAATCGGATGAGGACTGGTGAAGCGGATGCGCTCAATGCCCTCGACCTCATGGACAGCTTCCAGCAATTGCACGAAAGGAGACTTGCCATCGACTTTGTCGAACTCCGTCCGGCCATAGAGATTCACAATCTGGCCGAGCAAGGTGACCTCCTTCACGCCCTCGTCACGGAGGTGGCGAACCTCGTCGACAATCTCATTAATTGGCCGTCCGCGCTCCTTCCCCCGGGTGTCGGGGACGATGCAAAAGCTGCAGCGCATGTTGCACCCTTGCATGATACTGACGAATGAGGTCGCCCGCCGCTGCGCCGAAGGAATGTGATCGCGGATCGTGTTCTGGCTCCCCGCCTCTTCCTCGATATCGACCAAACCCGCCGAGAGGGGGCGAATTTTGCCTTTGCCATCAAACTTCGAGCGGCGCTCGATTAAGGCCTCATCCTCGACGCGTGCGGTAACCATCTCCGCCCCGACCTCGTCCATGCGCTCGACCATGCGGCGCTTCAGGATCTGATCCACGTAGTGAAAGACCCGGTGATACTTCTGTGTCCCCACCACCACGTCGAGGTGAGGGATTCGTTCAAAGAGTTCCTCGCCGCGACTCTGGGCCATGCAGCCCATGAAGCCATAGACTACGTGGGGACGGGCTTCACGCCACTTGCCCATCATCCCCATCTTGCCCAATGCCTTTTGCTCGGCCTGATCGCGGACCGAGCAGGTGTTGATCAAGATGGCGTCGGCATCCGACTCGTCCAGCGTCACGGTATAGCCACCGTCGACGAACTCCCGGGCGACCTGTTCGGAGTCGCGGGCGTTCATCTGGCATCCGTAGGTTTTGATGAATACTTTGGGCATCGCACAAGCCCGCCGAAGTCGGCGGGGCGGGAGGCTATATCCGAATTCAGGAAAAATTCAATGGCAGGATTCAGAGCCTCCTCATGAGGTCTCCGCTGCTTCCTGACTCGATTCGCTCTCCGCGCCGGAAGAGAGAAGCTCTTGGATCTTGAAGGCCGGGATGCAGTTCTTGATCACCATCTGCAGAACGTCCTCTCCCCGCTGGCCCTTTTTCCCATACTTGATTCCCGAGGTATTGCTGACGATGCCAACCACCTCGTTGTGACTGTTGAGGATCGGCCCCCCGGAGGAACCGCGGGCATAATCTGCCGTAATCGCCATGAAGGGCACCTTGGGAGCCTTGCGCTTGTTCGTTCGCTTGAAGTAGTAGCGGCTAATCTCCCCGTAAGTGTGCGTGTAGAAGCGGCGGTCGGGATGGCTCACGCAATAGACCGGTGCGCCCACGGGCTCGGGCTCTTTCACGATTGGCAGGGTCGAAATACCTTCTGCCCGGGCGCGGAAGATGGCGATATCATTAAGCTTATCCGCGAGAAGCACTTCGGTAATGGGATAAACCTCACCCGTCACCGAGACCACCGCAGCCATCTCGCCCTTCATCCCGGCAAAGACGTGGTAGTTCGTGCAAAAGACCCCGTCCTGGCCGATGGCCCAAGCGGTGGCGAAACCGGCCGCGTGCCATTTGTCGCACTTTCCGCAATCATACACCGCACTGATGCTATAGATCGCGTCCTCCACCCTCTCCGGAGCCTGCCCCACCTGCAGAGCGTCCAGGCCCACCGGCTTTTTCAGCGTTGCCAAAACCTCCTCCAGCCGGGGCACTTCCTCGTCTTCCGCCCAGACCGCGGCCTCGTCCTCGAAACTAGCGATGATCGCCAAATCATCGACGATAAGAGGCATTTCCGCAGCCAGCGGGGCAGCCATCAGGCCGGCCAAGATGAGTGAGCGAGTGCTTTTCATGTCGGCAAAATTATCCCCCACCGGTCAAGTCACAAGAGTGAGCGGACAAAAAGAGCGGTAACGGCTGGCATCAGGGGATTTTCGAAGTGGATTGCAACTTTCTCTCCGCTCCTTACGTTTCGCTGGAGAACGCCTGAATCAATCAACGTATGAAACTGCTTCTACCCGCCTTCTTCGCCTTCGCTTCAGTCTCCCTCTTTGCCCAAGAAGAGGTGAAAACCCTCAGCATCGGAGCGGAAGCGCCGTCCTTCACCTTGCCCGGCACCGATGGGCAGGATCATTCCCTTTCTGACTTCTCCGAGGCGAAGGCCTTGGTGGTTGTCTTCACCTGCAATCACTGCCCCGATGCCCGGGCGGCACGGGATAAAGTGAAAACCATCCATGCGGACTATCAGGATGACGGAGTCGCGCTCATTGCCATCTCGGGGAATGACGAGAAGGCTCTCCGCCTCGATGAAATCGGCTACTCTGTCTATGGCGACTCCTTTGAGGACATGAAGAAGGTCGCCGAGGAGGAGAATTACCAATTCCCCTACCTCTATGATGGCGAAAAGCAGGACGTCAGCCGGGCCTACGGAGCCGTCTCCACACCCCATGTTTTCGTCTTCGATGCCGATCGCAAGCTGACCTACACCGGCCGGATTGACGACGCCCGCCGCAAGACCGAAGAGACCGGCCGCCTCTACCTCCGCGAAGCCATCGAGGCCACCTTGAAGGGCGAGAAGCCCGCCACCGAGACAACACGTCCCTTCGGCTGCTCCACCAAGTGGTCCTACAAGCGGGATAGCGTGACCAAAGCCAACGAGCGGTGGGCCGCCCTGCCCGTCACCCTCTCCGAACTCACCGAAGAAGGAGCCAAAGAGCTGGCAAAGAACGAGACCGACAAGCTGCGCGTGATCAACTTCTGGGCCACCACCTGTGGCCCCTGTGTGGCAGAATTCCCGGACTTGATTGAAACCTACCGCCGCTTCCAGACCCGCGACTTCGAGCTCATCACCATCAGCACGGATCCTGTGGACGAAAAGGCGAAGGTGGAATCCTTCCTCAAGAAGCAGCAGGCCGCGCTTTCCCCTCGCACCGTGGACTCGGTGAAGGAAGAGGGACGGGAGTCCAACAACTACCTCTACACGGGGGACAATCTCGACAAGCTTGCCGAAGCCATTGATGCCGACTGGAATGGGGCACTACCTCACACAGTGATCATCGCGCCCGGCGGCGAAATTGTCTGGAGCCACACAGGAAAATTCGATCCCGTCGAGCTCCGCCGTGCCATCGTCAAGGGACTTGAATAAAGGAGGTTGACAGCAAAAGCATCAATCCGAGCTTGGCGCATCAATCATGAGTGCGCTCCCGGAATGGCTGGTCATCCTCATCATGACCCTTGGGGCGGGCCTCTCGATCCCTCTGGGAGCGTGGCTCGCCCGGTGTGAGAACATCCAACCAAAGTGGCTGGAGCAGGAGCTTCGCCACTTCATCATGGCTTTCGGGGGTGGAGCCCTCCTCTCGGCGGTTGCCTTCGTCTTGGTGCCCGAGGGTAGTAAGAATCTCTCCACCTCCGTCTCCTGCCTGGCCTTTGCGGCAGGAGGGCTCGCCTTCCTGGGGCTGGACTATCTTTTGGCGAAGTCGAAGACGCCAGCCTCCCAGCTCGCGGCGATGCTCTCGGACTTCGTGCCGGAGGCCATTGCGCTGGGGGCTGCCTTCACCAAGGAGCCCAATGTGGCCATCCTGCTGGCCGGCCTCATCGCGATGCAGAATGTGCCCGAGGGCTTCAATGCCTATCGGGAGATGACGGCCAGCAAGACGATGAGCGGCGGCAGGGTCCTCCGCATCTTTCTCTGCCTCGCCCTTCTCGGCCCGATCTGCGGACTCACCGGGCACTTTTTCCTAGCCGATGCCAAGACCTTTGTCGGAGTGATGGAGCTCTTCGCGGCCGGCGGCATCCTCTACCTGGTCATTCAGGATATTGCCCCGCAGGCCAAGCTGGAGAAGCATTGGCTCCCAGGCTTTGGCGCGGTGCTCGGCTTCCTCTTGGGGCTCCTCGGCCATCTGCTGACCCAGTGAGCTGACGATCGCGGCGGCCCGATTCCCCGCTTTCCCTAGCGTCGGAGTTCCCACACCTCAACCGTGCGGTTAGCAGCACGGTTCTCTCCGAAGCGGGCTGTTTCTCCCAAGTAAATTGATTCGACCATCTGGCCCCGCCGGATCATCCCCTGCAGAGCATCGCCCACGTTGCGCGCGCGCTGGGTCCCCAGTTCACGATTTAGCTCGGCGTCTCCTCCGGTATCGGCAAAGCCGACCGCCAGCAGCAGCGAATAATCCTCGGTATCCGCTACCGCGACGCGCAGGGCCGTCTCGTCATCCGTTCCTACGAAGGCACTGCCGTTGCCAAAACCGACGCGGACGAGCGAGCGCGCACCCAATTGCTTGGCCAGCTCGTCGGTCTTCACTTGATAGATTTCCGGTGGCAGGCCTTCCAGCTCCAAGAGCTTGGCACAAACCTGGCGAGCCCGCGGGGTCAAACCTTCCGCCACTCCTTCGGGGATCTCCCCCATGTTTTCGACGGCCGCCCCGATCTCCGCCCGCATCCGCTGATCCATCTTCAGCTGGCGGACTTCACGCTCCAGCTCTTCCACTCGCTTCACTTTCTCGATCTCGGCCTCGATGCGCACCCGATTCAGCTCCTTCTTCCACTCGGAATCCTTTTGAGCGAGAAGTCGTTCCACGTCACCGGTCACGGCCTGGCTTGCCTCCTCTCGCAATTGCTCCAACTCCGAGCGCAGGCCCTGCCTTTCACTATCGAGGGCGCGGATCCGCGCTTGGGCTTGGACGATGCGTTGCTCCAGCTTATCGGTATCGCCCGCCCGGCTCATCCCGACGAAGTAGCCAATACCCGCTGCGACCGCGATCACCGCGAGCAGCAAAATCATCTCCAATAAGACTCGGAGGAATCCTTTTCTACGTCGCTGGGATCTGACTTCATCCATGATACTAATTCGGGGGGAAGGGAAATTGGATCGGTCCACCGACCGACGAGGAAAAAATGCCACCCGCCGGCGCAGCTGCCAAGCCTTACCCACGCAAGTGTCTGTCAGAGATTGCATTCCTGTGAGGTCGAGGACCTTTTAGGAATAATTTTGCTTCCTCCCCTTCCCTTGCCTTGCCTTTACTCGCCCCGTCATGCGCCAGTATCTTGATCTATTGCGGCACGTTCTTGAGCAGGGGGAAGAGCGCACCGACCGCACTGGCACCGGCACGGTCTCGGTCTTCGGTCACCAGACCCGCTATGACCTCAGGGAGGGCTTCCCCTGCGTGACGACCAAGAAGCTTCACCTCCGTTCCATCATTCACGAACTGCTGTGGTTCCTCAAGGGGGAGACCAACATTGCCTACCTCAAGGAAAACGGGGTCACCATCTGGGACGAGTGGGCGGACGAGGAGGGCAATCTCGGCCCGGTCTATGGCCAGCAATGGCGCTCCTGGCCGTCGCCCGATGGCGGAACGATTGACCAGATCGCCGATCTCATTGCCGGACTGAAGACGAATCCCCATTCCCGCCGCCACCTGGTCTCGGCTTGGAATGTCGGCTTGGTCGAGCAGATGGCTCTCCCCCCGTGCCACCTTCTCTTCCAATTTTACGTCCACGATATCGAGTCCGACCGGCCCGGCCTATCCTGCCAACTTTACCAACGCTCGGCAGATCTCTTCCTCGGCGTCCCTTTCAATATTGCCTCCTACGCCCTGCTCACCCAGATGATCGCCCAGGTCTGCGGCTATGAGGCGCGGGATTTTGTCCACACCTTTGGGGACCTCCACCTTTACTCCAATCACCTTGAGCAAGCCCGCAAGCAACTCGCCCGCGAGCCTCGGCCGCTGCCCACGATGGCGATCAACCCAGAGGTCAAGGAGATTGACTGCTTCACTTTCGAGGACTTCACCCTCACCGGCTACGATCCGCATCCCCACATCAAGGCTCCCGTCGCGGTGTGAGGAGAAGACGCGGGCCCTCGCAAGATCAGTCGCCCGGGAGCCGTTCCTTTGCTCATGCGGATTCTTATCGCTCTCCTACTGGCTGCTCAACCTGTCTTGGCCCTTGGCTTTGCCAATGGCCTCAAAATTGGCGAAGTGACCCCGACCTCGGTCCGAATCTGGACCCGGACAACTGAAGCCACAGAAGCGTCCAACCGCGTGGCAGCCTACTCCCCCGATGCTCCCAATTGGGTCGTCCCAGGCCAGATGGCCTTAACCCAGTTCACCATTCAGGAAATCGACGGCTCCGCTCGTCACAGCAGCGAGCTGAAGCTGACCACCAAAGAAGACGACTACTGCCTGCAATACAGCTTCACCAATCTGAAGCCTGCCACTGCCTATCAGATCGAGGCCCGCGCCTTCGTTCCCGATACCCAGAAGGAGGTTTTGGCCACCCAGACTGTTCGCTTCACCACCGCGCCCCCGGCCTCCGCCGAGGAGTCCGTCAGCTTCACCGTTTCCACCTGCCAGGAGTTCAACCTCCGGGACGATATCGAAAACGGTCATCGCATCTACGCCTCCATGTTGCAGGTCTCGCCCGACTTCTTCATCCAGACCGGGGACACGCTCTACTACGACCGGAGAAATCCCTTCGCCAAGGACATCGCCACCGCGCGCTACAAGTGGAACCGCTTCTATGCGCTCCCCAACCTGCGAACCTTTCACAATCAAGTCCCCACCTACTGGATGCATGATGACCACGACATGCTCAAGAACGACTGCTGGCCTGGTCAATCCTACGGCGACTTGACTTGGGATGACGGCGTGAAGCTCTGGAAGGAGCAAATCCCGCAATCCAAGCTCCCCTACCGGACCTTCCGCTGGGGTAAAAACCTTCAAATCTGGCTACCCGAAGGCCGCTACTACCGCTCTCGCAATCAAATGGAGGACGGCCCGGAGAAGAGCATCCTCGGCAAGGAACAGTGGGAATGGTTGGAAAAATCAATGAAGGAGTCGGACGCTCCCTTCAAAGCCTACGTCTCCGCCACCCCGGTGGTCGGCCCCGACCGCAAAAACAAGAAGGACAACCACGCCAACGAGGGCTTCGCCTATGAGGGAGAGAAGCTGCGTCGGCTCCTTAGCACAACTCCCGGAGCCTTCGTCATCAACGGGGATCGTCATTGGCAGTATCACTCCATCGACAAGGAGACCGGCCTCGCGGAATTTGGCTGCGGCCCAGCCTCGGATTCCCACGCCCAAGGTTGGTCCCAGAAGGACCAGCGTCCGGAGCACGAGTTCCTCCGCGTCGCCGGCGGCTTTCTCTCTGGCGAAGCAACCTCGAATCAGTTGAGCATCACCATCCATGATGTGGAGGGCACCCCGGTCTTCACAAAAACGCTTTATGCGGAGGAAGATTGACCTCTGGCCCATTGGCTACGCGACCCATCGCGCGCCAGTCGGGAGGCATCGTGCTTCGCTGAAGTCTTGATTCCCGGCCTGCTTTTCGGGATTGTCAGGCCATGCGGTTTATCTGCCTCCTCTTCCTTGCGGTCCTGCCTCTTGCTGGCCAAGGGCCCGCTCCCATCCCGGTGGACCCCAATCCCAACCGCGAACCCGAGTTCGATGAGATTGTCCCCGTGGAAGAGGAAACGGAGGATGCGCCGAAGGAGATTCCCGATTCCATCGCTCCCGAGCCTCAGGATGACGGAGTCCGGGTCTCCATCCTCGGTTATCATGAGTTCTCCAAGGATCTACCCGACACGGCGATGCGGATTCGGACGGAAAAGTTCCGCAAGCAGATGGAAGCCATCAAGAATCTTGGCTACCCCGTCATTTCGATGGCCGATTTCATCGCTTGGAAGAAGGGCGATGGGGAGCTGCCGAAGCGTTGTTTCCTAATCACCATCGATGACGGTTGGCGGTCCGTCTACACCGAGGCTTATCCGATACTCAAGGAGCTTGAATTCCCCTTCACCGTCTTCCTCTACAAGCAATATGTCATCCCCGGCGGGGGGCGTGCCCTTACCGTTCCAATGATCGAGGAGATGATGGAGTCGGGCCTCTGCACCGTGGGCTGTCACTCATTCTCCCATCCCTTTCCCTCCTCTTTCAAGAGGGCCCGGCGAAAGGGAGAAGACGCCTACCTTGATTTCCTCGATCAGGAGTTCGGCGAATCCAAAAGCTTCCTCGAGGAGCTGTTCGACCTCTCCATCCCCACCTACGCCTATCCCGGCGGCTACTTCACCGAGGACATGTTCCCCGTCGCGGAGAAGTTCGGCTACGAGTACCTGTTCACCGTGAACCCGGGCATGACGCGTCTCGATAGCGATAACTTCACCCTACCCCGTCACATCATCCTGGGGAATCACGACGCGAGCTTCGAGCTCTCCACCACCTTCCGCACCCCGGCCGGGACCGCCCAACCGGGCCTCACTGTCCAGACGACCCGCCACCCGGTGGTTCCTCTGCCCGGGGCTCTCATAGCCGATCGGATGCCCAGGATTGCAGCCGAATTCTCCGACGAGCCTGAGCTCGATCCAGAGTCCCTGGTCATGCGTGTGGCTGGATTGGGCAAGGTTCCCGCAGTCTGGGATGAGGATGAGAAAACCTATTCCTGGACAGTGAACCGTCCCCTGAGAGCTCCTAGCTGCGAGGTCTCCATCCAATGGCGTCTGAAGGACAACAGTAGCTACGAGCTCCCCATGCGATGGTCCTTCCGCCTCGATCTGGAGGCAGCCTACCAGCCTCGCTAAGTCCTGCCTCGCCTCGTCGCCCTTTTTGATGTAAAGGCCATCCTAATGAAGGTGCTGCGCATACCAGTGGGGATAGCCATCCTCTTCCTGGTCGGACGCGCATTCTATTCTGAGAATAGCCTCCACGAGCCCGCTCGTCCCACCATTCTCCCTTCCCTGGTCAAGAAGGCCAGCGCCCTCTTTTCCACCTCGCTGGACGACGTCCGCGCTAGCCGTGGGAAGCCCACTCCAGCAATCGCCGAGGGCTTTCCTCCCGTCATTAGCAAGGCCACCCCGACTACCGGACCCTGGCCCCTCTCCCCATCCCTCAAGCCCAAGGGACGCGTCCGCCTCCAAATCATCACCGAGGATGTCGCGAAGAAGCAGTGGGCCTATCGCAGCAAGCACTTCACCTTCGTTTCCGACGCTCCCCTGCGAACTCATGTCCTGAGGGAATTCGCCCTCCAGTTCGAGCTCACCCACCAATACTGTTGCAAGCTCCCGCTGGCCTTGCAGCGTCTCCATGGCGTTCAGACCCAGCCCATGGCCATCCACCTCATTGAGGATTACGAGCACTACATCGCGCGGGGTGGATTGCCTGGTTCCGCCGGCGTTTACCTCAGCCAGCCGGACGTGATTCTCGTGCCCTTCAAGGGGCTCGGCCTCATCTCCCGCCATGGCGAATACGCTCTCGATCCCCATCGCTCCACCCAGACCCTGGTCCACGAGGTCACGCACATGCTCATGCGCGGTCCCCTCCTCCAGGCCGGCTGGTTCTCGGAAGGTGCCGCCGAATACGTCTCCACCATCCCCATGACCAATGACCGGCTCCTGATTGCCAATCACCTCGCTTCAGTCAAAAGCTACGTGACGAGCTACGGTTACAAGGGCCGGGGCGGGCATAATCTGGGTGCCCGGATACAGCTCACCCCGCTTCAGGAAATGATGGAGTCCGATTACGACACCTTCCTCGATCTCCCGCACTCCTATCCCTACTCTCTCCTGCTATTCTACTTCCTCGCCCACATGGATGGAGAGCGTGACGGCCAGACTCTGCGCGACTACGTCCAGGTTCTTCACTCCGGAGGAGACGAAAGCACGGCCCGCAAGGCAATCCTCGCGGGCCGTGATTACAAAACACTTGAGAAACTGCTAACTAACAGTTGGGCACAACATGGCATCTATCTGAACTTCGGCAACTAGGGGCCTCCAATTCTTGTGTCAGCATCTCGTCGGCCCATTTCCCGCTTTGCATTTTCCGCCGACGTGATGATGATCAGCCATGGCGAAGCTGCTGCAAACTTCCGTCCCCGCCCTCGCGGCAATGTTCTGGGGAGGAGCCACCGTCTGGCTTTACAGCTCGGGACGTCTTGCTGACTTTCTCATCCCCAAGTTTCACCTCCTGGCCTTTCTTGGCGGCATGGGAATGCTCGTCCTAGGACTGTTCGTCCTCCTCTCCGGTAAGGAACCGGAGGGCTGTGGACACGATCACGACCATGGTGACGATCACGATCATCACCACGACCAAAGCCCGCTGACGCTCATTCTCCTGATGATTCTCCCGGTGGGTGCCGCCCTCGCGGCTGATACCTCCAAGGGCTACTCCCTCGATGTCCTTGAGCGGAAGGGACTTTACAACAACCGCGCCGCCCTCGCGAACGCTTACGACATCCCCAAGTTCACTCGGGAAATGCTGGAGGAAAGCACACCACAAAGCGCCGACGGGCGCTACCAGCTCCCCGTTGGACAAATTTTCTTCTCCGCCGGAGACAGTGGCATGATGGAAGTCTTCGACGGGCTTGCCGTGGAGACCGAGGGCCAAATCATCGCGGAACGGGACAACAATTCCGATGGGCGTCGCCTCCGCCTTTATCGCACGGTGATGACCTGCTGCGCGGCCGATGCTCTCGTCTTGGGCTTTCCTCTTGAGTTTGAAGACGTCGCTCCTCGACTCGAGGAACGGAGCTGGGTCAAAATCGGAGGCACGCTCACCTATGAAGAGACGCCCGACGGGCCCTTCCCTCTCTTTCAAGTCGAGCGGGTGGACCCCATCGAGAGCCCGGACTTTATGGAGCTGGGCTTTTAGCGGGCCGGTTGTGCTCCACCAGGTGCTCCTCCATCACCATCAAGCGTTTGTCAGAGCTGAAGTAGCTGCGACGCTCTTTGACGTAACCAATGCGATCAACGAACCAATAATCGTGCCGCAATAGGAGAGGCCCGGTATTCCCCTCCATCCTCAGGTGGCGCGCCTTCATCGTCTTTCCGAGCACCTCGATCTCTTCCTCGCCGAGGTAACGAAACAGTCTCGACATCAAGGGCGGGCCATCCGGCTGCGCCTCATCGGGCAGGGACTCCCCCCAGGCATCACCTGCCTTGGCTGAGGTTTTCCAGAGAGTCAGCGGTTTTTGCAGGATCACCGGGGCATCGTCGCCCAGCTTGCCTCCCTTCGCGAGAATGGCGTCACTTCGCAAGATCACATACTCATACTCCGGCTCACCTCCATCCTTGCGCACCTCGAAGCAGGAGAGCTCGCCCGCACCCTCTGCAGGCTCCACAATGCCTCGGTAGGTGCGAGTCTTCTGGTAATTCTCTTTGATTCCCTCCGGCCCCCGTTCCAGCAACCCTTCCGGGATTTGTGCGGAACGGTCCAGGGTCACCTTCACCTCATACACCCACTCCTCCCCCACCCGGGGCGAGAAGAGCAAAGCCGATGGCTCCGCCGTTTGTTTCTTCTCTTCCAAGCATCCGGTGAGGATGACGGCCAAGGCTCCAAAAGCCAGGCGAGTAAAAATCTCCATGCCGGAGCCTAGCACTTTCACCTCTCCTCTCCAAAGCTCACCTGCACATTTCCTCCTCCACTATGAGGCCCCAGCAGACGCTTGCGCGGCACACTACGGGGGAACTCCAGGGGACCAGCCCCCTCCCGCCATCTCTTGAAGAGGATAATCAGGCCGAGCAAGGCCAGTAGTCCTAAAAAGGAAAAAACGATCAGATAGACCAGCGCGCGCGTTCTCGCCTCCTTGCGAGCCTCTCTCTCTTTACGGGCTTCCACGCCCGCTTGAATCGCCAAGAGCTCGGCCCGCGACTTGAGAAATCCCAGCCCGGTGGCCACCTCATTAACCATCTCATCAAGACGCTCCTGCCTCGTGCCCACCAACCATGCCATCGTCTTGGCATTGCGAATAACAAGCTCGGCATCCGGTCGTAGCAATTCAATCAGCTCGCCCCCGATCGCACACTCCGGCATCCCCTCGGCACCGACCTGGTAGATCACGGCCCAGTAGCCGGATGTCGCCCAATTGGCCCCAGCCTCCCGGGCCACCACCTCGCTCCCGGCCATTGGCTCGTGAGGGAAGAGGACGACGAAGAGCTCGAAGTCCTTGGTGACTTTCTCATTGTCAATCCGCGCGGCGATATCATGCCGGTAGTCTTCATCGAGAAAACGCTCCGGATCCCAGATCCCATCATCCGGAGGACTCGAGGTATCAAGCGTCTGGGCTCCTCCCGGAGAACCAAACGCCAAGAGAAGTAAGAAAAGTAAAACTGCCCTCATCGCCTGTCTCCTTTCGCAATCTCCCTCTTATATTCCAGAGCCCGCTCGATGAGCAGCTTGCCAGTTTCTTCTACAAATTCCTCCATCCCCTCGGCATAGCGTTCGCGCAAGAAGTGAGGGCGCAGGGATCGACAGATTTCCTCCCATTCCGAGTCTCTCACCATCGGCTCCAATCCGTAACCAACGGTCACCGACAGGCGCTTCGATTTCGAATCGACCAGGAAAAGGATTCCAAACGATTTGGCTTCGTCCCCCTCCGGCATCGCTCCCGCATTGAGAAGCCAGAAGCCGAACTCGCGCAGGTCGATCTCAGGCACCAAGGGAACAAGGCACAGGATGAAGCGGACCTGAGGCAATCGCTTGCCCAATCGCTTGAGGCTCTTCTCGAGCCTCGCCTTCTCATCGGCTGATAGCGTCTGACCCGCATCGATGATCGCGGTCAGTTCCGGAGGATCGAAGCGGAACTTCCGCACCGCCACTTCCCCGCTGAATCCACACCGAGGACAGGCCGTAGGCTCGTCATCCAGAATGAAGCCGCAGGACGGGCACGCCGTGGGGCCCTTGGCGAGAGCTTTCGCCAAGTACATCCGTTCCCGTTTCGCTTCACCCTCGCTCAAGACGCGGATAACCTAACGCTGCATCCGGAGCGGACAAAGCCTATCGCTCGCCACTGACACGAATCCGGGCCGAGGCTCCGTGCGCATCAAGACCCTCAATCCGGGAAAACTCGTCCACGACCTCGACCGACTTGGCCACCGCCGCCTTGTCGAGCTTCACCACACTGATCCGCCGTTGGAATTGGTCTGCCCGGAGACCGGAGAAACTCTTCCCACTCCCCCCTGTCGGCAGGGTATGGCTCGGTCCCGCGAGGAAATCGCCCACCGCCACGGGTGAGTCATTGCCCACATAGATTGCCCCCGCAGTCAGAATCCGCGGCAACCATTGCTCCGCATCCGCCACCACGAGTGACAAGTGCTCGGGCGAAAAATCGTTCACCACCTTCACCCCCTGCTCCAGATCGTCCACCAGGATCGCGAAGGCACCTCCGCTCAAAACCTCCTGCAGATAGTCGCCTCGGGACAACTTGGCCGCCTGCACTTCCACCTCGCCCAGCACCGCCTCCAGCAGCGTCGGCGACGTGGTGACAAAGCCGATCACGCTATCGCCACCATGCTCCGCCTGTCCCAGGAGATCCGCTGCCACATAATCAGCGCGAGCGGTCTCATCGGCGAGAACCATGATCTCGCTAGGCCCCGGCAGGAGATCGATGGAGATCGCCCCCACCAGCTGCCTCTTGGCTTCAACGACGAAGCGATTGCCGGGCCCGACCACCTTCTGCACCGGGCGGACGGATTCCGTCCCTAATGCCATCGCAGCCACGCCTTGGGCTCCTCCCACCTTCAGAACTTCCCTGACCCCCGCGGCGTGGAGGGCATACAGTAGCTCGGGGTTGACCGAGCCGTCCGGGCCACAAGGCGTTGCGGCCATGATTTCCTTCACCCCGGCTGCTCCAGCAAATCCTGCCGTCATCAGCGCCGTCGAGACCAGGGGAGCCTTGCCGCCGGGCACATAGCACCCCACCCGCTCGAAGGGGACGAAGCGCTCTCCGACTTCCGCACCCTGCTCATTCAGCTCCGACCAATCCTGGCGCAGGCTTTTGCTCGCGAAGAAGGTGATATTCCGCAGCGTCGCCTCCACCGCATCCTTCGTGCGAGGATCAATGGCCGCCCGAGCTTGCTCGAATTCCTCCTCGCTGACCCACAGGCCTCCGGAAAGGTCGGCCTGATCGAACTTTTTCGTCAGGGAGACAAGCGCCTCATCTCCCCCGCTCCGCACCTGGTCGATGATGCCGGCAACTGCCTCCCGCACCTCATCTCCGGGCACAGCCCGCCGATCAAGCTCGGCAAGAGCCGGATCATCAAATCGCAACGTTTTCATCTCAATAGTAAGGCTTGAGCATCAAGTAAACAATCGGACCGGTCACCGCGACGTAGAGCCACGCCGGATACACCACGCGCGCGAGGCGCTTGTGCATCCCGAAGCGATTGGTGATGGCATGGACCAAGGTGAGCAGGATGAAGGGAAAACTCAATGCGGCCAACGCGATGTGGGTGAAGAGAATGATGAAATAAACCGTCCTCACCCAGCCCTCGCCGCCGTATCGCGTCTCCTCGTTCGTAAAGTGGTAGGCCACGTAACAGAGAAGGAAGATCGTCGAGACCAAGGCCGCTCCCCCCATCATCCGTTGATGGAGAACGATGCGCCCTTGCAGAACTGCCCACAGGCCAGCCACCAGCAGGACCGCCACCAAGCTATTGAGCACCGCATTCACCCCGGGCAAGAAGGACAGGTCAGTGCCCTCCGGGAGAGGGATGCGGATATCGGGACTCCGCATCAGAGCAACCAAAATCCAGACCAAAATCGTTACGATCCAGACCGCAACCCTCAACTTACCCGCCAGCGCGTCCTTGCTAGGACGGCTTAAAAATCGCATTCGCTCACTCATCGTTCAACTCCCGTTCGATGGCTGCAGTCAAAAGCTCTTCTTGGTGCTCATACAAGCCGTCACCCTGTTCCCGCGCCCAAAAGAGGTCTTTTTTTTCCACCATGCGCATTCCGCGCCCAATCACAGCGAGCCCCATGTCATGGGCGAATCGGCCCATCACCTCGATATCCTCCGGATTGGTTCGCTCCCTGATGGAGAGGAAGGCCGCTTCCTTCTCCATGTAGCGATGGAGAGTCTCCCGGTCACCAGTCAGAAACCACCAGTCCTCGACGTCAACGTTCAGGGAGTCCGCCATTTCCTGCAATCTCTCGGGGTCGTCAGTCTCCGGGTCCACGGAGACGCAAACGACATGAAAGTCGGGATGATCCTTATATTTGTTATAAAACTTGAGCAGGTGATCCGCGTTCCGCTGCGCGCACATCGGACATTCGGCGAAGAACTCCGCAAGCATCCAGACCTTGTCCTCCAATTCCGACAAACGAACTTCTTCCCCAGCCTGGTTGACCGCGACCAGGTCCTCCTCCAGCGTTAAGAATTCGGACTTTTCTTGCCGTCCCACGTTCTCCGCCAGCCGCGCTTCAGTCAGCGCACGCTCCTTGGCGAGCCGAGCCTGCCGCACCCAGATGAAGCCTCCAGTCAGCAGAAGGCCAAAAACTGCTACGAAACTGTAGATAAGGATGATTTTAACTTTGTCGCTCATTTCTCTTCTTTGGTGGGATCTTTCTCCGCCAACAAAATTTTCACCGTCTTGACGAACCAATCGTCGCGGTAGCCATCGGCTAGCTCGGGGCGCCCGCCCTTGACCGCATCCGCCTTGGCTTGATCGAAATCGAAACGCTCCCCCCGGACATGGACCCGCGGCTTGTCAGGCTTCGGCCAATCTCTTTTCACCACAACGATGCTGGTATCGTAATGCCACTCGCCTTCTTTCTGAGAAGGCATGATGCCAAATTTGACCTCGGTCTTCAGCCACTTCAAGGGAACCTCATCCTTGGCTGCGATATGCCAAGTGCCCTCTTCCTCGGGAAGGTCCGCCATGAGGGCCATCTCCTCGGGATCGTTCGGGTCAACATTGATGAAAAAGACCAGCTTCTTGATTCCCTCTTCCGGCAGGGCGGCGAGCGCCTTTTCCCTCTCTTCATGCTGGCCCACCTTATCCAATGAGGACTGCATCAAGAGCCAAACATCCTCCTCAATCTGGGTGGTATCGACCACCTCACCATCCGCAAGCCGAAAGCGCATCTGCCCAATGAGTTCATCAGCGAAGGCTGGACGAAACTCCCCCGTCCTCTCTTCCTCATCAATCTGCTTACTCAAGTGGGTCAGGTAGCCATACAGAATCCCTCCTCCTCCAAGCACAATCGCGGCAAGCAACAGCCCGGCAGTCTTCCAAAGCTGTCCTTGCGTCACATCCGCCGGTTCCAATCCCTCAGCCGCTCTCTTCATTCGCGCGCGAGACCCTAGCCCTGATCCGGTGGCGATCAAGCTCTGCCGAGCGCTTTCCGCCCCGAACCTGCCAGCACCGGGTCCCTGAAAATTGACGAACCGAAGCCAATCGCGCCGCAAGCACCTGTTCATCGCTCCCGTTCGGCGTCACGGTCGTCACTCGATTTTCCACGACTCCCGGCTCTCCCGCTCGCTCCGAGCGCGTTCTCATCTCGAGCGGAACCGAAAACAAGTCTCTTTGAAAATCCGGTGCTCAACCGGTCCGGGCACCCCGGCGACGGCTAAGGTAGTGGTTGAAGGGAATACGCAATTGGAAGGCTGAGATGAGGATGAACACCACCGCGATCACCACCAAAGGCATCTTCGGCTCCTCCCTCGCAAAAAACTCAATCAGCAAGCCCGAAACCATTGTCGACAAGGTGAGACCATAGCCTATCGCGAGAAGCCAAATCCTGAATCTCACCAAGAACAAAGACACAAGGAGGAGTAATGCATTCGTCAGCTCGGCAACGCCCGTGAATATCCGGAAGCCATCAGGGTCCAGCCCCAATGCGGGACTAAAATCATTGAACCCTTTCACACTCACGGGATCTCCCATGAGCTTGGGGAATCCAAACTTGGCGAGCATGATGATGGTGAGCAGGGCGAGAATCCAATTCGTCACTGACCTATCAACGCCCCACATAGTAGACTCGCTTTCGTTTACCTTCATCGCCGATAAGAGGCCGTCCCCCCGCCCCTTATTCCCTCTCTGCCGCAGAATGGAGGCAACGCCACTCTACTAACATCTTAGTAACGACACAACAATCCCGCGCCGGACGAATCAACTGAGGTTCACATACGCGCCGAGGCCATGGACTCCCCCCTCACGCCCGATCCCGCTTTCTTGATACCCTCCAAAGGGAGAAGTGGGGTCGAACTTGTTGAAAGTATTTGCCCAAACGACACCGGCCCGCAGGGCACTGCCAACCTTGAAGACCTTCGAGCCCTTGTCGCTCCACACGCCGCCGCTCAATCCATAGGGAGTGTTATTTGCCTTCTCAATGGCCTCCTTGGGAGTGCGGAAGGTCTGGATAGCCAGCACCGGTCCGAAAATTTCTTCCTGCACAATGCGATGGCTTTGCGCGCAATCGGTAAACAAGGTCGGCTTAAACCAGAAGCCCTTGCGCGGCAACTTTGCTCCCGTCTCCCAACGACACGCGCCCTCCTCATCTCCACATTTCACCAGCTCCTTGATGCGGGTGAGTTGCTCCTTGGAGTTGATCGCTCCAATGTCCGTATTCTTATCAAGAGGATCTCCCACCACCAGGGTCTCCATCCGCTTCTGGAGCTTTCGCACCAATGAGTCGGCGATACTCTCCTGCACGAAGAGACGGGAACCCGCGCAACAAACATGACCCTGGTTAAAGAAGATGCCATTGACGATCCCCTCCACCGCCTGATTGAGCGCGGCATCCTCGAAGACGATATTGGCGGCCTTACCGCCCAACTCGAGAGTGAATCGCTTGCCCGTGCCAGCCACAGATCGGCGGATCGCCTTGCCCACCTCGGTGGATCCCGTGAAGGCCACTTTGTCCACATCCGGGTGCTCGACGAGCAGCTTCCCGGTCTCTCCCCCTCCGGTCACCACATTCACCACTCCGGGAGGCAATCCGGCATCCTCTAACAACTCCGCCAATTTGAGGGCGGTCAGGGGCGTCGTTTCCGCAGGCTTCAGCACCACGGTATTCCCACAGGCGAGGGCAGGAGCAATTTTCCAAGCCGCCATGAGGAGAGGGAAGTTCCAGGGAATCACCTGCCCCACCACACCAATCGAAGAGGGAGTTCGCCCCGGGAAGGCATACTCGAGCTTGTCGGCCCAACCGGCATGGTAGAAGAAGTGGGCTGCAACAAGAGGAATATCGATGTCCCGGCTCTCGCGAATCGGCTTCCCACCGTCCATGCTTTCGATCACGGCCAATTCCCGCGCTCGCTCCTGAATCAGACGGGCGATACGATAGAGATACTTGCCGCGCTCGGCACCGCTCATCTGTCCCCACACGCCGTCATAAGCTTTTCGGGCCGCCTTGACCGCCGCATTGATCTCCCTCTTCCCCGCTTCCCCCACTTCGGCGATAACGGCCTCCGTTGCCGGATTAATTGTCGTCCGCCGCGCACTGGCCTTCACCCACTTGCCACCGATGAAGTGATCGTAGCTTTGCTTGATGTCGATATGATCGGCGGATTCCGGAGCGGGAGCGAATCCGCCGCTTAAGAATGAATGATTGCTCATGGTAGAATAGGTTGGGTTGGAAATGTTTTGAAACGATGACTGGCAAGGGATGAGGCCAATCGAATCGGGAAGGCTTGCTTACAAGAGGTATTGGGGTGACCTACGGTTCATCAATCGGGCCTAATCTTTCGAAAAATCACCGGCCATTTGGTAACGTCCGGTCTCCTGCTTTCGAATCTGCCTCAGCAGATCATTGGTCAACGAACTGGCGCCAAAGCGGAACCAATCAGGCGTCAGCCACGAGGCTCCTAGTACTTCCCGTACCATGACCAAATATTGGAGCGCAAGCTTGGCATTGCTGATTCCTCCGGCCGGCTTCATCCCGACCATTCGGCCGGTCCGCTCATGAAATTCTTCGATTGCTTGCAGCATGACGAGCGTTACCGGGAGCGTAGCCGCAGGACTCACCTTCCCAGTCGAGGTCTTGATGAAGTCCGCGCCCGCACACATCGCGATCTCGCTGGCCCAACGAACGTTATCGTAGGTGGCCAGCTCGCCAGTCTCCAGGATGACCTTGAGATGAGCCTCGCCACAGGCCTCCTTGCAGGCCACGATCTCCTTATAAATTCCGCGCGCATCGCCTTGGAGAAACTGACCCCTGGAGATGACCATATCGATCTCGTCCGCTCCCTCCTTCACCGCATAGCGGATCTCAGCAACGCGCTCCTTCAGTCTCATCTGCCCGCTGGGAAACTGGGTCGCCACACTGGCCACATGGATCCGACCCGCGACGGCCTCCGCCGCGGCCTTCACCATCCTTGGATACACGCACACGGCGGCAGCGGGTCCGATGGAAGGATCCCGGGGGTCGGGGCGAAGGGCCTTGGCGCACATCTGGCGCACCTTCTCCACCGTATCCGCCCCTTCCAGAGTCGTCACATCCAGCATGGTCACCGCCAGACGGAGCGCTTCCATCTTGGTCTCTTTTTTGAGACTGCGGGTGCAAAACCGGGCCGCCCGTTCTTCCAAGCCCACTTGATCAATCGGTGGCAGAGAACGTCGGTCAGGGAACGGCAAGGGCGCGTGACTCATGAAGGAACGCTAGGATGAGCGGCGGAAGATGACCACGCAAAAACGGACCCCGCCAGTGGAGGTCCGTCATAAAGGCTGCTCCTCCCTCAGTCTCCGGCAGGAGCCTGAAGAGCTGGGCAGCGAAAAAATTCAAGCCGGAGTTAGGCCAGGTAGCTGTTCAGCATCCAGATGAACTTCTCGTGCACCTGAATCCGGGCAATGGCCAAATCCTCGGTCTGAGGATCGCCTTCGCCAGCCAAATCGCGAACCTTAGCCAAATCTTTGACCACTTTCGCATTGGCCTCTGACAGGTGGCTCACCATTTCCTCTGCGGTGGCGTCTTCCTTGATTTCGGGGATGCCCGCCATCTCGGAGAGCTTGGAGAGACCGCCTGGAGCCAACGACCCAATCGCGCGGACGCGCTCGGCCAGCTCATCAACAGCGGCGAAGAGTTCATTGTATTGCTCCTCGAAGGCAGCATGGAGGGCAAAGAAGCTCGGCCCGCGGACATTCCAGTGACAGAGATGGGTCTGCCCCATCAACGCATATGTATCTGCCACGACCAAGCGCAGCGCTTCGATTAGTTCTTGTGACGTGTTGGTTTCGCTCATCAGCGCAAGGTTGGCCCGCTCCTGCAAAATGCAACTAACTTTTCGTCCTTCCAATCCAACGAAGAGGATTGAGCAAATGATGCGAAGTCAAACCTTCGAATCCAACACTATCGCGGCAGAACCTACTAGAATCCCCCTCGGCAGCCTCCCCGACGACGCCCCTGCCAAAGCACGAAGGCGCGCGCGAAGGGCATGCCTTCATTAAGCCCTCCTCACTTCGGCTCCTCAATAGGTTCCGTATCGTAAATTTTGGCCGAATCCGCCGACCACCTTGGCGAGGAATCCCACAAGGGGACGGTCGCGAGCGAAAACTCCCACTCGCCGAGCATTTCGAACAGCTCATGCAACTTCTCCGGCCGATTCCGTGCCAGGTCGATTTGCTCACCAGGGTCGGAGCCGGGGGCGAAGAGCTGGGCCGGGCGATGGGATGGCTTGAGCAGCTTGTAGCCATCGTAGAAGACTGCGCTCTGTCCCTGCAAGCGCCAGAAAAGCGCCCGCTCCGCGCCTCCTCCTTCGCCCTCGCTTAAGGCCGCCAAAAGATCACGACCATCATAGGCGCCATAGAGGCGGTTCGCCCGCTTCCGATTCCCTCGATCTTCATGCGGGAGCGGCCCCTCAAGCGACAAGGGCTCCGCCTCGGCCGCAGCCAAAAAAGTGGGCAATAAGTCGAGGGCGGAAAGGGGCATCCCGGTCACCTCACCCTGAGGCAGACGTGCCGGCCAACTAAAGATGAAAGGAACGCGGACTCCTCCCTCCCGCAAGGAGCCCTTGCGACCGGCAAGCGGCCCATTCCAAGAGCCATTATTGGTTGCCCCTCCGTTATCCGAGAAGAAGACGATCAGGGTATTCTCCCGCTCACCCTTCTCCTCCAGATAATCGACCAACCGACCCACGCCCCGATCCAAGGCGAACATCATGGCGGCGTAAGTGCGACGGGTCTTATCCTTGATATGGGAGAAACGAGCCAGATCGGCTTCGGTCGCCTGCATCGGCGTATGAGGGGCATTATAGGACGCGAACAGGAACCAAGGCCTCTCCTTCTCTTCCTCAATCCACTCGATCGCTTCATCCGTGAAGCAATCAGTGAGGTAAGGGGAGGAAAATTCGCGAACCGGCTCACCGTTTTCCTCCAGATGATTTCTCTCGGCGGTGGGAAAGTAATTGTGATTCCCATTCAACATCCCAAAGAAATGGTCGAACCCGCGCTGGTTGGGGTGGAACTGCTCCCGGTGCCCCTGATGCCACTTCCCGATGAGCGCAGTCGCATACCCAGCCGCTTTGAGATGATCTCCCAGCGTGTGCTCGGTGACCGGTAGCCCCTGCAACTCGTGCCGCGTCGCATAGGCATCGCCACCTTTGTTCAGATTCCCCTCGTAACCAAATCGACGCGGATCGCGCCCCGTCAAGATCCCTGCCCGGGAAGGCGAACAAACCGAAGAAGGCACATAGCCCTGCGTGCAAAGAACACCCTCCTTCGCCAATCGATCGAGGTTCGGGGTTTGAATCACCTCCGACCCCATGCACCCCAAATCTCCATAGCCCATGTCATCGGCTAGGATCATGAGGATATTCGGCCTTTCTGCCGCAGACGCCGCAGCGATTACTAGCAAACTGAGGATAAACGTTTTCATATCCCCAGTGAAGGCAGGGAGCCGCCTGGGGTCACGAATAAAAGACCAGCCCGCTCGCCGCGCTCCGATCTCGCGTGGCAGCTCACCTCAAGAGGCAAGGCTTCCGCTCATCCCCCCATCTAACGTCGACGACGATAGAGCACGGGGAGCGAAAGAACGAGAAGAAGCGCGCTCCCGGGCTCAGGCACCGAGATCGAGTATACGCTGTTGTAATCGAAGGTTGTTCCGCTATTCGGATTGTTGCTGTCCAAGGTGCGATAGCCTAATCCAAGATAGACACTCGAAAGAGACTCACTATCCAAATCATGAACCACGTCTTCCTGCGTCCCGGAGAACACAACTCCAGTAGGAGTGACTGTGTCCGAGAGTTGCATCCCCGTGGCATCGAACTCGGTGATTGTGTAAAGAATATCAAAGGTGGTGGCCGACGCATTCACTATCGTCAGGTCGTAGAGATAGGTTACTCCCCCGGGATTACTTGCATTGGCAGCTCGGGCATCGCTTGGACCATTAATCGCTAGCGCATCAAGATTAAGATCAGCAGCTAAGACATTACCTCCCGCCAGGGTGTCTCCTCCATTGACCCCTCCGACAGAACTGTCGGTGTAAGTCACGACATCGAAGGTGTTATCCGGAGTCTTCTGATTGGTTTCTCGAGTCAGGGGATTAGTGGTATTGACTCCCGCAAAGAAAAAGGAATCGTCTCCGACTCCGCCGAAGACCGATTGGGCTGTGGTCGAGATCCCGACCTCCCAAAGGGTGAAGTTGCTCCCGTATGAGGCGCCATCAGGGGCATAGTTATGTAAGTAATGATTAGCGAAGACGATCCTTAACGAATCTCCCTCGCTACTTAAATCAAAGGCGTTTTGCGTATCAACTAGATAGCTCGTCCCTACGAGGTTCCGATGCGACATCAGGAGCGAAGTGGCATCGACTGGAGCTTCGTCGAAGTTCGCCGCCGTCGAAGGAAGGTGGATCCCGTTATTGAAATTACTCAGGTTGCTCGCAGCGGTCGAAAATTCCTCGAAAGGTCCCGAGTAACCCGGCGATTGCACCCCCCCGCTCCCATTGGCCCATTCGCCAAATAACGACACATTTTCATCGAGAATCCACGTTGCTGATGCAGCAAACAAATTTGGCAAAGCGAGACAGCTAGAGACGACAATACAGGTGGGGACTGGGAAGACCTTCATGGGGGTTGGGGGTTGGGGGGAAGCCTTTTCGTCGAAAAGGAACTAGAGGGCAGACTATTAATCAGCTTTAAATATCAACGCAAGCATCTCCTTCCCAATTTTTTTGCTATCTTTCTAGCAACACCCCACTAGACATACGCAACTCACTGAAGAATAACCTCATACAACAACAATACAAGTCCACCCACCTGTTCACTCGAGACTCGCAATCGAGCCTCTAACCGGCGACCAGAGATGAGCCTGCACAAAAAATTTTCAGCGAAAGCTTGGCGCTAACTTCCCGATTTCGACTCACGGCTAGTGGCGTTTCTCTTCTTTCGGAGCCAATCAAGCGAGAGCTTGACACCACCCTCCCCTCTGGGATGTCTCAAGCATGAATCGAATGACGCCTTCCGGCCGCGCAGGTGAGCCTCTGCCAAAGCAATGGCACTGGCTCTCCTCCGCAGGCTTGGCCTTTCTCTCCGCGCTGACCTTCGTATCCTTCCTCTCTTCCTGCACCTCATCCAGTAGCGGCCCAGCGCGAACCGGCGGAGGAACCTCCCTCTCCCGCGACGAATGGGGACACCGCGAAGGCCCCCGGGGCTTCACAACGGTCATCATCGATGCCGGTCACGGCGGCAGCGATAGCGGAGCCGTCTCCCGGTCCACTGGACAAAAGGAAAAGGATCTCGCCCTCGATACCGCAAAACGACTCGAGAGAAAACTTAGCAAAGACTTCCACGTCATCATGCTGCGGGAGAGCGACCGCTTTATCGACCTCGACGAGCGAGTCCGCCTCGCCAGCCAACGCGACGGAGCCATCCTCCTCAGCCTGCATTACAATTCGACTGGCAGTGGCCGCGGCTCGGTCCGGGGCCCAGAGACTTATTACTGGCGGGTGGATTCCCATGGTCTCGCCACCCGCATTCAGCGGAACTTGGAGTCCGTCGTCCCCTCCGAGAGAGGAAACCTGGGTCTCCGCCGCCGTCGGCTTCGCCTCACCCGCAATCCCGACGTCCCCTGCGTCCTCCTTGAGTTCGGCTACCTCTCCAATCCAGCCGAAGCCCGTCTTTGCGCGGATCCCGCCTACCGCGATCGCCTCGCCAATTCTGTCGCCGATGCGGTCAGAACCCAGGCCCGCTTGGGCGACCAAGGAACCGGACCCCGACCCAAGCCTCTCTGGCAGCCACCCTCGCGCCCCACGGATCCTCCGGGCTCCTAACCCTCAAGATAGGAAGACGCTTGTTCCCCCCCCTTTCGACACTTCCTATTCGATCACGCGAAGGACCGCGCTGAAGCCACGTTGCTATCTCTATTGACTGCCCCGAAAAGTGCTTCACTGCGCCAAAAGCTCCCAGTCCCTGTCCGGCTCCTCGAAGGGACGCAGCAAACTCAACTAGCAAAAAGGGCCGTTTTTCAATGACCTGTTAGGGATGTCTCGGCGAGACATCCCTACCGTTCCTCACTTATCGCAGGAAAAGCTGCGATATCTCTTGAATCAGATTCTGACCACCACCGAACAACTCAGTGAACCCAACCACGGTTCGATACTGTTCGGGATCCTCGGCGCAGACTCGCAGGAAAAAAGGCAGCGGTGAGGAGTCACCAGCTGCCTTTGAAAAAGGTTCTGCTTACCTGGGCAATTGCCCCAAGCTGGCAAGCGAGAGCGAGGAGAATGAAACTCCCTTCACTCAAGTTAGACGGTCATCACCTCGGCCTCCTTGGCTGAGGCCGCTTCGTCGATTTGCTTCACGTATTTGTCCGTGAGCTCCTGAACTTGGCTCTCGTAGTCCTTGAGGCTGTCTTCGGTCAGGACGTTGTCGTTTTTCATCTTCTTACCGCTATCCATACCGGATTTCCGCGCAGAACGGACACGGACGCGGGCGTCCTCGGCCATGCCCTTGAGGCGCTTGACCATCTCCATGCGCCGCTCTTCGGTGAGTTCGGGCACAACGAGGCGAATATTGGTGCCATCGACGGCAGGATTCAGCCCAAGGTTGGCTTCACGAATCGCGCGTTCGATGTCATTGGTTGTGGTCGGGTCGAAGGGAGAGACCAGCAACATGCGGGGCTCGGGTGTCGAGATCACGGCCAAGCCTTTGAGCTTCATCACACTGCCATAGCTGGGGACATTGACATCGACGTTATCCACAAGCGAAGGCGAGGCCTTGCCGGTGCGGATCCCGCCAAATTCCTGATCCATATACTCGAGCGATTTCTGCATCGCCTCTTCCACTTCCATCAAGCTTTCTTCCGGTGTCATGTTTGTCGGGTTTCGTTCGCGGCCAGCAAAGCCCAAGGCGGGCCGTGGGCCAATTGAAAAGTCAGCTCCGGGCGAAAAGGCTGCCGGAGCAATTGGCTTACTCCTCGCCAGTAACGATGGTTCCGATGTCTTCGCCGCTCAAGGCCTTGGTGATGTTGCCATTGACTCCGATGTCGAAGACGACGATGGGCAGGTCATTGTCCAGGCAGAGACTGAAGGCGGTGGCATCCATGACCTTGAGACGCTTGGAGAGGCATTCCACGAAGCTCACCTTGTCATAGCGCTTGGCATCCGGATTGGTCTTGGGGTCGCTGTCGTATACGCCATCGACCTGGGTGGCCTTGAAGATGACATCTGCGGCAATCTCATTGGCCCGGAGAGCCGCAGTGGTATCGGTGGAGAAGAAGGGGCTCCCCGTCCCAGCGGCAAAGATGACGACCCGGCCCTCGCCCAAGTGACGTTCAGCCTTCCGCCGGATGAAGGGTTCCGCCACATTCTTCATCTCGATAGCGCTCTGCACCACGGTAGTGACACCTTCTTCCTCAAGCGCGCTTTGAAGAGCGAGGGCATTCATGACTGTCGCCATCATCCCCACGTAGTCCGCCGTAGCGCGGTCCATCCCTCTGGCGCTGGCGGAAGCGCCACGCCAGAAATTACCCCCACCGACGACGACCGCCAGCTCGACCCCGGCATCGCGAACCGCGGAGCGAATCTCCTTGGCCATTCGCTCCACAATCTCCGGTGAAATGTTATCCTTACTTCCCTCCGCACGCAGGGCTTCGCCGCTGATTTTCAATACCGCCCGAGAAAACTTCCGTCGCAAATCCGAATCACTCACGGACCGAAAGCTCGCTAGAAGAGCCAGTCCCCACAAGCCAAAAGACCGACCACGGGGGATTCCTTGCCCCGCTCGCCCCTCCTCCCGTCATGCAGTTTTCATGGAAGAAGGGAAGCCACGCTCCCGCAGAATGCACGGGAGAGGCGGTTGATTGGGAAGAATGACTTGGAAATCAGGCCCTCAGCCCTTGGCAGGGCATTTGCGAAATGGAGTGGTCCGAATTCCGGAACCTGCCCATGCCTTCAATCCGCCATCTGATCAGTCAATGCCTCAGCCATCTGCGCATGCGCTCCTCGGGTGCTGCCCGGGTCGCGACCAAATTCCATCGAATGACCCTCTACGGCTTCGACCTCGTCCTGTGGTCGCGGCTCTTCGGGCGAAAGCGGGGTCCTGTCCCCATCGAGCTGACTCGGCACCTTCTTGCGGAGAAGTCGGTCAAGCACAAGCCGCCCTCTCTCCACCTGGACGCGAGTTCCGACCTAGCGGACCGTTGGGAGGAAGGTTTTGCCGCCGTTTACGCGACTCTCTTTCTCAATCTTCAAAAGCCCGACGTTCTCTCTGACACTCGCTACGCTCATCCCGCCCCGGCCTTCAAGGGTGTCTACCTCTGGGACTCGGCCTTCATCGCCCAAGTCTGGAAGTGGTGGGACAATCCAACGGCCATGGAGGTCTTGGACTCGGTGATTCGCCTCCGTGACGGAGCCCGGCTCCAGCACGTGGTCACCGATCTCACCGCCTCCTCCTACACGCAGCCTCCCCTCATCGCCTGGTCTCTTCACCACCTACTACGCAGCCCTCTATCAGAACCTCTCGAACCTGCAAGGATGCAGCAGCTCTTCGGTGCGCTCAGCGTCTATAACAAGTGGCTCTATGAGCACCGTTACCACGAAAGCGGCCTCTTCTACTGGGAACATGCCTATGAGTCCGGAGTTGAGAATGCTCCCCGCTTTGGCAATCGAACCGAGAGCGACCTCATCGATACCCGTCGCTATGCCGCTCCTGACCTGAGCGGCTTCATGGTCGTCCAAAACGAAACGCTGGCCGAGCTGGCAAGGAAGCTCGATCGCAAGGAGGAAGAGCAGCATTACACGGAGAAAGCCGACAAGCTGCGTCAGCTAATCAATGAAAAACTCTGGAGCGAAGAGCTTGGCCTCTACACGGATTGGGAGTTCGATACCGGTGAGCAGCTCAAGTTTCGCACCATCGCTGGCTTAATCCCACTGATGGCGGGGGTGCCCGATAAAGGACGCGCTGAACACATCCTCAAACAAGTCGTCGCACCCAAATCCTTCGCCACGCCCATCCCCTTCCCTTCCGTTGCTGCAGACGATCCCTCCTTCGAGCTCGATATGTGGCGGGGACCGGTGTGGTTGAATACCGCCTACTGCGCCATCCTCGGCCTACAGCGTTATGGCTTCCATCGCGAAGCCTCCGAGCTGGTCTGGAAGCTCTGCGATGGCGTCTATGCGACCCATGCGGAGACGCGGCGGCTTTATGAGTTCTATGACCCCAATCAGCCGGGCATCGATGATCTCAATCGCAAGCGGGGCAACCAATGGAAGAAGTGGACCTTGGGCAACAAGCCACGCCCTGAATTTGTCGGCTGGACCGGTTTGGTGAACAGCCTTGTTATCGAGTGCCTCTTCGGACTCGAGCGCGACGAGAACGGTTGCTGCCTCCTCCGGCCCCGATTCCCTGCCGCTGCAGCCGATATCGGCTTCTCCATCCGCCTCCCTGCGCTTGGTCTCGCTATCCATATCGACGTCACCGACGACACAGGCTCCGTCCGCGGCACGGCCCGCCGCAGCGGCCGGAGGCACACCTTCGAGGGCGAATTCGGACAAGCCATCCCCCTCGACTCACTCTTCCCCTCTCCATCATGAAAATCTGCGACCTCACCTTTTCCTACACCGAGACCAGCGGCGGCATCCGCCGCTACATCGATCAGAAGCGCCAGTATCTCCTCGATCAAACTGACCATGAGCACGTCCTCATCATCCCTGGTGAGGAGGACACCATTGTCCGGGAGGGTCGTGCGACCACCGTCACCATTGCCAGTCCCATCATCCCCGGCTGCGCGCCCTACCGCTATTTCTATCGACCCGGTAAGATCAAGAAGGCGCTCGAAGAGACCAATGTCGACGTTATCGAGCTCGCCAGCTTCTACGCCTGCTGTCCATGGGCCGCTTTCTCCTATCGGGATGCGCGGGTGAAGAACGGGGAGCCCCCCTGCCTTATCGGTGGCTACTTCCATACCGATATCGCCGATGCCTACGTGGGCACGCCCCTGCGCCATGCCCTCGTCGACGGGCTTGGCCATTGGAGCGAAATCATCTCCAATCTGGGCTTGAAAATTGCCGACGCGGCCGAGGCGGAGGCGGAGGACTACTTTTCCCGTATCTTTGGCAAGTGTGACCAAGTCTATGCAGCAACACCCGCTCAGATCGAACGCTTGAAGGAATATGGCATCGGGGATGCCGAACTCATCCCGCTTGGAGTTGACCTTGAGTGCTTCCACCCCGACCGGGCCGACCCGGACTTTCGCACCGAACTAGGCGTCGCACCTGACGAGCCCCTCCTCATCTTCGCCGGACGCATCGATGTCGAGAAGCACGTTCCCACCCTGGTGGAGAGCCTGAAAACCCTTCGCGCCGGGGGCACTCCCGCCCACCTCGCCCTCATCGGCGAAGGCCCCCTGAAAAAGGAGCTCGAGGACGCCGCTGCTTCCATCGAGGGTCTTCACCTCCTCCCCTTCCAGCAGGACCCTACCGCTCTCGCCCGCTGCCTGGCTTCCGCCGACTTCTATGTGACCGCCGGCCCTCATGAAACCTTCGGCCTTTCCGTTATTGAGGCCCAAGCAGCCGGGCTGCCCGTCGTCGGGGTCGAGGCCGGTGCCCTTTGCGAGCGAGTCAATGACCGCCTGGGTCGGCTCGTCCCAGTCGATGATCACGAGGCCATGGCTGCCGCGATCACCCAGCTCCTTCCCCGTCGGCAAGAGCTCTCTCACAACGCCCGCCAGCACGTCGAAGAGCACTTCTCCTGGGACCTCTGCTTCAGCAAGCTCATTGCCTGCTATGAGCGGGGGCTCTCCCAACCTGCCCTCAGTATCGGAGCGGCCTGAGTAGCGAAGGTGAGGAAGAAGGGTTGCGTGACTCGGCTGGGCCGGAACAGTCTCCGACGACGCCAGTGCCCAGCCCATCCAGTCCATTTCGTTCGCCCCGACTCATTCTGCTCCGCCTTGCCGGTCTTTGCCTCTTCTCTGGCTATGCTTGGCTCTATCTCGACAAGCAACGGGCACCGCTGACTCAATTCCTCTGGAATCCCCGTTACCGGGAGCCAATCGAGTTCCTCTCAGGAAAGAACTGGTCGCAATGGCTCGCGACCTCTTCGCCGACCATCGATGGGATCATTCGCCTTTTCGGCTTCCTCTTTTTGTTTGCCGGGCTGGCCTCTCTCACCTTGCCAAAGCGCCCCCTCGGCATTGGCAAAGCGGAAGACGAACCAACCGCTTCACCCAACCTCCGCACTCTTGACTTCTTGCTCTCCAGAACGAGGCACCTCCGGCAGTGGGTCGGCATCGGCATCCTCCTCCTTGCCTCTCTAGGCCTCGGCCTGCACGCTTGGGCTGTTTATGAATCCAAGGGCCACAACACCACGCGACTTTTCGAGCAATTGATCAGGCTCGCCACACCTTGCATCCTGATTATGGCGACGACGATTGGACTGGCCGGGAACAATTCAACCGCTTGGCTGATGCGGCTTGCGATTGCCTCCACCTTCGTTGGGCACGGCCTCTTTGCGCTCGGCATTTTTCCTCCTCCCCAAGAGTGGTATTTCATGGTCGGCAAGACGCTCGCACTCGAACCCGAGGCGACCCGCTCATTCTTAGTCGTGGCCGGAGTCCTCGATCTCCTCGCGGCCGGCGCCCTGCTTCTCCCACACCCTCTCATCGCCCGACTGGCAGCCACCTATTGCACCTTTTGGGGCTTCACCACCGCAATTGCGCGACCGTGGGCCCACTTCACCCCGGCCGAGAAGCTGTATGGGCTCGACCCCTGGCTTGCCGAGGGCATCCTGCGGCTTCCACACGGCCTTCTTCCTCTCGCCCTCTGCCTGGCTCTCATGCGTCCATCGCGAGATCCTTCGTCCACAGGCCGGTGACAAGCTGTCGCCGGATGCAACAATTTCGTAACAGAATCGTTACGGTTAAGAGCTCGCGGCCAACCGACGTCCCGTTCTCGATGGACCCTTGCCATGCTCCGTCTTCTCGCCGCGTTCCTCGCCCTCACTCTCAACCTTTTAGCCGAAACTGGCCGTTACCGCCTCACCTGGACGAACGACCCCGCCACCACCGCGACCATTGGCTGGGAGCAATCCGGCTTGCTCTCCGAGAACCCTCTTTCCACCCCGTCGGTCGCGACCGTTTTTTATTCCTCGAATCCTGACAATCTCCCAGCCTCCTTCGACGCCGAGATCCCCACCGCAGCCATCGCACATCCCTATGATACCCGGGTCAATGGCGTCATCGACCAAGCGCGAGGCAAGGGCATGGACAACCGCTTTGCCTACTTGACGGGACTTCAGCCCGACACTGCCTACTACTTCGTCATCCGCGATTCCGTCTCGCAGAGCCGCATGCTCTGGTTTCTAACAGCACCTGATAGCCCGAAGGAGTTTTCCTTCATCGCGGGTGGTGATTCGCGCCACGGCGATCCGAATCCCCTCAATGAAGTCAATGAGGGACGTCGAGCTGCCAATGAGATGGTCGCCAAGATTCGGCCCCTGTTCATCGCCTTCAATGGCGACATGACCTTCTCAAGCTTTCCCGAGGAGTGGCAGCTCTGGTTTGACGATTGGCAGCTGACCATTGCGGACGACGGGCGCCTCTTCCCTATCGTGCCCGCGCGGGGCAATCACGAGTATCTCAATGATGCCCTGGCCTCCCTCTTCGGAGTGCCCGATGCCTCCACCACGGATGATCCCTCCGCTTACTACTACGCCCTCAGTTTTGGCGGCAACCTCCTGCGCAGCTATCAACTCAATTCAGAATACCTTTTCGGCGAAGGGAATGCCCAGGGCGAGTGGCTGGAGAGCGACTTGCAGGAGAACGGCACGCAGCACCTTCTCAAGGTAGCCAACTATCACAAGCCAATGCGTCCGCACGAATCCTCCAAGTCGGAAGGAAGCGGAGAGTATGAGGCCTGGTCCGAGATTTTCTATCACTATGGCGTCGACCTTGCCGTGGAGTCCGACTCCCATTGCGCCAAGCGCACCTTCCCCATCCGGCCCAGTCTTTCTGACGGAGCCAGCGAAGGCTTCATCCGGGACGACACCTTCGGCACCGTTTACATCGGGGAGGGATGCTGGGGAGCTCCTCTCCGGGAGGCCGATGACAACAAGCCCTGGACCCTCGCCAGCGGCTCCTTCAACCACTTCGACCACATCACCGTCCTTCCGCCCGCACAAAGCTCACCCGCCCGCTTGGAGGTCCGCACTATCCTCGCTGATTCCGTCTCTGAGACGATCGCGCGGAGTGCCTCCGAAGAACTGGCCGACCCGAGTGGCCTGCCTGAAGGAGTCCAGCTCTGGCAACCCGACGGCGGCGAGGTTCTACACATCCCCTTCACCAATGATGGTCCTAGTATCACCAGCGTCTCAGCAACGGGCAGCTTCTGGAAATTCAATGACGATGGCGAGGACCTCACCGGCACCAATTGGAACGGCCTCACCTACGATGACTCCGGCTGGTCCCGGGGGCCTTCCCAGTTCGGCTACGGTGAAGATGATGAGGCGACCGAAGTCGACGAAGAGCGCTCCCAACCCGCCGGTTCTTCCCGCGTCATCACGACTTATTTTCGACGAGAATTCGAGTTCACCGCCTTGGCCGAGACTGATCAGCTCGATTTCAATCTGATCTCCGATGACGGCGCGATTGTCTATCTAAATGGCACCGAGGTCTTCCGACACAATCTCCCGAGCGGCGAAATCAACGCCTCCACAACTGCCTCCGCAAACAAGGGCGGGGCCGAGGGCAATAGCTTCAGCCTCCATAGCATCACGGAGACGTCTTCCCTCCTCTGGGATGGACGCAACGTGGTCGCCGTAGAGCTCCATCAAGAGGGCGGGCTTCTTGATTCCGACGCGAGCTTCGATCTCCGCTTGAACGCCGTCCGACAGTCCAGCCCCGGCGGTCCAGATGGACCTTATCTTGCAGCCTCGCCAGTCAATGACACCTCCGTTTCCTTGCTCTGGGAGAGCGTGCCCGAGGCCGCCGCCTTCCAGCTCGAACGCCGCTGCGCGGGCTCACAAGCCTGGGCCCTCGTCTCTGCCAGCCTACCGGGCCAAAGCACAACCTACTCGGATACCGGGCTCGACGCGGACACCTCCTATGCCTACCGCATCCGCTACTACGATGGCAGCCGTTTTTCCCAGTTCTCCTCGGAGTCCTTCGTGACAACCCTGTCCGGAGAAGGCGGAAGCGAGCCGCTCATCACCCGTGGCGAAGAATGGCAATACCTCGAAACCGTCCACCGCCTCCAGAATCCTCCAGCCAATTGGGAGAATGCCTCTTACGCCGGAGACGTTCTCCCCCGAGCCTTCGCTCCTCTCGGGTTCAATCATTCGAGCGCCCGCTCGACTCTAATCGATACCGACAACACCACCTACTACTTCCGCCGTCACTTCGAGATCCCCAATGCCTCCGCCATCACCAGCCTCACCCTCGAGCTCATGGCTGACGATGGGGCCGTGGTCTATCTCAATGGCATCGAACTCGTCCGCGACAACATGCCCGCCAGCGGCAACATCGGCTCAAATACGGAAGCCGAGACTTCCCGCCTGGGCTCCGAGGAAGACAACTACCGTTCGTTCAATCTTTCCCCCGCCGTTCTCATCGATGGCAGCAACCTCATCGCGGTCGAAGTCCACCAAGCGGCGGACCTTCTCTCCGGACTTCCAGATTTACTCGGACTTGCAGGTCCCGACCTCTTGTTCGACGCCTCACTGACGGCGGAAATCAATCCGCAGATTCCCCTCGTCACCCTAAGCGGAGGCGGCACCCTCGATGAGGAAACGGGCACCTCCGCCCCCCTCGTGGTCAACCGGACGGGACAACCTTATGGCTCCTTGGCGGTTCAGCTCACCCGCAGTGGTCACGCCACCGATGAGGACTTCACCCCGTCCCTCAACACCCTCACCATTCCCTCTGGTCAAAATAGTGCCCTCGTCCAGCTGACTGCTGCCAACGATGGCGAGGCAGAAGGCCTTGAGGCTTTCGTCATCGCAGTCTCCGCAAGTAGTGCCTACCTGCCCCATGCCCCCAATACCGCGACCTACCAAATCCTCGACGCCGTCTATGACCAGTGGCAATTCGATCACTATGGGGGAAATCGGAGCGATGAGTTCGACGGAGACGGAGACGGCATCCCCAGCTGCCTCGAATTTGCCTTCGGTCTCGATCCCCACACCCCCGACCGACAGGAGATCGAGTTTAACCTCGTTCAGGAAGAGAGCGGAATCTATCTGGAAACAACCATCCGCCAGCGCACCGACACCAATCGGCTCAGCTACGGCATTCAACAGAGCGATGACCTCCGGAACTGGGATGAGGTGACTGCCAACTTCGAACCTCAAGGCAACCCGGTCGCAACGGCGGACGACGCGATTGTCGAGTTCACCTATCGCCTGACTACTCCCATCCCGCTGGCGCAAGAGCCGCGCCAGTTCTTCCGCGCCACCGTCACGAAAAACTAACCACCCAGCTTACTCTACAGATGAAACTGCTCTCCATCCTCCTCCTTCTCACCGGCTTCACCCACGGGGTCATCCTCCCTCAAGGCACGGAATACTTTCGACATGGCGTCGCCTCGGGAGATCCGCTTCCCGACGGAATCATCCTCTGGACCCGAATCACCCCCAGCGAGGACGACCTTCCCGGCCGCGTGGCCGAGGACCGACCGGATATCGAGGTCGGCTACGAGATTGCCACCGATGAGAATTTCAGTCATATCATCCACTCTGGAACAACACTCGCCCAGGCTGCTTCCGACTACACTATCAAGGTGGACCCAAGGCAGCTCACGCCAGCGACCAATTACTACTACCGCTTCACCTATCAAGGAACGCAGTCTCTAGTAGGAAGAGCCAAAACGGCCCCGGAGGACAGCTCACCTGCCGGCACCCGCTTCGGCCTTGTCTCCTGCGCCAACTATGAAGCGGGCCTCTTTTCCGCCTACCGCTATCTCGCCCAGCGGGAGGACCTCGACTTCATCCTCCACGGGGGCGACTACATCTACGAGTATCCTCACAATGTCTACCCCGCTCCAGCCGAGGCCGGGCGGGTCCATGACCCTCTCGTCGAGATCATCAATCTCGAGCACTACCGGCGCCGTCACGCCAAATACAAGGCCGACCTCGACCTCCAACTCCTTCACCAGAAGGTTCCCTTCATCTGCACCTGGGATGACCATGAGTCCACCAACGATTCCCACCGCACAGGCGCGGAGAACCACACCGAGGGCGATGAAGGGAACTGGATCCAACGCCAGTCTTGGGCCTATCAAGCCTACTTCGAATGGATGCCTATCCGCTTACCTGATCCCACCCATGCTCCCCAGCGCATCTACCGCAATTGGCAATATGGCTCCCACGTCGAGCTCATCACCCTCGACCTCCGCCAATACCGCGATGCCCCCCCAAGCCAAGCTGAACTCATCGCCGGAGCAACGGACCGCACGAACCTTGGCCCGGAACAAAAGACTTGGTTCAAGAATGTCCTCTCCGAATCCTCAGCCACATGGAAGCTCATCAACAATGCTCACATGATCACCCCCGTCGATCTCCCGGCCCTCGCCGTCCCCGACGTGAGAGAAGCCATCGAAGCCTTCGCTTCTGAGGGTGTTTCTCCCCTCAATTCCCTCACCCTCGGGCAACCCTACAACACCGACCAATGGGACGGCTTCCCCGATGAACGGCAAGAGATTCTCGATCACCTCGATGAGCAAGATATCAACAACGTCGCCTTTCTAACAGGCGACATCCACTCCCTCTGGGCCTGCGAAGTCCCCAAAAACAAGACCGCCTACAAGCTCCCCGCCAGTGCCCTCAACCCCGACGGCGAACGCGCGGTGGCTATCGAAATCGTCTGCCCTTCCATTACTTCTGATAATCTCAACGAGATTCTCGGAGCCGAACCCCGCACCCTTACCCTCGCAGTAGAAGAGACCTTCATGGCGCAGAACCCGTGGATTAAAGATATCGAATTGGACTCCCATGGCTTCACCGTCGTCGACGTGAACGCCGACCGCATCCGGGCGGATTGGTTCTTCATCTCCGACCGCGCCGCGCGCAATCCTTCGCTCAAATTCTATCGAGGCTACACCGCCGACGCCTGGGATCTAACCGGAGCAGGCGAAGCCGCCATCGTCGAGGAAACCGAAAACCGCCTCCCACCCCGCTAAAGAACCATCAGACTTCTCACTGATTCACCAATGACCCGTTAGGGATGCCTAGATTCTTTGCCAGAAGGTCCCTCTCCTCTCGCCAAGGCAGGTCAATTTAAGGACAACCAGAGCAAAGCGAAAACAGACAGCCTTCACGGAACCACAGCCCTCAATGCGAAAGGATATAGCTACATCCACCCAATGACGACCAAACACCGCAATAATCAGAAACGCTTGCCCGGAACCCTCTTCGCAATTACCAAAAAAAACCTCTCAAAAAATAGCCCTTTAGATAGAAGAACAGACTCCAAAAAAACACACTAACACCCCCCCATAACCAAACCCACCGACTGACCTCACGAAGTCAGAAATTGCGCCAAAACTCGATAAGTGACGCTGGTTCCAAGCCCCGAGGCCCCATTCCCAAAACGAGTATGCCCAACAGGGCCTACTAAAGGTTCGTAAACAAACCAGTCCAAGGGGCTTGGCTCCCGTCGACTGATAGGCGGAATTCACAATCCGATTCAACAAAATCTCCCCGCCTGAAAACTCAACCTGCACAGTAACGCCCTCTGAATGATCACGTCCATTCACTCAACTCGACCTCTCCCAACTTCCCCGCCTCTCTTCCGCTCCAATTTCCCCTCTTCTATCTCCTTAGCCGTGCATCCTTGAGTTCCTCCTGAAAATTTCTACACCTCTAACGCCTCCGAATCCCCCTCCTCCTCATTCATCGACTTCGCTAAACAGAGATCACCCTCCTCCCCCTCCTACAGCGAACAGTCGGTTTTCACGAGGGGAACGATGAAGAAACGAAACCCCTTCAAATCAGT
>JAUTCR010000063.1 GCA_030673895.1 Verrucomicrobiota bacterium JB023
CAACACCGTCACCTGGTCCGGCGCGAACGGACACTTCGAACTCAACGTCTTCATGCCCGTCATGATTGATGCCGTTCTTCAGTCCACCCGCTTGTTAGCCAACGTGGCGACCATCTTCGATGAGAAGTGCGTGCAAGGCATTACCGCCAATAAGGAGCGCTGCGAGTCCCTCATTGAAAACTCTCTCTCCATGGTCACCAGCCTCGCGCCTATCATCGGCTACGAGCCGGCTAGTAAGATTGCCAAGGAAAGCGTCGAAACCGGCCGCACCGTGCGCGAACTCTGCGCTGAGCGCCTCGACGAACTCAACATCACCGCCGATCAACTCGCCGAAGCCCTCGACCCCGCCAAGATGGCCGGGGAGTGAGGGCTCGCCGCGCGTTCTCAATCAGCAGTAGCCCAGCGTGATTCGCGAGTAAGCCAAGGGCCCTTCCGTACCTCCCACTGAGGTAGAAAATGTAAAACACGGAAGGAAGTCGCCGAGAATCTGGACATTAGCTACCGGACCGTCACCCAGCATACCGAGAACATCTACCGCAAGCTCCGCGTCCCCAACATCGCCGCCGCCGTCGGCACCGCCATCCGTAAGGGGCTGATCTGAGAAAACAGATTAGGCATCTGAGCCAAATCATAATAGGAATTTGGGTTGATTGAAGGAAAGACGGAATGACGGGAATTGCTCATCACGAAGTGCTTCTCGTCCAACCGCATGGCTTACGGGAACCCTATCGCATATCGGATGAATAGTTTCTCTGCCGGAGGATCGACAACCTCGAAGGTGAGTTCTCGGTCGCCTTCACCGGTGACCCGATCTTGCGTGATCTGGATCACATCACTGACAGTTGATGCGACGTTCCACTTTGTGAGGTCGAAGCTATACTCGATTTGCAGGACATACCCGTCAGCCAGTGCTTCAGATGCAAAAAGAACTGTCTGAGGGCTATCGGGAGTAATTTGTGGAGAAGCATCATCTCCGAGAGCAAAGTCGAGAATATCGGCAATGCCATTGTTGTTCGAATCTCCCAATGGAGTCGCAGCAATCCCCTCCGCTGCTGCCCAGGTTTCAAAATTAGACAAGGCGGCCTCTACGGTAATGAGCGTATCATCGAAGACTTTGATCTCTCCATCGTCAACTTCGAGCCACAAGGTGTAGATGCCGTCAGAGCTAAAGCTAGCTATCGTAGCCAAAGCCGAAGAGTCTGCAAAGCTCACTCCAGAAGGCCCATCAAAAACGTCCCACAAAAATGTAAGAGATTCGTCACCAGAAGCAATCTCGCCCAAGAGAGCGGCATCATCAGGAAGGGCAATCGTCTGATTGTTGCCCGCAGAAATAAGGGGGGCAAAGCCTTCCGGACTCCCGCTTCCCGACTCTTCACGAGGGCAGGAAGAAAGTTCAGTCACTTGCGTTGACGTCAAGACCCGGTCATAGAAGAGGAAGTAGGCAATTTCCCCAGTATAGCGGTCAAAGCTGCCCGAGAGCTGATCATTTCCTCCCAAGTGCCCGAATTCAGTCGAAACACTACCCGCTGTATCGGTAATTGTGCCAAGACCCGTACCGCTCACTCCGCACCAATCTGACACCCCAGCAATCGCCTCCGTATCAGCAAGAGAACCATTGAGGTAGAGCTTGATTTCATCATTAACGAGGTCGATGGAACCAACACAATGAACGTAACCATCTTGTCCGGCTCCTGCCGCGAGGGTTCCTTCGGCAATAGCCCCGTTAGCGGTATCCGATCCACCATCGTCGACAACAAAGCGAACCAGGCTTCCATCCAAAATAAAGCCAACTCCAATGTCTCCTCCAGACTCATAAAGCACCTGAGGCTGAGCTAAGGGAATGCTATCAGGCTTGAACCAGAACTCGAAGCTCGCGTCACCCGTGCTAAAATCATCCAAGGCACTTGCGGTTCCCCCAGTAGTACCACCAAAGGTATAGGCCGCATCAATAAAGTCGAGACTCGGCGCTGGATCCGTGGTCGTCCTGAGAATGGCAGCATCAAGTGCGATGTTTCTGGTTATGCCACTAGCGTCGTTCTCCCACGTGTTATTCCCATCATCATCAGTGGTCGCATCGTAGCCAAAGCTCGGTCCTTGTTTATAATCACCAACAAGAATCACTCCAGGATCGGCTCCCACTTCGACTTCAAAATCAACCGTAGCAAACCCATTCGCATTGGGGTGTTCGGCCCGCAGACGCAGCTGGTAATTGCCGTCGGCATCAAACTCGATGCCCGTTTCCAAAGCATCCGGATCGGTGAAGGTTACAGCTCCTGGACCAGCAACGAGTATCCACGAATATGTCGCGTCGACAGGATTAATAATGCCGCCGAATTCTAGACTCCCCTCAGCGATGAGCTTTTGTGAGCTCAACTCCAACTTCACCGGATCGATTTTTGGCCAGACCAATGAAAGATTCAGTGGCGCCGGAGCTGCGCTGTCGTCTTCGAAGACAAAGAGCTCCCGAACAACGCTAAGACCACTCATGGTCATACGAAAGGTCGCACCGCCATTTGAGGCATCGGCATCAGCCGCTGCGGCAAGAGTAACGGTTTGCCAATCGGACCAATTCGAAGAGTTGAACGTGAGCGAAGCTCCATCCGAAACCGATAAATCCATGTCGCCGGAAAAATAAGCCGTTGTGACGGTCACAGTTGCGCCCGGGTCATGAGACAAGCGTAAATCAACCGTCGCGGTGCCTCCCTCTGGCACAGTGATGTCGTTCTCGCTGTATTCCACTTCATAGTTAGTGTAGGTGCCCAAGGGAATGACATCTGTCGCAGCGGAAGTCTGGATGCTGTTACGGAAGGCCGTTAGGTCTGAAAGGATGGTGGCATTCGCAGCATCTCCAGAAACATCCGTCAGCTCCTGAATGTCCGTCGTCAAATCGTAAAGAGCGCCGTCCCGAAGCTTCCAATCCCCATTCAAGACACCTTCCGCAGTACCGTCGTTGAAAATCGCATAATTCCGGTCAATGGAGTTCTGCTCCCCAGACCAAACTGGCCACATATCGATTCCGTCAATCGTCCGGTCGCTAGGCATTTCTCCGCCTGCGAGACCGACAAGAGTCGGAGCCAGATCGACAAGACCCGTCAAAGTGCCAGAAACACTGCCAGCAGGAATCTCGTTCGGCCATCTAACAAGGAAGGGAACCCGAGTGCCGCCTTCCCAAGTCGTAAACTTTCCATCCTTGAGCGGATAGGCCGAACCGACCGAGCTATCCAAAGTATCGATGATCCGATTGCCAAAGGTGGCATGATTGAGCCAAGGACCATTATCAGAAGAGAAGATCACGATCGTATTATCGGCGATACCAAGTGCATCCAGCCTATCCAGAATACGTCCCACACTATGATCCGTTTCTTTCATCACATCGTAGTAGTAACTCACTCCACTCGTCCCCTTGAAAATCGGCCAAGTCGTTCCATCCGCGTTCTGATAAACTTGGTTCGAAGCATAGCACGGCGTGTGGGTCATCACGTGATTGAACTGCAGGAAGAAGGGTGAATCATCTGCACTCGCTCGCTCGACATAATCCAGTGCCGCTTCAGTCAGTTCCCAAGTGAGTCCATTCTGGTCCGCTTCACTAGTGCTAATCGTGCGCAGAACTGTCTCGTTCCGGATGAGACGGTAGCCACTTTGGTCGTTGCTAAAGGGCATTCCGTAGAACTCCTGAAAACCTGATCGCAGTGGCGTCATCTGGAAAGGAATCGTCCGGGAGGCATTGTAACCCAAGTGCCACTTGCCAACCATGGCAGTCTGATAACCCTGCTGACGCAACATCTCCGGCAGAGTGACTTCCTCGGTACTGAATCCTGAAGTTGAACCACCATTGAAAACCCGATCCATGTTCATCCGGCTCGCATAGCGCCCAGTCAAAAGTGAGGCACGTGATGGCGAGCAAAGGCGCGCGGTATGGAAAGAGGTCATCAACAAACCATCCTCAGCCAAGGAATCAATGCGAGGGGTGAGCAAGCGAGCTTCGTTTGGCTCAGGGATGTCGGGCTCATTGTAGCCAGGCATCGGCGCTGGGCCTGAATTCGGGTAAAAATTGGGTGGCTCAGGATAGGTTTGCACCCCAATGTCGTTGTAGCCCATATCATCCATAAAAAAGATGATCACATTCGGGCGCGCAGCCTCATCCACCACCAAGGCATCTCCCAGAGTGAAGTCCATAGACACATCATAGAGGTGAAAATTCGCCGTGGGATTGGTAGCCCCATCATCATCCCAGTAATAGAGGCGGAAATCAGCAGAAGTCGTATTGTCGGGAAAACTCGCCTCCGCTGCGGTCAACGTGACGGAGCTTCCCGTTCCCGTAGCAGAAACCAAGGTAGGGGTTCCAATGAGGTCACTAGTATCCCAAGTTCCATCGGCGCTATAGGCCAACTGGAAATTCTGAGGAGCCTGCGCACCATTACGCCACAAGCTCACGCTGATCTCATCAGCTGAAAAACTGTAAGTCGCAGAGCTAAGATTAAAGTTGATGTAAGTTCCCGACGAGATAGCCGTCGCTGCCGAAGTGGCCACCGAGCCATTAGAAATATTTGTGCCGCCCACACCGTGACGAAGATCCCATTCCCGCCCGTCAACCGAACCCGGCCCGGAGAACTGTCCGTTTGTCGTTGCCTTCAAGACGACATCGCTCCCTAGAGCAATCGCTGGGGGAAAATCATTGGATTGGTCGAGAGTCGTCGACCAGTCTTTATCACTCGGATCGGTCATGTCATCACCAAGCTGTCCGTCCAGCATGACGGTATCAGCTACGGCAAAAGCCATCGATAGCAGACAGGTAAGAAATAATGGGAAAAATTTCATAATTGGAAACGCCAACATTGACGGGCGGAAAAAGGAAAGCTCCTTGATGAAAGGAGCTTTGAGTCTTTAAGTCGGGGAATATTCAGAGCCTATAACTTACTTACGACGACGCACGAGTAGTCCCGCCAAAGCAAGGGACCCGAGCATGCACACGCTGGGCTCTGGAATGGCGATGAGCTGGATGGCGTTGATATGCTGGAGATTCGCTCCACCACCAGCTGAAGAGAATTCAACGACTAGATTACCGCTTCCATCGGTAGTGAGGTCATTGTAAGCAATCACATAGGGTGCCTCGTTCGGGTCCACGCTTTGAGCAACGCCTCCAATCGAAATGTCTTGAGCATTCCGCCCGCCATCAAACAATGACAATATCTCGGCGCTATAGGTCAGACTATCATCCAATCCTGAGAAGGTAAGGGTGACCGAACTGTTGTTAACAAAGAGCACATCGATTTGCGCACTGTCAGGAATGACTCCCGTTTCACTGAAGCTGGCACCCGCCCCAATCGAAGTCACATCAGCACCTCCGATACCAACAGCACCACTACTAGGAGCTGCTACAGTGATCGAAACACCAGTCCCGGCACCATCGGAGAATCGAACAAGGTCTGAAATTAAGGTGCCTGCGTTACCGAACTGCGCCGAGCCAGAACCAGAAATATTGTTCCAGTTTCCCGGAGTCTCATTTCCCAAGTCGTTCTTGCCGATGTCGATTACAATAATGTCGTTGACCGTAATTGCTCCGGGGGCATGGCTTGCCATCGTTGCAACAAGGGCCGCTGAGATTGCCGTCAGATTTTTGATTTTCATTTTGGATTTTTCTTTAGAGGTAGCTCACAAGTAGAACCTCATCATGGAATCACAGCGCCCCTTTTTCGCCAACATGGTCAAACAACCATAAACCGCTCCGAGCCCATTCATGCTAAATTCTGTCCCTACCGCGGCTTAGCCCGGACATGACCCGATGCTCTTTCGATTAATTTCATTCAATGGCTTCCTCCGCTTGATGAGAGCCGGGCTCACTCTTAGCCTGCTAGTCACTCTCACACCTTCCATGGTCCATGGCGGCATCAGCTTTCCAGGACCTAGATCCGAAGCCGATACCCTCGAGGAAAAGATTCAACGAATCGAAGGCGAATTGGCAGAGCTTCCTCGCTTGATTCTTGATCCCACTCCTTGGACCTTGGGATACCGTTCTGGTTGGATGTCGAGAGATGATCAGGTTGTCACCATCGACATTTCATTCACTGAAGAGACCGCTATCGATCTTCTTGCTCTTGTTCCTGCTATCTATGCGCCAGAATCTCAAGCCGCCGAACCTTTTGGATTTCCCAAACGATTTCTGATTGAATCCCTCTCCGCTGAAGGTGGTGCGAGTATCGTGGTCGATTGCAGCGAAAAGGACTATTACCCCTCAGGCATTGAGCCGCAGATTTTCAAACTGAAAGAGCCTCAACTCTCGAAAGGCATTCGCCTGACCATCTTCCGCCACGCCGAGAATCCAACGTGGTGGAACAGTCGTTACATCACCGCGCTGAGTGAGATCATGGTTTTCAGCGGCGAATGGAATGTGGCCCTCGGTGCAAAGGTAGAGACTTCACATCAACGCCCATTCGGCTCGGTCTGGGACGCACAATGTCTAGTGGACGGATTTTGTCTCTTCTCTGCAACAGAAGGAACCATCGAGAACCCAGCAAGAAACTACTACTATCCCAGTAGAAAACTCATTCTCCACTTCGACTTAAAAGAGCCCCGCGAAATCGATGAACTGAGAATCTGGCCAGTCAAACACTCCGCTCAACACCACTTCCCACAAGTCAATGGTGTCGAATTCCCCACCTCAATCCGCTTCGAGAAAATCACTCAGAATGGAGAGTTCACTAGTGCAATCGTTTACGAAGATATCGAGAAGCCCATCCGCCCCGGAGCCGGCCCTCTCATGCTTCGACTTCCGATTACCCGAGGACAATATTTTCGTCTGATCCTAAGCGACCCTCTTCGCGATTTTCGAATCGAGAGGGAGCCTCGCATCGCCATCAGCGAAATCGAAATTCTCTCCAAAGGGCATGTCCTGACTCAAGGTCTTCGCCCGCGTGTGGTTGGCAAGCCTGGCCGCAATCTGGAACGGCTTACAGACGGAAGAACCAACGAGGGCAGAATTCTTAACCAGCGGGCTTGGGTTCAAGGTTTACACCGGCGAGCTTTCCTCGAACGGCAACTGGCAAACCTTAGGCAGGAGCTTGTCTTCTCCCGCAGACAAGAAGCTGAGCGCCTTTGGTGGTTGATCTCCCTCATTGTAATTTTTGTCCCTCTGCTCATCTGGCTAGTTCGCATGAAAGTGAACCAACGCTGGAGAAAGGATCGGGACCAACTTGCTTCCGATCTTCATGATGAAATTGGAGCCAATGTGAGTAGCATTACACATACAGTCGAACTCTTGAAAGAGACTCTGCCGAATGCCTCCCTTACCCAAGCCCAAATGCTGGATGAAGCCATTCAAACAGCGGTTCTCACTTCCGAGGAAACGCACAACTTTATCCAGATACTCGAATCAAACAAGAATGACTTCAACCTCTTGGAGCAACTTCCCGAAATTGGGCGAAGGGTTCTGGGAAACATCCCCCTGACCTGTGACATTGACCCCAAACTCTTCCTCAAAAATCTCCCAGTTAAGCGAAAATGGGACCTTCTTCTCTTCGTCAAAGAAGCGCTCAACAACGTCATCAAACACGCTGAAGCCTCTCATGTAGAAATGACACTCACCCAACACGGACGAGCACGCCAACTCATCATTCGGGACAACGGTGAAGGAATGCCCGATCAGCAGAAGGTCCCCCGTCATTTGAGGCTACGTGCCAAGCGACTCAAAGGGCAACTTCAGATCAGTAGCACTCTTGGACAAGGCACCTGTATTTCCCTTCGTTTTTAGATTCAGGCTTATGCAAAAACCCTTATCCATCCTGATTATTGAGGATAATCAGCAATACACCGGCTCACTCAAGCGCATGATTCAACTAACCGATCGCATGGAGTTGATTGCAAGCTACCACGACGCAGAGCAATTCCAACGGGAAGTTGACGAGCCAATCAAACGCGGAACCGATGTCATTCTCTTGGACTTAAACCTTCCAGGAAAAAACGGTATGCAGCTGATACCCTACATCTGCAAAGAATTTTCCAAATGCCACATCTTGGTCCTCACTCAAAAAAGTGACCATCAAGTCACTCTCGAAGCCATCCGGCTCGGAGCCTCCGGATATCTCTTGAAAAAATCTTCGATTTCCACAATTCGCGACGCAATCCTCGAGGTCCACGATGGTGGTTGCATCATCGATCCCAAGCTATCCAAGGCAATCCTCGGAGTCCTGACGGAACCTAATCGCCCCCATGAGAAACAGATTCTAACAATGCGGGAGAGACAAGTGCTCGAGTTCCTCGCCTTGGGTCACGTCAAAAAGGAAGTGGCGGTGCTCATGGGCGTCAGTTACAGCGCGGTCGCGCAATACACCGAGAGCATCTATAAGAAGCTACAGGTCTCAAACATCGCGGCCGCCGTAGCCACCGCGATGAGAAAGGGGTTGATTCGGTAGACTGCTTGTTCGGGTAACGCTCAGGGACTCCATCCTGCATTGCCTCGAACGTTCATCTCAAGGGCTGGGTCCGGGGAGGGTTCTGGTCGGAACCCTTGGCTCCTTCTCAAGGCACCGCAGGCTTTGTCTCAAGGGGAAGTCCAGAGAGGAATGCCTTCGCTTTTCTTTTGGGCCCGATAGTCGACATGGAAGGGCTTCTCGTCTGCCAGGGGAACGTCCTCATTGACCATGTGCGGGCGAACCTCGTCCCAGAATTTCGAGTAACGTTCCTTCATCTCCGTGACGACCTCAGGATACTCGGCGGTGGCGTCTCGAGTCTGCCCAGGGTCGCTCTCCATATCGTAGAGAACTCCTTCAACGAGGCGAAAGCGTTGGTTGCGGACCGAGTAATACTTCCACTTGAAGTCATCAGGGTTGGCACCTCGCTTCCAACGAGTGACATGTTGGAAGTGATAGCGGTCGCTCCAATCGGGGTTCTCCTCAAAGAGAAAAGGAACGAGGCTGCGGCCCTCGAACAACACGCCCTCCGGCAACTCAGCGTGACCCAATTCGGCGAGCGTCGGGAGAATATCGAGGTAGCTGGCGACCTTCTCGACCGTCCGGCCTTCCTTGACCCGACCCTCCCAGCGCACGAAGAAAGGCACCCGCACTCCGCCTTCATGGACGGTGCTCTTCAGACCCTTCATGCCCGCATTGTAGGACATCATCGGATTGCCCTCAGCATCCGTCCCAAGCTTTTTCTGCGGGCGTCCCTCTTTCCCTCTAAGTCCGCAGCCTTGCGTGGTCATTCCATTGTCCGAAGTGAAGATGACGACGGTATTGTCCATCAAGTTCCACTCCTCAAGCTGCTCAAAAAGGATGCCCAACCGATGGTCGATGTGCTCGATCATCCCGAAGAAGCCTGCCGCGTGTTTATCGAAACCAAGCTGCTGAAAGTGCTCTTGGTATTCGGGCGGGGCAACGAAGGGACTGTGGGGTGCATTGGTCGAGAGATAAGCGAAGAAGGGTTTTCCTGAGTCCTTGACCGAACCAATCCAGCTCTGGGTGGCCTCGAAGAGAATGTCCGTGCAGTAACCCTGCGTTTTGACGAATTGTCCGTTGTGCTTGAAGACCGGGTCAAAGTAGGTGTTCCCCGGGACGTCGGCACAGGACCCCGGATAAGCTTGCCCGATACCCCCCGCGCCATGGATGAAGGTCTCATCGAATCCCCGATTCTCCGGCTGATAGGCGTCTTCATCTCCGAGATGCCATTTGCCGAAATAGCCCATGGTGTATCCGGCTGGCTTGAGCACTTCCGGGATGGTGGTGGACTCTAGACTGAGGCGCTCCCTCTCATAGATTGTGTGCGTCACGCCATTGCGGATGGAATGACTGCCGGCCATGATCCCCGCCCGACTGGGGGCACAGGTCGACCCCATCATGAAACGGTCAAAGCGAATAGACTGCTCATGCATGGCATTCATGTGCGGGGTCCGAATCCAAGGATGACCGTGAGCCCCGACCACGGGATAGCCCTGATCATCGGTCATGATGAAGATGATATTCGGCCTCTCCTCGGCAGCCAAAGCAGGCAGGGAGCAACAGGCCACAAGGAGGAGCGTCAGACGGGACCAAAGTTTCATGATCTCCTAACTACAGTCGAATCAGGGTGTTCTTCCAAAGAATACCGTGTCCCCCCGTCGTCTCGCCAATCTGCAGCCTAGGCACAAGCCCAGTCCCCGGCCGGGGAGAGAAGTCCGAAGTGCGGTCGGCTTGTAAAGTCAGGCCCCTTCCGGCTCGATTGTGGACGAGGGCAAAAAAGGGGAGGCTTCGCTAGGATGCGCAGACGTTTCTTTCGAGGTGGGTCGCGTAGATTTCGGCGGTGGCTTCGAGGAGCTCCCGCAGCTCCTTGGCGTCCTGAACGGAATGCTTCATTTCCACTGTCGAAAGGGCAATGAGCCGGGAGAGTGATTTTGTGGTCAGTTTTGAGCCATTTTGAGAGGAGATCGGCTTTTTGGTATTAACCACATCCATCGCTAGCAAGATTTGTGACTCCATCCTCTCCAGCATCTGCCTCCGGAGGTCGGGGGCAAAGGTGTAGGCAAAACTCAATAGCTCTTCCGATTCCGGGCTGGTGCGAATCATCTCATATGGCTCGAGAAGCCAAGTCTCCAGCACTGTGTAGAGGCGTTCCTGAAGCCCGCTTTGTTGCTGGAGCTTCCTCTCGGTGTCTTCGCAAAACTCCTCCTCCTTGCGAGTAATGGCCGCGCGGAAGATGTCTTCTTTATTTGAAAAAACCAAGTAGAGCGACGGGCGCGACATTCCCGCCTTCTTCGCAATGTCACCCATAGTCGCCTTTTTGAAACCATAACGAAGAAAGACCTCAAGGGCTGCATCCAATATCTGACTTTCCTTCTCTCTCTCGGTGGACATGAAAAACATTTTGACAAAATCGGTTAAAACGTCAACTTCTCGCTCGTCCTGACATTTTGTCGAAATTTGTCAGAATGTAATAAAGGGAGAGGTTTCGCTCTCCCAAGCCGTTTTGCTCATCCTCTCGCCTGAGGGGTTGGCGGTGACCTCTTCGGTGGTCGCTGCTTGATTCCCAGTCGAGGCGGTTGGCGTTCTTCAGAAAACAACAGATAGACCTACCCAATAATGAAAAGTGAAAATGTATTCGGACCCGAAGGCTGGACCCCAGATCGTATCAGCTCCCTTGCGGGAAAAACTTATCTCGTTACCGGTGCAAACTCGGGTGCTGGATACCAGGCGACCCGGCTTTTGCTCGCGAAGGAGGCCAAGGTCGTGATGCTGAATCGCAGTGCGGAAAAGTCGGGACAGGCCATCGAGTCCCTGCGGAAAGAGCTTGGGCAGGAGGTGCCGGTCAGCGACATCCGGCTGGACCTGTCGCGGCTGGATTCAGTGCGGAGCGCGGCAGAAGAGATTTTGCAAAAAGTCCCTCAGATTGACGCCCTGATTTGCAATGCTGCGATCGCACAGATTGCCAAGCAGGAATTGACGAAGGACGGCTTCGAGAGCCAGCTCGGGGTGAACCACTTCGGTCACTTTCTGCTCTGTGCTTTGCTCTTTGACCGCATCGAGGCTTCCGAGGGTCGCATTGTCATGGTGGGCAGCAATGCCTATAAGATGGGGCTCAAGAAGATTCAATTCGAGGACCTGAATTTCGACAAGAACTACACTGCTTGGAACTCCTACGCCCAGAGCAAGCTCGCGCAGATGATGACGGGTTACGAACTGCAGCGTCGGGTCCAAGCCGCAGGGAAAAGGACGCAAGTCTATGTCTGCCATCCTGGTGCCTCGCGGACGAGCTTGTTGAGAGACTCGGCCAGCCTATTCAATCGAGTGCTATGGGGTGTTCTCTCTCCCTTCATCGCCCAATCCGCCGAGAAGGGTTCGTGGCCGGAAGTGATGTGCGCTATCGAAGACGGCCTCAAGGCCGAGACTCTTTACGGGCCAACAAAGCGGGCCCAGATGGTGGGGCCGGTCGGTGAGTGCCCGCTGGACCCCGTCGCACTGGACCAAGCTACGGCGGCCAAGCTGTGGAGTATTTCGGAGGAAAAAACATCCTGCCAGTGGGCGGTCTAACAGAGGGCAGCGCAGCGGCTCTTGAGCAAGATGGCCATGGATAGGATAGGATTCGTCGAGGAGTCTTCCGCTCTCCCTCCCGAACTCAAGAAGCGATCACGGATGACTTGGAAAAGATCGACGAAGCCCCCAAACCATCCGGTGAGACCGCGACCGCAACTCAGCCTTCCGAGAAAAGCAATTCCTCCTGTGGCGAACTTCACTAACGCCTACCCAAATTAATGAGGGGTCGCGGTCGGGCGCACGATGATTTCGCTGACATCGACATCGTCGGGTTGCTCGATGGCGTAGGTGATCGCGCGGGCAATGGCGTCAGTCTCGAGGATGGTCTCGCGGAATTTGCTCACCATCTCCGCGCTTTCCTTATGGGTCGTGGTCTCGGCCAACTCGGAGACGGTGGCCCCGGGGGAAATGACAGTGACCCTCACCTTGGGATTCTCGATGCGAAGTCCCTCCGAGATGGCCCGCACCGCGAACTTGGTTCCGCTATAAACCGCGCAATTGGGAAACACCTGATGGCCGGCCACCGAGGAAATATTGATGACGTGTCCACCGCCTTGTTCTTGGAAGGTGGGCAAGGTGGCCGCGATGCCGTGCAGCACGCCACGGATATTGACATCAATCATCCGATCCCACTCCTCAATCTTTACTGCCCCCAAGGGCGAAAGAGGCATCAGACCGGCATTATTCACGATGGCATCAATGCGGCCAAACTCCCCCATCGCGAGCTTCACAAAGCTCTCCACGCTTTCGAAATTGGTCACATCCAAGGGCGAGCAGTGGGCAATTCCGCCCGCGTCCTGAATCTCTTTCACAATCGAAGCGAGGCGCTCAAGACGACGCGCCCCGATAAAGACGCGGTAGCCCTTTGCGGCTAACATGCGGGCCGCCGCTTCTCCGATTCCGCTACTCGCTCCGGTGATAAGAATGACTTTTTGAGTATTCATGATTTGTTCGTTCTCTTTGTGCTAAGGACGGCTTTTTCAAAGTGCGTCACCAGCTCCTGAAGCGTGCCACCCTTCTCGCGGAGACGAAATACCGAGACGTCCAGACCTATTGCCTATTTCTCCACTCCTTCACATTTCTGTTGCCTATTTTCTTGTTTCAATTGCTTAATTCTCCTTGTGAAAACGAGTCGCCATTCACCCCGAACGTCCATCTCGCAAGCGAGGTCCGGACGATTGGCTTCGATATTGGCAGAAATTGCCACCGGAGAAGGTCTGCGCGAGTCGGTCCTTCCCGGCGTCAAGCTCATGCGCTCCAGCATCCCTACCGTCCGCACCCCCGTCTCCTACCAACCGTGCATCGTCATCATTGCCCAAGGTCAAAAGCGAGGTTACCTCGGTGACCAGGTCTTCACCTACGATGCCAATCGTTTCTTGGTTCTCGCCGTTCCCCTGCCTTTCGAATGCGAAACCCTCGCCGCCCCCGACGGCCCCCTGCTCGGTCTCTCGGTCGAGGTCCCTCCCGCCACCGTGGCGGAGCTTTTGGTCAAGATGAAGAGACCCGAAGCGAGGGAGCCCGAAGAGTTCACCTCCTTGGGAGCCAACCCTCTCGACGAAACGCTCTACGACGCCGCAACCCGATTGGCTACAGCGCTTCGTTCGGAAGAAGAAGCCACTCTGCTAGGCCCCCAGATTGTGCGCGAGATCATCTACCGTGTTCTCTGCACAAGAGCAGGCGACCCCTTGCGAGCAATGGGGGCGCCGCATAGTCACTTCGGGCGCATCAGTTCCACCTTGCAAATCATCCACCGAGACTACGCGCAGTCACTGGAAGTCTCCGCCCTCGCCCGCCAAGCAGGGATGAGCGTCTCCGCCTTTCACCAACACTTCAAGGCCATCACCGGCACCCCACCCCTCCGCTACCTCAAGAACATCCGACTGCACAAGGCGCGCCTCCTCATGGTGCAAGATGGCGAGACCGCAGCCTCCGCATCCCGCCTCGTCGGCTATGAGAGCAGCTCCCAATTCAGCCGCGAGTTCAAGAGCTACTTCGGCAACACCCCCGCCGCCGAATCCGCCCTCCTGCGCGACCACCTCATCGAGCTCACTTGAAGAGGATTCACCCCTGCATCCTTGGCACTCGGCAAAGGCCTCGCTAAGGTCGAGTTAATTTCATCATTCTCCCGTCCATGAAAGCCGTTGCCTATCAAAAATTTCTTCCCGCTGAGCACCCAGAGTCGTTGCTTGATGTCGAATTGCCTGCTCCCGAGGCTCAGAGCCGCGACCTCCTCGTTCGCGTCGAAGCGGTCTCGGTCAATCCCGTCGATACCAAGGTGCGTGTTCGTAAGGAGCCGGCGGAGGGCGACTACCAAGTCCTGGGTTGGGATGCGGCTGGAGTCGTGGAAGCGGTTGGTGCCGAGGTCACTCTCTTTCAACCCGGGGACAAGGTTTACTATGCGGGAGCCCTCGACCGACCGGGCTCTAACAGCGAGCTGCATCTCGTTGATGAGCGAATCGCAGCCAAGATGCCTGAGAGCCTCGACTTTGCCCAAGCGGCTGCGCTTCCGCTGACGACCATTACCGCTTGGGAGATACTCTTTGACCGGCTTGGCTTCACGGCAGAATCGACAGGCACCCTGCTCGTTATCGGGGCGGCGGGTGGTGTCGGCTCCATCATGATCCAGCTCGCCAAACAACTGACTAGACTTACCGTAATTGGTACTTCTTCACGCGAGGAGACAAAGCAGTGGGCGCTCGATCTGGGCGCTGACCACGTCATCAATCACCGCAACCCTCTTCACGAAGAATTGCAAGCCCTCGGCACCCCACAGGTACACGCCATCGCATCACTTACGAATACTGAGCAGCACCTTCCCGCCCTTGCGGAAGCGATTGCCCCACAGGGAAAAATTGCCGTAATCGACGACCCTTCCGCGCTGGATATCATGCCTTTCAAACAAAAGTGTGTCTCCTGGCACTGGGAATTTATGTTCACCCGCTCGCTTTTCCAAACCGAAGACATCCAAAAGCAGCACGACCTCCTCACCGAGACCGCTCGCCTCATCGACGCGGGAAGAATCAAGACCACCCTCGCGGAGACCTTTGGCGCCATCAATGCCACCAACCTCCGCCGCGCTCACCAGTTACTGGAGTCTGGGAAATCACGAGGGAAGATTGTCTTGGCTGGGTTCGAATAGGATTTGGAGAAGATTGAGCAAAAATAGAAATGCAAGAACCGATTTTCGGTAGAATTACCGAATCTCCTTCCTTGCTGAAGATGAGGGGCTTCTGCGAAATAACTGAAACAACGCTCCCCCAGCAACAACGCACGTCCCATTCACTCGATCATCGAACCTCGCTACCAGATAATGAAGACTCCCTCATCCCCCCGCAATTTGTTCAAGGCCATCCTCGCTATCATCTTCGGGATGATGGTCGGTGCTTTCGCGGAAACAAAGAGCCTGAGTTATCAGGAATTACTCGTCGAATCCTCCCAGGTTCTCCTCGATGTTCAGATGAAGAAAAAGGCTCCCGGCTATCGAAAATTTCCAGCTTATCAAGAAGCCGAGAAGGTCTTGGAGAAAGCACAACTGGCCACTACGGAAGCCCGCAAAGCAGTCACCTCCCCCGCACTGGTAGAGCTGCGGGCAAAGCGGGATGCCCCCGACACCAAGAGAACGGTCTACTATCAACTGCTCGAGGATATCTCGAAAGAAACGGACAAGGCTCCCGCCGTGCAAAAGCTCTTGAAGGAAGAGAAAACCGCCCAAATTGATTTCTTAAAAGTGACCGTGGACGCCTTGAAGTCCGTGAAGGGTGGTGAGGAAGCGGCATCACAGCTCGCTGCCCTTTTGGCACGCTACGAGAAATAGCTCACCTGCCTTCCATTCGCCCCAACTGCTTTACTATGAGGTATCATATCATGAATCGTCGGCACTTGGCTTTCGCGGCCGCATTCTCTCTAACAGCAGGGTGGAGCTTGGGAGAGGTGCACCGCATCCGCATGGTTGGTCAGGTTAGCGGGATTCAATCTATCAATGGCGACCTGGAGGGCCACGTTCGTCTTAACGACCCCTATGTGCTTGTTGTTTCCTACAACACGGGCGCTGCCGTAGACCATAGTGGAAGCTCGGGAGATGCTCGCGAGGACATCGACCTGAGCGTCTCTCTCTTTCCCGTCTATATCGATAGTCCGAGTTGGCTGGCCCAGTTCACAAATACGCCGGAGGCAGCGCTCTTCATCGAGAACAACTCGCTGGCCACAACAGGAGTGAGCCACGATTCTCTCCGCGCTCGCGTGACCAAGACCACAGGGTTGGGCGCAAGTTTTCCCACCGATTCGGAAGATACTGAGCCGGAGTTCGGCACGATGGAGGTCGAGTTCGCGGGGAGCTTCATCTCCGATCTTACCCGCCTGCCCACGACCGTGGAAGTGCTCCAGTTTCTCGACAGCGCCACCGCAGAGGTCAGTCTCCACGGTGATTATCTGGTGCGATTCTCTTTTGAGCGGGAGACCGCGACAAGCAGCGTAGAGGGTGCAGCCACCACCCCCATCACGCCGTCCTTGGAGATCCTCAATCTGTTCCAATCCGGGCAAAATCATTTTCTCAAAGTCGGGGCCACCACCTCACAAGCAGGAACAGGCTACCGGCTGGAAACTTCCGATAACTTGCAGGATTGGACCCCGGTGCATCTCTTCATTGGCACGGGCGCGGCCCTTAGCACCAACTTCAGCTTTCGGGGTCCCTTTCTTCGCTTGGTAGATAACGGGCAAGAGATCGAAGGCCTTCTCGAAGAAGAGCGGCCAAGGGAGTGACCCGGCCTCCCGCCCCCGCTGAGCATTTTTCTACCGGAAGGAATCAGCAGAAGCCATCGCGGCAGGTGCTTGCTCTTTCTTGTCTTCATCCGACGGCTGGCTTAGTCTTCCAGCCACCTATGCTTTCGACCAATGACTGGCAGGAGATGGATCAGGTCATCCTCCGCCTGCATCACTGTTCCTCCCTGGCGGCGCTCAAGGAATTTATCCTCGAGGCACTTCCCTGCTATCTCGGAGCAACCTTCGCGAGCTGGAACGAGCACGGGGAAGACGCCTTCCTCAATCAAATCAACAATTCCTCTAGCCATCATGAGCGAGTCATGGCCATTGCCAGCGACCTGAATGCCACTCTCTCTTCCCACCCCGTTTTTCCCAAATATGTCGATAGCGAGACCGGAAAGGTCATCTTCCTCGACCAAGTGTTGCGAACCCGCGCCCTAACCGACACGGAAACATTCCGAACAACCCCAGTTTACCAAAAGGCCTTCAAGCCCATGTCGATCGAGGATCAACTCATCATGCACGTCTTCATCGAGGAGTCGTTCGGCATCATTCTCACCTTCCAGAAGGAGAGCCTTTTCACCGAAAAAGAACACCTTAAGGCATCTATCCTGCGTGGCCACATCATCGCTCGTCTCTATACCCTGCAGCGGGAAGAAGAGCGGGAATCCGAGCGCAAGGCAGCCATCCTGAAAGAATTGTCAAAAATCCTGAGCTCCCGCGAAATGGAGGTACTCAAGGCGGTGTGCCACGGTAACAGTAATCGCGAAATCGCCTCCCGCCTCTCGCTTTCCACGCGCACGGTGGACAGCCATGTCTCCAATCTGCTCGAACGGCTGGAAACGACCTCCAGATTCCACCTCATTGCCCGTTATAGCCATTGGCTGAGATAGATACCGGGAAGGGCGGCCCCGAAGCAGTGGAGCATCTCCCGACAGGCCAGGGAGTTTCGCGCCTTTGCAAAATCGCCCCTCTTCTCGACTCGATTATTGGAGTGGGATTTGCTAGCTAGAGCAGCGTCTCACAACGCATGCGCCTTCTTCTTTTCCTACAACTTCTTCTCACTGTGCCCGTCGTAGCCGGGAGCATTGAGGGACGGGTTCCCCTTCCCAATCTCCAATCTCGACCTGTGCCGGTTGAGAAGTATCGCGGCAAAATCTCGGGCCAGGTTTCTGCTCCGCCACAAGCCATCGCCGCCGTGTGGCTGGAAGCTCCCCGGCTCAAGGCACCCGCTAACCCTCCCGCCGTCACTCTGCCTCAAACCCACTACCAGTTCACCCGCTCCCTTCTCGTCATTCCTACGGGAACAACCGTAGTTTTTCCCAATAACGACCCGGATTACCACAACATCTATTCGCTCTCGCGCACCAAGCGCTTCGACCTTGGCCGATATAAGCAGAGCGAAAATCCCGCGCCCAAAGTGCTCTTCGATCGACCTGGATACGTGGCACTCAACTGCGAAATCCATGACCACATGAAGGCGCATATCGTGGTAGTGGACTCCCCCTACTTCACCACCACGGACGCGCAGGGTCATTTCTCGCTGAAGAATATTCCCGCCGGGAGCTACACCCTGCATGCCCAGTTCGACCGCAAGACCTCGTGGAAACAGAAGGTGACAGTGAGCTCATCGGGAACAGTCACGGTCAAGCTAACAACGCCATGAAGACGACACTCTCTTTCCTCCTCCTCGCCTCGACTCTTGGAGCTGCCGAATGGGGCGAGTGGGGCCCGCTGCATCTGAGCGGCAGCATCGAGAACACCCTCTGGATCGCCAACGATATTCCGCCAGCCTTCCTCGAGTTTGAGGATGGCTACCTCTATGACCCGAGTCTTTCCCTAAGCCTCGATTATCAGCCCGACCCTCGCTTCTATCTTCATGCGACCGTCACCTATGACCAAGGCTTTGACCCGGGGACAAAGCCTGACGGCGAAGTTCGACTGGATTCGCTCATCCTCCGTTACCGCCCTTTTGGCGACAATTCGCTGAACCTGCAGGCGGGGAAGTTCCCTACCTTTGTGGGCAACTGGGTTCCCACTCACAACTACTACGACGATCCTTTTCTCCTCGCGCCTCTGCCCTACGCTGCCATCAATGGAGTCAATACACAGGACCCAAGCGACCACTCGCCGGCAGCTATCGAAACCCGTTCCGAGGCCCCAACACCTAACATCCATGGAGCCAAGGAAAACTGGTCTTCGCTGATTTGGGGGCCGTCTTACTCGAACGGTTTTGCGGCCTTCGGCAGTGTTGAGAATTGGGACTACGCTTTCGAAATGAAGAACACCTCGCTGGGCTCCAATCCTGATGAGTGGCACTTGGGCGAGGGCGACTTTGCGGAGCCGACTTTCTCAGGACGTATTGGCTACCGCCCTGATGCAGCGTGGGCCTTTGGGCTTTCCGCGAGCTATGGGCCTTATCTCGACGCGGACGCCAGTGACGATTGGGCTGCGGGGGTGAGCCGTGACGATTTCTATCAGACCCTCGTCGGAGTGGACGCCCGCTGGGCTCATCACGATTGGATTTTGTCGGGGGAGGCCTTTTTTGCCAACTACGATGCGTTTGGGGAAGACTTGCAGAGCTTCAGTTATTACCTGCAGGCCCGCTACAAGGCGGCCCCTGGTTTTTGGTTGGCGGGACGATTTGGGCAGACTCTCAACAATGAGGTAACAGTTCCATCTGGAGGTGAAGAGGCGTGGTCACCGGACCTGCTGCGGGCTGAGCTGGCGGCGGGCTGGCGCATCACCCCGGACCTTTTGCTCAAAGGCCAGTATGCCTACACCCTCGTCACGAACGACCTGAGCTACCCAACGAAAAACCTCTTCGCCCTCTCTCTCGGCTGGCGCTTCTAAGATTTTTCGGAGCGCGGTTGCGAGGCCCGAGCTGCCGCTTTCTCGGGGCGACTAGTCTTACCATAAAAGGAGCGTTCGCTCCGACCAGCTTTCCGGGAGCCGTCAACAACTAGGACGGGGGTTCTCACACTCCGGCGCATGTTAGAACCCCTCTTTCGAAAGATGCGTCCGTAACGCATCCAGGTCCCACTCGGCTACGCGATAGTCGCTGGTGAAAACAATGAGCCGTTCACTTTTTTCCAGCACCATCATCTGCATTGCTTCGCGACCGCCCGGTAGGATCAGCCCCCAGTTTTGATAGGTCAATTGCCCAAGCGATGCTCTCTCCTCCTCAGGCTCCTCGCTCTCCTGCCAATCTTCAGCGCGACGAAAATCGCCGCCCAGCCATCGCTCGCTCGAAACCCCGCCCTCTTCGTCTCTCACTTCCGCAATCCAATCGCCCTCCGATGTTACGGCACGGATCTTAGTCCCCGGAACCCGCTCCAGCTCTCGAACTCCAAGTATTTGCCCGCGAGCCGATACCGTCACCACCTCCAGCGCTCCGGGAACCTGGATAAGAAGCTCTGTCTCACTTAGCCACCACGCATCCGTTGGGGCATCAATGCGTTGATTCTCCACCTCATAAAAGTCCGCAGCCCTCCGCTCATCGACTTCCCAAATTTGCACCCCTACCGCACTGGTTGTTGCGAGAAGCCGTTCACTCGGCGAAAGACTTCCGCCATAAAGTCCAGCTTCCACGGGGGAAAGATAGCGATTGCTCCAGAAAGAAAAACCTACTGGCGGTTGCAAGTCCCAATCCTCGGAAACTCCTCCCAAAAGGAGTTCTCCATTCAGCGCATACCAATCAGCCCGCCCCGTCGCATAGCAAACCTGCAGCACTTCCCCTTCCTTGCGAAAGCGCAGATATTGCGGCCACTCCCGCAGGGGAATCGCGATGTATTCTTTATTACGAGACAAATCGTAGATGACGACCTCCATCCGCTCTCCCTGCACCATGGCCAAGAAGCGACCATCAACCGATTTCGCTGGCGGACACCGCAGGACAGCCGTTGAAAGCCACGCGGCATCGTCCGGAAGAGCCAGATCGTCATCCGGCTTGTGCTCCGGTAGAAGTTCATCCCCCACATCCCAGTAGGCCAGGGCGGCGATGGCTTCCTCCCGGATTCGATCCGTATTCCGGATTGCTTGTGCCTCGCGCAAGATCCCAAGCACTCGGTCCCGAAAGCCAGGCTCCCGTAAGAGCCTCTCCGCCCGTGCTTGCTCCAGCAGAGTCTGGTGCAAGAGTTCTCCCCGACGATGATAGTTCTCGAACAACAAGGCGGACCCAACGGTGGCAAGGATGATCAAAAGGGCAGCTAGAATCGCGGGGAGCGGATGTCGCTTCGACCAACGGGCAATCCGCTCCGGCCAAGAGGCGGGGCGAGCCAGAATTTCCCGACCCTCCTGCCACCGGCGGAGGTCTTCCACGAAATCCGCTACGGTGGCATAACGATGCGCCGGATCCTTTGCCAAAGCCTTGCCGCAAATGACCTCCAAGTCACGGTCCAGACCCGCGCAGTGGCTTCGCAAGTCTCTCACCTCTTCCTCCACCACCGCTCGCAGCTGCGCGGCGAGATTCTCGGCCCCTTCGTGAGGTCGCTTGCCCGATAGACATTCATAGAGGACTGCGCCCAAGCCATACTGATCCGCAGCGGTGCTCCCGCGAGGCGAAACTCCTGAGGCCACCTCGGGAGCAAGATAGTTGGGAGTTCCCACCAAGGCCTCGGTTCGGGTGAGGGCCCCATCACTCGCAAAGTCCATGCGAGCGACCCCGAAGTCGCCCACAACGATATCCCCCCTCCGATCAAACAAAAGGTTTCCCGGCTTAATATCGCGATGGAGCACCCCTTGTTGATGGGCAAAATGAACTGCTTCTCCCGCCGCGATGACCCAGCCAACGGCTTCGCGAGGGTCTGGCAAACCCTTGCCGAGCTTGTCTTGGAGAGTTCCACCCCGTGCCAGCTTCATGGTGAAATAGGCAAGACCATTCCACTCCCCAACCTGATAGACCGGTAAAATATGAGGATGCTCCAGCCGCGCCATCGCCCTCCCCTCCCGCTGGAAGCGTTCCTGCACCTCGGCATCATCGGAGAATTTGGGTAATACCACCTTCAGCGCCACTTCCCGCTCTGGCCTGAGCTGCCGGGCGAGGTAAACTACCGCCATACCACCTCGCGCCAATTCACTAGAAACCTCGTAGCCAGGCGGCGCGAATCCTTGTTCGTCGAGAGCCTCCTCGAACGCTCCCCACATCATCCGCCGTCTGGAGTCCCCGTCAGGCATTGTCCTTTGCCGGCCGGCGCATCATCACATCCCGTAACAAAGTGAGCTCCTCATCGATCTCATGCGGGGCGCTAACCGTCATGGCGACTTCGCGGCGAAGATGCTCCCGAAAGCTGGCGCGCATGCGTGATACTTCAGACTTCGCCCCACCCTCACTCAGCTCAAGCACCCTGCCAAGCTGGGTGTAGTTCATCATCTCCCCTTCCCCTGTTAGAAAGACCTGCAACGCCTGCCAAGCTTCCTCGCCACGCTTGCGTTTAACTTCTTCACCAGTCGTCAAGACAGCGGCATCGAACAGGGTTGCCGCCCAAGCTTGGTCGAAACGGAGTTCATCATCTTCATAGGTGCTGGAGTCCTCCCGCAGCTCGACACGCTCGAATCCGCCTCCCCGTTTCTGCGCCAAGGTTTTGCGCGCGTCGTCGGCAAGAAAGTTGCGAAGAGCATTCAGGAGGAAGCTACGGAATTTCCCCCGGCCGCGGTCGGCACGACGAAAGAATCCTCCTTCCATGAGAGAGAGGAAGAAATCCTGGGTCAAATCGTCGATTCGCTCGGCAGGCACATTTCGGGCCTTCATCACGGAAGCAATTGGAGTCCAGTATCGCTCACACATCTTGCCAAGTGCCGCCTTCTCGGACTCACCTCCATTGAGAGTGGCTTCTGCTAGGATCGTCCAACTGGTTTCGGGGAAAGTCATCTCCTGCGCTTGCCAGAAGTCTGCCGAGATTCGCTCCCGATTGCGATAGCGAAAGGGAAAGAACTTTCGGAGTGCGGGAGTGGAGCTCGCGCTTTTCGCAGCCGACTGGTTTCTCCTTGGGAAGGAGCTGTCGCTTCGCCCCTGATTCCCGAAAGAGCGGAGATGAGGCCTTTTGACTGGGTCCTTGTTCAAGCCAACCGAAACCCAATCATCCGACGCAATCGCTTCTCTCGCCAAGGCGGTCAATGCGCTGACAGGGTAAGCGGAAGCTCTGCTACCTCACTCCCAGAGAAATTGGATGCCGCTTTGAAGCCCTCGATCACGACTTGATTCCCAGACTCAGCGCGTCCAGTTTACCCGCAAGTTCGACCTTCCGGTCGACGTTCCAACGCTCCGCATTATGGATCTTCTCACTCTCGCCAAATCACGCATTAACCTCGAGACCCTCACCGATCTCGCTGATCTTCTCGGTATTGATGCGAACGCTGTCCCCCAACTCGTCGATGAAGCCCTGCCCGCCATCCTGGGAATCTTCAAAGTTTCTGCCTCGGATCCCGAAAAGGCAGCTTTGCTGGATGAAATTGTGGCCAATAGCGACGAGTCCCTCCTCGACGATCCCGCCGCCACTCTCGAGAAGGAAGGGCCCTCCGTCATGAAGACCGGCAAGTCCACCCTGGCCCGCCTCCTCGGTCCTAACCTGACTGATCATATCGCCCCCGTCGCGAAGAGCACCGGCCTGGGCGAGGGCAAGGTGGCCTCGGCCTTCGGCGTCCTTACCCCTTTCGTCAGCTCCCTCCTCGCGCGTCATGCGAATAATGCCAGTGAGCTGCACGAGCTCCTCGCCGAGCAGGACCTCAACCCTGTGGAAACCGAACCCAAGGCCAAGCCACAGGAACCCAAGCCGGAGAAATCCTATCTACCCGATCCGAACAAGCCCAAACTGCCGACCAAGCGCCCACGACGCAAGATGATCGCCGCCTTGATTGTGCTCATTCTCGCCTTCATCCTGACCTACGTGCTGACCCGACCGGAAAAGCCCGTAAAACCAGACTCGATCCAGCCGAACCCCGAGATTCCAACCGATCCCGCTCCACAGACACCGGAGACGGAATCCATTGAGGATGTCGCTTATCTGCTCATTGATTTCCCTGCGGAAATCCAAAGCCCGCTCGCAGCATGACAATCAAGGGCTCCCAGCAGCTCCCTTGGAGCGAGGTCTCTCACAATCCTGAGATCCTCAAGCAAGTCTTTCTCACCAATGGCGAGGTGAAGGGCGTCACTCAATTCGCCCGCTCCATCTTCAAGCCCGGTCAAGTGGCACCGGCGCACGCCCACGAGGACATGACCGAGGTCTTCCTCGTCACGGCGGGAACGCTGACGGTGGAGGTCAATGGTGATGTCCACACCCTCGAAGCCGGCTCAGTCATCACCCTCCATCCGGGTGATGTGCATGAGCTGAGAAATGAGGGCGGAGACGATCTCCACCTCACCTACTTCGGCATCGTTTGATGACGGTAAGCGCGGAGCCCTTGCTCCGCGCCATCTCCTGTCGGCGAGGGACTTTGCCGGCCTCAGGCGGTCAATCGCTTGCAGCCCTCGGGTAGCGCACTTTCTCCACAATCCCGGCAACCTCTGCGGGTGGCTGGGGGGTGAAGCGGGACACCACCACGGCGACCACAAAGTTGAAGATCATGCCCAAGGTGCCAATGCCCTCCGGGGAGATGCCGAAGAACCAATTCTCCGGCACGTTCGCATCGGAATTAATGAATTTGAAGTAGATGATATAGGTCGCGGTGAAGAGCAGACCGGTCACCATGCCGGCGATGGCCCCCTCCTTGGTCGTCCGCTTCGTAAAGATCCCGAGAATGATGGCTGGGAAAAAGGAACTGGCGGCAAGGCCAAAGGCAAAGGCCACGACTTGGGCAACAAATCCAGGTGGATTGATGCCAAAGTAGCCGGCAATCACCACGGCCACGGCAGCAGCCCCCCGGGCCCACATGAGTTCCTGCTTCTCGCTGAGATGAGGCGCAAAGGTCTTCTTCACCAGGTCGTGCGCGACTGATGTTGAGATGACCAACAAAAGCCCAGCTGCAGTGGAGAGAGCGGCGGCCAGACCACCGGCGGCGATCAACCCGACCACCCAGTTCGGCAGATTGCCGATCTCAGGATTGGCCAAAACCATGATATCTCGGTCGATGTAGAGCTCGTTGCTATTGTCGGTGGCCGTATTGACAAGGAGCCGTTCGCCGCTAGGTCCCCGCTCATCGGCGAACTCGGGCAAGAGCTTGGAGGCGCCATCCATCTTGGCGAAGGCATCACCGCTGCCATTGTATTGGATCCGGCCATCCCCATTCTTGTCCATCCAAGCAATCAAGCCCGACTTCTCCCAGTTCGAGAACCATTCCGGCATTTCCTCGTAGCTGGCGTTAGAGACCGTGTTGAGCAAATTTGTGCGGGCAAAAACAGCCACCGCTGGTGCCGTGGTGTAGAGAATGGCGATGAAGAGAAGCGCCCAGAAGGCCGAGGTCCTCGCCGCGCTGGCTTTCTTGACGGTATAGAAGCGTACGATGACGTGAGGGAGCCCGGCTGTGCCACACATCAGGGCAGCCGTAATGAAGAAGACATCTGTCGTCGCCTTTTGCCCCTCGGTGTATTGGTTGAAGCCCAGCTCGGTGCTCAGTCCATCAAGCTTGTCGAGCAAACTGACCTCCTCACCCGTGGCCATTCCCCCGAAGCCAAGCTGGGGAATGGGATTCCCCGCCATCATGAGCGATAGGAATATCGCTGGGACCATGAAGGCGAAGATGAGGACGCAATACTGGGCCACCTGGGTGTAGGTGATGCCCTTCATGCCGCCGAGGACGGCATAGAAGAGGACGATCACCATCCCGGCGATGACGCCCTCCTCGACCTCCAGGCCCAGGAAGCGGGAAAAAACGACCCCCACCCCGCGCATCTGTCCGGCGACATAGGTGAAGCTGACGAAGATGGCGCAAATGACCGCCACCAATCGCGCCGTGGACGAGTAATAGCGGTCGGCGATGAAGTCCGGAACGGTGAACTTGCCGAAGCGCCTCAGGTAGGGCGCCAGGAGCAAGGCCAGGAGGACGTAACCGCCCGTCCACCCCATCAGATAGACGGAGCCATCCCGCCCCGCGAAGGAGATGATGCCCGCCATCGAGATGAAGGAAGCGGCGCTCATCCAGTCCGCCGCTGTGGCCATGCCATTTGCCACCGCCGGCACTCCGCCCCCCGCGACATAGAACTCACCGGTGCTCCCCGCCCGCGACCAGATCGCGATGCCGATGTAGAGAGCAAAGCTAAGCCCAACCAACAAGTAGGTCCAAAATTCGACACTCATGATTTGTCTTCTTCAGTGACTGGAGACCTCTCCCCCTTCTTCCACCCCACCCTCACCGAGGAGCTCCCGATCCAGCCTGTTCATCACCCGGACATAGATAGCAATAAGCACCACGAAAACGTAGATGCTGCCCTGTTGCGCGAACCAGAATCCCAGCTTGAAACCCGTCCCGGGGATGCGGATCTTGTCAAGAGCATCCACAAAAAGGACACCGCAGCCATAACTCGCTAGAAACCAGACCCCCAACAACCCGGCCAACCACTTCAGGTTGGCGCGCCAATAGGCAGATTTCGCCTCATCCGATACCTTATTGCTCATCATTCAGCATTCATTCCTAACCGCGTCCTCCCTCTCTCCGCAATCTCTAAAGTTGCCCTCCTCCCGCGCTTCAGAAATGGCGAGGCCACCTCACTCGAAGACTTTTTTCTCGAGGCTCCCGAAGACTCGCAGAATGAGCAAAACGAGCAGAGAAATCCCGGTGGCGAGAACATATCGCTCGAGAGCGACCGCAATCCCGACCGGCGCTACGGCCAGCAACGAGGCGGCGGTCGTCAGCCCCCGCGCCCAATTCTTCTCTTGATCGCGGAAGATGGTGCCGGCCCCGAGGAAGGCGAGCCCCGTGACGATAGCCTCGATGATACGGACCGGATCACTCTGAATCATCTCACCCAAAAACACCGGAGAATCCCGCGCGCTGCCGACTAGCATGAAGGAGAGCTTGACGAATAAAAAGGAGGCGAGACAGACGAGCATGTGCGTGCGCAGCCCCGCCCACTTCGACTGGCTCTCGCGCTCCCATCCGACCAATCCACCCAGCACGAGCGCAGCCAAGGCCTGGGCCAGGATCTCCAATTCTTGCAGTATCCATTCGGGCATCAGGCAAGCTAACGCAGGTCGAAAACTTTTCCTCCTCCACCTCGGAAAAAGTTTGCCCTAGCCACGCGCGCGGCAGGCGTCAATGACGCCAACGCCTGTCGATCTCGCCGTAGGTTTCGATACGTCGATCCCGGAAGAAGGGCCACCAGCGGCGATGCTCCTCCAAGGCCCGCATATCACAATCGGCTATTAAAACCTCTTCCTCCGCCACGCTGGCTCGCTGCATGACCTGCCCCATGTAGTTGCTCACGAAGCTCTGGCCCCAGAACTCGCTTTCCCCCTCCGTCCCGACGCGATTGGCGGCTGCCACATAGCAGCCATTGGCGACGGCATGGCCGCACATCACAGTCTCCCAGGCATGATGCTGCCCTTCCCCCAGCTCGGCCTTCTCCTCCGGTAGCCATGCGATCGCGGTCGGGTAAAAGATCACCTCGGCCCCGGCGAGAGCCATCAAGCGCGCGGCCTCAGGGTACCACTGGTCCCAGCAGATGAGGACGCCAATGGTGCCCGCCCTCGTCTTCCAGACCGGATAGCCGCTATCGCCCGGCGTGAAGTAGAACTTCTCTTCAAAGGCTGGATCCTGCGGGATGTGATTCTTGCGATATGTGCCCAGGAGAGAGCCGTCGGCATCAATGATCACCGCCGAATTGTGATAGAGCCCCGCCGCCCGCCGCTCGAAGAGCGCACCGACCACGACCACCCCGCAGAGGGCGGCCACCTCCTGCAAGCGCTCGGTCGTCGGGCCCGGAATGGGCTCCGCAAGGTCGAAGTGATTGGGATCCTCATCCCGGCAGAAGTAGGCGGTCGTGAACATCTCTTGCGTGCAGACGACTTCCGCCCCAGCTGCGGCAGCCTCGCGAATTCGGGCAACCGTGTAGTCCACATTGGCTTGGATCGACCCCTGGTCGCGACCTTGAATGAGAGCGATTTTCATGACCGCAAGGTGAAAGCATCCCCCTCGTTTGTCGTCTGAAAAAATTCAAAAGTATCTCGATGGCAGTCGGCATCGTTGGCGCTCGCGGCATCGGCTGGCCCGCAGGCCCTTCCACGAGCTCGCCGCGAGCCATCCGCGTGGCTGCCTGAAGGGAAACATTTGGCGTTTTTTCTTTCTCTTCGCAGCAATTTCCCGCAAATCGGCTGCCACATGAAAATCGTCGTCGCATACTCGGGCGGACTCGACACCTCCGTCATCCTCAAATGGCTCAAGGACAAATACTCGGCTGAAGTGATCGCCTACTGCGCGGACGTTGGCCAGGCTGAAGAGCTCGATGGGTTAGAAGAAAAAGCGCTGAATACCGGGGCAAGCAAATGCTTCATTGGCGACCTCAAGGAAGAGTTTGCCGCTGACTACATCTTCCCCATGTTCCGCGCCAATGCGATCTACGAAGGCCGCTATCTCCTCGGCACGTCCATCGCCCGCCCCTGCATCACCAAGGGCATGGTCGATATCGCCCGTCAGGAAGGAGCCCACGCCATCGCGCACGGTGCGACCGGCAAAGGTAACGACCAGGTCCGCTTCGAGCTCTCCACCGCCGCGCTCGCGCCTGAGATCGAAATGATCGCCCCTTGGCGTGACGACTCCTTTCGCTCCGAGTTCCCCGGTCGGGCCGAGATGATCGCCTATTCCGAGGCGAATAATATCCCCGTCAAGGCTTCCATGAAGAAGCCCTACTCAATGGACCGCAATCTCCTCCACATTTCCTACGAGGCCGGCATGCTGGAGGACATCTGGTATGATGGCACCACGGAAGCGGACAAGGACATGTACACCCTCTCCGTCTCCCCGGAAGATGCGCCTGACAAGCCCCAGTATCTGCAAGTTCTCTTCGAAAAGGGTGACCCCATCGGCCTGCAAACCGAAGGCCTGGACGACCTCATCGGCGAGCTTGGCGACGTCATCAAGCAAGGGGAAGCCGATGGCTACACCCTCCTTAATCCCTACGGCATCATGCGCGTGCTCAATGCCCTCGGCGGCAAGCACGGCATCGGACGCATCGACCTGGTGGAAAATCGCTTCGTCGGCATGAAGTCCCGCGGTATCTATGAGACACCCGGTGGGGCCATCCTCCTCGCAGCCCGCCAAGACCTCGAGACCCTCGTCGTCGACCGTGAGGCCCAGCATGTTCGGGACAGCCTCATCCCCAAGTATGCCCAGCTCGTTTACAATGGCTTCTGGTTCGCCCCCGAGCGCGAGGCCATCCAGGCGCTCGTCGACAATGTCGCCCAAACCGTCTCGGGTGAGGTCCGGGTGAAGCTCTACAAGGGCAACGTCATGTATGCCGGCCGGCGCAGCCCGCTCAGCCTTTATGACGAGGATGTGGCGACCATGGAGGGTGGACAGGAAGAGGCCTACAATCAGAATGATGCCTCTGGCTTCATCGCCCTCAATGCGCTCCGCCTCAAGGCCGACGCCCGCCGCAAGTGAGCGGAGCCCGGGCACTGATTACCGCGAATCCAATTCTTCTCAGGTAGAGAAAACGCCCCGTATCCAGCAGGACACGGGGCGTTTTGTTGTTTCAAAGTGTCGGTCAGCGTGGGCCCTTAAAGACCTTCAACAAGGACGTTGTCGATATACCAACCCATGTAATCTTCGGTCTCGCCTCCGCTTCCGCTTAGACGGAACTGCAAGCGAATAGATTGACCAAAGGCCTCTGACGGCAGATCGACGGAGACTTCCTCCCAATCCGCAGTAGACAGGACGCTATCCGTCGCGACGTAGATGGCTCCCGAGCCAATGACATCCTCCGTCGTGCCATCAATGATATAAAGCTCGGCCGTATCGGCTCCTTCCAGGTCGAGGGCTTCATCGAAGCTAACCGTTCCCTCTGAGTAAGAGCTGAGGTCAATGACTGGTGAGGTGAGGGTCGTCGACGTTCCCGCCGAATAGAAACCTGACGTTCCAATGTCCGTCCCCCAACAGCTTCCGGTTCCCTCGGCGGCCCCCGCCCCTGAATTTACCGTGCCTCCGAAGCCGCTGGAAGCAGGAGTCCCGTATTCCCAAATATCCCCGGTGCCCAAGTTGGCGGCTACGAACCCACCATTGTCAGTTTCGAAGTCGGTCTCAAAAATCGCAACCGGAGGCAGCTTCTCTTCGCTCAAGGCAAAGAAGCGTTTCTCATCGGTGCTCACGACGCCACTCAATGAATTCGTCCCCGTCTCTGAGAAGAGGATGTCTTCGTAAACGGTGTTCCCATCGTCATAAATTGCCCACGTCGAAGGCTCCGTCGACAGATCCGTGGAGCTCACTAGATCGTAGATCGTCCCGACGGTGCTATTCCAAGAGAAGTCGTAACCGGAGTCGGTCGCGGTGATCTCAAGAACCGTGGATGAGCTCGGGGTAGGCAGAACATCACTCAATGATGTCCCGAAGGTGATTTCGTCAAAGACTTCGGTCTGGCCTTGGCCGATGGCCACGACATTGAAGGTGCTCTGATCCCAATCCCCCTCCATCACGGAGAAAGGCTCGGGTAAGCCGGAATCCACCTCCGTCAGTGCGTAAAGAGTCAGAACATCATTCGTGCCCGATGCGGCCCACTCAATTTTCCCTATGACAAGAACGACATTATCGCCAAAGACCGCCGGAGTCTCCGTATCCGTCGTGCGCGCTCCGTCCGCATAAGTCACTCCGATGAGTGCCGCATTGCTGAAGTCAAATCCGGTTCCGTCCGCGCCATAGAAGGCTACGCCAACCCCGTTTCCTCCTTCAAGAATCCCAGGAGGAGTCGACCCCGGATTGACCCCATCGTCAAAGCCACTATCCCCGATGATGATGGCCCCATTCGAGTTCTTAGCGTAACCGGGACCTCCCGTCAGACCATGGGTGGCATCGAGCAGAACACTGAAGTAAATCGTGGAATCATCCGCCGTGAGCGCCGTCTGGGCCTCCGTAGCGATTGTCCGCGATGACATGGCCACCCCGTAGCGCTGGGGACGGATGTAGGCACCCCCGACTCCAGTCAGGGAACCAAGACTGAGCCCCGCCCCGACAGTTGGCTCTCCCCGATTATCGCCGCTCACTCCGGACCAATTCCCGTCCCAACCCGTTCCGGTCGCGTCGAGTGAGTAAATGGTCTCTCCCTCAGTGTAGTCGAAGCCCTCGTAGAGGAGAATTTCTCCTAAGGCCATCGGGCTGAATGCCAGGGCCGTGGCCGTCACAAGGACGTTTCCAGTATCTGTTATTGTATTCATCGGCTTGTATCATTTCGTTTTGACCCTATCCCTCCTGTCTTCTCGCGAAGTGCCAGATGAGTCAGTTGATCGTTTGCCTCGTTGAGGAACTGATTGGCAAACGCTCCCTCCATTCATCGGACAAACTGGGTGCCGGGATCGGGTCGTGTGGTGGTTCTTTGCAGGGAAAAAGGGATGCTCCGATCGACAGCAAATTACGGGTCGCCCGAACGTGGTCGGGCACTCCGTCCGGCCAAGCCATCCCATCTTGACCATCGCAACCGTATCGACTCCCGCTCACCCCACGCAAAGTCCGTGATGTCGGCGTGCGGATTGGTTTGAACATGTCGATCGGGCAGTTGGGTTGGTGTGTGCTCGGGGCTCTCGGAATCGCCGAAAAATGGACCGTAAAATCTCGATAAGAGCCAATCAGCAGCAGAAGCGACTCCAATTAAGCACAGAAGATGCCAGATTGAGCTAGATTGTTTTCGCCCTGAGCCAAATGGTAACCTACCTGATAGCACATCCATCTAGATACAGAAAGACAATTCCCCGCACAAAGGCGCCAGAAGACCTTGAGGACGAATGATCCGGCGCCCTGAGTGATGGCCCGGTTGACATCGAGCTGGAGTGCCAAGCAATTACAGACACTGCTAATTAGCCTTCTCTCCTGTCAAGGAGTGACCGAATCACCGGTAGGACTGGTGAAATAGCGCGCCAACCGATTTCGCTTCCAGTCCTGCGCTCTCTCGATCGGGCCTTGTCAGGAGCTCACTCGGTGACCTCAAGACAATAATAAGCGGACTCACCTCCGCTGATCTCGGAGTCCCGTCTCATCAAGACTTCCTCGCTGATCCCGTCGGGATTGGGGATTTCGCTGACCGTCAGCCACTCGTTGGTATGATCCTCCCAGAGGCTCAAGTCGTCACCCAGCCAACGGATGACAAAATTCTCGTTTGGGAATTCGGAGCGCCGGCTGAACGACAGCTCGGGATAACGCGAGCCCATTTCTTCACTGAGCCGGAGCCTTGGCAGGAAGCCCCGGGCATTGTCTCCCGCGCCCGCACCCAGAGCATAAGCGAGGTATTCCGGCAGGCCATCGACGGCCCGGGAGCGCAGCGGGTAGGTCGCCACGTCGAGGCTTTCCCACTCACGAAAGATAACTGATCCACGCGTTTCATTGCTGCCGGAAAAGGCAGCCAGCCCGGCCATCGTCTCCATCGCAAGGTCAAGCTCGACCACAGCGAGCGATGTCCACGTCTCGCCATCCGCCGAGTAGGCCGGGGTGAATTGGTCAGCCTCCCGCGTGATTTTCAAGAAGATCGGAAAGGTCAGGTCAGAGCCAAGCTGCTTGAAAACAGGTACCCCTCCCGAGGCTGGGCGGTGAAGCTGGATGCAGTCCCCACCTTCCCTCACCCCAATCATTAAGAAGGCGCTATCGGTCTCCGTGCTCTCGCGGAACATGAGGCCAGCCGTCCCGCCAGAGGTGAAGTTATCCGGAGATTCCACCTGCGCGATGACCGAACCATCGCCAAAGAAGCTCTTGGCCGCGAAAGTCACGCTATCCTCCCCTCGGCCGATGCCCGCAGCCGAGGTCTCGGTCAGGTAGTGCTCCCAATGATCGTTCAATGACGCTCCATTGCCCGAGCCGATATCATGTAGCTCCACCTTGGAGCCACCGGGGGCTTCAAAGAGACCACCCCCAAGGACCCGACTGTAGCGTAGCTCCTGGGAAAGCTGGTTCCTCGTATCGCGTTCGGCATAGGTGCGACTCGTGTTCCCGTATGTGTCGATAGCCCATTGATCATAGAGCGCAGCCAGCTCAGCCACCTTCTCTGGATACTCCCAGCGCAGATTATTGGTCTCGGTGCGATCCTCTTTCAGATTATAGAGACGCCAAGGCCCGCTACTGAAGTTGACCAACTTCCAGTCACCTTGAATGACTGCAAATTCGCTACCTCCGAATTCAAAACCAACAAAGTCCGGCCCTTCCCGGCTCCCGCCCTCAAAGATGGGCAAGAGGCTGCGCCCATCCATGGGAGGAACGGGGGTGCCGTCATTTTTCTTCAAGGAATCATAATCAACATCCGCGATATCCACAAAGGTCGCCATCATGTCGACCACATGGCCGGGCTCGTCCGTCATCGTCCCGGGCGCGATCCGACCCGGCCAACGGGCGACCAACGGCGTGCAGATCCCCCCTTGATGTTGGGACTGCTTGTAATAACGGAAGGGCGTATTGCTATAGGCGGCCCAAGCTGGCCCCATGCTCCAGCGGGAGCCCTCCGCCGAGGGGCTCTCGGACCGGTTCGAGGTATTGTCGAAGGCCTGCGCGCCATTGTCTCCCGTGAAGATGACGAGCGTGTTCTCGTCCAGCCCACTGGCCTCGAGCTGAGCCAGGACCTTACCCACATTCTGGTCAACGGAATCCATCATCGCGGCATAGACCGCCCGGCGGTGATCCTCGGCCTCCCTTTCTTCCTCGCTAAGCTCATCCCAGCCGGGGATGTCGTCGCGGAGCTCGGGCAATTGCCACTGCGGATCGACGATTCCCAACTCCTTCTGCCGCTCCCACTTTTCCTCTCGGAGGGCCTCCCAACCTTTCGCATACCGGCCCCGGTATTTCTCAATCAGATCGGTAGGAGCCTGCAGCGGCGTATGGGGCGCATTGAAGGCCAGATACATGAAGAACGGCTCCTCAGCATGATTCCGCGCCGCATCCTGAATGAAGGCCACCGCATTGTCGCCGAAGCCATCCGTCATGTAATACCCCTCGGGGAAGGTCACCTGATTGCTCACTGTGGTCGAACTCTTGGAGAAATAGCTCTCAGGGTAAGCGGAGACGAAGTTATTAGGCTCCAGGGTGTCGCGCTTGATCATATTCGACCCAATCTGCGCTGGGAAGTAATTGGACCAGCCTCCGTAAAAGCCGTAAAAGTTGTCAAAGCCCTGACGCACGGGAATCAGGGACCCCGTTCCCAAGTGCCATTTGCCCACGGCGTAAGTGCGGTAGCCACCGGACTTGAGCGCCTCTCCCAAGGTCGCGCCCCCCACCGCATTGGCGCCCCGCCCATGATAAAGGCCCGACATGATGGAGGTGCGGGTGGGCTCGCATTTGGCATTATTGTAGAATTGCCGGAAGCTCATCCCCTCCGCTGCCAGACGGTCAATGTGGGGAGTCTCAATCTCTCCTCCGTAACAACCGAGATCCGAGTAGCCCATGTCATCGACAAGGATGTAAATGATATTGGGATAATTCGCTTCTTCCTGCGCCCCGGCCCGGGGGGCGAGGAAAAGAAAGAAACTGAGGGCGACGGCCAGGAGAGAAACTTGATGGTTCATCGTGTATTCGAAAGGCTTCAGGAGCAAAGGTGCGAGGGGCAAGGACTAGCCGGTCAACCCGCGTCGCCACCTGCAGAACCTACGCCAACTGGCGTCAATTTTTTACAAAAACGACACAGAGTCAACGTTTCCCTTCTTGCCGGAAAAGGCAGTCCGCTGGCGAGGCCTCCGCTGTCACCTCGCCCTATTCATTGATGCTTACCGTTTCACCCTTCCGGATCATGGCCGCGAGATGAACGGCATCCCAATTCGATAGCCGTATGCATCCCGAGCTCACCGAGCGGCCAATGGAATCAGGATTGCTCGTCCCATGGATCCCGTAGCCATCGCCCAGGGGGCACCAGACGATGCCCACGGGACTATTGGGGCCCGCCAGAAGATCCAGCCCAGTCTTTAGCCGCTCATAGACCGGGCCCGGCACTACCGTCCCAAGGGAACGCACCCCCTGCGGAGTCTCCGCCGCATTGATGGTGACCGGAAAGGCACGCAGGACTCGCTCTCCTTCCAGCAGATAAAGGAAGCGATCTTTCTTGGAAATCTCGATGCGTCTCCCCCCGGGCCCTTTCCCCACCACGCCCGTCCACTGCCCTTCCGCTTCCGGCGAGAGGTAGTCCTCAATCTCGAAAGGCCTCACATTGGGCACCAAAAAGGCCTGCCCTTCCGGCAGGCGCTCGAAGTTCAGCTCGGGATTCAATTTCTTGAGCAGACTCACGCCACAGTGGTAGCGCTCCGCGATCAGCTCTGCCATGGTGGCATACATGAGGGGTCGCTTCTCCCGGGTCAGAGCCTTGAAGTCCGGTGAATCGCCGGTGCCAGGAAGACTCCGGTCCACATAGGCTCGCCACGCCGAGTCGAAAAGGACCTGCGTCACCGGTCCGTCCGGTAGCGACAAGGCCTCGGGATTCCATTGCTGGCACAGCTCCAGCGCCTTCCGCGTGAAGTAGCCAATCTTGCCATCGATCACCCCGGGCCCGAAACCCGCCCGGTCCAAGAGAACCTGCAGCCGGAGAGGATCCATCTCGGGCAATGTCGCGCTCGGTTGGTCCCGTCCGCTTCGTGGAGTTGCCACTTCCTGCGCGCTCGCAATCGGCTCCTCCTGATGCCCTGCCGGTCGCTCCGGAACAACCGGACTCTCTCTGGGGCGCTCGGGAATCGTCAGCATTCTGCCCTCCCAGATGACATCGCTCTCCAGATTATTCGCCTCTTTGAGCGACTCGACGGAGACCTCATACTTGCGGGCAATCGTCCAAAGCGACTCCCCCTCCCTGATGCGATGCTCCTGCTGAGCCATCAGGCCCGCCACACTAGTGATGAGTAAAAGTATCCAGACAACATGTCCTCGCATAGTCTCTCTAAGATGCGCCAAGCCGCCAAATATTCAATCGCCAGCCAATCCCACGCGGTGCCGACCCCGTGAAACCGCGCAAATGAAACCCGTGCAAGGAATCTTGAGCAAGCCCGCCCCGGTGATTCGTCCGCCAGGTTTGGCTCCGGGAGAATTCCGACAGACAAGCGGGCCATCCTGTGCGAGAGATGGAGCAAGGTGACCTGCCGCCGGAGGGAAGTCGCCGAACTTGCCATCCTCACTCTTCATCATGAATTCTGACCATCCCGCTCCCAGCCAAGCGAACGCCAGCCATCCCATCCCACAGGAAGCCTTTGACTGGTATGACGAATACGCCCACGGGGTGATTGACCGCCGGACCTTCCTGACCCGGCTGGGCACCATCACCACGGCGACGCTCACCATGGGGACCCTCCTCACCGCGCTGACCCCGGACTACGCCGCTGCCGAGCAGGTCAGCTTCAATGACCCGGACATCAAGGCCAGCTACGAGACCTTCCCCTCTCCCCAGGGGCATGGGGAGGGCAGAGGCTACCTCGTGGTGCCGACAGCCATGGAGGAGACGGCGCCGGTGGTGCTCGTTATCCATGAAAATCGCGGGCTCAATCCCTACATCGCGGATGTCGCCCGCCGCGTGGCCAAGGCCGGCTTTGTGGCCTTCGCCCCAGATGCCCTCCACCCTGCCGGCGGTTATCCGGGCAATGACGACGAAGGCCGCGCCATGCAGCGGGAGCTCGACCGGGCGAAGCTGGAGCAGGACTTCATCGCGGCAGCCAAGTTCCTTCACGATCACGAGCTAAGCAATGGCAAGCTGGGTGCGGTCGGCTTCTGCTTCGGCGGCTACATCGTGAACATACTGGCAGCGGTGATGCCGGACCAGCTTGATGCCGGGGTCCCCTTCTACGGCACTCCGGCGGCCAAGGAGCTGCGCACCAACATTGATGGCCCCCTGCTCATCCAGCTCGCCGAGCTCGACAAGCGGGTCAATGCCACCTGGGAAGATTACGAGGCCGACCTCAAGGCTGCGGAAGCCGATTACACGATGCACATGTATCCCGAGGCCAATCACGGTTTCCACAATGATTCCACCGGACGCTACGATGAGGAGCAGGCCGAATTGGCTTGGAGCCGCACCATCGACTTCTTTAAGAAGCACTTGAGCTGATTGACGAAGGGAGAAGCCTGCAGCCAGCGTGCCCTCTTTGTCAGTTTTGCTGCTGTTCGCGAAAAAAACAGTTGAAACACCTGTCGACTTCCATTAGCACCTTCGGCCCTTCCGGCGGTCCTGACCTGGAACTCCCGACCGGCTAACACCTTAAACTTTTCGAAACCATGAACGCCATCTTTGACAAAATCGAGCGGGAGCAACTCAAAGACAACGTCCCTGACTTCAAGGTCGGAGACAATGTCAAGGTTCACTGCCTCGTCCGCGAGGGCCAGAAGGAGCGGGTTCAGCTCTTCGCCGGTCTCGTGATCGCCCGTCGTGGCAGCGGTGTGAACGCTTCCTTCACCGTCCGTAAGATTTCCTACGGCGAGGGTGTTGAGCGTGTCTTCCCCGTCCACACTCCCCGTATCCAGAAGATTGAAGTGATGAACGAAGGCAAAGTCCGTCGTGCCAAGCTTCACTACCTCCGCGACCGGGTCGGTAAGCGCGCTCTCCAGGTGAAGACCGTTGACCCAGCCATCACCAAGGCTCGCGCCAAGGCCAAGAAAGAGGCGGACGCAGCGGCCAACAAGTGAACTAATCTCATCGCTATTGATGCTCGAAGGCGGCCCGAATGGCCGCCTTTTTTTATTGCCCACGCTCGACCGGGCAACGATCGCTCCCGACGAGCGACAAAAAAGGCGGCCCCGCAGGACCGCCTTTTCATCAAAAACTTGAGCAACAACCGCGGGGCCTCACACCCGAGCCTCAACGTCGGCTTCAATCGCCGCCCAGAGACTTTCCAGGCTCGCCCGCACCTTGGCCTTGCTTGCAGCGAGGTCATCCGCACCGGCTTCGTCCTTGCCGAAGAGGTAATACTTGATCTTCGGCTCGGTCCCGCTCGGACGCACCGCGAAGGAGCGTCCGTCTTCCAGATCGACGAAGAGCATCTTGGCCTTCGGCACCTCATCGCCTTCTTCATCGAAGATGGCATCTTTCGCGAAGTCGCGGACTTTCGCGACCTTGCTGCCATCGACCTCGCTGGGCGGATTGTCCGAGTAACTCGCGGCCAGTTTGGCGATCTTGGCCGCACCTTCGGCACCTTCCATGTAGAGGGATTTGCCAATCTCGAGATGATAGCCGTATTCGGCATAAACTTCATCCAGCAGATCGGTAAGCTTGCAGCCTTTGCTGGCGGCATAAGCGACCAGCTCGGCGAACATGACCACGGCGCCGTTGCCATCCTTGTCGCGGATGAAGTCGTCACCCATGTAGCCGTAGCTCTCCTCTCCTCCGAAGACGAAGAACTTGGAATACTCGAGCCGCAGCTTGCGGCTCTCCTCCGGAGTGAGAGCGCGATAGTCGTCCACCTTGTCGGCTGGGATGGCGCTCTCATACTTCTGCAGCTTGGCTGCAATCCACTTGAAGCCCGTCAGGGTATTGACGACCCCGATGCCATTCTTGTGCGCGATGGCGTCTTGCAACGGGCTGGTGACGTAGGTCTTGACGAGAATCGCGCGGGCGCGGGTGGACTCGGTGATCCAGCCCATCTCGAACATGGTCTTGACGCGATACCAGGCCATCAGGGAGCCAATCTGGTTGCCCGTGAGCAACTCCATCTCGCCCGCCGCATTACGGACGGCGACCCCCATACGATCGCAATCGGGGTCGGTGCCAATAACGGCGTCCGCACCTTCCTTGACCGCGAGGTCCATTGCCATCTGGAGAGCCTCCGCGTTCTCGGGATTAGGCGACTTCACCGTCGGGAAGCGACCGTCCATCACATCCTGCTCGGGCACGGTGAGGACGTCGAAGCCCAACTTCTTCAGGAGAGGCACCACGATGTGCCCGCCGGTGCCATGGATATTGGTGTAGACCACCTTGGCAGAGCGCCCTTCGAGCAGCTCGGGCTGAAGGAGAAGAGTCTGCGTCTTCTCCATATAAGTCTCATCAGCCTCGACGCCGAGGGGAATGATCGCACCCTGCTCAGACTCGGGCAGAGCCTCATAGTCGGCGGAAGCCAGCGCGTTCACCTCCGTGATGATACCAGTTGCGTGGGGCTCGACGATCTGGCCGCCGTCATCGAAGTAAGCCTTGAAGCCATTGTCATGGGGCGGATTGTGGCTGGCGGTGAGGACGATGCCTCCATCAGCATTGAGATCGCGGATGGCAAAGGAAATCTGGGGCGTCGCGCGTGGCCCCTCGAAGAGGTAGGCGTCACAGCCCAGCTCGGCGCAGACCTTGGCGCAATATTCCGCGAAGTCGCGGGAGAAGTGACGGGTATCGTGCCCGATCACGAACTTCGGCTTACCGTCCTTCTTCGCCTTCAAGTAGCGGATGAAGCCTTGGATGGCGCGACCGACATTGTGGAAGTTCATTGAGGCCGTCCCGTGGCAAGGATGCTCGGGCCGGTCGAGAGGCCCGCCTTCGCCCTGCTCGGCAGTGGTCACCACCTTGCCGATGGTCCGACCGCGAAGTCCACCCGTCCCGAACTCGAGGGTCTTGTAGAACCGGTCATTCAATTCCCCCCATTCACCCGCCTCGGCGAGTTCTTTGACAGCGGCCTCAGCCACTCCATCTCTGGCACCACCCAGGTAGTCCGCGATGTTCTTACGCGAACTCTCCAAAAGTGACCCGGAAGCCACCGCTTCGTCCAAAACGTGCGTCCAATCGTTCATGCGCGCGGACCCTAACGAGGGAGACCCGCGATGTCGATTCCCCGTTCATTGATTCCTCTCCGCCCCTGTGCCAGACTCCCCGCCCACGTGCACGACCTCGAGACCATCACCCTGCCGCATCCCATGGAGGAATTCACCTCCATCATCGATGTCCGCACCCCCAGCGAATATGCCGAGGACCACCTCCCCGGCGCCATCAACCTTCCTGTCCTCTCCGACGCGCAACGCGTCGAAGTCGGCACCCTCTACAAGCAGGACCAATTCGCCGCCCGGGCCCTGGGCGCACGCTACATCAGCGCGAATATCTCAGACCACCTCGCCGTCATCAGCGAGCAGTGGCCCCGCCAGCAGCAGCCCTTGCTCTATTGCTGGCGGGGCGGCCTCCGCTCGCGCTCCTTCGCCCTCATTCTGCGCTCCATCGGCTGGCGGGCCCGGCTGATCGAGGGGGGCTACAAGAGCTACCGCCGCCATGTGCTTGAGGATCTCAAAGCCCAAGCTGCCCGCCCGGAGCTGGAGTTTCACGTCTTGGCCGGGCTGACTGGTACCGGCAAGACCCGCCTCCTCCATCATTTGCGCGAGCAAGGAGCAGACGTTCTCGATCTGGAGGGCTTGGCGAACCATCGCGGCTCCCTGCTGGGCGCACGCGGCCCCCAGCCTTCGCAGAAGTATTTCGAGAGCCAACTGCACACGGAGCTGACGGCCTTTGACGGAAACTCCCCCGTTTTCGTCGAGGCGGAGTCTAATCGCATCGGCAATGTCTCCATCCCACCCCCACTTTGGCAAAAGCTGGCCTCCGCCCGAGTCACCGAGATCCAACTCCCCCTACCCGAGCGAGCCCAGCTCCTGCAGGAGGATTACCCGCAATTCATCGAGCGACCGGCGGAGCTCTCCTCTCTCCTCGACGAACTGCGACGCCTGCGCGGACACGAGCAGGTCGATCGCTGGCAAGAGCAGATCGCCCGGCAAGACTGGCCCGCCTTCCTCGCTTCCATCCTCCGCGACCATTACGACCTCGCTTACCGCAGGGCCGGCAGCGAGAAGTCGAATTACCAAAAGCCTAGTAGCACCCTTCCCTTGGACGATGCCGGGCCCGACTCCTTCGCCAGGGCAGCTCGAGAACTCATAACCATCAACCAACGACCTCCCTCGTAGTTCGCCATGCCCCTGAGCGATGCCCATAACCATCTGCAGCAATTTGAGGATGCCGGGAGCATCCTCGCAGCAAGCCTCTCCTCCGGCGTCACTCGGATGATTGTGAATGGAACTTGCGAGGAGGATTGGGAAGAGGTCGCCAAGCTCGCAAACCAGCACCCGGGGACCATCGTCCCTGCCTTCGGCCTCCACCCCTGGCAAGTCCCCGACCGCTCGCCCGATTGGGAAAGCCGACTGCGGGACTGGCTCCAGCGCTTCCCCCAGTCCATCCTCGGGGAGTGTGGCCTTGATCGCTGGAAGGAGCCCTTCGACCTTGATGATCAGACCGACTGTCTGCGCATCCAGCTACAGCTCGCTCTCGAGCTGCAGCGTCCGGTGACTATCCACTGCCTCAAGGCCTGGGGGCCACTGGCAGAAGTCTTGCGCTCCTTCGCGTCCCTTCCCCCCTTCCTCGTCCATGCCTTCTCCGGCTCTCGCGAGATGGCAGCAGAGCTTGCCCACATGGGAGCCTACTTTTCCTTCAATGGCTACTTCCTCCACGAGCGCAAGGCCTCCGTCAGGGAGACCTATCAGTCCCTCCCCGCGGACCGCCTCCTCCTGGAGACCGACGCCCCCTCCATGCTCCCGCCCGAGGAGTATCGCGCAATCACCTTGCCCGACGAACAATCCCACCCAGCCAACCTCACCCGCTTCGTCACCCCCCTCGCCGAGCTGAGAGGCATCTCCCGCGAGGAACTGATAAGTCTCCTCGAGAAGAATCTCGCCAACTACCTCGGTGAGGCCTGATGCCGAATCCCCCGATAGCCCACGAGGAAGAAAACCAGCGCCACCACCACGAGAGCGCTCATCACCCCCCAGAAGCCGACCCAGCCCGGCCCATCCCCCTTGACACACCAGCGGTAGAGCGCGCCTGAGATAAGATACCCCGTCGCCGGCCCCACCCCTCCAGACAGCACCGTCATGAGCGCCTGCGCCTGGGAACGCAGATCGGTATCCACCCGGCGATTAATGAAGACCCGTCCCGTCTCGAAAAAGAGGGTCCAGCAAATCCCGTGCATGAAGATTCCCGCGATAATCAAGGTCACCGCCATCGAGCCATCCCCAGCCAACAGATAGCAGAGATAGCGCACCAGACCGGCCCCAATCGCCAGAGCAAACATTACCTTGAGCCGCGCCCGGCGAAAGAGCATCCCCATCGCCAGCATCGCCACAATCTCCGTCAGCTGCCCGATACTTAGCGAAAATGCCACCTGCTTGACGCCGACCTCCTTCAGATAAAGTGCCGTGTAAGGGTAATAGGCCGCCAGCGGGACCGCGAAGATGAGCGCGGTAAGAAAGTAAACCGCAGTATCGCGATTCTCAAAGGCCCGGAAGGCTCCGAAGCCCAAGGCCTCCTTCCAAGTCCGGTTCGGCACTTTCACCGGCGGAGTATCGGGTAAAAAGAGGCAGATGAAGCCAGTGCCGAACAAGACCGCCGCGGCCAGATACCCGGTGCGGGCCGACTCATCCCAGCCAATCCAGCTCACCGTCCAGCCAGCCACCATCCAGCCCACCGTCCCCCACACGCGCACCCGCCCGAACATGCTCTCAGGGTCATTGAGATTATTGAGAACTACCGAGGTCAGGATCGACCAGGTGGGGGCTGAGACCAGAGCCTTCACCGCGAGGCAGGCCAGGAAGAGAGCGGGCGAGGTCGCCCTTTCCAAGAGCCAAAATGCCGCCGCCGTCATGATGGCATTACCAAAGGTAATCGCCGCGAGAACCTTCTGCGCGGCAAGACGCTGGTCGGCCAGAGCGCCGAGAATCAAGGGCGAGAGAATTGCCCCAAGAGGAGGCACCAGCAAGGTCAGCTCCAACCACTCGTCCCACCCTCGTGCCGCCAACACATTGGCGATGACAGGGGCCCAAAATCCCGGACAAGCCGCCACCAGAAAAAACAACAGGGCCATCAAGCCACGACCGTCACCTCGCACGCTCCCGAGGCTAACGACCACCAGAGCGTGGAGAAAGGACAATTCCGCGCAAGCGAGCGACGATCAGAACATTCCGCTGCCTACTTTCGCCCTTCAAAGGCCCGCATCAGGGTCAATTCGTCCGCGAACTCCAAACCTCCTCCTGCGGGTAAGCCCTGCGCCAAGCGCGTGACGCTACAATTCTTCCCCGCCAAAACCTCCCGCAAGTAACCAGCCGTCGCCTCCCCCTCCACATCAGCTCCCACGGCGAGGATCACCTCGACCTGTTCATCACTCTCAGCCACCCGCCGCAGCAACCCCCCGATCAACAAATCCTCCGGCGTCACATTGTCCAAGGGCGACAGCTTCCCCCCCAGGCAATGATAGAGCCCCTTGAAGGCTCCCGCCCGCTCGATAGGCAACACCTCCGCCGGCTGCTCCACCACACAAATCCTCGTCCGGTCCCGCCGTGTATCATCACAAACCGGGCAACCCTCCCGCGTCGCGAAGAAGCCGCAGACCGGGCAAGACCCCACCTCACTGGCCGCCTTCTGCAACGCTTCAGCCAAGGACAAAGGCTCAGCCCGCTGGCTCTGCAGGAGCCATATCGCAATGCGCTCCGCACTGCGCGGCCCAATGCCCGGCAACCTCTTCAGCTCCGCCACAAGATGACCCACGGGCTCTGGATAATCAACACGCGCCATGGCGCAAGCTTCGGCCACACAGGCCATTCTTCAACTCCCGAGGTTGGCATTGATCCGCCCCCCATCCCCCACCTACCGGTAGGGATGCCTCGCCGAGGCAGCCGCAATCCCACCATTAACCGCATCCTCCACCTCAACCCCGCTGCCCCCACCCAACCATCGCATCCTCCGTCCCACCAAAAACCTCCCCAATCTTACTAACGCCCCGCCAACACCTCACTCCTCCCAACTATCAAACGGGCTCCGCATCTCCTTCTTTGCCAACGCTGGCACCGTCTGCAAATAAATCATCGTCGTCTTAATATCACTATGCCCCAAAACCTCCTGGATCGACTTGATATCATGCCCCTGCACCAACAAATGACTCGCAAAACTATGCCGAAAAGTATGCGCCGTCACCCGCTTATGAATTCCCGTCATCTCCACCGCCGCCCTCAATCGCTGGCTGAATGTCTTCTCATGAAAATGAAACCGCCTCCACTCCCCGCTCTCCTCCACCTTCGTTAAAGTCTCCTGCGGAAAAAGAAACTGCCACGGCCACTCCTTCATCCGGGATTTCCACTTGCGCTCACTCCCCGTCTCCGGAGCAAAGGCTCCCGCAAACCCACTCTCCAAATCCTCCTCATACACCGCCCGACACCTCTTCAGCTGCTCCCTCAATTCCTCCACCAACCGCGCCGCCATCGGAACAGACCGATCCTTGCCCCCCTTCCCCCGATGAATCGTCACCTTCAACTGATCGAAATCCAAACTCTGCACCCTCAGCGAAAGACACTCCGTCAATCGCAAGCCCGACCCATACAACATCTGCGCAATCAACAAGGCCGTTCCCTCTAACTCCGAAAACACCTCCCCCACCTCCGTTTCACTCAAAACCACCGGCACATAGCGCCGACTCTTGGCCCGCTTCACCTCCTTCGGCTCATAGGGTCGATCCAAAACCTTCCGAAAGAAAAACAACAACGCGTTGAATGCCTGATTCTGGCTCGACGCCGTCAACCCCCGCTCCTTCGCCAGATACGTCAAATAAGCCGCAGCCGACTCCGACGAAACATCCCCTCGCCCCACCTCCCTCAAGAACCCCTCATACCCGCGGATCCATGAGCGATAGGTTGTCCTCGTCGTCCGCGCATACTGCCCCGTTGCAAAGCGCTCCTCCAGAAGCTCGTAAGCCCTCGGCCAGGATACCCCCTCCTCCCCCTCTCTCCCACCCCTTGCACTTTCCCCACTCGCCGCGGATCCAGAATACTTCACCTTCTCCGGACTCCCTCCTTCCCTCACCGTTGACTTGTTCGTCCCGGTTTCACCCAGAATCGTCTCAGTCACCTCCGACTTCACCCGCCCCACCGGAATCCCCCTCAAAACCTCCTGCAAAAGCAAAACCGCCTTCCGGGCCTGCGCCTGCTCGGGAGCCCCCTGCCCCTTGCTCGCCAACTTCGCCAGAAATGGAGCAATCGAATCCGACTCCCGAGGTGAACGTCCAGTCTTCAGGCAAAAATCGATGAAATATCGGCACCACTTCAAGACAGTCCCCAAAGTAGGCCCCCTCACATCCCGACGCCCCAATTCTACCCTTAAAGCCGCTTCAACACGTTCAGGAACCCGATGCACGGACAAACTATACAATCTTAGTTTATTCTCTCAAGGACATTTACGGAACGAGACGACCGAATAGACTTGACCTCACACGCCCTTGCTTCCAAATTCCTCCCAAAAGAAGCCTTATTTAAGAGTTTTCTCTTAAATAACTTGTTCTGTCAAAAATGATGAAGACGTTCGTCCTATCTAATTTTGTCACGATTGCGGTTGTGGCGCTGCTTACAGGATGTTCGACCATTGGGAGGGATTCGCCGCCGTTTTCGATTGCCGCCCCTGCCCTGAATAAACCGCACATTATTTTAACTGCTGATAGATCAGTTGTGCGGAAGGGCGAGTCAGTTCAGATCATGGTCACATTTGTCAACCCGACCGGTAAGCAAATAGCAATACCCACCGAAGGCTTTGGTGACGACGGTTTTGACACTATTGAGCATCGTTTACACGTGGAATGGGAGGGGAAGAATGGGAACTCCTCGTCTGGCATGTCTGCCGTTTCTTTGCATCCCAACCCTCCATCGATCAACTACCTCGCGGCGGGAAAGAGCAAATCGTTTCGACTACGGTGGAAATTTGACGACCGCGGAGAGGGTGTCGCGACTCTCAAGTATGAATTTGGCTGGACTGACGATTTTCCTCCGGTAGAGATCACCATTCGAACTAATTGAAACAACCGGGGCAGAACAAGGCGTGGGTGGACAACCCGCTACCTCGCCGCGAGTCAAATATTGAAACCTGATTAGAACCCTTTATCTTAAGTCGGACTGGCGCTCCCGGTAGCGGGTGCCACCACTTGAACGTTCGCTAAAAATGTCGGTAGTGAAAAGAATACTTCAAGTAGGCATACCGGTCGTTTCTATCGCATTTATTGCACTCGGATTTGTGACCTGTAGTGTAATCGGTAAAATCGGAGACCACTATCGAGAGCCTCATCTGAAGGGAATTGAGTATATGAGTAACCTCGATGCAGATGAAATTGTAACAATTATCGATTTCTCTAACCAACTCATGGCCTTGGCGCCTAACAGTATAGACTGGATAAATATGGGGCCTTATTCAGATCAGGAGATTCCAGAACGTTGGTCAGCACTTGGGGTGCAGGGCATCCGTTACGATGCCTCTCGAGTGACATTCTATTTTGCTGGAGGAGGACCAGCAGCAAGAACTTTAATGCAGGTTTATAAGGATTCTTCAGGAAATATTGTGATAACAGCAACCCACTGGGATGTTGAACAGTCCCCTCCGTTGTATACATCTAAAAGAAGCGAACAAGGCGGTCATGCCAAGACGGGCCCGCAGGGTTGATCACTTGCGC
>JAUTCR010000064.1 GCA_030673895.1 Verrucomicrobiota bacterium JB023
TACCGCCTCAATGTGGTCGAGGTCCATCTGCCTCCCCTCCGGGAGCGCTCCGAGGACATCCCCCTCTTAGCCGAATTCTTTCTCCAGCGCCTCGCGCGGAAGTATAATCTCGCTCGTCTGAAGCTCTCGAGCGAAGCCATCGACGTCCTTCAAAAGCACCGCTGGACAGGCAATGTGCGCGAACTTGAAAACACGATGGCGCGGGCCTGCGCCTTGGCCCAATCCTCCGTTCTTCTCCCCGCCGACATTCCCTTCGCCCGCAGCCCCTGGAGTGATGAGCACCGTATGCGCTCCCACTTCGATGCGCTGCTCGAGCTGGCCCCCAAAAAGAACACCAATGTGGTCGATTGGCTCGGTAGGGAAATGGCCAAGCATGCCTTGGAACTCAGCGATAATGATCCCGCCAAGGCGGCCTCTCTTTTGAAGATTCAAGAGGCCGAGCTGGAAAAGTTTCTGGTCGGCGAATGAGGCTGTGAGATCCACCATCACCCCTCGTATCTAAGTTTTTATGAAGGCCTTCTTCTTTCTCTTTGCCTTGGCGTCAGGTCTCTTCGCGGCGGATCGACCTCCCAACGTGATCATCATCTTCACGGATGATCAGGGTTACAACGATCTCAGCTGCTTCGGTTCCAAAACGATCCACACGCCTCACTTGGACCGCCTCGCCACTGAAGGCAGGAAGTTCACCTCCTTCTACGTCACCAGCCCGGTGTGCTCTCCGTCCCGCTCCTCCCTCCTGACGGCGAGCTACCCCAAGCGGGTTGGCATGCATGAGCACGTCCTCTTCCCCGGCTATCGGCATGGCCTCAATCCGGCAGAATACTCGATCGCCGATCACTTCAGCGCGCATGGGTATGCGACTGCTTGCTACGGCAAATGGCATCTCGGACACCATCCCGAGACCATGCCGACCGCCCATGGCTTCGACCACTATTACGGCATCCCCTACTCCAATGACATGAGCTATCCGGACAACAAGGGGCTGCCCCGGGTTCATCAGGATGAGCATTGGCTGGACCCGGAGTCCACCGTGACCAAGTGGGGCGCACCACTCTTCGAAGACACCAAGCTGGTTGAGCATCCGGTGGATCAGCGCACCATTACCCGGCGCTACACGGATCGGGCCATCGCCTTCATGGAGGAAAACAAGGAACGCCCCTTCTTCCTCTATCTCCCGCATTCCATGCCCCACATCCCGCTCTACGTTCCCGAGGACGTGCAGGACCCCGATCCCAAAAACGCCTATAAGTGCGTGATCGAGCACATCGATGCGGAGGTCGGACGCCTCGTCGCCAGACTTGAGGAGCTTGGCCTTGGGGAGGACACCATCCTCCTCTTCACCTCCGACAATGGGCCCTGGCTCCGCTTCAAGCATCATGCCGGCAAGGCTGATCCCTTGCGTGCGGGGAAGAGCACCACCTTCGAGGGTGGCCAGCGGGTCCCGGCAATCCTCTGGGCTCCAGGCCGCCTGCCTGCGGGCAGCAGCTCCGACGAGATTCTATCCACCCTTGAGGTGCTCCCCTCCTTTGCCGCGATCACCGAGACCCCGCTTCCTGACGGATTGCCCCCCATCGATGGTTTGGACGCATCAGGCACCTTCTTTGGTGACAAGCCAAGCCCACGTGAGGAATTCCTTTACTACTCTTCACGGGGAGACATCGAGGGTATCCGCCGCGGGGACTGGAAATTGCTACGCAAGAAGCGCCCGAAAAGTGAGCAGGCACAAATCCTCCTCTTCAACCTCGCCGAGGACATTGGCGAGCGAAATAATCTGGCGGAGAAGCACCCTGAACTCGTTGCGGAATTGCAGGCCCGGATGCTGGAGCTTGACGAAGAAATCGAGGCCAATGCCCGTCCTGTTCTGCAGGTTTCCAAGTGAATCCCTGCCTATCGCAGGCATTGCGAGCAGGCGCTTTTTGCCTTAACCGTCCACCCACATGGCGACCATCGACCTATCCAGCCGAACCTTCTTCCGTCTCACCGGACCCGACGCGCGGCGCTACCTTAATGGACAAGTAACCCAAGAGGTCTCCCAGCTCGAGGAAGGCGAAGTCACCTACACCTTCGTCTGCGACCTCAAGGGCCGCATCCAGAGTGACGCCTACATCAGGGCCTTGCCTGCCGGGGATTTGCTCATTGACGCCCCATCCTCAGCTCGCGAGAGCCTGCTAGCCCGTCTCGACCGCTATCTAATTGCCGATGATTGCGAGCTAATCGACGAAACCGGCAAATGGCAGTTGCTGCATCACCTTGAAGAGGCCTCAGGCCCTGGTCAGGTGTCCCGCTTTGGTTCCCAGGGGCGGGATGAAATTCGGCCCGCCGGTGAGCCAACTCTTTCCGCGCCCTCCCTCTCTGGCGACGAGGCGGAGAATCTCCGTATTCGAGCCGGAATTCCGACCTTGCAAGATCTCGAGGGACTCTTTCCTGCCGAGTCCGGCCAAATTGAGCGAGCGGTCTCCTTCGCCAAAGGATGCTACCAAGGCCAGGAGGTGATCTCCCGCATGAAGCGGGCTGGGAAAACCAATAAGACCCTTGCGACCGTCTCCCTTGACGAGAGGCCGGAGGCTCTGCCCCTCACCTTCTCTGAGCCCGATGGTAAAAAGCCGGTCCTCACGCTCACCTCGGTAACCTCAGATACCACCGGGGGATGCCACGCCGGCTTGGGCTCCTTCTCAACGAAGGCCAATCTCGAGCACGAATTGGTTGCGGAGAATGGGCTCCGCGCCCGGGTGACGAAGCGACTTAATTGAAGTCCTCCACCCCCCAGACGAAGGCGTTGCGCATCGCCTGTCCCAGATGGGTGTGCACCCGGGTCAGGCGTGAGTTGCGACGACCGTAATCGCCCTGCAGCATGGCATCGAATTGGTCGACCAAGTTCTTGCACTGGGCCAGCAGACTCGTGGCGTATTCCTTCACTCCGGGTCGCTTCACGAGAAAGCCCCCGTGGATTTTTTTCGCCGTCGCGCGCAGCTCTTTCAACGTCGCCAGACTCGCCTCACTGACTTCCCCTTCCGCAATCTCGGATCGTAGCTGCGTCTCCAGGGCCAGATAATCTTTCCGTAGTTGCAACATCGCGGTCATCTCATCCGGATAGCGGGAAAGGACGGCGGTGCCCTTCACCTTGGCGATCGTCGCAATGCTGGGCGTTTTGATTTTCTGCCCAACGTAGACTTTGGTCGCGTTGCAATCATTCCAAAATTCAATCACGGGATAATACCAGCTGTTCCCATAGCGTTCGGCTGCGATGCCTCCCAACGTATCACCTGCCTGCACAACGTATTCTTGCTGACCACCGCCACTCTCTTGGCCAAGCTTCAGGTCCTCCACGTCGACCATTGGGTCCGCCTTTGCCGCCGCAATCTCCCGCTGCCGGGCTTCTTCCTCCAATCGCTTGGCCTCCGCCTCTTGCCGGGCTTTCTCTCGCGCAGCCTCTTCCCGACGCCGTTCCTCTTCCGCCGCTTGCCTCAATTCATCCAAATTAGGCTTCACCAAGTCATGGATGCCTTCGGCCGCACAGGGAAGCAATCCGAGAAGAGCATAGCAAAGAAGGGAGGGAAAAAGATTCTTCATGATGGGGAGGCCTTGGTTCAACACTCCCGTGAGACAATCTCAAGCCTTATTACTTCACAAAATTTTCGGCAACATCTCGCAACCCGCTCAAAAAAGCGTCACTTTTGACACGTATGAGTCCTACCTTGCGATAACTCGCTTCGTATTCACTATCCTCACAACATGACCACGATCACCTTCCCACTCCTCTCTCTCGCTCTCGGCGCCTTGACGCTCGGCGCGGCTGGTGAGGAAACACTCTTCCCGGACCAAACCGCCGCTTGGAAAATGGCAGGCCCGGGTGATTTCAAAATCGAAAACGACGTCGCAACCTCTCGCGGAGGGATGGGCCTCTGGTGGTACTCCGGTAAGGCCTTCAGGAATGCGACGCTGTCTCTCGAATTCAAAGCCGATAGCTATCAGCACAATTCCGGCATCTTCGTCCGCTTTCCCGACCCCGGCAACGACCCATGGATCGCAGTCCGGCAAGGTTACGAAGTCCAAATTGCCGGCACCGAAGTGAACAAGAAAGCCACCGGCTCGATTTACGACATCCAAGCCCCAGTCGCCATCCCCCTCAAGCCAGCTGGCGAATGGAACAAATACGAGATCGCCACCATCGAAAGCGAGATTTTCATCTCCCTCAACGGAGAACTCATCAATATCTATCAGACGCAGGAAGGTCGCGGAGACGAGCAGGGCTACTTCGGCTTGCAAAATCATGATGACAATTCGCCAGTTTCCTTCCGCAACGTGGTCGTGACCGAACATGCCGATGATGCACAAGCCAGTGAGGTCGTCGGTAGTGCGGCCTTGGACTCCTATCAGCAAAAGAGCGAGCCCGAGTCGCCGCGCAAGAAGGCTGGCGAATGGTATGAGCAGATCAATTTCGGTCCCGCCCATCTTCAGACTTTCGGAGCCTACATTGATGGCGATTACCGGGCGGACGCCGCGCTCAAGGGGCTCGTCTATCGACCTTTCCCGAACAACCCGGACCATGTCGCCCTCTTTAATACCGAGACCTTGCAATGGATCACCGCGACCGACCAAGGCGTCTCCCTGGACAATACTCCATGGAAGGGAACCCACGGCACCCAGAACAAGGTGAATAACAAGAAGCAAGCCCTTTTCACTCACGCACCCTCCCCTGCTTGGCCCGATGAATCCGGCTCGCGGGAAGACACCCGACCCCAGCCTGGGCACGGCAACTTCGAGCATCTCGACTTCAAAGGCTTCTATCGCCACGGCCACCAGGTTATCCTCGACTACGAAGTCAGAGGCTCCCAAGTCTTGGAGCTTGTCGAGGCAACGATGCAAGGAGACTTCGTCTCTGTCCTCGATAGCGACGACCCCAAAATCATCGAAGAAGCAGCCACCACTCGCGAATCCGTGGTCACGCAGGACCTCTCCCCTCTCACCCAAGGCGGACCAGGCATCTTCCCGGAGACCTTCACTGTGACCCCGACTGTCGAACAAGGCGACGAACCTTACCTGGTCGATGAGATTCCTCTCCCTCCTTCGCTGGAAGAATCGCCTTGGCATAACAAAGTCCGCATGACCGACTTCGACTTCTTCGCAGATGGCGACCGCGCTGCACTCTGCTCGTGGGATGGCGATGTCTGGTTGCTCAGTGGGTTGAAGGACTTCAAGGAATTGACTTGGAAACGCTATGCCTCCGGCCTCTTCGAGCCTCTCGGACTCAAGATCGTCGAGGACATCATTCATGTCTCCTGCCGGGATGGCATCTGGCAGCTTATCGATCTCAACGACGATCAGGAAGCGGACCACTACCAGCTTTTCTGGAACGAGATTCTCATCACGGACAACTTCCATGAATTCCAATTCGGTCTCGAGACAGACCAGGAAGGCTACTTCTACACCGCCAAAGCCTCCCCTGTCCGCGCGGGTGGGAGAGGTTTTGACAAGTTGGTGCCTCACAATGGCGCTGTGCTCAAGATCGCTCCCGATGGCTCCAGCCACGAAGTCATCGCCACCGGTCTCCGTGCCCCGGGTGGCATTGGGGTGGGTCCCAATGGAGAAATCACCACGGGTGAGAACGAGGGCACCTGGCAGCCCTGCTGCAAGCTCAACTACTTCACCCAAGAGCAAATTCCCGTCTTCCTCGGGGTTGAAGACACCCGTCACGGCGTGGTGAAGGATTTTCACGAGCCTCTCTGCTATTTCCCGATGCCCGTCGACAATTCGGGCGGAGGACAAATTTGGGTTACCGCCGAGTCCAAGATCGGCTTGCGTGAAGGAGAGCTGCTCCACCTCAGCTACGGTCAATCCAGTATCTACCGGGTCCTCCCCCAAGAGCTCTCATCGGGCCAGATGCAGGGCGGCGTGGTGAAGCTTCCTATCCGTCTCTCCTCTTCTGCACAGCGGGCCGCCTTTCACCAAGATGGCTCCATGTATGTGGTCGGGATGCGTGGCTGGCAAACCAATGCAGCCAACGAAGCCGGATTCCAGCGAGTCCGTTACCAACCAGAAACCCCGCTTGGTCTCCCCGAAAAGATGGAGGTCAAAGGAGACAAGCTCATCCTCACCTTTGACGTCGAGCTGGACGAGGAACTCGCCACCGATCCGACATCATTCGCCATCGAACGCTGGAAATACATCCGCGGTCCTCAATACGGTTCCGGCCACTTCTCCATCGACAATCCGGATGAAGAAGCCGAGGCCAATGCTCTCAAGCAAGAGAGCAAGGCTCACAAGGAACACGATGACGTCGAAGTCGAATCCGTGGTGCTCAGTGAAGACGGAAGAACCGTCACCCTGACGATTCCCACCCTCAAGCCAGCTCAGCAGATGAAGATTGATTACGACCTCGAAACCGTGGACGGCGATATCCTCATCGAGACGATCTACTCGACCATCCACGAGAACTGATTTCCATCAACCCGGGGGCAACGCCCGCCCCCGGGCTCCTTTCCGCAACGACTCGCTTGCGACGCGCTGCGGAAGCCTTCCGGCATCGTTCCTCGGAGAACGACAGCACTCGACCCTTACCCGGAGTGACGACACCGTCACCCTCGCACCGTCGGAATGAGCGATACGGTGACTAGTCTCCAAGGCCGTCTATTCAAGGACGACCTGCACGACTTGTTTACTGTATGAATTACCGCCCTATCTTTTCACTCGCCATCGCGAGCCTGGCTCTTCCCGGAGCCCTCGATGCCCAGAGAATTCTGGTCGACTTTGGTCTAACAACTGAAGAAACATCCAGCCCTGATCTCCGCGGAGATCACTGGAACAACCTGTCCGGCACCGAAGCCCAGACCCTCACTCCAGCCTTGGATGCCTCTGGCAGCCTCACCGGTATCACTCTCGACCTCACCGATGGCTTCGCCGCGGTCAGTACGAACACCATCGGAGGAGAGACGGTTTATACTCCCAACGCGACCGGCGACTTCGCCTACTTGACCAACACTGGGGACGATACCGCAGTCCTGGAAATCAGTGGATTGGACGTGACCAAAGTGTACGACTTTAAGCTCTTCGTCTCAACGAACCGACAGGCGCCCCAGCAATTCATCACCGACTACGAGATCGAGGGAGCAACGACCTCGAACATCAGCTTCGAGGCCGTTGGCAACAGCCAGGATGTGGGCTCCTTCACCGCTCTCGCCCCTTCTCCATCCGGTTCCTTTACTCTGACCATCACTACCAATGTGAACACCACCAATTTCGGAGCGCTGAGCCTCTTGGAAATGGTGGGGCGGGCACCGGAAGATCCGGAGGCGCCCGATTCAGAGCCGTTCCGCTGGTCCAATCTCGGCAACACTCCCAATCCCCCCGCCACCGCCGGGGCGAACAATCCGGAAGGTCTTACCGCTTATGTCTTCGAGACCGCAGACGGATATTCCAAGTATGCCGGAGCTGGCGAATCGCTGCGCCGGGCCGGCTTCCATGTCATTCCTCTTCCCCTGGACCAACCTCCCTTTCTCTTTGCGGACGATCCGGAGACCGACGTCGACCTCATTCTCTTCGGCTCCTTCGCCAGCGAGGACCCTCGCTACGGCGAATACATGGCCGAGTATGCCGACATCTTGGACGACTATGTCGACCGCGCGGGCTATCTCGTGCAGCTGGCGCAAGCAGACCAGCGCGAGTCCGTCCCTCCGTTTCTTCCTGATACCCAGAATGCGACCCGCATCGATCCTGATTACGAAATGGCTCGGATCCTCTCGCCAGATCACCCCATGATCCAGGGCTTCCCCACCAATGAAGCAGGCCATGTCTTCTTCGAACAAAACCACATACCCAACCATTTCAACGACGTTGTCTGGGAGGCTTTTGCCTCCTTCGCCGGATTCGAGGTCATCCTCGCGGGAGACGACCGCGCCCGCTTCCCAGCGCTGATGGAAGGCGCCTACGGCCAGGGTCAACTCCTCCTGGCTTCAATGGCCCCGGACAAAATCCTCAGCAGCTCGGACGGTAGCGAACAAACCGACCCTGCCTACGCGCAATTCAATGAAGCCTTCTTCAATAACCTTTACGATCACACCGCTGATGTGCGGGACCGCACCGCCCCGGCCGTTGAAATCACTCCCCAGCCCGGAGAATCTGAGATTGCGGAAGGCGCTTGGACGATTGCTGTTCTTCCCGATACTCAAATCTACTCGCAAAACCGTCCCGGTGTCTTCTCAGCCCAGACCGCTTGGCTCCGCGATAATGCGGACCGCTACAATATCCGGACCGTCCTCCACCTGGGTGATATCGTCAATGTGAACTCCCTCCCGGAGTGGAAGGCCGCTCGCGAATCGATGGCTATTCTGGATGATCACATTCCCTATGCCTTCGTCCCCGGCAATCACGACTACGGCCCGAGTGGTAACGCCTCCACCCGCGATACCCTCATGAACGACCACTTCCTCTTCGAAGATTTTTCCACGCGCCCAAACTTCGGCGGAGCCATGGTCGAGGGAATGATGGACAACACCTATCACTACTTCCAAGCAGGAGGATACGACTGGATCGTGATCTGCCTGGAATGGGGTCCGCGCAATGAAACAATCGAGTGGGCGAACAACATCATGGAGGCAAACCCTGGGAAAAAAGCCATTCTGGTGACCCATGCCTACATGAACAACAATGACCTGCGCTACGACCACACCGATAGCGTCAATCCCCAGAACTACAACCCCCACAACTACTCAACGCCCGGCGGCGTCAATGATGGCGAGGAACTCTGGCAGAAGCTCGTCCGCAAGCACGACTTCGTCCTCACCCTCAACGGACACGTCCTGGGTGATGGCACGGGCTACCGCGTCGATGAGGGTGATACCGGATTGAACGTCCACCAGATGTTGGTGAACTACCAATTCCTTTCCCCCTTCGGAGGGAATGCCTTCCTGCGCCTTCTCACCGTCAATCCCGATGGGAGCGTCGACGCGAAAAGCTATTCTCCGCTCTACAATGAATTCCGATCCGAAGCGGATCAGGAATTCACCTTCGACTTTGAGTGGTATTCCCCCCTCGACGCCAACCAGAATGGCGTCGCCGATTACTACGATGACACCCTCGACAGTGACGGAGATGGCATCGACAACTTCGAGGAATTCGTGCAACGGCGCTCGAACCCTTATCACGCCGATAGCGATGGCGACGGTCTCGGAGATGGCTTGGAGAAGCAAATCGGAACCCACCCTGCGGTGCGGGATCATGCCACCGCCAATGCGATTCTTGAGAACGCGGAACTCTTCGGTCTCTACACCGCCGAACAAATCCTGGATGCCAACATCGACAATCTGTTGATCGAGAAGGATGGAGAGAACTTCAAACTCGACTTGCAGTTGGAGGTCACTTCCGACCCTGAGACTGAGCCCTTCCAGCCTGAGGGTGACCCTGTGGAATGGGTCGTTCCCGCAGAAGAAGACAAGGCCTTCTTGAGAGTGAAAGGGAGCAACATCCCTGACTAACTTGATTCCAATTGGGTTTCTGGTCGAAGGCCGAAAGCGTTTCGCTTTCGGCCTTTTTCGTCGAGAAGCCCAGCGTCCTCGCCTAGGGAGGCTCCCTCTCGTCAGGAGCGACAATCCTCCCTAATGTGGGATTTTTACAAGTAGCCGTTTGCTAGTCACCTCCGTGATCGCCGTAAACAAGCGACCTCAACGATTTCTGAACAATGAATATCCTCAAAAATAACGGCTTGGGCTCTGGATTTGGTTGGCCTCTACTCGCACTCTTACTGCTGTCTCTCACCACCTTTGGAGACGAAGCCAGCAAGACGAATCCTGAAGAAAGGAAACCCAGTGTGCTCATCACTGGTGCGAATCGGGGCTTGGGCCTCGAGCTCGTCAAGCAATACATCGAGGACGACTATCTCGTCTACGGAACAGCTCGTAAGCCTGATGAAGCTGATGAGCTCAAAGCGACAGGAGCCCAAGTGGTGCAACTCGATGTCACCTCCGAAGAAAGCATCACCGCCATGGCGCAAACCCTCGAGGGCAAACCTCTTGATATCCTCATCAACAATGCCGGGTACTTCGGACCCAACAAAATTGGGACCAAGCAAGACGGCATCGACACCATCACCCGCTCGGAGATCGAACTTTGCTTCCAGGTCAATGCAATGGGCCCAATCTTCGTCACCCAGGCCCTCATGCCCAATCTCCGAGCTGGCCAACAAAAGAAGATCATCAACATGTCCACCCGCTCCAGCATCATCAGCCGGCCACGCTCCGGCGCGATGGGCTACCGTGTCTCCAAGGCGGCGCTCAATATGGTAACCAGCACGCTGCACGGCGAACTCTTCAAGCAAGGCTTCATTGTCGTCTCGGTGGCTCCCGGCCACAACAAAACCGATATGGGAACCGATCGCGCCAAGATGACCCCGGAGGTCACCATGCCTCAGCTCAAGAAGGTCATCGACGAGCTCACAAGAAAGCAGAGTAGCGGCTTCTGGTATTACGATGGCAAGAACCTGCCCTGGTAATCAGTCACGCAAAACTAACTTCCGCGATTTTGAGCCCGATCTCTCTTCTCTGCAGCCTCACGCAAATCAAGCGTGAGGAACTGAAAGGTGCACTCCTCTCCTTTCTGTTCATCTTCATCCTGATGGCATCCTACATGATCCTGCGCCCCGTGCGGGATGCCCTTCCCAGTGATTGGGGTGACGTCAGTCTGGCGGTCCAATGGTCGTTCACCTTCATCCTCTCGACCATTGCGGTCTCAATCTACAATTTTTTTGCCTCGAAGGTTTCGATCACCAAGCTGGTCCCTTCCGTCTTCATCTTTTTCGCTCTCAGCTTTCTCCTCATTTACACGCTGAGTAAGTCCGGGTTCGACAAAGAGCTGCTCGGGAAGGTGTTCTATGTCTGGACGAGTGTTTTTGCCCTCTTCCACATCTCGGTCTTCTGGAGCTTCACCTCCCACTTCTACAGTAAAGAGCAGAGCACTCGAATCTTTGGCTTCATCAATACCGGAGCCAGCGCGGGCGCGATCGTCGGACCTCTTTCGGTCGTCTACCTTGTGAAAAACCTTCCACTGGAAGGCATCCTGATTATTGCCAGCGTCGCCTTGTTCGCCGTCGTCCCGCTCGTGATGATTCTCAATCGATATCATCACAATGTCACCTCGAAGGGTAAGACTCTAGGCAACCTGGACCCAAACCCCTTCAGCGGATTCAAGGACCTCATCTCGAGCAAACAGCTGTTAGGCATCGCGCTCTTCTTCTTCCTTTTCTCAGGAATCAGCACATTTCTCTATTCTGCCATCAAGGACCTCTTGGTTGATTATTCCAGCTCCGAGCGACGCGAACTTCTCGGCTCCCTCGACCTCTGGACCAATATCCTCACCATCACAATCGGCCTCTTCGCCACCAATCGGATCACGAGAAAGTTCGGGCTCGCCTTCTCACTGTCCAGCGTTCCGTTCTTCGTTGCCGGAATGCTCCTTATCCTGAGCGCGAATCCTGCCGTCATCCTCGTCCTCGCCCTTCAGTTATTCCGTCGCGCTGGTAACTACGCAATCACCCGGCCGGCTCGTGAAATCCTCTTCACCAAAGTGAGCAAAGAGGCCCGCTTCAAAACCAAACCCATCATTGATGTAGCAGTCTATCGAGGAGCTGACGTGTTCTGGATCTGGGGCCTTGCCTTCCTTGGAGATGGCTACCTCAACCTTGGACTCAAGCAACAACTCTGGGTAGGAGCCTTCATTGCCATCATCTGGGGATTCTTCGGGATTCACCTCGGGCGACGAGCGGAACGAGCACCCAAGGACGACGAAGAAGAGAACGAGGAACTCCTCGCTACCTCATCTCAGAAGGCCTAAACCCCATGAACTTCTTGAAGGCATTCGAGAAGGCAGCCGCATCGGGATAGCCCACTTCCCGCGCAATGGCCTCGATCTTCATATCACGGTCTCCCAAAAGGATTCGAGCCTTTCTCATCCTCAGGTGCTCCAGCTGCTGCTTGGCGCTACGGCCGAACTGCTTCTTGCAAAGTCGTCTCAAGTGCTCAGTGCTCATCTTTGCCTTCTCCGCCAACTCTTCCACCCGCCACGTTGAGGACAAATCCTGCTGCACCTCGGTCCAGAGCACCCAGAGCCGCTCGTCTTTCACCTTTGGCCGGGAGAAAAGCATGACGTGCTGATGGATCAGCTCAACCCAGAGGTTCTCCGCCGTCGTGTTATCATGCGAGATCAGGTTGTGGTGAAGCCCCATCACCGCATGCTTCATGGCCGCACCATCGAATGCGCCATGGACAGGTGATAGAGCCGTGACGATGGGGCTACTATCTTCCTCCTCCAAATACTTGACCCAAGTGAAAGTCCAAGGTTTGCCCTCAACCGAGCGAATGGAATTGAAGGCGAACGGAGGCAATAAACAAGCTTGGCCCTCATTGATGGAGATCCAATAGCCATCGACAAAGACCCTCCCCTCACCGCTCAGGGTGGCGACCATACAGCTTCCATTTTGATACACCCTCGTCAGCTCATAGGGGTGGTTGGTGGTCAGAATCCCCGTATGCGCGATCCGGTAGTGGGAGAGTATTTTCGAGAAAGGGAAAGAGGCATAGCGCTCATCCTCCCGAGCCCCGGAGATCGTGATCCGCTCCGTGACTTGGCTCCAATCGTCTCTATCTTCCTTGATCTCCACAATCGCTGATTCTCCCTAAAAGAAACCGAAACGCCTGATCACTCCATCCTCAAAATGGGAAACCTGCGTGACTCCCAACTGAACCCTAATCGCTAAGGCAGGGAGATTGGCAGGCGACGCCCTGGCCCAGCATCATCTCCCGTCCGGGTCCCAGTTGTGCTTGGGATAACGACCAGCCAGATCTTTCTTCATCTGCGCAAATCCGCTCTCCCAAAATCCCTCCAGATCCTTGGTGACTTGCCAAGGCCTCTGATTGGGAGCCAGGATCTTCACCACTAACTTTTGTCCCCCGGGAAGTGCCGGAGTCGTTTTCACTCCGTAGAGTCGTTGCACCTTCTCTCCTATCCATGGCTCTTCCTCCGCAGAGTAGTTGACGCGGGTATTGATCCCGTTGGCCAATGCGACCTTAGTCGGCGCATAACTCTCGAGACTGGCCTTCTGCATCCCGGAGAGAAAGTCCTCCAGGACGGGACGCACCTCGAGATGGCGAATCTCGCGCAGACTTCTGGCACCCTCACAAATTCTCGCGACGACAAATTGCCGTTCTTCCTCACCAATGGCCGGCATCTCCAGCTCAGGCATCGTTTCGGCCAGGAAGTTGACGCGCGCTATCCACTTCTCAACGGAGGCATCCCAGTTTTTGAGCGGCGCTTTGCCTGCAATCACTTGTTCGGCCAGAATCTCGCCTGCCAACTCCGCACTCACGTCTCCCGTCTCCTCCTCCTCGACAACTAAATCATCAAAGACCAAGCGCCGCTTGCCACTGACCCGGCGGGCGCCCTCATCCCATTCCGCGCCCTCGTCCCGGCGCAGGAGCGTTGGAAAAAACTCTTCCAGCCAAGCCGCTTCTACTCGGGCACAATGTTTCAGATGGGTCACCGTCTCCTTGCCTTCGACCTCGGTCGCCTCGCAAGCTAGGAAGAGGTGCCCCTCCTTCGCCACGCTCGCTTCATCGAGCTTGCCCTTGCGTTTCCCAGTTAGTCGACAGGCCAGGGTGCTCGCGCTCAAGCGGACCCCCACTTGGTCGCCAAAGGCCGATAACAGCGCCCGCGCCAAGCCTTCGTCATTCCGCTCGAAGTCGACCCGATCAATCCTCATCCCGCGGTCGGACGCCATCCCGCAAAGCTGCTTGAAGGCCTTCATCACCTCGCGAGCTTGGTTGCCATGGATACCGAGCGACCGACAACTATCCGCGCGGAAACGGACTTCCTCCGCCGCCTTGACCGCCCGCCAAGCGGCGGCAAAGTCCGACCAATCTCCCTCCATCACAAAGCGCTCCCGTTGGCTCCGGTCCGCGGACTTCGCCCACACGCCTTCCCCCTGTAACGCGGCGGCTGCGAAGCAAGCCTCTGACACGCAATTCTCCTTCCCTCCCGCACCCACAAGCAAACCGGCCAACCGGGGATGGAGCGGGAAGGACGCCATGAGCCGCCCCTTTTCACTAATCCCCGCCGGTCCTGTGGCACCCAGTCGATCCAGCATCTTCTCGGCCCGCTCCAGTGAATCGCCCGCAGGCTGGTCTAACCAACGGAAGGACCCAATGTCATCGTATCCCGCCGCTTTCAGATAAAGCACAGACTCGGCAAGGTCCACCCGGTGGACCTCCGGGAGCTCGAAGGCCGGCCTGCGCCCGTGATCTGCCTCCGACCAGAGACGCAGGCACCTCCCCGGGCCTGTCCGGCCTGCCCGTCCCGCCCGCTGCTCGGCAGAAGCCCTCGATACCGCTTGAATGGTCAAGGTATCAATGCCCCGGCGGACATCAAAGCGGGATTGACGGGCGGTGCCCGAGTCCACCACCAGCTTGATCCCGTCAATGGTGATTGAGGTCTCCGCCACGTTGGTGGAGACAATGATGCGCGGCCGCCCGCCCCGGGCCACGGCGGCCCGCTGTGCCTGCGGCGGCAGGGCCGAGTAAAGGGGCATGACCTCCCAGGATCGAGTCGATGACGATCGTTCCAGTAGTTCGACCGTCTTTCGAATCTCAAAAGCTCCTGGCAAAAAGATCAGCACCCGCGGAGGCTCTTGACCAGCCTCCTGAGAATCTAACAAGGACGGAAGCTCTTGCTTCAGGAGCCTTGCGATACGCTCCCAGACGGGCTCTTCCTCCAAGCGCCCGAAGCGATTTCGTTTTCTCTCGGCCGCACCGGCGTAAAGAACTTCCACCGGGTAACGCCGCCCCCCGCTCTCCAGCTTCACACAGGGAGCTAGATATTCCTCGAGGCCCGCGACCTCCAGAGTCGCTGACATCACGGCGAGATGGAGAGCAGGCTGCCCACCGCCGGACGATGACCTGCGGCTCTCGGCGCGGCGCTCATCTTGAATCTCCAGGACTCTCCCCAGAGCCAGATCGCTTGAGAGGCGCCGCTCATGGAATTCGTCGAACAAGACGCACCCTACCTTTCGAAGTTCAGGATCCTCGGCCAGCCATCGCTGCAGGACTCCATCCGTCACATAGACCAAGCGGGTGCGCTCACTCATTCGATTCTCGAACCTCACCACATAGCCTACCTCTTCTCCCAAACGCGAGCCGCAGAGCTGTGCCACGTATTCGGCGAGCATTCTCGCCGCAATTCGTCGAGGCTGTACCACGACGATGAGCCCCTCAACTCCCCCACCCCCCAGAATCATCTTGGGCACCAGGGTTGACTTCCCCGACCCCGTGGGCGCCTTCAAGAGGATACGGGCGGGCTCCTCGCCTGCAAAACAAGCAAGTAAGTCGTCTTTGATTTCTTCAACCGGCAACATCGTCTGCAAGACAGAAGTCAAAAATGCGACGCCGCTGCAAGCGAGACATTCTTCAACTGGCGAAAACGCAAGTTCTCCGAGGCAGCATTGTCACTGGGAAGAAATTGTCTTCCTTCGCTCGCTGCGAAAGAAGCAGCGCGCCATGATTGACCACCAAGCACTTGACCGCGCGCTACGGCACGAAGGAAAAATCTCCCGCCGCCTGCTCCTCGCTTACGGCGCATCTCTTGCCGCCATCCCTCTCCTCGGCCAACGCTCCTACGGGCACCAGGCCCAACAGCCCGCCGACTATCCGTTCACCCTCGGCGTCGCCTCCGGCGATCCCGATCACCGCGGGGTCGTCCTCTGGACCAAGCTCGCTCCCAAGCCACTCGAGCCCGGTGGAGGCATGCCCGCCGAACAAGTCGAAGTACGCTACGAGGTCGCCGACGACGAGAATTTCCGCTCCCTCGTGGCCAGCGGAACCACGCTGGCCACGCCCCAGCTCGGGCACTCCGTCCACGTTGAGCTGGAGACCCTGCAGCCGGACCGCTGGTATTACTATCGCTTCCGTAGCGGTGGCTCCGACAGTCCCATCGGCCGCACCCGCACCCTTCCCCGCCCCGAGGCGCGTCCCGACAAGCTCCGCTTCGCCATCACCTCTTGTCAGAACTACGAGCAAGGCCTCTTCACCGCCTACGAGGGGATGATGAAGGAAGACCTCGACCTCGTCTTCCACCTCGGTGACTACATCTACGAGTACGAAGCCGGCCGTAATGGCAAGGTGCGCACTCATCTCGGCCCCGAGATTGAGACCCTTGATCAATACCGCGTTCGCTACGCGCAATACAAGCTCGACCCTCTCTTGCAGGGCATGCATGCCGCCTGCCCGTGGTTTGTCACTTGGGATGACCATGAGTTCGATAACAACTGCGCCAACCTCATCTCCGAGGAAAAAGGGATCGCGCCCGCCCACTTCCTCGCCCGCCGGGCCAATGCCTATCAGGCCTACTACGAAAACATGCCTCTCCGCCGCCGCAGTCTGCCCAAGGGAGCGCACCTGCAGCTCTTCCGGAAGGCCTCCTTCGGTCAATTGGCCGAGCTGATGATCCTCGACACTCGCCAGTATCGCTCTGACCAGCCGAACGATGACCGCAAGTCGCCGCTCAACGAGGCTGCCTTCGGCCCGCGCAATACGCTCCTCGGAGGTCGTCAATTCGACTGGCTTTGCCGCTCGATGGTCGACTCCAAGGCCACTTGGAACGTCCTCGCCCAGCAGGTGATGATGGGCATGGTGGGCTTCGAGAAGGACGATCAGACCCTCTACTCCATGGATCAATGGCCAGGCTACCTCGCCGAGCGTGAGCGCCTCCTACGCTTCATCTCGGAGCGCAAGGTGCCGAACGCGGTCGTCCTGACCGGCGACATCCATAGCAACTGGGCCAACGAACTCCGCTTTGACGATCGCCAGGACGATCTGCCGGTGGTCGCCAGCGAATTCGTCTGCACCTCCCTCTCCAGTGGAGGTAATGGCAAGAACAAGCCCAAGGATAGCGACCGCCTCTTCTCCCAGAATGCCTGTCTCAAGTTCTACAACCGCGAGCGTGGCTACACGGTCTGCACCCTCTCGCCCGAGCGTTGGCAGAGCGACTACCGCGTCGTCAATGACGTGCTCAAGCCAGGCGGCACGGTGAGCAATCGCGCTTCCTTCGTCGTGGAAGCCGGTTCCTCGCTGATTCACTCTGCCTAAAGGCGGCCGACTCCCTCCCTTTCTCCAGCCTCACGCCCCCGGCGGGGCGTGTTGACTGGAATCAGCTCTTGCGTCTGGGGCCTTCCCGTCTTCAATCTCCCCCATGACACCCACCATCCTGACGGCTCTCATCGTCATCGCGCTCTACCTGCTCTGGAAGCTCGATTTCGTCGCGACCTTGCTGACCTTGAAGAATCTGAAGCCCGGCCTGCCCGAGGAGTTCGCGGATGTCTGGGATGAAGAGAAGTATGCCAAGGCTCAGGCCTATGAGCGAGCGGGGGCCAAGTTCTCAATCGTCTCTTCGGTGGTCTCCCTGTCTCTGCTGCTCGCCTTCTGGTTCGCGGGTGGATTCGGTTGGCTGGATGATTGGGCCCGCTCGTTTGGCGGGAATTATTTGGTCACGGGGCTCATCTTCATCGGTGGACTCTTTCTGCTCAATCTTCTCGTTCAGCTCCCCTTCGATATCTACCACACCTTCGTCCTCGAGGAAAAATTCGGCTTCAACAAAACAACCCCCGCCACTTTCATCTCCGACCAGATCAAAGGCTTGGTTCTCGCCGCTCTTCTCGGGATTCCCTTCCTCGCCCTCATTCTCTGGCTCTTCCACAGCGTGCCCCATGCCTGGGTCTATGCCTGGGTGGTCACCACCGTTCTCTCCCTCCTTCTCACCTTTCTGGCACCCGCCCTCATCTTGCCTCTGTTTAACAAATTCACCCCCATGGAAGATGGGGAGCTAAAGACCGAGATCTACAAAATGGCTGAGAAGTGCGACTTCCCTCTCACCGAGATTTCCATCATGGACGGCTCGAAGCGCTCGGCGAAAGCCAACGCCTTCTTCACCGGATTCGGCAAAACGAAGAAAATTGCCCTCTACGACACCCTCGTGGAGAAGCAGACCACCCCCGAGCTAGTCGGCGTGCTCGCTCACGAGATCGGGCACTTCAAGAAGAAGCACATCGTCCAGCGTATTGTCCTCTCCATCGTCCAGACTGCTATCATCTTCTTCCTCCTCGGGCTGGTGACGAACCCAAATTCCGACTTCGCACGGACGCTCTTCACCGCCTTCAAGGTCGACGAGATCTCCCTCCATGTCGGGCTGGTGATCTTCTTCATCCTCTTCAAGCCGGTCTCCCGTCTCATTTCCATCGGGATGTCCCTCCTCTCTCGCAAGCATGAGTTCGAGGCCGACCACTATGCGGCTATGGTGCAGGAGACGCCCACACACCTCATGTCGGCGCTGAAGAAACTCTCTGCCGAGAATCTCTCCAACCTGACTCCTCATCCGCTCGAGGTCTTCCTCCACCACTCCCACCCTCCCGTCTTGGAGCGCCTGAAGGCGCTGAAAGCCAGCGCTTAAAAAACTCTTACCGAGCGCGACTGCCGCGATAAGAATCCGCGCGGCAGTCAAGGGAGGGACTGCAAGAGGGCCTTCCCTTCGCCGCCAAGGAGGGGAGCTGACGCCGCTTCATCTCTTGAAGCCAGCCTTCAAGTCCTTGATGCTCGTCGCTCTCAGGAAGAGGGCCAAGGCTCCATAGGCGGAGAGACCGGTGCCCACGAGAAGGACAAGGGCCACCACCCGCTGCATCCAATGCCCGATGAACCAGGATTGGAGCCCCTGCGAGGCGGAATAAAGCACCACCCCCATGAGTGTGCTGGCCAAGACGATGCGCCCCATGCGGAAGAATGTGTCGTCGGTGAAGCGAAGAAACCCCTTCAGCCCTTTCAACAACAGAAAGACGTTGACCCAAGCCGCTATTGAGGTGGCCACGGCAAGTCCGACATGCCCGATGAGTGGGAAAAGGAGCAGGCTGACCACGATATTCACCGCCACCGTCACCACTGCCATCTTCATGGGCGAGCGAGTGTCCTCGCGAGCGAAGTAGCCGGGCTGCAGGACCTTGATTAAAACGTAACCGGGTAAGCCGACGGCAAAGGCAGCCAAGGCCGCGGCTGTGGCGCGAACGTCGGCGCGGGTGAATTCTCCGCGCTGGAAGAGGCCGGCGATGATCTCGTCTGGCACCACCATCATCGCCACAGCGGCGGGCAGGGTGATGAGAAGGCCCAGCTCGATCCCCTTGATGATGGTCTTCGAGGCATTGTGCTCCATGCCGCCTCGCAGCTGCCTCGTCACCTCAGGGAGCAGGACCACTCCCAGCGCAATCCCGATCATGCCGAGAGGGAGCTGATAGATTCGGTCCGAGTAATAGAGCCAGGAGACCGCGCTCGGCTGGAAGGAGGCAATGATGCCGCCGACAAGGAGATTGATCTGCTGGACACTCGCGCTTGCCACCCCTGGGCCCATGAGTCCGAAAAGGCGCTTCATGTCGGCATCGAGCACCGGCTTCACCACATGCACGGCCGAGCCTCGTCGCTGGCAGGTCACCCAGAGGGCTCCCAGCTGGATGACCCCGGCAATAGCCACGCACCAAGCCAGGGTCTCGCCTTTTGCCCAATCGAGGACCCAGATCCCCATCAGGCCGAACAAGAGCGTGATATTCAGGAAAATCGGCACGGCGGCAGGCATCCCGAAGATATTGAAGGTATTCAGCACCCCGCTCAGGTGCGCAGCAAGGGCCATGCAGAGCAGATAGACGAACATGATGCGGGCCAGCTTGACCGTCAGCTCGAAGGTATCGGGATGATTGCGGAAGATTTTCACTTCTCCCTGACCGGTCAATTCGCCCGTGAACCAATCCATCCCCTCCCCGACCTTGCCGGTCGGTCGGGAAATCTTGAGAAAGTCCCCGGCCAGGCTTCGGGTGAAGCCGTCCACCTCCCAGACAGCACCCTCGACGACGAAACTGGTGCGACGAATTTCCTGCGAGGATTCTTTTTCCTCCTCGCTGCCCATCGGCAACGGGCCGAGGACGACGGGGATTGCAGCGTCAACTTCCGGTTCGCCCACAGGGAAGTTCTCCAGCGCACTCTCCTTGCCGAAAAGGCTGCCGATCCCCTTGCTTGCGACTTTTCCAAATGAAGGCGAGTTGAGCTTCAGCTCCTGCCCCTCTGCGAGCTCGAAGAAAACGGAACTCGCGCCCTTAAGTTCGATCTTGATCTCCTGGCTCTCTGCCGAGAGCTGAAGGGTCTCCCGCGCCTTGAAGCCCGGCACCACGACGCTCATGAGCAGTGGCATGGCCGGTATGGCGATGATGGTGAAGATCCCGAGCACAGCCAGCAGCATCGAAAAGGCCCGGCTGGCGAACCTCATCGCCCCTGCCGCATCATCTCCCAGACGCTTGCCGAACATCGGCACGAACGCGGCATTGAACGCCCCCTCGCCAAAGATTCGGCGAAAAAGATTTGGAAATCGGAAGGCCGCAAAAAAGGCATCACCCACCAGCCCGGCCCCAATGAATTGGGCGACGAGCATATCCCTTAAAAAACCGAGCACCCGGCTGATTGCCGTGAAACCCGAAACCGTCATCAATGAACGAAGCATCCGGGGCAAGGCTGCTCTCACCAAGCTCCTCACACAACGCCATTCCCCGTCAAAACGCAGGCATTGCTCGCGCAACCGGATGCTTCCAGCACATCCCCGGGAAGCACCCGAACCGCGCAGATCGCATCACCAACATTTGCAGAACTCGGTATTCCCCAACCTCACCGCCTTGCCAACCACCAGACCCGACCACTCTCCATCAACGACTTACAACTCAAAAGCTGCGGCGGCACCTTTTCTGCAAGAAGGCAGATGTAACCTAAACCAAAGAAAAATATGAACCCAGCAACCCTAGAATCCGATAAACTCGAAACTTGTATCTCAGTTTGTAAAAGTCTTCACCGTGGTGAGATCTCCGCGATTTCCACCTACGACCAAGCTGTCGAGAAGTTCGCCAATGAGCCATACGTGGCCGAGCTCCGCAAAATCCGCGAATCCCATGCCCAGAGCGAGGAGCTGCTCCGCAATCACATTCTCTCCATGGGTGGCTCTCCAGACACCGACGGCGGCGCTTGGGAAACATTCGCGAAAACGGTCCAAGCCACTGCTGACTTCTTCGGAGACAATTCCGCTCTCTCATCTCTCCAGATGGGTGAGGAACACGGCGAACGCGAGTATCAAGATGCTCTCGCCAACGATGGAGTGATGGAAGAAATGAAGGAGACCATCCGCAACATTCTCCTCCCCCGCGTGCAAGCTGACCAGCAGGTCCTTGCCAACCTGAAGGAGATTTATAGCTAAAGCTTCTGACCAGAAAATTTACCTGAGCAATCGAGGCCGGGTGGTGTTGGCAGGCACCCCCGGCCTTTTTCGGTCTCTACCGGTCACCGTCCCAAGCTACGGCTAACCGCGAGCCTCCATCTGACGGCCTGGCAGCGTCAGCAATCCATCAAAAATCGGCGCTGTCAGAAAAATTTCGCAATATCGCTGCCCGTTCAATCAGCTGTTTTACTTGAATACCAAGGGCCCGGGGAAAACTGAAACTGCGTTCCTCTATCCCCTACAATAGCGCTGATAATCAGCAACTTGAGCACAACGACAAGCACGATCAGAAATGACGTTTTCAGGTCCACTTTCCCCTTTAGACCCGTCAATTTCTCTAACGGTCACAGCTCTCGGAAAAAGTTGATCAAGCGACTTGGCCCGGTGAGTGCTGAAAGAGACCTGAATCCGAATGAAAACGATTACCGATTCAGAGGCCACCTCCCCCGCTTGGCAGTCATTGGAAGTGCGCAATCTTTTGCGCGCCGAACAGCAGCGAGGCCATCACCCCACCCGCCTGCTTCTGGGCAACCGCGAAGCAAACTCCCTCCGCAGTTACCTCTCCAGCCACTTCGACGAAGGCACTCCTCCCACGCTGGCGGATACCTATTATCTCGGCATGAAGGTCGAGGTTTCACTCTCCGAAAGCCAGCTGGTTTTCCTTGGTGAGAAACGTCATCCGGCGCCAGAAGATGATCTGGGACCCGAAGATGGGGTGAGCAATCAGGAAAGCCCCGAGGAGCCCGACTTCACTATTCCTTCCGAACTGCGACTCTACCACCACTGGGACTCCGAAGCGCTTCGCGACCTCATTGACACCAAGACCAGCAATAATCGGAAGCCCGCTTACCTCTTTCTCGGACGTCATGAAGCCTTTCTTCTCCGCAGGCACTTGAAGGCAGCCTTCGGCCCCGAGTCCGTGCGTTCGCTTAAGAATCTCTACTACATGGGCCTCGAAGTCGTCGAAGTCGACACCGATTACTTCCTCCGCACAGTGGGGATGAAGCGGGTCCAATCCTTCCGCGAACTGACCGGTAAAAATCAACCCCGCTGGAAGGACATCACCAGCGGCTCCGTCTGGCAGCCGTCCTTCTTTGGTTAAGCCGCCGCTCTGAAGACGAGCTGAACGCTACGTCGGCCGTGCACGAGGCAACGGCCAGCCAGCAAATAACGAATTAAGGGAGGGTCTCACCCCTCCCTTTTTGATTAGCGGGCGCGTCTCAGGAAGACGCCACCAAGAGTGGCCAGCAAAAGGAGAGCGGAAGGCTCGGGAATCACCCCCACTCCGAAGGTGAGGGAATCGCCCAATCCTTCTCCATACCCCGAAGGGATACGCAGGGTCAGTTGCGGATTGGCCGACCCTGGCGAAACCAGAAAGAAGGCCAACTCGGAATCTTCCCCCTCCGCGCTCAGGGGAGCCCGGACCAATTGCGAAGCGGTGCCATCCCAGTTCAGCGGGGTGATGAACGAATTCAATCCGTCAGCCCATCCTTGGCTTCCGAGAAAGGAGACCGTGCCCTCTCCGGCATCGAAGACGATAGGTCCGGTCTCCGACGACGCATCGCCGAAAAGCTCCCCAATCATGAGGACGAACGGGGTGCTCGAATTTAAGGAGAACTGCAAATCGTAGCTAGCGACCCCATTGGAGGGCACCACTCTCGTCGACAGAGCTTGCACGGAACTGTCCCCCATCAAATCGACTACCGGTGGCTCCGCCGACCAGTAATCTTGATCGAGGCTTCGGGCGGTCGAAAAGGCTTGCGAGGTCACCCCCTCCTCAATGGCTAGCTCGACAGACCCGAAAGAGGCTCCGGATGAATCCGAGAGCAAGAAGGTCGTTCCATCCGCTACGGTGATGTCAGCCCAAGACTCGACAACGACTGGGGCCGCCGCAGCATGGCCCAGGGTCGTCAGGAAGATAGCTGCGGTCGTATTTCGTATCGTCTTCATCATCAGCGCACAGTAGCCATTATTTTTCTTCGGAAATCACTTGGAAGAACATGTCGGCATCGGAGTCCTCCGGTATGTATTCGTAGATGAGCAAGTCAACTTGCTCCGTCTCCGGACGACCGTCGGCATCTCCCGAGGCATCAATCTGGGCCGACCAATCCGTTACCGGAATATTGGCCCAAGGCCCTTCAAGGTCGGCCGTCTTGCGCGGACGTAGAGTGACGAAATCGTCGGAACCGGTGCGACGATGCAACGTCATCTTAACCTGCCGGAAGGGAGCGAAGCTATCATCGACATCAATGGCCACGGGCACGCCATCCGCCTGCAATGGGTTGGTGAGCAGCGCCATCTCATGGATATTGGTGCGATCATCGTTGTCAGGATCGGCATCAGGCTCGAGGTCATCAAGGTCAGCTGCCTGCGCGAAGGAATCCCCGAAGGTCTCTGTCACCCACTGCCAGTAAAGGTCATCCTCCACCACCCTGACGATCAAGACGGCATTGGCGGTCTGGCTATTCGCGGTGGCGGTGACCGGCACTTGATAAGTCGTCGGAGCAGCCCCTGAGGTGTCCCAGCTGAAGCGACCGACACCGTTCCCTTGGTCGACAAAGGTCGCGCCCGAAGTGGCTCCGACATTGGCCGCCATCGTGATGGCATCCCCATCCGCATCGCTGGCCGTCACATCGGTGGTGTAGGTCCGCCCTTGGAACCACAGAACCACCGGGATGGAGCCAAAGAGCGGGGGACTATCTCCCACCACATCGGGGACCGTCACCAGGAAGCTCTGCTCAGCCACGCGCGATGGGCTGCCATCATCAGCCACCTGGATGGTGAAGAGATGGTTCTCGCCCCCATGTTCATCGGTCGGAGACCAAGTGACCACGCCATTCTGATCAATGACAGCACCACCAGGCCCCTCGACGAGAGAGTAGCTCAATGTCTGAACCGGCACATCGCCATCCACTCCATCGAGGTCGACGATCAGGAGGCCGCCGCTCTGCACGGTCTGTGGCGCAACCGGTGTGAGAGAGGGTGCCGAATTGTCTTCCTCGACAGTCAACAGGAAGGACTCGTTGGCCGTGCCGGGAGGAGTCCGGCCATCGTCAGCAACCACGATGATCTCGACCGTCGTGCCTCCGGTGGTTTCTCCCGTGGTCCAGCGAATCTCCCCTGTCACCGGATCGATCGTGACTCCGGGAGTATTGGATCCAATCCGGAAGCGAATTTCCTCATCGTTGCCATCCGGGTCAGTCGCCCGCGCCCGGTAGGTGAAGATCGAACCCTCTCCAATCGACTGATCAGGAATTGGGGTGATGACCGGATTCATATTGTCGGTCACCACCGTGGTAGTGGCCTCCGCTGCTGGGGTTTTGCTCTCGATATTGCCCGCTGTATCTGTAGCCACAGCATAGAAGGAGTAGGTCTCACCGATTGTTCCTGGGTAAAGAGCCGCAGTAGCGACGATGTTGTCCTTCCACTTGGTGAAGGCTCCGCCCGTCGACACATAAATGTCATAGTAAGCCACCTCCACATCATCTGTCCCACTCCAGAAGACTGGGATCTGCTCCGGGCTTTCGGTTGGCAGGGTGGTGATGGTGCTACTAGGCGGTGTAAAGTCCCCTCCTCCGACGGCCTCATAGGTGAGCGTGTAGAGCCCGGAACTATCACAGTCGGCCAAGTGAAGAATATCCTCATAGCGCGGACGGCGACCTCCACCGATGAAGGTGCGGTCGGTCTGCCAGGCATTGAAATCGAGGGCAAGTTCGACACCATCGGATCGTTCGCAAGCGATCAGGCGGTAGTTGCCCGCGCCCGGATCGGGCAGACGGATGTAGGACCACCCGGTAAAGGCACCCACGTCCAGAGTGATGCTCAAGCTATCCGGGCCAGGAGTTCCGCTGAAGGTGCCTGCTTCCACGACTGTCACCTCATCGGTGCCTCCATCGCTGTAATGAACGGTATCCGGGTAGTCATTGACATCGGTGACATCGTTCACAAGGAAATCCGGAGCCCCGTCATCCTTGGCGCCGGGCGATTGAATCATGCGAATCATCTCGTGGATCTCCACATTTTGGAGAAGGGAAATACGCTCATCCCCCAGCCCGGTGACGTGCTCGAAGGTTGCTTCATAATCGATAAAGAGCCCTTGCAGCGTCGAGGTCATCAGCCAAGTGGCGATCTTGCGCTCTCCCGGAGGCAGAGTCCCGAAATCAGCGGTCAACGAAGGAGTTAGATTCTGTCCATCGACTTCCGTTCCAATGATTTTGAAGTCAATGAAGAGGCCTTTTTCGTTTTCCACGATCTGGGGCTGGCCGGAGATAATCTTCAAGTCCCGGGCCTCGCCGTGTCCGCTATTTTCCACCATCACCGCGAGTTTGTAAGGAATGGCGGGCTCGACAGGCTCGGTATGAGGATCATCCGAGAAGACGTCCCGCTGGTGGAAGTATTTCAGCGAAAGCGCCGCATCCGGCCGAACGGTAATCGGCACGTTCTCCAAGGGAACGGTGAAGAGCGTCCCATTCTGCGTGTAGGTCACGACGCCACCCACGGTGTAGACCGTTTCCTCTTCCAAAGCTGCGGTATCACGCGGGATTAAAGTCCATGTCGCCCGACCGGTGCTGGCCGTTCCAATTTCACCAGTCCCATCAATCGCGGTCATTCCGCTGAGCTCGGGAGACTGGATATTGAACAAATCCGCAGCAGGTTCACCCGCTGCATCCCGTATGATCATCTCAAAGCCAATGTCGGTGACATCGCTATCCTCTCGCTCGTTTTCCAACACGAGAGTCGCCTCGAAGGCCGTCCGGGTGAGCATGAGGTCCTGGGTCAACTGAATCTTCACGGTGGCGCAAGTGCCGCCCTGTCCACCTTCCAGCTCTGCGCGTAGATCGGTGAAGGCGGAAAGGAACTCCTCGAAGGGGTCGACAAAGCCTTTGGTCTGGCTCACGGCGTAAGCATCAATCAATAGAGCAGCTGCCGCCTGCCATTCACTCAACGGAATGAAGTCGGTGCTCTGCCCTTCCGGGACGTCGGCCAACTCCAGAATCTCTTCGGACCAATAGTCCATGGTCCGATTCCAACGCTCGACGATGGCGGTGAGCTCGGTCTCATCCAAAGAATTGGCCGAGACGATGGCAGCGAGGGTCACTTGCTCTGAGGCGTCAATTGAGCGCCCCCCCGGACTCTCGGAATCACTTGCGGCACCGAGAGCTTCAAACCAATCCTCATACTGGGCTTCTCGCTGCAGGAGCACCCGCTCCTTGCTACCCAGCATCACTTCTTGCATGGCGAAGATGGTCTCGACACGGGCATAGGCCGAAGCGACCGCAGGATCAAAGTTCCGCTGGTCAGCCGTCATGATGTATCCGGAGTCGTCTTTATCCGGCTTCTCCCCGGACTTACTGCCGAGAATCGGACCACTGAAGGGGAGGAAACAGTTGATATAGCCTGCGACACAGAATCCTCCGTTGACCACCGGTCCCGCCCAGCAGAACGCGGCTCCTGCGCACGTCAAGGCATCACCTTCGGAAGCTATACAGTTGGCAATCGCATAAGGACAACCCGCTGGGGTGAAGCCGACCAGGCAGTCCAAGCTCGCCCGGGCAATACAGAGAGGCGTGCATGGATCCGGAGAACCGAAGCTGCTCGACGATCCACCCGGACCGGAGCCTCCGCCTCCTCCTCCGCCACCACCTCCACCGCCGCCGCCGAACCAGCCGGAGAAGCCAAGGTATCCACCCCCGCCACTACCGCTACCTCCGCAGCTTCCTTGAACCCCGCTGACAACGAGCGCCACGACCTTCTCCACCAAGTGAGGGCCGCAAGGATAGTCGTAGTCGACTGCTCCCGCCGCATTACAAGCAACACTCGCCGCCTTGGGGTGTCCCTTGGCTGTCTTTAGGCCCTTGTTAGAGCCACTCTTGCCAAGAGTGACAATGGACCCATCCTCACCAAAGACGCCCACCCGGGTGATGGTCACGGGCACCACTAGAGACGATTTTGCCGGGATCGTCCCGACGTTCTCAACCAATGGCTTGAACTCGTAGAATGGGTGCTCGGTGAAGCGAAACTCGGAATTCTGAGCCGCGATGAAGCCTTCGTTCGATAGCGTCACGTTGACAATCTTGGTCTGTCCCAGTGCAACCAGATCCTCGACATCAAAGCGATTGGGAGTCGCCACCACCACCGGGGCTGGCACGTTGGTTTCGAAAGTTGTCTCCACCGTGATTCGATAGACATCTTCAATTTCGACCTCCTCGACGGTCCATGAAATGTTGACCAGCTGTTTGGAGATAAAGATTCGTTCGCTCGTGACCTCCTCCGCACTGACATAGTAGTTCCCAGAGAAGCGGTCGTGCTCGGGAGCTGTCACCTCGACCCGATACCAGCCTTCATTCAAGTCCTCGAAGAGGGCGAGGCCGTCCCCTCCGGTCGTGACGCTCGCAAGGCGTGCCGAGGAAATGGCATCGCGAACCGTCACCGTCGCACCGTCCAGCTTGGGCGCTTCATCGGTGAAGTAGAACAGCTCGTCGACCACCTCCACGGCCAAGTCGCCAGTCAGGTCAGAGACCACCCGGAGCCGGTAGGACACCGACTTTTGCGCACCATTGGCAGGGCGAAGCACGAGACTTCCCGTGTAAAGAGTGAGCGGGACCTCCTGGCCAGGGGCTAGGAAAACATCAACCGAAGTCGACTCGCCTGGCTGCAAGCTTGGGATGACGGCGGGTGAGGCTAGTGACATCCATGGCACGTCGGGGAGCAGCACTTGGATCGCGCCCGTTTCCAGTCCTCCAGTATTCGTGACTCCGATACTGAAGGTCTTTGCCGTGCCCCGGAGGACGGAACCATTCAGGCTCCCCGGATTCAGGGCCAAGACTGGCTTAAGCAAGCTGACGCTCACATTGAATGAAGTCTGCATGGTCACTCCCTGGTCCGTTGTGACCTCCAAGCCAAAGGAACCTGAACCGGAGAAGCCCATACCCGCCGATACCGTCACGGGGAGAGCCAAACTCTCACCTGCAGCAAGGGAGGACGCAGGAAGATTCGGCGTAATGGTCAAGCCACTTGGCAAATCGCCAAGCACGGTAGCCGTCAATCCGGTGAGGGCCTGACTATTCGGATTGGCGATGGAGCCCTCCCGAATGACGGTTTCCCCTTCCTTGAAGACGAAGCTCCCGGGCGAGCTCAGACCCATGGTCAGGATTTCGAAAGTGTCCTGCACCGGAGCGCTGGACGTGCCAGGATGGGTGGCACCCACGGTGTAGATGCCGCCCTCATTGCGGAGAGGATTCCATTGCACGGAGAAGTCCCCGGCTGAGTTGGTGATAGCGGAGATCACTCGCTCGGTATCTCCAACTTTGATGTGGATGTTGACCATCGAGGAAGCTGCCGGTTGACCACTCTCTTTCGTCGCAGAGCCTGTCAAAGTGATTGGGGTATTGGTAGGGATGACACTTTCCGCCACTTCCACCGTCGCCGAGTAAGCAGCTCTCACGTCAATTGCTTGTGTAAGGACCTTGGTGTTGTTCGTCTCATCAAGCTCCTCAACCGTTCCGCCGGCATCGACCGTGACGATAAGGTAATACATGCCCGTCTCGCGCGGAGCAAAGAGACTAACCGAACGGCCGTAGTTTGAGCGAGCAGCGACTTCACCATCGAAGTCGATTTGGCGAACCAAGATATCATCTGCTCCCGGCGACGGATCCTTGGAAAGGAAGATCCGCTCGGAAAAGGGTCCTTCCGCAATTCCGTAACCATGATTATCGATGTTGTAGCTAACCGAGACGGTGGATTCGGAGAGCACGCTACTTGGAGCAGCGAGAGCACTCGGGGACAGATCAGGTAAGTCTTGATCAGTGACTCGAAGATTCGCTAGCCCATCGGTAAAACCGCTGGCCGAGACGCGGAGTCCAATCACACGGGTTCCATTGCTCCCCGAGACATTGAGCGCGGTTGCAGGAACTTCAATTTCACTCTCTCCGGCCGCAAAGCTGGCCGTGGCCGGCACGCTCAGGTTGCCGGAAGGGGTGTGAGTCAGGTTCACTGTCAACGCACTTGCAGGCGACGAGCCGGAACGGCGGATGGTCAGGCTGGTGGCCTCGCCTTCGGCCAAGACCGGAGTCGCGGAAGTCATGGTCAGGACGGGCCCCTCATCATCGCGAACTTCGAGGGGCACATTTCCCGTGCTCGAGATGGTCTCCGACCCAACCCTTACCGTTCCGCTGAGGTTAGCAGTCACATTGCCGTCATCATCCTCATCATCGACAATCTCGACGATCAAACCGACCGATGTTTCACCGGCAGGAATCGTCACCGAAGATGGAACTCTTGCTTCCGAGATATCACTGCTACCCAGATAGACGACCAAGGCTCGATCAGTGGCAATGGTTCGTTCGACTGCCGCCAGCACCGTACCGTCAGCCTCTGAGACCGTCGACTCGTCCAACGAGAGAGAAATGGTCGGCCAGTCATCATCGGCCAAAATCAGTTGAGCATCCGTGCTCCGATGAAGGTCCGCCGTCGCTGTCACCCGGACGGTGGACAAGGCCTCAATAACGGTATCCTGGCGCGCTTCCAGCTGGAAGCCGACACTCGTTTGCCCCGCTGGGATAATAAGCGGAGGGATGGAGACGATTTGACTGCCCTTATTGGTGCTCACATTAACCGTTAGGTCGGCTCCTTCGGCGGCAGGCAGGCTGACTGTGCCCGCCAAGGGGCCTCCTTCTACCAAGGTCAGGTCGTCGAAACTCAAGGCTAGTTGCGGGAATTCACGCTCCCGCGTCACCACCACGGTGTTCGATTGTGGACTATCCCCCGCCCGATTGCGGGCGACGGCGTGGAAGGCATTCAGTCCGGTTTGCAAAGGGGCCGAATAATTAAACTGGCCGCCGCTGGTGGCATAGCCGGCGAAAAGGAATTGCCCGTCACGGTAGATGCGGACATTCGCGCCCGGTTGCGCGGTGATCGCCAGGGCAACGGTGGGGTCCTCCACGGTGAGACCACTCTCGGGAGCGGCGATAACTGGCGCGGGCCAAGGGGACAGCGTCACCGTCACGGACCGGGATTCCTCCGAGTAGGCTCCGGAAGTGTCAAACACCCGGGCAATCAACGTATATGATCCGTCCGGAATGGTGGCGACATCCCAGGTCGCCGCCAACCCGTTGCCCGGCGAGCTGTCCCTCCCCAGGAGAATACGGTTCCCTCCACTCGGTTGATAGTAAAACTCGGCGGAAGCCACACCTTGGGTATCGGTCGCAGTGGCCGAGAGAGAACCCTTGGCGGTGAGAACCCGTCCGTCCACGAGGTCGGCCCCTTCCCATTGGAAAGCGGTGATTGCCGGAGGTTGGGCATCGATGGTGTAGTCGCGCGTTGCCACGCCGGACGGATTGTAGCCAGTGCGGTAGGCCCGCGCCTTCACCGTGCCACTGGCTCCCACATTCAAAGTCTCCGAATAGATGGTCGAGGCCTCCGTCGGCTCACTGCCGTCCAAGGTATAACGGATGGTAGCCCCACCAGTTGCTGTCGAGATCGACACTTCAACCGCAGCAGTAAAGGTCCCACTCGCCGGAGTAATCACCGGAGTGACCACGGTCTGGCTGAATTGAGCGTCGGAGAAGAGCTGACTCTGCGGGATCACGACCTTGCCAAGGCTGAACGATTCCCACGAGAGGGTCACATCGGCCCCGCCGGTCGCCTCAAAATACTCGAGCTTGATGTCGTAAAGTTGACCCGCAAGGAGCGAAACAGGACTGGAACTGAACTCTTGCGTTCCATGGCCATACCAATTGTCAATGAGTAGCTCGGACTCATCCTCAAAGGTCCCGTTCTGATTGAGGTCAATCCAGAGGCGGGTCCCATCATCGTTTCTCGTGTAAAACGTGGTCTCTTCACTGAAACGGGCCAGCAGTTTTCCGGTCCAACGGATCGAGAACTGATCCACCCCGATGGACGCGTCGGGAGAACCGCTACCAAAGTCGAAGTCCACCACCGGATCAACGCGGGTGAACCCACTACCGGTGAAGTCATCATTGTCATAGTAGTTCCCGGTCAGACCATCCCCTCCGCCGGGCGGATTCCCGATCAGGTAGGTCGCCTCACTGAACTGGCTCGCATTGAAACCTTCCGCAAAAGCCCTCGCCCGAATGCGTGTGGAGCTGGTTAGATTGATGGGCCCGGTGTAGAGCGGGCTCGTCTCATCCGGCTCGCTGCCATCAATCGTGTAATGAATCGCCGCCTCAGGGGTCACGCTCTGCAGAGTCACAGGAACGCCTCCAGGATAAAGGTCCGAGGGCGAAGGCGAAAATCCGACCGTTCCAGCGGAGGTGGAGGCGATGCCATAGCGCGCACTCACCTGCTGCTCCATGGTCTCCCGCTCGAGGTCATCCAAGACCCGGTTGTAGAGAATAATTTCCGCGATTCCCCCACTGTAGTTGGCATCGCCACTCCAGTTGCTCTCCCCGATGATATTGCTGTCCCGGATAATGGACTGGGGTAGCGAAAAGCTCGCGTCCTCCGCCACGACCGAACCATTGTGGAAAATCTTCACCCCACCGTCGGGGGCTTGGCTGACCGTCAGAATCGCGTTGGTCGATTGCAACATCGTCTCCGCCGCCCGGAGATTGGAGCTGCCAGCGCCCCTCACGTCGTAGGTGAAGTCGTTGGTGCTACTATACCGTCCGAAGAAGATATTCGCTTGGCCCGCCCCTCGTCCTAGGTCCATGAAGCGTTGCCAGTTGCCCACCGCATCGGGCCGGGCAACGAAGATGGCCGTCAAGCCCTGAGAGTAATCCTCAAAACCTGTCGGCAGGCGCATCAGATCGTCCGATCCATCAAACATGATGGCCTCCTGACCCCCGATGACATCCGCTACCAAAGCCGGACGCGCCGCAACCGCTGTCTGGGTGGCATCATTTCCGGAGCCCGACAAATCCCTCCACAGGGACACTCCGTCGGCATCGCTCATTGTCCCCACACCTGCGCGCAGCCACAATTCCATCCCCTCCCGCTGGGGAGGCGTCAAGGCAAGGCTGTCAAAGATGAACTCGGCCTCCTCCACTTCACTTGGCAGGTAGCCATCCGCATAGGCTCGCGCCTTGATGACTTCATCGGCTGAAATCTCAATGCTACCGGTATAGAGAGGCGATGCCTCGGTGGGCTCGCTGCCATCACGGGTGAAACGAATCTCCGCATCTGCCAGTGGATGGCTCAAGGTCACAACCTTGGTGGCAGCATAGAGTCCTCCATCAGGAGAAATCTCGGGAGGCTGAATAGCCTCAAGAGGCAGGCCATATCGCTCGCTTAAGAAGGCAGCCACTTCCTGCCGTTCCGCGACCGACAGTTCCCGGTCATAGACAATCAGTTCGGCAATATCTCCATTGCTGGGCTGGAAGGTGTAGCCCACGCCTCCACCGATGGCCAGACGGCCAAGGTTCCCTGTGTTGTGGGAATTCTCGGTCAAATCTCTCCCATTGTAGAAGTAAAAGCTGTCTGTAGGAGTCTGTGAGGCGATAGACAGGGATGGCACGTTATCCCGCAAATCGACATCACTGACCCAGCCATTGGCATAGTAACCCGAGGAATTCCCGGAATTGCTATGGGGGCCAAGCAGCCAATTGGAATTGTCCGCGCTCTGGAGCAGACGTCCGTAGGAGGTTGATCCGCCGGCGAGCTTGTTAAATACGAGGAAGACAGTGGAAGGACGACCCACGCTGTAGGAGGGATCACCAAACATGCCGTCATCGAAACCGTCGAAACGAAGGACAGGATGCGTTGGCTCGCTCGCCCCACTGAGGCGGAACTTGAAGTTGCCGGCTTCACCCAAATAGCGGCTATCATTCAGCCGCGTGCCCGGGAAAATTGAGCCCGTGGAATAACGGCTGACGTTAGGATAGGAGATTCCCATCCCAAGAAGCTCATCCCATTGCGAGCCGCCATAATAAAAATCCCCCCCGAGCCAGCCACTACTCTCCAAGAAGTAGCGCCCTGGCGAAAGAATCAGCGGACTATCCAAGGGCTTGAAACGGGTGCCCCCTTCAAGTTCGCCCGGGTCGGCAGTGGAGAACTCACGCGTCGCGAGAACTCCCAGACTGGAATCATCGGAGGCATCATCAGGAGTATCATTGTCGTCGACCTCATGCAGGCGCACCGTGACCGTTCCGTTAAACCCGTCGGAACGATGATCGAAAGCCCCCAAGTGGGTGATTTCCACTTCCTCTTCCACAATGAAGTCAGTTCCAACCGAGCCCGAGTAGTTGGTCGTCCCAGCGGCTCCTGAAGGAACGAGAACGGAGGGCTGGACGGAGCCGCCAAAGGCATCGGCGATTCTCATCGGAGAGAGCCCGGGCCGCTCTTGCACAAAATCCCGGCCATTCCCGGACAAATCCCGCCAGCGCCGCACCGAGCCATCCGCATGAGTCTCAATGCCCCGATCCGCTCGCACCCAGAGACCGGGCTCACTGACAGGGAGCGGGTAGTTACTAGATAGCCCGTAAAACACCTCGGAACGCCCACTCGTCATCTCTCCGAGGAAAGCGACGGCACGCACAGTTGTCTCACGGGAAACGGTGAAAGGAGTCGAATACAGAGGCGAGCTTTCGGTCGGCTCACTTCCGTCAGTCGTGTAGCGAAGTTCGGCTCCGGGCGTGCTTGTTGAGAGCGTAACCTCCACATCTCCAGTTCCGTAGTTGGCGACAGGCGCGATGACCGGGGCCTCCACCTCGAAGTCGAAGAGATTATTGCGCAAGGCCATGTAACGCTGCATCTCCCAAAGCTCAGAGTCGTCGAGAACGCGATCGAAAACGATCAGCTCGGAGATCCGGACTGGAGCCGGATCATTGTTTAGACCTTCTCCCCCACCAAGGCCGAGGCGGCCGGGATTCGGTGTCGAGTAAGAAGAATTCGAGGTCACCTCCACACCGTCGCGATAAGCGCGGGTGTAGTCGGGTCCGTTGACCATGATGCCGAGATGAGGCTCGATAATAGTAAAGTTCTCATTCCGAACCCAGCCGTTGGAATAGAATCCGTCATATCGGAACCACCAATTACCATTCAAGCTTTGTAGGGCGTAGCCATGTTCCGCGCGATTCCATTCGAAGGCCATGAGCACGGTACTGGGACGGGAAATATCCATCGTCTCAACGCCGATGAGACCGTCATTGCTTCCATCGAATGCGACTGCAGGCACAGTCGCTGCCGAGGATTCAGGAATCACCTTGAAGTTTGCCGCGCCATTGTAATCGAGGCGCGCACTGTCGAAAGAGGTCGGCCAAGCGCCACCTGTCCCGACGTAGCGGGAGACCCCGATGAAACGAAATCGCGGATCATCATTCTCAATACTACGACTTCCCTCGTAGTAATAATCGTATCCCGTGTATCCCCAGGCGAGAATCGTGTAAGCGCCCGGCGCCAAGGTGACGGGCGAGGCCAGCTCCTTGAAGCGCAGCGTACCCTCCAGCTCTCCCGGAGCCTCCCTTGTGAAGGTCATTTCTGCCAGCATTGTTCCGGCTGTGTCATCACCCTGGGTGCTTTCCGTTCCCCCATCGTTCCGGCTCCAGAGTTGCACCGTGATGGTTCCAGCGAAGCCATCAGAAAGGTGATCAAAAGCGCCGAGGTGGCTGACCTCGATCTCATCATCGACAACGAAATCTTCACCAAGGCTTCCTGCATAAGCCCGGCTACCAGCACCATCGGAGACAATAATGGCGCTCGTCGCCGTCCTTTCGAAAGCGTTCTCCTCCCACCCGGGGCGTTCCGATGCGACAGGTTGATAGACATCATTGCCATTACCGGAGAGATCGTTCCACCGGCTGACCTTTCCCTCGCCATCCATTTCCACCCCGCAATCCGCGCGCAGCCACATGGTGGCGCCTGCCACTGGCAAGTCCCCGGGTGTGGCACTCTCTTCATAACAAGCCGCCGCTACCAACGATGGCAGGGCTCCGCTCAGGAAGCCACGCGCCTTCACCTCCGTGCCCCGAGGCACGGAAAAGGGAGCCGAATAGAGTGCTGAGGATTCGCTCGGCTCAGAGCCATCGAGGGTGTAACGGATCTCCACCATCGGGTCATCATGAGTCAGCGTGACCTCGACAGAACCTGTCCCGAAATGGCTCTCGGGAGAGATCGCAACCGGAGGCAGAACAGGAGCTTCCACAGGGTACTTGCTGGCGAAATAGGAGTCTAGCTGCCAACGCTCGAGTTCGCTGAGCTCGTGATCGAAAACCAGGACTTCGGCGATCTCAACCTGATTGGGGTTGTAGCTCACCCCTGCCCCTCCACCCAAGGCCAAGCGACCCGGGACGGGCGTGGAACGTCCTGACTCGACCGTCAATTCCTCACCATTGAGGAACGCTCTCGTTCCGGCAGGCCCGAATTGCACGCCCGCCGCCAGAGGTGTTCCCACGGCCAAGTTCTGGTTCTTCAGCCATGCATCCGAGTAGAAGCCATCGTTGCGGATAAACCACCAGCCGCTGCTGGTATTCTGGATCGCGATGCCATCGGCGCGAAGTTGCTCGAAGGCGACATAGATGGACGCGGGTCTTGGAATCGTTGAGGTCGCCAAGGCGAGAAGACCATCATCCGAACCGTCGAAAGAGACGACTGGGCAGGTTTCCCCATTGGCAGATTGCAGGTTAAATTTGAAGTTTCCTGCCCCGTTGTATTTCACGGGATGGGAATCAATGCTTGTCGGCCAAGTGCCGGTGCTTCCGATGGCACGGGAGTTGCCCACGAAAGTCAGGCCTTCATTCAACCAGGATCCGTCGCTACTATTCCGATAAAGATCGCTACCGGTGTATCCCCAGGCGAGAATTGAGTAGGAACCGGGGGCCAACACCAAGGGCGTATCGAGAGCCTTGAATCGGTAAGGGCTATCAGGGCGAGAGTCGTCGAGCAGTCCCGGCTCGGAATTGGTGAATTGCATCTCGGCAAGCAGGCTCACGGGCTCGTCATCCTGCGGAGTATTGAACGTGCTCTTGTTATCCCTGCTCCACAGCTGCACCACAATGGTTCCGGCGAATCCGTCGGCCAAGTGATCGAAGGCGCCCAACTCGGTGACCTCGAGGGTTTCTTCGACATCGAAGTCAGTTCCCAACGTTCCTCCGTAGGTAGTGGAGCCCGAGGTGCGGTGCCGCGTTTGAATCGCTGTCCCCCCATTCTTGGCGAATCCTTCCCGCAGGGTCGGCCGCTGCCAGAGTACGCCCTGCTCCAAGTCATTGCCATTGCCTGTCAAATCCCGCCACCGCGAGACGCGGCCTTCGGCATCGGTCTCGACTCCCCGGGAGGCATCCAGCCACATCACAGCGCCACTCACGGGAAGAGCAGCGGAATTGCTATCGGCACCCATGGCCGCACTATCGCCGTAGTATTGGCTGGCGATGCCGCTCGCAGTCGCCCCCGCCATGAAGGAACGCGCCTTCACCTCGGTCCCGCGACTGACCAAGAACGCGCCAGCATACAAGGTCGAGGATTCGGTGGGTTCAGATCCGTCGGTCGTGTAGCGGATCTCGACTCCGGGAGTCTCACTGGTGATGGTGACCGAGACGTCACCCGTGCCCAAGTCGCCTTGGGGTTGCACGATCGGATTTTCCAAAGGAGCGGTGAAGAATCCGTATTTCTCACCGAGGTAAGCCTGAGTCCGGTAGATCTCACTCTCCGACAATTCTCGTTTATAGACGAGAAGCTCGGCGATGCGGACCGGAACAGGATCATTTTGACGACCGCTGCCCCCACCCAGCGCAAGACGACCGGGAACGGGAGAGGTCAAACCGCCATTGGAGGTCACCTCGCTCAAATCTTGATAAGCCTTTGTCCCTGCAGAGGTGCTCAGCATCGCCGCGACATGCGGCGTGGCCCAATCGGGAGTGATATTTCTGACCCAACCGTTGGAATAGTAGCCATCCGTGCGGAACCAGAAACTGCCGCCCGTATCCGAGGAGTTTTGAAGGATGTAACCAAACTCATTCGCATCCCGCTGATAGGCGAGGAAGACCGTGCTCGGTCTCTCCACCAGCAGGCCTGCCACCCCTTCCAAGCCATCATCGGTTCCGTCAAAAACCACGGCGGGTAGACCTGGCTCGAGAAGCGAGGTCACCTCGTAGCGCAGATTCATCGCACCCGCATAATAGTCCGTCCAAGAGTTATTGACCGTCGGAGGAAAGACCCCGGGACTATTCGAGCCAGAGTAGCGGGAAGTGCCTACCCGTTTCACGCCGGGAGCCGTTGGCCCTTCGGCGGCATTTGGCGAATAGTAGTAGCGATCCTGGGTATAACCCCAGCTGACCAAGGTGTAGGAGCCCGGGGCGAGAACCCGCGGCGCGGGCAGCGGCTTCCACCGATAAACACCCTCGAGGTCTCCTGGGTCCGCTGCGGTGAAGGTCAAGGTCTCGAGGATGAGCTCGCCGGTATCATCGGCTGTTTGATTCAAGGTCCCATTATCATTCCGCTCCCAAAGCTGGACCGTGATGCTACCTGTCAGGCCGTCGCGGAGATCATCAAAGGCTGCGAGGTGCGTCACGCTCACTTCCTCCTCCACGACAAAGTCCATCCCCAGAGAACCTCCATAGGTGCTGCTCCCATTCCGGCTCCGGGTGAAGCGATTCAACTCACCCCGTCCTGGCACAAATCCCTCGCTATCCACCACCGGACGTTTGGCTTCATCAACTTGTTCGAAGTGATTGCCATTACCAGACTGGTCCTCCCAACGCTCTACCTTGCCCCCCGCATCGGTCACGATCCCCTCTCCCGCCTCTAGCCAGATATCCGGAGCTGACACCGGTGGGGTCTGGGCTGTAGATACCAGTAAACCCGCGAGCCACAATAGGCTCGCGACTGCCGCGCGCGTTGTTTTGTTCATCACTCTACTTCAGTTGGTAACGTCTTGGAATCGATGACGAGCGCAATGAATGGCCAGCTAAGCCCCCAGCCAAATCATCACGAAATTGCACCCCCATGAGCACAACTCTCCCACCCCCATTCCCGAGTGATGGCGCGTCAGTCATTCCAACCCTAGAAAACCCGCTTTTGTTCTAAGTAAGCAAGAGCCTTCACTCCTCGCCTGTTTCCGAAACCAATAAATAACTGATGATAAGCATTTTAAACACCTCCAACAATCTCCCCGAACTTGACCCTTTAATTTAACTACCTTAATCAATTGGCGTCGCCATCGCTCGCCTCAACGAAATCGTTGCCTCTCTTGACCCCGACGGCACTCATCCGCATCCCACTCCCATCCCCGCAAAAAAAAGAGGCACGCTGGAGGACTTCCGGGAGCCAATGATCCCGCAGAAGAGCCCTCGCAGTCGTGCCTGCTCGGTCAGCTGAGCGACAAATTCGCCCGCTGCTTGGTTGATTTATTTGAAGCTTGAGGTGGTGGCGTAAGCCAAGCCGATGTTGTCCACCAGCATGTTGAGATTGTGTCGCAGCGCGGCGGCAAGGTTGGCATTGTCGAGCTTGGACCCATTGAGGCGACCCCAAAGGTCGCGAGCGCCAGAGCTCTTCTCATCGTCGTCCTCTTTCTCCATCTCAGTGTCGAGCCTGCTGAAAAGGTCGATGACCATGCGGGTGTAGCTGGTCTGCCAGTCGGATGCGGTCATTTCGCCAGCTTCATTGAATTCGCGGAGAACGATGCCCGTGTTCAAGTCCTTCTCGCCAATATTGATCCGAATCTGGGAAGCGCCAACATAGCCGGAAGGGGTGACGGTGAGCTCAATGTAGCAGACCGCATTGGACTTCCCTCCCGCGATGTGATCCACCCGGGTAGAGACGAAGATGCCGCCGTCGGCATTGCCAGTCACGGTGGGCACATGGGTGCGGTAAGTTTGATTATCAAGGGTATAGACCGCCGTGCGGTCCTTACGCCAGCCATTGAGGGTCTGGCCGAAGCCCTCCACATTCACACCCAGTCCGAAGGCGGGTGTCACCACGGAAAGCCCCGCGGCAAGGATCATTGCTACTAGTTTCATCGTATTAAGTTGGTTATTTCTACTAATTTACTTAAAATGCGACCCGGCCACCCGTGTGCCAAAGCCAGCTGGTTGCGTCTCCGTCGTCCTCGTCCTTCAACAAACGATACTCCAGACCCGTCGAAAACAAAAGATGGTCGCCATAGACGTGCCAATCGAGACCTCCGTAGAAGGAGTGGAACTCGTCAACCGGAGTAACCAATCCATATCCCATGAGGGGCTGGGTAGAGTCTCCGATAGCGGAAGGCACTCCCGAGGTGACCGAGATGGCATCGGGATCATCTGAATCGGCGTAGCTATAGCGGCCAACGAAGCGAACCGCCTCATCGTAGAGCCAGTAGCGACCGAAAAGGTTCATCCCCCATGCGGTATCCACCGGACCATTGGCGAGGAGGAAGTCCCCGGCAAAGTCGAACTTGCCGCTACTGACCTCGATACCCGTCGAGATCAGGTGCTCGTAGCCCTTGGGGATACTGCCTGCCTCGTCATCCAGATTATAGATGTAGTCCAAGTGCCAGCGCTGATGCCCGGGAGGGACGGCGACATCTTCTCCCTCGGTACCGGCCTCCGCGGTGGGCGAGAAGGTGTAGGCCAGGTTGGCGAGAATGAATCCATCACCCCCGAAGCCCGGCACATTCTTATCGTAGCCCCCGGAGAAGTAGCCCAGCCCGGCCATCCAAGGGCCGCTGTAGGTCTCGAAGCGCACGCCCAGCGTATTGGCTGGCGCAATGTTCTGAATGAGGGGCGAGAGTCCGGGAGCCACGCGAACTTCCGGATCACGCTTATACTCCTGGCTGAAAGGAGGGCGGAATTTACCGGCCTCTACCTTCAAGCCATCATTGACATTCATGGTGGCTCGCAGGGTATCGATGCCCTGGTAGCCATTGCCGTCGGCAACGACTTTGGCCTCAAGATCCGTATTCCCGAAGGCGCGCATCACTCCCCCGAGGCGCAGGCGTCGCAGCGTGTTGTCATCGACGTCGGTATCATTGCCTCCGTCGGCATCGATAGAGCCCGTGGTGTAGCCCCACTCCGCCATGCCCTCGACGGCGACGCGTTGAACGAGCGCGCTGTTCGGGTTCTCATAGACAATCGCTTTGGGAGGAAGCGAGTTCCGCCAACGGCGGGAGTAGTCGGTATCATCGACAAGGACTTCCGGCGCGGACTCGCCGGAAGAGCTCGCGCTGCCGGACTCCTCATCCTCGCTGACTACTGTGATTTCATCCTCGGTGATTTTTCCCTCGAGGAGGTCCAGAGCCTCATTGCCGAGGGCGCTTCCCGCGCAGCCGAGGCCAATTGCTAAAAATTTTGCTCTCATCGTGTTCGAAGTGGTTACTCGCTTTCGTTATTTGCCTCTTCGGCATTTTCCTTGGCCTCGCGTTCCTGTCGAGCCGCCTCGCGCTCGGCCTGTTCGCGGGACTCACGTTCCTTTTGTTTTTCGGCGAAGACCGAAACCTGGCGCACATAGCGGCGCAGGTTGTCGCTTGGCTTCATCGCCACCGCCTGCTCGAGATAGCTCAGGGCATCGACATACTCGCGCTGCCGCACCTGCATCTGGCCGTAGCTCCGGGTCGCCGTGTAGCGGATGTCCTCGTCCTGGCTATTCATCGCCAGCTTGAACTGGGCGCCCGCGGTAGCAAGAAGTTGGCCGGCTTCTTCCTCGTCGGCAGTCTCAGCCTGCCGCTCGTAGTAGAGCCCATTCTCGATACGGGCCTCACCATTGGTGGGGTCGATGGCGAGGATCTCGGTCAGCAAGGTGCCGACCCGGTCGATTTCGCCTGTCTCCTTGGCAATGGTCAGCTCGACCAGCTTGAGGCGGACCTGCTCGTCCCGGCTCAGGGTGACCCCCTTGCTGCGGATGGCGGAGATGTATTCGGCTGACTCGCGTGGTGCACCGTAGTCGGCGAGCACCTCGGCAGTCTTCAGGCTCCGCTGGACGTTGACGGTTTCGCTCATCTCCAAGGCGGCGAGGTAAGCCCCAAGGGCGAGGAGCGGCTTGCGTTGATCCGTGTAGATGTCACCCAGGGTATTCAGGGTGGCCTCATCCGCGAGGTTCTTGAGGCGCATGGCCTCGAAGTTGGTGGCCGCGCGCAGGGGCTCGCCCATATTGAGATAGCAGTTGGCCTGCATCTTCCAGAAGTCCCCCGCCTCGGGGGTCTCGGTCAGCAGCTCACCCAGCATGGCTGCGGCTTCCACCCACTTCTCCTGCTGATAAAGGGTCAGGGCCAAGCCGGACTTCCATTGCGATTCGTCTGGATTGAGGAGATAGGCCTGACGATAGGCACCCTCAGCCGCAAGAGGCTTGCCCTCCTGCGTGTAGGCATAGCCGAGGAGGCCAAAGATGAGTTGATCAGCCTCGCCCAGAGCGAGCGTCCGCTTCAGGTGGGGCAAGGCCTCGCTGATGCGGTCCTCGCTGGCGTAGAGAAGGCCGAGGTATTTATGAGCGCGGCGGAAATCCGGATGACGCTCGATGGCCAGCTTGTAGGCCCGTTCCGCGTCCTTGGTGCGATCATTCATGTAGTAGAGCTGGGCCAGCTGGAAGACCAGCGCCGCACTCACATCCTTGGGCTCGACTCCTTCTTCCGTTGGATTCTTCCGCTCCTTGATGAAGTTCACAATGCGGGCCTCGGCCTCGCGGAAGCGTCCGTCGGAGAAGAGCTCGGATAGCTCAATGAGTAGCTCGCTTTCTTCCCGATCCACCTTGGGCTCGACCGGAGAGAGGAAGCCAAAGGCACCGACAAAGCCCTTGATGAACTCCTTGCTACGAAATTGCTCTTTGGGAATATCAAACGGCTCGGCCAATGCCGACCCCGCCATGAGAGCTACTAGAAACATCGTTCTCTTCATCAGTTCTTCATTTTGAAATTGAACGGCTGCACCACCGTCATCACCGCCTTGCGGCCTCCTTTGATACCAGGCTTGAATTTCCACCGCTTGGCCGCATTGAGCGCGGCCTTGTCCATATCACCGTAGCCCGACGTCTCCTTGACCACCGCATTGGTGACCTTGCCGGTCTCGTCCACAGTCATCGCCACAAGCACGCGGCCGCTCACCCTTTTCTTAAGGAGGCCTTGCGGATAGCGGGGAGGGATCTTGGTCGTCGCCCGGGGCGGCGTATCCAGATCGCCACCTCCCAGATCGTTGGGATCCTGGGCAACGTCGAAATTTGGCTTCAGATCGAGCATCATCTTCCCGCCGATGCCGGCTCCCAGGTCGATGGGAAGGTCCGCTATATCCATCGGCTCGGGCTCGATCTCCGGCTCGGGTGGAGGCGGCTCATCCTCCTCAGGCGGCGGTGGCTCGTCCTCGAAATCGAGCTCCTCGGGAGGCTCCTCGACGACCTTGGTTTGCAGAGCGGTGGTTTCGGTCCTCTTCCCCTCCTCCAGCTTCTTCATGAGCGGGATCACGTAGAAGACGAGAAAGGTGAAGATCAGCCCCCCAATGAGGGCCAGCATCATATTGAGCGGACGATTCCCCCGCGGCGGCTGATAGACATGCCTCCTATTCGCGAGTCTCCGGTGATTTGACTGCTCTTCTGCCAACTTGGTGTACTGGGTTAAGCCTGGGTGAAAGTGACGGTCTCCGCGCCGGCCTTACGAACCTCGTCGTAAACCCGGGTGCGCACCCCATGGTGGGCGCGCGGATGACTTTGAATAATGATGGGAGCCTCGGAATCCTTGTTCAGCGCGGTGCGGACGATATTGGCAACCTGGTCGAGACTGATGCGGCGGCCATCATTCTCAATCACGTTTTGCTGGCTGACGGTGAAGACCACGGTGGTCTGCTCTGTCACCGTCGAGACGGCGGCCGAATCCTCCGGCAATGGCAAGGGGACTCCATCCTCCTCAACGAACACCGCAGTCACGATGAAGAAGATGAGAAGAATGAAGACGCAGTCAATCATCGGAGACAGATCCGGTTCCGGATCCTTCTCATCTGCGCCAGCGCCTAATCTGCCTCGTCCGAACATTAGCTCTCAGTTGATACGGTGATTCGATTCTTGAAGACTCCCGCCTCCAGACATTCCTTGCCGACATCGTCGACCAAGCCTGCTTGAGCGGAGGAATCGCCCTTGATGATGACATGGGCCTCCGAGGGATCGGACTTCTCCAGCAGCAGCGGCTTCACCACTTGCTGGACTCCAGCCACCCCGATGCTTTGCCCATCGTAAAAAACCTTATTATCCGCAGTGACGGCGAAGATAATGCTATTCTTCTCCAAGGACTCCGCCGTGGCAGCGAGAGGATCGCTCACCTCGACCTTGGGCTCCTTCACGAAGACCGTCGTCACGATGAAGAAGATGAGGAGGATGAAGACGCAATCGATCATCGGCGAAAGGTCTGGCTTCGCCTCGTCGTCATCTCCGGACATGGGATTTCCTTCCAGCATTATTGAATCGACTTAAATTTCGTAGTGACGACGGTGGCTTGAATCTGGCTCAGCACTGCCGCGATTTCGTTGCGCTTTTGGCGCACAATGAGGGCGAAGAACATTCCCGGCAAGGCCACAACGAGTCCCGTCAGCGTGGTGAAGAGAGCCTCCCGCATGCCCGCGGCGATCATCTCCATACTCTGCTTACCGCCACCGGCGCTGAGACCATCAAACATGGCAAGCATCCCGAGCACCGTGCCTAGCAGACCCGTCATGGGAGCCGCCGCAATGAGCGTGCTGATGATGATGAGACGCTGATCAATGGTGCGCACGAGGACATCAAAGATCTCATCAAAGCGACGTTGCACCCGCTTGACCGAGAGCCGGGGGCCGTGGACCGCATACTTGATAATCTCCCCCACCCGGCCGGTGGCCTCCTCGGGATTCTGGATCCAGTGCTCCCATTGATCCCGCTTCGAGTTGGTCAGATTCCCCTTCATCACAAAGATCACCGAAGCGACCGAGGTGATGTAGAGCATCGCCGCCACGGAGGCGAGCACGACCATGACCCAGCCGCCTTCCGCGAAGATGTCGATGACTGCCTGGACGTTTTCCTGCATCAGATCAAATTAGGGTCGCTTAAACGGGGGCCAGCTCCTTCTCGTCGAAGTCGTCGCCGTCATCCCCTCCGCTGCTATCGTCGGCCAACTCTTCCTTGGTCTCGCTATCGAGCTCGGTTGTGCCATTGAGGATGGCAAGAGCCACGCCCTGCGCCTTATCGAAGCGCCCACGGGCCAAGCTCTTCAGCATGCCGTGAATCACGATCACCGGAATAGCCACGACGAGACCCTGTGCCGTCGTCACCAGCGCGGCACCAATTCCCTTCGAGAAGTTCTGGGCATTACCCGTGCCATAGATGGCCATGGCATCGAAGGTCTGCATGATGCCGAGAACCGTTCCCAGCAGACCCATCATCGGTGCTGCGGCTGCCACGAGGGCAAGGAAAGGCAGGAAGCGCTCCAAACGCGGCTGGATGGCACTCAGCTTTTCCAAGAGCGCATCTTCGAGGATCCGGCGGCGCTCGTGGAAGTTCTCCACTCCAGCTTGAACCATCACCCCGGTGAAGCCTTGCAAATCCTTCGCCTTGGCCATCGCCTTCTCTCGATCTCCGGCGAGAAGGTCGTCGAGAATCTCGTTGATGGTGCGACGGGTCGGGATGCGGAAGAGATTAATCTCGAGGAGCTTGAAGAGGGCAATGAGGATCGCCACGCAGCCGAGACCGATAATCGCGTAGCCAACGTAGCCGCCATCTGCCATCCGGTCAGCCAAGGTGGGAGTTTCCTGCACGGCCTTGAGCGCCTTGCCGCCCGTGGCGTCGATAGGCAAGACGCCGGAGCCTGCCTCGACGAACTGCTTCACCAGCGGACCTTTCTCATCTTCAAAGACCGCAATCGCAGGCGTCTTCTCCTGCACCAGACCCGTAAGACCACCAATCTCTTTACCCTTGGCTGCAAAGTATCCAACCGGCCCCAAGACCGCGAACTCACCATTGACATAATCGGAGCCGACCAGGCCTTGACCGTCGAACCGTCGGCCTCCTGCTGCCTCCTGCAGGCGTCTGGCACCCAGCTTGAGCCCTTCCAGGCGAAGGACGATTTCCTCTGCCAGGTTGTCCTCTTCAGTCGCCGCGTTGCGCAACCTCTCCACATCATCCTTGTAGAGCTGAACCTCCGCAGCCTGCAGGCGATTCAACAAGCCCTTGGAATAGCCATCAATGGTCTCCGTGGTGTAGGCGAATTCACCCTTCCGGCTCGCCAGCTCGCTATCGAGTCGGCGCTGGCTTTCATCGAGCGAATCCTCCTTCGCCTCCAAAGTCTTCAACTCCTGCTCCTTCTCGCGCAACTGCTGCTCGAGTCCCTCGACCTCCTCAACCAGAGGCACCTCCATCGTGGCGATAGCCTGCTGCAGGGCATCATGCTCTGCCTTGGCTTCGGCCAAATTCTCCTGAGCCTTGACCAGCGCCTCTCCCGAGGAGACCTGCCCGGTCACCCAACTGGTGGCTGCGACCAATATTGCGGCAATACGAATCTTCATCGTCTGAAATCCTTAATCTGTTACTTAATCTCCAAAGGCAAATTGACCATCTGCGATTCCCCTGACCCGTCCGCCGACTTGTAAAGGTCCAGCACCCGTGAGGCGATGTCCTCGCCCTCCATGGGCTCGAAGACCCAGCCCTCGCTCAAGTCACTATAACCGCGCAGTGCCACCGTGCCCTCGTCATCCACCGCGTAGGCGTAGGAGAGCCCCATGTAGAGCACATTCATGTTCTTATCAGTCTCCCCCACCCGCAGACGATTCTTCACCGCCCAGATTTTGGTGTGGAAGCGCTCGGCATCACTGAGGATTTGCACCAAGGGCTGCAAGCGCTTGTTGAGACCGAGATCCTCCTTCTCGTCCGGCTCCATCGTGATGTGGGCCTGTAAGTCCTCAAGGGCCGCCTTCAGCTTGGGCGAGCCATCCTCGCTCTCGTAATAAAATTCCGGGATGATGGGCTGCAACTTGGCCACCTCAGCCTCCACCTCGGGAAGGGCGCTGCGGAAGGCATCCCGCGCCGCATTGTAAGCCTCCTGCTGATCCAGCTTCTCCCGGGAGGTCTCATCGACCGCAGCCAACCGCTTCTCGACCTCGGCGATATCCACCTCGGCCTGCTCAATCATTCCCTTGAGCCCCACAATACTGTCCTGCAGAACGTCCTTGCGCGAGGCCCAGCTGCTCTCGAGCTCCTGCGTCGCCTGCATCTGCTCCATCCACTGCTCAATGGTGGTCTTCAGCTCGACGTGAGTCTCGGCCACCGTCTGCCCCTGCAATCCGCCGATCGCCAGCGAAATCCCAACTACTGCGCACGCTCGATTCAACCTAGCCATTTGGAAGGCGCCCTTATGCGCCCAAATGGACAAACAACAATCCCCCTCATCTGACGATTTTGTAACATTCGCGATTTTTCTCCCTCTCACTGCGTATCGACTCGCCATTTTCCTGCCCCTCCTTAGAGGAGTCCACCGCCCCTGCCAAGCCACCGCCGCCCTATCGGGGAAAATAAAAAAGCCGCCCCCCGACCAAAGGGAGCGGCCTGTATGGATTGCCTGCGGATAGAATTTTCTATCCGCTAGGATTTATTCTTCCTCCACTCGGAAGAAGAGCTTTTCAGGAGTACCGTCAGGAATCAGGAAGGTGCGGGAAACTACACCGCCGGTTCCAGGAATTCCGGTCTCACCAGAGATGGTATCAGCGAAGCTAGTCAAATCATCCGAATAGGTGATTTGGTAAGTCGCAGAAGCCTCACTCATGAACTCGATGGTGGCATTGTTGCCGTCCTTGGAGATCGAGGTGATGATGACGTCACCGTCAGGCTGCAGGAAGTGACCAAGAGCATCGGTTCCGGTCCAGCCAAGGGCCCAGTTGGAGCCCTGCGAGAAGGCACCCTGGTAGTCGGTCACCTCGAAGAAGCTGTCCGCGCTCAAGTCGGTCACCGCTGCTCCGTTGGCCGCAAGCAGAACCGAGTCTGCTGCAGGACGGGGATCGTAAAGCGCGTTGGCCACGTCCACGAAGTTCAGTCCCACTCCGGTGCTGCTCGCGTCAGTGAACTGGGCAGCAAGGACGGATTCGACAGAGACGTTGTCTGCTTCGAGCGCGTTGCTCACATCGGTGCTCACGTTGGTGAAGCTGGCGGTGTCGTTAAGAACCGCGTCGCCGGTCACCGTGACGAGGTCCGCGAAGGACGTTACCGCACCGTTGTAGACGGAACCTGCGAAGAAGTCGTCAATCTTGAAGGCGTGGTCGCCTTCATTGTCTCCGATGAAGGTGATGTTCGCGATGGTCGGCGCGGTCTGGAAATCGTTGGTGTCGCCGCCAACGTTGCCGTCCCACTCACCACCGTGGTCACTGTCCTGGATGCTATTATCGTCGCTGTCCGTGTCGGTCGGGGTCTGGATGACACAGGCGAATTGGATGTTACCGGTGTAGCCCTCGTCGAGGTCGAAGCCGTCATCCTTCACGAAGCTCACCAGAGCATACTTCAGGTTGGCGGTGCCACCGAAGAACTCGATGCCGTCGTCACTGTTGGACATCACCTCGATATACTCGAGGGTGGTGCCACTTCCCACGCCACCAAGGGTCAGGCCGTTGATTTCGTTGTCGGTCTCGAACTCGTAACCACCATGACGGATGGAGACGTAAGTCAGGATACCGCTGCTTTCCTCGTCGTTGGTGCCACCATACTCGATGATGTCCGCGCGACCGTCATTGTCCGCATCGGGAGAAACCGACGGGGCAAAGCCCTCAATGACGTTCTCGCCAATCAGCACGCCGGGGGCGCTGTAGTTGTAGGTCCGGGCGTTGCCGAGAATGACAAGACCGCCCCAGAGGCCACGGTCGGCCTTAGTTGGCATCAGACCCGCAACGCTGTCGCTGTCCATGTCCATGCCCCGCTCAGCTTCAAGCTCGCGGATGGTGGTGAACTCGATAGGAGCTGCTGCCGTTCCCTCGGCTACAATCTGGGAGCCACGGGTGATAACAATCGAACCGAACTCGTCGTCGGCCTTGTCCGCCGTGCCAAAGTCATTGGTCGTGTTATAGATTTTGGTTCCCGCAGGAATGGTCAGAACATTGCCGTCGGTCACGAAGAGTCGGTCGGTCAGGATGTAGTTCTTGGTGGAGTCCAGCGTCTGGCTGCCGTTGAGGACATAAACACCCAATGAAGAGTCAAAGGACACCAGCTCACTGGCCATCACGTCGACATCGTCACCGGTCAGGTTGGTGAGGATGCTGTCCGAAGCATTGACAAAGTGACCCAGATCCGAAGTTCCGGTCCAGCCAAGGGCCCAGTTGGAGCCCTGCGAGAAGGCA
>JAUTCR010000065.1 GCA_030673895.1 Verrucomicrobiota bacterium JB023
GAGGAGGTCGCCGGAGTGGATGTGCTTGAGTAGGCGCGGGGCAATGCGGGAGTCATGAGCACTCCAGGGGCAAGTCTCAAAGCCTTCCCAGCCGCCGTGGGAGAGGTTGGTGATTCCTACGATTCCCATCGTAGGAAAGCCGCACCCTTCCTTTTGGACCGAGGGTTGAGGGTAGTTTTTCTGATTGGCTGCGGTGTCCATGAGCTGAACGGAGCTGCCGTCGATGGCCTTGAGGGTGAGGCCGCGCCACTGGTCGCGGGCGGTCATGCGTTGGGCGAGGTGGTCGGTGGAACGGTTTGCTACAGTTTGCAGGAAGCCTTCGGTGACTCGTGCCCGTGCGGAACAATAACCGGAGGTGCTGTTGCCGGGAGAGGGTATTCCGCGCTCAAGGCACCAGGTCTGGATGAGGGAGAGGGCCTTTCCGCAGGGGGCATTAGAGTCGAGGATTCGGGAGAGCCAGGCCCAGAAGACAATGGGAATGGAGAAGTGTCGTTCTCGCCGGGTGGTGCTGAGTTTTTTCAGAAAGCTTGCCGACAGGATGTCTTCAAAAAGAAGGGCGTATCCGCTGACGCCGGTGCTGGCAAGTTCGTCTCGTCGGAGGCGGATTTCAGCTTGCCGGCGCCGCTTGGCGTTGGCAAAAACGGTGCGCGGGAAGTCGGTCAGGTAGGGTGTTTTAGTCACGCATTACAATCGTACCTCGGCCGGCTTTTCGTTCATTCAATTTCAACGAAATGGGGCTTAAGTGAGCGCCATTCAGGACACACCTTTTATCGAAAATCCTCGCCAGTACGACTCAACCGTCCTGAGCGACCGCACCTATTCAGTAGGAATGGAAATCTCCAGCTGATAGAAGCGTTTGGCAGACATGGTCTGATCATCGACGAAGATTCCTTCGCCGCTTAGAGGTCCCACAAATGGACTGAGCCCCGGGAGGGGTAGGAGAGGTGCCCTCAAGTCGTCATGCGACAAAAGTCGATATCTTCGCAAGCTGTCATCAGCCACATAAGGCGCAAAGAGCAGCGTCACTTCATCGCTCACTTGATCCACGGAATCCAACCGGAATTCCAAGCGAGAGTCTTCATCGGTCGGATCGGTGAGAGCGAGAAACTCTTCTTCATTTGTACGACCGTCACCGTCAGGATCATCGCCGCGACCCGTCATCACCAAACTTGCGAATTGACCAATCCAGCTACTGTAATCCCGCAAATCGATCCCAGTGAAGCGATTGAGCAAATTGATGAACTGCTCCACCGGCCCGCTTCCGAGCTCGTAGGTCTCGGAAGAACCACGACCGACAATGCCACCAATGCTGGAAGCCGTGAACGAATAGCTTGCGGAAGAAGAGGCCCCACCACCCGCATCGAGCACTTGGGCATCGATCTGGTAGCTCGCACTACTGCTCTGGCCAAAGGCAACAGAACAACTTGTGAAGAAAAGGACAAGAGTTCTCATGAGGTGTATTATTCCAACTTTCGACAAAGGCATCTCATCATCGCGCCGATACCACCCCCTTCTGTGGATTTGTGGCACCGTCGGGAACTGTCGCCCGTTGCTCCAGGCGGGTGAGCCGGGACTCCAAGGAATCCACCTGATTCCGAAGATTACGAATCTCCCCGACAAGGGCCTCACCAAGATCGAGACCGACGGCAGCGTTAATGAGCTTCTCGCCTTCCTCGGCGGAGCTATCCCAAGCGCGCCCAATAATGTGAGCCCGGTCACTGGCGCGAAGTGCGGAGGCAGGTTTGGCCACAGCGGTGCCATCGTGCTGACCCGAGGCCAAGAGGTAGTCGCCCGAGTTGACTGCCCCGATCACCTTCACAGGCACCTGACCGATGAAGGCGACCTTGTAATAACCGGACTCGTCCTCGGGAAGATTGGCGGGACGATTGCCAACGATGATGGGATTGGTGGAAATTACCATGAGCTGATCAAAGGACGAGGTATCGCGGGTGATCTTTCCCGATCGGACGGCAACGAGATCTCCGGGCGTGAGCGTCTCATCCGCATCCACCGGAGGAAGATACTCGGCATAGTCCGCCCCATTGGACTGAAAGCGCACGCCGCCAGCGCCATTGCCATCGATTTCACCAAGAACCGTTCCGCTGCCCGAACTTGCCGAACTGCCATCGAAGAAAGAAAGATAGTTAGTGTCACTCCCCGGATTCTCTGTCTGGCTCTTGAGGGCGAGGACATCAGAACCACTTGTGGTGTCGGTGTTTTCGATGATAGTAGCATAGTTATCGATAAAAAAACCATTGGTCGCACCGGGATCCGAATAGAAGAAAGTCTGACCACTCTTCTCAATGATAAGAGCATCCGAGCGTTCTCCGTTACCGGTTCCGTTTCCGAGAACAAAAAGCCGGTCAGAAGGTCTACTCTCAAATGCACTACTAGGCGTGTAGTCTGTTGAGTAAATGCCTAGGGCGACTTCTCCATAAGAACGCGCCAATGTCTCACGCCCCATCGCAGTGGAGTAAAACCCACTCGCAATCGTCCCTTTTCCCATTGCTGTGGAGTAAAAGCCGCTCGCTTCGGTTGACTCTCCCATCGCAGTGGAGCTTGTCCCTTTCGCGGTGGTGAAGATTCCAAAAGCAGTGGAGTAAAACCCAGTCGCGGTGTTTGCACTCCCTATTGCAGTCGACTGCAGCCCCCTCGCTTCGGTTCCAGTTCCTATCGCAGTGGAGTTACTCCCACTAGCAACCGTCCCATTTCCCATTGCTGTCGAGCTCGTCCCACTTGCAACCGACCCCTCTCCCGTCGCAGTTGAGTAGTCCCCGCTCGCGGTGTTCTGCCTCCCCATTGCAAACGAAGAACTCCCACTGGCTACGGAGAAGCGCCCCCCGGAAAAAGAATTGGAACCACTCGCTTCCGTCCCCGTTCCCATTGCGACAGAATCGGGGCCGCTGGCCGAGTTGCCGCTTCCTAGGGCGGCTGCGTTGGAGCCACTCGCGCTGCTTCCAGGCGAGACCACACGACTACTCATCAAGGCGAAGGGGACGCTGCCCAATTGTGTGTCGGGAGACAACTGCTCGAAGGGCTGATCAGGAGCTGCGAACCAAACCCTCAGAGCTAAATTGGGACGAAAATGGTCCAGATAGCTTGGGAGGCTGACCATTCCTGAACCTCCAAGGCGCGTGGAAAATAGACCGTCCTGCACCGAGATGGTGACGAAGCTACCGGGCTCGGTCAGAGCCGTATTGAAGTCACTATCGTTCGCCCAAATCGCTTCTTCCCCGGGAGTAGGAGGAGAAATCTCCACCGAAGGCAATTCGTATCCCGAACCTCCTTCAACGACGGTGATGGAGGAGATTTCTCCTTGGGGACTCAAGTTCGCCCTTAACTCACACCCACTCCCCCCCACACCAAAGATCGCCGAATCCGTGACCGTAATAGTCGGAGGGCTGAGGTAGCCACTGCCCGGTTCGTCAACCCGCACTGAGGTGATCTCACCATTCGTCCCAGCCGCGGTAACGGTCGCAGTGGCCTGCGTAGGGCTGGCGGAGAGAGGGTTCTTGGCCAGCAATAAGAATTTAAAACGTCCTTCTCCCGTGAAGGGTTGGCCATTCACCGCAACGGATCCTTGATAGGAAAACTCCCGCGGAACAGAAGGCCCAACACGGTTCTGCGCATGCAGGAGCGCAGTGGCAAGGATGGCTAGAATCATAGTCGTAATAGAACGGAGTTTCATGGCATTTTATTGGGTCTTTTAAATTGAGCGAATCAGATATAATTAGACAACATTTAACCGGCTCGTTTCCTTACGACCGAAACATCCCTCCAACTTTTGTAAAAAGGTACAGAATAGGAAGTGGAAAAGTGATGTTTTTGATTTTTTTCAGTAAACACCCTTCGCTTGAACAGATGCGATGCAAAGTGTCTTCTCCTTCTCAAGTGCTCCCACTGACATTGGCCTGGTAATGTAGATGCGCGGAAGCCGGGAAGGTATTAGAAGGCCTTCACGGATTACGGAGGCGACTTTCTTTGACCGCTTGCGGTGGCTCTACAGCGAGCCGGTGGTCGATGAACTCCGTGCTCAGGTTGCGGACGCTCGGCAGCGGGGTCATACCGAGGAGCTGCGCCGCCTCTATGCCCGCCATGCCTACCGGATGCACGACCTCAGCGAGTGCATGAAGACGCTCACCCAGCGGTTTTCGAGCTGGTTCAATCGCAGACACGACCGCAAGGGTCGGCTCTGGGAGCAACGCTTCAAGAGCGTGGTGGTGGAGGATGGGGTCGCTTGCAAAACGATGGCGGCCTACATCGACCTCAATCCGGTGCGGGCGGGGATGGTGAACGACCCGGCGGAGTATCGCTGGAGCAGTTATGGTGAGGCCGTTGCGGGCGGGAAGAAGGCGCGGGCAGGTCTAGCGCGGGCAGTTGGCTCGTCATCGGGGACGGCCGCGACCGAGTTACCTGTCTGTGAGTTTGATGCCAAGCGGTTGCAGCGCGCCTGGGCGCAGGGAGGCTTGGCCAAGAGGTATCGAAAGATTCTGCTTGGCGAGGGGATTGAGAAGCGGGAGACAAAGGCGACGGCCGAGGGAAAAGTCTATGAGGTCCGGGTGGCGAGGAAGGGGATCAAGCGCGAGGTCGCGGAAAAGGAATTGGCCGAGCTGGAGAGCCGAGAGAGCGACCTAGCGATTGCGGAAGTCATCCGGCATCGCGTCCGTTATTTTAGTGACGGGGTGGCGATTGGAGGGAAGGGGTTTGTGAACGAGTTTTTTGTCGGGAATCGGAGGCGGTTTGGGGAGAAGCGGAAGAGCGGAGCCCGGAAGACGAGGGGGGCGTTGCAGGCCTTGGGAGACCGGATTTGGTCGTTGCGGGATTTGGG
>JAUTCR010000066.1 GCA_030673895.1 Verrucomicrobiota bacterium JB023
TCGGAGGTTGCCTGACCGAACGCGGGAAGGGCGAGTCCGAGGACTCCAGCCGCGATGGCCACTGATTTCAGTGTTGTCATTTTCATGATTTGTTTTGCTGCAAGTTTAGGTTTTTACCGGGCTTCCCCGGGGGTGTCAGACGAATCTGACGGTTGGTCTTAATGTTCCGCAGGCAATCCGCGTTCAAGCTACCTACCGTATGCGGGGTAGGTCAATTTTTTTTTTCCTATTGGCGAAGAATTCACTAAAGAAAAACCTAAATAGCCAATTACTTCCAAATCACTCTTTTTGAACGATTTAGAGCGAATCTTCTCGTTCTTTACTGCTGCTTCTTGCCGATGCAGGACAGATTTGATGAACCCAAATCAATTTTTTGTCTGAAAAATTATCGCCGACCCTGCGCCGAATGATGTCAAAAAGAATACCCAAAATTCAGATGTACTGAATCAATTCGGAAAATCTTTCCGCAGTCAGATGCTCGACCAATTTAGCCCCAAGTTCGACCATCGCTTGGTAGTCCGCGATATCGATGATTCCATTGTGAGAGTGGATGTAACGGGCGGGCACTCCGAGAACTATTGAGGGCACACCCGGCCCGCTGAGATGGAAACCTCCCGCATCCGTCCCGCCGCTCCTGCGAACGGTGACTTGGTGAGGAATATTTTCCGCCTCGGCCAAGGCGATGGTCATTTCAGCCAATCTGGGATTCATGATGGCTGACGGGTCATGAAGCCTGATCTGCACTCCCTTGCCCAACACTCCCTGACTTGTACTCAGATCGAATCCCGGGGTGTCATCGGCCGGAGGACCTTCCAGGACGATGGCCACATCCGGGCGAAGGACATAAGCCAAGGTCTTTGAGCCCCGAAGTCCGACTTCTTCCTGAACGGTGCCCGCAACCGTGAGAGTGTTCTGTGTTTTCCCCAGCATTTTCTTGCCGATTTCAATTGCGCCACCCATGCCGACGCGATTGTCGAATGATTTGGCAATGAAGCGGCCTTCTTTTCTTGCTGGCACAAAGGAGGCGTCAGGCGCAATGGGGTCGCCGACCCTGACTCCCCAAGAGGCAACCTCTTCCGCAGAAGATGCCGAGACGTCAATGAACATGGCATCCAATTCCTGAACCTTGCCCCGCTCCGCCTTCCCTAAAAAATGAGGAGGCTTTGAAGCAACCACGCCGGGAATCTTTTCTCCACTTGAGCTCTTCACCACCACACGCTGGGCGAGAAGATTATGGCCCCACCAGCCTCCAACGGGAACGAAAGTAAGAAAACCCTGCGAGTTGATGGATTGAACACGGAATCCGATCTCATCCATATGACCAGCGACAAGGACGTTCGGACCAGTCTCACTCACATCGCCCCGGCAATAGACGGAGCCATTGCGATCGGAACCGAATTCTCCACATCCATCGAGATGAGTCCGGAAAAGTGTCCTGACTTCATCTTCATACCCGGGAACGGAATGAGCCTCGGTGAGTTCGCGCAACAACTGAATGGAATAATCGCCCATGAATTGATTCATCGTGAATCACCATCCAAATTCAAGGGGGAACGACGTGCGAGAAAAAGAAAGAACGTCGCATCTCGCGCTGCTCGACAACGCAACGGAGGCCTGAGAAGGCAGTTCGCATCGCGAAGACTCACAGCGAGCTCAAGACGTTTTCCTCAGCAAGGCGACCATGACTCCTTGCACGACCAGCTCTTGAACCGGAATCAGATCGGGGAACTCAGCATTCTCGGCATGGAGGTAATAGCTTCCCTCTTTCATCACAAAGCGCTTCAGCGTCGTTTCCCCATCAATCAAAGCGGCAACGATATCGCCGGGGCGCGGCTCGCGATGCTCGAGAATGACCGTGTCTCCATCGCAGATATGAGCATCAATCATCGACTCTCCCCTTACTTTGAGCGCGAACGTTTTTGCCTTGGAAGAGACTCCAAGCGTTGCGACGTCAATTGAGACAGCTCCTTCCCGATTTTCCACCTGATCTTCTCCGAAGCCTGCCGCGATCGAACCATACAGGGGGACATCGACGATTTCCTCCCGCTCCAGATCCTCCGGGAACATCACCGCGCGTGCTTTGCCCGGGAGACGAATCACCGCGCCCTTTCGCTCCAAGGCGCGCAGATGGCTCATTGCAGCAGTCTGGCTAGCGAACCCAAAGTGAGCCTGGATTTCCCTAGTTGAGGGAACCAAGCCGGTCCTCCGATGTTCAGCCTTGAGGAAATTGAGGACGTTTTCTTGTTTTTGAGTGAGTGCTTCAGCCATGATTTTTGAACAACGTTCGACTGAACATATCCAAGCTCATCAGGAGCCTCAAGAGAAAAACCGTTTATCTTCGTCGGGAGCAAAAGTCACAAGCCGCGGGGATGCCTCATGGCGTGTCCGTCCACCCTTCGTGATTCCGGCTTCCATCGCGGACCCGTTTCGTGGGCGCTCCCGCCCGTATCGAAGCGAAGGCCTCCAATCACAAGGAAAGTGTGACCATTCCGAGTATAGACGGTGATCCAATCGCCCTTGCCGCGCTTTCCGTAATTGAAAAAGCCGCGCGAGGTTAGATGGCCCTCCAGCAAGCCAGCTTCGCGCAAAACATAGCTAGTCGCTCCGCTGCAGTCATATCCGGAGTCGTTCAATCTCGCATGCCCTCCTCCATATTTGTAGGGCTTGCCCACCAAGCGATTGGCTGCCGCCACCGCCAGCTTGACCTCCTTCGGAGCAAAGAGCGGCGCGCTGGCCAGCCCGTTGCGCTCCAACTCGAGCGATCTCATGAACTTGTGCTCATACTGCACCCGCCCTTTGGCCCACTTCTGACCACTTGAGCAGGACGGGGTAAGGAACAAACAAAGGGAACACAAGAGCAGGAGGCACCTCATTAAGAACTCTTAACCAATTCTTCGAATCCCCACAAGTGTTGCTATCCCAAACATCCGGGTTCACCATGCGGCGTCTTGTGAAACGATGGTTCCGAGCCTTGCAGTCCCGATCCTGGGTGATTGGAAGCCTCCTGCTGACTGGCCTCCTTCTCCTGCCCCTTCTTCGGAACGGGTTCGTGCATTATGATGACGGGATCTACATCGTAGAGAACCCTCTGGTCGCTGCGCCTTTCCAGGTAGCAACCATTCCGACCGCCTTCAGCACCATCCACGAGCAGAACTACGCTCCGCTGCTTTGGCTGACCTTCCGGGCGCTCCATGAGGCGGCAGGCCCTGCGCCCTGGGTCTTTCACCTTGTCTCGGTGCTCGCTCACCTTGCCTGCGCCTTGCTCCTCATTCGAGTCGGGCGACAGCTTGGAGGCAGTTGGGCATGGACCAGCCTCCTCGCTTTTCTGTGGGCAATCCATCCGCAGAGGGTCGAATCCGTCGCGTGGGCATCGGCACTCAAAGATCCTGCCTCGGGTTTCTTCGCTCTACTCACGACCTCGCTTTGGCTGAGCCTCAGAAGGACGGGAGGCAAGAACCCCAGCCTGACCTTTGCAATGTGCCTCTGTTACCTGGCCTCGCTGCTCTTCAAGCAGGCTGCCTTTCCCCTTCCCTGGGTGCTTCTATCATGGCATCTCTTGATGCGAAGAGATAGCGACCAAGCTCTGCTGAAGGCGACGCTTCCCCTGCTCCTTCTCTCTTTGGGCGGTGCCTTGGCAGCATGGACTGCCAATCGGGAGGCTCTCACGCAAACAGAGTTTCTCGGCCTCTCCACTCCGATTGATCAGATTGGTCATTTTCTTTCCGCGCTGGCCTTCACTCTGCGACAATTCCTCCTTCCTTGGCCTCTGGCTCCTGATTATCCAGTGCCGCAGAATGCCTTGCTTTGGAGGCTCACGGGCGGAATCGCTCTCATCCTCTTCATCCTATTACTTGGGGTGGCAATTCGACAGCGTGCTGCTTTGCTCACCCTGGCCCTCCTCTGGGCTGCGGCCTTGTGGATTCCCGGCTCGGGGCTCCTACCGATCCCGCTCGAATTCACCGCCGATCGTCTCACCTACCTACCCTCCAGCCTGGCCATAGTCGCTGCGGGAGTCTGGGCCTCCCGCCAACTTCCCCGGGGGCCATTTCTATTCTCCTTGATGGGTTTGGCTCTGCTCTGGAGTGCCCTGAACTGGCGGGCGCAACAACCATGGGAAGATGGCCCGTCCCTTGTCTCTCACACCCTGAGACACTACCCATCTCATTATCCGTCCAAGGTCAATCGGGCAGTGCTGCAAGCCCGGTCCGGCCGTCTTGATGAAAGCATCCTCACGCTCCAGGAGGCAATCGAAGACTACCCGTTGCGCCCGGGGGCTTATGAGAAGCTGATCCAAATTCACTTGGCGCGGGGACAGCCTCAAGAGGCGCTTGATACGGCTCGCCGATGGAAATCGATGCAACCGACGAGCGAAGGCCCGGACCTCTATCTCCTGCAGCTCACAACTCGCCAGCCTCACCAAAGGTAAAAGACATTAAGAAGCATCCGACCCACCGGGAGAATCACTTAAGATCCCCTCCTCATTCTGCCGCCCCTCGCTATTGGGTCGACGGGACTTGGGCCGGCCGCCGTGGGGTGAACTTTTTGGTAGAACGCTCCTTCCGATACCATCTTGGCCCCGCATCCCAGTCTTCGCCGAGCGTGTCAAAGCGAAGCCCGGCGACCTCGATAAAGACGTGTCCTCCCCGAGCCCAGACGGTAATCCACTCTCCTTGGCCCGGTCGGCCGAATTGCAGGAAGCCTCGCGAGGTTTTCACCCCCTCCATCAATCCGGCCTTCCTAAGAACATAGCTTGCCGCACCGGAACAATCATAACCATCATCTTCGAAACGGCCATGACCGCCACCCCACTTGTATGGTTTACCGACCAATTGATTTGCCGCCTCCACCAGAAGCTTAACCCGCTTGGGCGCATCTTCAGCCACCAGAGCCTTGCCCTCGGAATCGAGCTCGATGCGCGGTTCGTCATCCGCATGGATGAACACAACGATGGCAAACCAGAAGGTTAAGAAAGTTTTCATGGGGGCGATAAAGTCGCCTCCTTGCCGAAAATCACAAATTTTCTCTTTCTCGAAGCCAAGAGACCACCTTCTCCAAGGCCTTTGCCCGGTGGCTTAACCGATTCTTCACTTCGATTCCCAATTCCGCGAAAGTCTGCTCAAAGCCATCTGGGATGAAGTGAGGGTCGTAACCAAACCCCTCCTCTCCCCGAGCTTCGCTCAAAAGAGTTCCTTCCACACTACCAGCGAAATCGGCGACCTTTTGACCGCCGCTTGCCAACACCATCACACAGCGGAATCGCCCCCCGCGCTTCTCCTCGGGCACAGACGCCAACTCGGAACAGAGCTTCTCGTTATTCTTCACGTGATTCCCCTCTTCGCCTCCGAAGCTGGAGGACCAGACACCAGGCCGACCATCCAATGCATCGACCTCAAGGCCGGAATCATCGGCCAGCACCCACCCGCCAATCCGCTGGCTGATTGCTTCCGCCTTCAGCGTCGCGTTCTCGAGAAAAGTCACCCCAGTCTCTTCAACTTCAGGCAAATCAAAGCCTTCTTCCTCCAGACCGCGAACATCCACCACCTCGCAGATACCAGCTAACTTCTCACGAATCTCCGCCGTCTTCTTCCTATTCCTCGTCGCCACGACTAGGCGTCTCAATTTTTCGCTCACGCGGGCAGAGAAACAAAAAAAGTGAAGTTTCAGGAAATAAAAACAGGCCGCTCGCACTCTATACCGATGCAGTTGGATCGGTTTCATCACTTGATTCACTTCTGATTCAGCCATTTCATCAGGCCCCGGCTTCCGCGAGGTGCACGCGGAATCGGGGCCTTTTCTTGCCCAATATCACTGCATAATCGTCTGGACTCCCGATAACGGATTCACAAGTCTCCCCGCCCATCATGTCCGACGAACGCCAGAAGCCCTATCCCTTCGATGTCTTTGAAAAGAAGTGGCAAGACCACTGGGCTGCCGAGAAGACCTACCGCACGCCCAATCCGGGAGACTCCGACTTCGATTCCTCGAAGCCGAAATACTACGTCCTCGACATGTTCCCCTACCCCTCCGGGGCCGGCCTCCACGTCGGCCACCCCGAGGGCTATACCGCCACCGACATCATCGGCCGCTACAAGCGCATGAACGGCTTCAACGTGTTGCACCCCATGGGCTGGGACGCCTTTGGCCTGCCCGCCGAGCAGTACGCCATCAAGACCGGGCAACATCCCCGCGTCACCACCGAGGCCAACGTCGACAATTTCCGCCGCCAGCTGCAAGCCATCGGCTTCGCCTACGATTGGGACCGCGAGGTCAATACCACCGACCCCGATTATGTGAAATGGACTCAGTGGATCTTCCTGCAGCTCTACAAGTCATACTTCTGCGAAGAGACCCAGAAAGCTCGCCCCGTCAGCGAGCTGGAGGAAAAAGGCTGGACTGCGGAGCAAATCGACGAGGTGCGCCTCGCCTTCATCCACGAAGCGCCCGTCAACTGGTCTCCCAGCATGGGCACCGTTCTCGCCAACGAAGAAGTCGAGGAATGGAAGGCCAAAGGTGAAACCGTCGAGCGCCGCCCGCTACGCCAGTGGATGCTGCGCATCACGAAATACGCGCAACGACTCATTGATGAGTTGGAACCCCTTGATTGGCCGGACTCTATCAAGGCGTTGCAAACCAACTGGATTGGCCGAAGTGAAGGCGCGGAAGTTGAGTTTGAGATCGCCGGTCTCGAATCGGAAAAGCTGACCGTCTTCACCACCCGTCCCGATACCTTGTTCGGTGCCACCTACATGGTCCTCGCCCCCGAGCATCCCCTGGTCGCGGAGATCACCACTCCCGAGCAAGCGGAGGCGGTCAAAGCCTACCAAGAAACCTGCGCGAGCAAGTCTGACCTGGAGCGTGGTGACCTGAACAAGGACAAGAGCGGCGTCTTCACCGGCGGTCACGCCATTAACCCCGTCAACGGCGAAGCGATCCCCATCTGGATCGCGGATTACGTGATGATGGGCTACGGCACCGGCGCCATCATGGCCGTGCCTGCGCACGATGAGAGGGACTTTGAGTTTGCGAAGAAGTTCGAGCTTCCGATTATCCAAGTCGTCTCAGGGAGCACCGGCGTCCCGCCGGTTTCAGAGAAGAGCAAACGTCACTTCCTCCATGAAAACGGCGAATTCAAAGTGCATCGTCGTAAACTCCCCCACGTCGAGCAAGTCGAAGGCACAACCCTCTTCATCACTTGGCGACTCAATGACTCTTTGCCAAAGGAAAAGCTCGAGCAATTGGGTGCCGAAAAAGAAGAATGGTTGGCCGCAAACCCGAAGCCTTGGAACTCAACCCAAGAAAACGACTACCACCAGAAATTTTCCAATCGAGTCGACGAGTGGCTCGACGCGGGGGCGGGCTCCTGCCTGTTGAAAAAGCCCCAGAACGCGAAGTTGTTGGCAGAGGCGCTCCAGCATTTCGACGCCGAACGCTACTTCCTTCACTCCTACGTGATCATGCCCAATCACGTTCACCTCCTTGTGACTCTTCCTCCCGAAGAAGACTTGGACAAGGTGATGCATTCTTGGAAAAGCTACACCGCCAAGAAAATCAATGCTCACGAAGGGACCGAAGGTTCCGTCTGGCAGAGAGAATACTACGACCGCATTATCCGCGACGAAGACCACTTCGCCAACACTCTTAAGTATATCGAAAAGAATCCGGAACGTGCCAACTTAGACGAAGGCGAGTTCTTGATTTATGCGGAAACCGGCGGGACGCCGGAGCTCCATGAAGCAAGCTCCGCCCCCGGCACCGCCATCAATTCAAGCTTCCTCGACGGCCTACCCACTGCGGAAGCCAAGGCCAAGATGATCGACTGGCTGGAGGCGGAAGGCAAAGGCTCTCGTCGCGTGAACTACAAGCTGCGCGACTGGCTCTTCTCCCGTCAACGCTACTGGGGTGAGCCTTTTCCTCTGCTCTGGAACAAGGAGACCGGCGAGCACGCTCCTCTCCCCGAGGAGGAACTGCCTTTGCTGCAGCCCGAGATGGAGGACTTCAAGCCCACCGGCGATCCTCGCGGACCTTTGCTGAAAGCCACCGACTGGATCAATTATTCCGACCAATTCGAGCGTGAGACCAATACCATGCCCCAGTGGGCCGGGTCCTGTTGGTATTACCTGCGCTATTGCGATCCGCGGAACGAAGAAGCCTTCATCTCCAAAGATGCGGAACAATATTGGAGCGGCGAGGATGCTCACGTCGACCTCTACATCGGCGGCACCGAGCATGCCGTGCTGCACCTGCTCTACGCCCGCTTCTGGCACAAGGTCCTCAACGACCTCGGCTATCTGAGCACCAACGAGCCTTTCAAAAAGCTGGTCAACCAGGGCCTCATCATGGGTGAGGACGGGCAGAAGATGTCCAAGTCCCTCGGCAACGTCGTCAATCCCGACGATGTCATCGAAGGCTACGGCGCGGACAGCCTGCGCCTCTACGAAATGTTCATGGGACCGCTCGAACAAGTGAAGCCTTGGTCCATGAAGGGCGTGGAGGGCGTCTCCCGCTTCTTGGCCAAGGTCTGGCGCCTGCGCGACAAGGTTGCAGGGAGCCCCGGCGTCTCGCCGGGATCCACTGAGAAGAAATCCGACGGGACGTCGGCGCTCCCTGAGCTCCAGAAAATCACCCACGCCACCATCAAGAAAGTCGGTGAAGACATTGAGGCCCTCCGCTTCAACACCGCCATCTCGGCCATGATGGAATGCGTAAATGCCTACACCAAGGCCCCAGAAGTGCCCCAGGACCTCTTCCTCGACTTCCTGCGCATCCTCAATCCCTTCGCCCCCCACCTCTCGGAGGAGCTGAACTCTCAGCTCGGTCAAAGCGAATTGCTCAGCGAACAAGCGTGGCCGAAATACGATGAGGCTCTCTTGGTCGAATCCGAAATCACCATCATTGTTCAGGTCAACGGCAAGCTCCGCTCACGCGTCCAAGTGCCGGCTGATATGAGCAAAGGAGATATCGAAGCCACCGCGCTCGCCGACGAAAAGATTCAAGGACATATCGAAGGCAAAACCATCCGCAAGGTCATCGTGGTGCCTGGTAAGTTGGTCAACATCGTGGCCAATTAACCCCAGGGGCCTAACCCCGATTCCTTCCTCAAAAGCCCGCCGGGAATCCACCGGACGGGCTTTTTCTTTGCCCTTCCGCGAAAAACCGAACAACCCGCGAGATTGTTCAAATTCGACTCAATCTTAATGATTTACGTCAAAATCCTCTAGGAACCGAGTCTCGATTGTGGAATCTTGGTGTTTCAATAATACATACAGTATTCCAAGATTCGAGACATCCACCTCATGAACGCCCCCATCAATTTCGTTCTCCTGATATCCCTCTGCTTAAGTCGCCTCTTCGCCGCCGAAGTCGTCTACGAGGGAGTCTCCGGTGGAGAATGGGCAACGGACAGCAATTGGAGCACCGGAAGCTACCCCACCGGCGCGGACTATGCCGCGCTTAATACGACTGCCAATCTTAGCGTCGAGGCTCCGACGAGTATCCGGGCCATTCGCTTGGGCAGCGAGGGTAATGGCATTCTTCAAATCGGGAGCCAAGCCTCCCTCACTGTCGGGTCCCACGCGGCATGGGATAGCCATTTGGGCAATGGAGAGGGCCATCATGGTCAAGTGAATCAGGAAGGCGGGACCGTCCAGATCAACGAATTGGAAATCGGGCGAAACTCCTCCACCGGAGCCTACTACCTGCAGGATGGCTCTCTCACCTTAATCCGTGGACTCAAGGACAACTCCCTCTACCTAGGAACCGACGATGGCAAGACGACCGCTGGGGATGGTTTGCTGAGTATCAGGAGCGGCGAATTCCGCACTCGCTTTGGCGTCTACCTCGGTTCCGTGAACGGAGGGGTCGGAACCTTTGAAGTGATTGGCTCTCACGCCAGCGAGATCGGCATCGGCTCCCATGGTTCGGGAGATGGGCTGTGGACACAAAATACGGGATCGATTCTCCGCGTCCGGATTGACAAGACCGCACAGGGCATCACACCCATCTTCATTGATGAGGTCGGAGAGGATGGAGGCGGAGATGTCCTCTTCGAAGAGGGCTCCCTTCTCGATATCGACTTCACCGCAAACTTTGTGAACGGAGGCACCTTCACCCTCATGGAGTGGGAAGGCGAGGTGATCGACCATGGCTTACAATTCGCCCCTTCGGTGGATACCAATCAATGGAGCTTCCAAGTCGACGCAGCCAACAAACGGCTCACTGCAACTGCCGTAGGACCACCCTTGGAGCGAGCCTTCGTCCATCCTGGCCTCTCCCACAAACTGTCGGACCTCCATCGCATGCGAGACATGGTCGCTGCCGGAGCCGAACCTTGGGCCACGACCTTCGCCCAGCTCAGCAGCCATCCTCGCGCGCAACACACGGTCCAACCCGGGAACCTGACCCCGGAGCAGCGGGAAGTACTAGACGGAACCACCAATAACTTCCTGAGAAACGATGCCACCAGCGCCTACTACAATGCCCTGATGTGGATGATCACCGGCGACTCCCGGCACGCCGAGGCCTCTATCCGCATCTTCAATGCGTGGTCTGTCATGAAAAGGAACACCCAGACGGTCCCACTGAGTTCGGGCCGTCATTGGCGCCTCATCGAGGCCGCCGAGATCATCAAGAGCACCTACCCGGGCTGGGATCCCGGTGAGCTGCAAGCCTTCAAGGACATGCTGGTCTACCCCGGTTATTCGAACACGAGCGCACCGACAGCGGCGATTGAGAATTCCGATGTCACCCTCTACTGGCGATGCTATCAAGGCGATCCCGCCCGCCATGGCAATCAGGGCCTCTTCTGCATGCGGATGGTGATGGCGATGGGAGTCTTCCTCGACAACGAGATCATGTATGACCGCGCTCTCCGCTACCTGCAGGGGGCACCGGCGCGGGAGGACGACATCCCCTACCCGTCCGGCCCATCCATTGCCGAACAACAGATTGCATCTTACGAGCACTTCACCGAGTTTCGCCGCACCGGCCAGGAAGACACTGAGCCCGACCATGGCTACAACGAGGTCATCCACAACTACATCTGGCCCAATGGTCAAGGGCAGGAATTCTCCCGCGACATGGCCCATGGCCTAGCCGGGGTATCCATCATCTGCACCATGTCCGAAATTGCCTGGAGCCAAGGGGACAATCTCTATGGACACCTCGACAACCGCCCTCTGCTCGGGCTGGAATACTTCTATCGTTACAATCTAAGCTACGAGAACAGCTACCCCGATCAACCGGCCCCTTGGGAGCCAACGGTTGAGAACGGAGAATTCATCCAACGACTCGATCGCTCGGGCCGCTGGTTCTCGCTCAAGGCCAACCCCTATCTCGCTCAGAACGTCGGCCCGAGATACTTCCATCGAGGCCGCCCCAGCCTCCTGCAAGAACCTTGCTACGAGATGAACCTCGGCCACTACCGTGACCGCCTGGGAGTCGACCCGGAGGACACCAAATGGCTGCAAAGAGGATATGACCTCCTCACCGCCACGATCGGCGTCGAGCCAGAGGGCACGGTCTGGGATCATCCGTCCCGGGGAGGACTTACCTTCCACCGCGTCAGCCCCGGAGACCCCATCGCTGGCATCACAGCCGATGGGCCGGACTTCGCCATGAACCTGCTGCCCATGACTATCGAGGCAGAGAATTACGACTACTTCCCTATCGACGGTGAAGGGCGGACTTATCACGACGTGACGACGAACAACTCCGGCGCATCCTACCGTCCTTACGACGGAGTGGACCTCACTCCTGCCGCGGTTGGAGGACACGCCATCTCGTCCATCGAGCCCGGCGAATGGACCACCTATACTTTATCCGTCCCAGCGGAAGGCGATTACGAAGTGAGCATCCACTATTCCTCCAGTAGTCCTGGCGGAACGATTCAACTCATTCTCGACGGCGAGGCTCTCACGGAGGCAATCCCGGTCCCCCACGGCGCACCCGCTTCCACCGGCCCTACCGATTGGCAGCATGTCGCTCTTGCATCCGGAATCACCCTCACCCAAGGGGTCAAGCAACTGAAGATCCTCTTCGGAGGAGATCCTGATTCCTTCCAGCTCAACAGCTTCTCTTTTTACCAGCCGCTCCCTCTTCCACTCGCTCATTGGAGATTCGATGAAGGAAGCGGGTCAATTGCCACCGACTGCTCTGGCAATGGCTTTCATGGCCTCATCAATCAAGCTACCTGGACCACCCGTCCAGGCGGAGGCTCGGCGCTTGCCTTTGATGGCTCGACCTCCAATGTCACCCTACCTCCATCTGCCTTTGCCTCGCTTGATGCCGAGCTCACCCTCGCCTTCTGGGCCTATGGAGACAGCAGCCTGCCGAGCGAGAATTGCGCCTTCTGGGCTGGCACTGCGAGAGGAGGACGGATCTTGAACGTTCATCTCCCTTGGACTGATTCCAAGGTCTACTTTGACGCCGGGGGACGTCTCTCCCAGACGGCGAGCGAAGACGAAACGGAGAATAGCTGGACACACTGGGCTTTCACTAAAAACGCTGCGGAAGGAACAATGAAGATTTACCGCAATGGCCAGCTCTGGCATGCGGGGAGCAATCGAACGAGTCCTATCGCCAACATTGAGCAAGCCTTCATCGGCAGCGAAGGAGCGAGCCGCCACTACCCCGGCCTCTTGGATGACTTCCGGCTCTACGATCAGGAGCTTGATGCCGCCACCATCTCCGCCATTCACCTCCAGTCCCAGGCAACGACCGAAAGCGAACAAACCTGGGCAGCCAATGGAATGCTTGAGCTATCCTTCAGCCGGGCTGACGGCACGGCCGGGCTGGATTGGACCCTCTTCCGATCCGAATGCCCCTTGGTGCTCGATGAAAACTTGTCACCAAGCACTCCATTCACCCTTCGCTTGAGCGGGGAAGCCACCGGCTTCGATGCGGAAGAGGAACAAAGTTGGCTCATCGCTACCGCTCCGGAAATTCTCGGAACCTTCTCTCCCGATACCTTCCTGATCGATAGCGCAGCCTTCGAAGCAATGAACTCTCTCAACGGCGGCTCTTTCGCTGTCGCAAAGCAAGAAAGCTCTCTCTTCCTGACCTTCACCCCTGCCCAGTACACCGACCTTGAAAAGTGGAGGTTCCAGAATTTTGGCAGCTACGAGAACACCGGTTCTTTCAGCGATGAGGCTGACTTCGACGAGGATGGTCTCGTTAACCTGCTTGAGTACGCCTTGGGTCTTAATCCAACCAGCCCTACCGCCTCACAGGCCATTCACATCTCCCGGTCCGCCGACGGCCAACTGGAAGTCAGCTTTAATGCCATCGACGACCCCGCGCTTCGCTACACTCTGGAAGGAAGCTCCGATTTGGCATCGCCGAGCTGGCCTGTCATTTGGACCGGGCAATCTGAGGCAGCGCAAACCATCGTCGTGCCCCAAAGCCTTTGGCCGGAGGAACCCTGCCACTACTTCCGGCTCAGTGTCTCCTATCAAAACTAACAATCCCCCCCATGCTCTTCCCACCAGCCACTCGCCACGCCCTCCGGTCGACTCCCGCTCGGCTCGCCAAGCGCCTCTTTCTCGCGCTTTTCTTACAGGTCACCTGCGCCGAAGCCGGGGTCATTCGCTGGGACGATCCGCTCGACTACAGTTCTCCGCAAGATGTCCTCACCGAGGGCGTCTTGACTGAAGCCTTCAACGCCACCGGAACGAACAACCAGGAGAACCCTACGGTCAACGGTGTCCTTTTCTCCGGCACCTCGACCCTCTTGGGAGGAGATGCGTCCATCAACTTCCTATCCGGTGACACGGGTGACACCGCTTACAACAACCTCCTCAACAGCCTGGATTACGGCACCCCCGATTCGCTCACCATTGGTGACGGGCTCCTGCAGGAGGGACACGAATACTTGATCCAAATCTGGTTCGTCGACGAACGAAACAACTATGACCATCGTGCCATGCAATATGGCGACGGAAACGGCAACCTCAGCCAAGAGGTGAACGACCAGTTCATCGTCGGCACCTTCATCGCAACTGACAGCGGGCAGACGCTTACCATTAACGGGGTCAATACCGGGACTCCCCACCTGAGCGCCTACCAACTCCGCGACTTGGGCGTGCCTGTGAGAGGCGTTATCGACTGGGATGAGCCCAAGGGATATGAAGATGAGCAGGATGTCGTCACGGATGGGTTTCTCGTCGAGGCATTCAATGCCTCGGGTGAGGATGCGGCGACCGACCTGACCCTCAATGGCGTCCCCTTCACCGCGACGACAACCCTTCTCCCAAGTGATGCCAACACCGACTTCCTCCAAAACGATACCGGCAGCCTGGCCTACAACCAGTTCCTCAACAGCCTTGACTACGGCTCGAGAAGTTCCTTCGAAATTGGCGGAGGCCAACTGCAAGAAGGAAAGGAGTATCTCCTCCAGGCTTGGTATGTCGACGAGCGCTCAGGGACGGATCACCGCTCCATGCAGTTCGGTGATGGCGCTGGCAATCTGAGCGGTGAGGTCAATGATGGCTTTGTCACCGGCACCTTCATCGCCAACGCTCCCTCGCAGATCTTGACGATCACCTCGAGTGCAAGCAGCCCGCACTTCACCGGCTATCAATTGCGGGATCTGTCCAGCCCTATTCCTGTTCTCTCGGCTGAGGTAGAGGACACGGTTTCCGCCCCCTTCATTGCCAATTTGGTTTTCTCCGCAAGCGTGACGGGACTTCAGAGCAGCGACTTCCAGACTAGCAATGCCACTCTTGGGGCCGTGACCGGCGCAGACCGATTCTGGTCACTTGAGATCTTCCCCGTTGCCAACGGAGATGTCGAAGTGAAGCTGCCCGCCGACGCCGTCATTGATGGCGACGGTCACGGCAACGTGGTCTCTAACACCTTGTCGACGACCTATGTTTCAGCCGGCAGCGACCAACCGGTGCCCAGCCTCTCCACGTCAACGAACAAAGCTGACGGACCTTACCTTATCGACCTCCATTTCAGCGAAGAGGTCACCGGCTTGACGGAAGACGACTTTCAGGTTTCAGGAGGTCGCGTGAGCGGCATTGCGGGCTCGGGCAGCCAATACTCAATCGAGATCACCCCCGAGGTTGGTGGCGATATCACCGTCCTCCTTCCGCGCAACTCGGTCACTGATCTCGACGGTGACGGGCTCCTTAATATCGCGTCCAACACCTTGACCACCCCCTATTTCATCGAGGTGACGGTCCAGTCGCCGGAAGAACTTCTTCCCTATCTCCGGCAGGACAACGTCTGCGCCACGCTGGCTCCGGGAACCTACACAATCGACGCGGAGGACGTTCGCGATATCTACGGGACTCCACGCTTTGAATTCTGGGGCAGCAATAGCTGCTACGACTTCACCGATGTGACTATCAACTTCGCTGCCGACATTTACGACGAAGGCCTTAGCATGAACCATTTCCAAATCTTCGGTAATGATAACGTCCTGAAGAATCTCACGATGGTCGACCTCTGCGACAAATACGGCCAAGCAGGCAAAAGTGGCGGAGTGAACCTCACGATCGATGGCTCTAACAATCGCGTGGAAGGATTCCACATGACCATCCGCGGGTCCTACCCTTATGGCTATGGAGATTGCTTCGGCAAGGGAGGAAACTACACCATCAAGCATTGGAAGCACAGCGGGCTTCTCGTCCGCGGCAATGACAATCATGTGCTCAACTGCATCCTGGATCAAAAGTCCTACGGGCACTGCATCTTCATGCAAGCGGCGCACAATCCGACCATTGAGGGATGCTACGTGGAAGCCGAAGTCCGCTCCACCGACGACATGCTCGCAGAGACCTCGGGCCCTGCCTACGACATCGACTTCCTAACCGTCTGGGGCTTTCGCCTGCCTCCGGGCTACATGAAGAGCACGGTCGAGGGCGGCATCCGCGCCTACAATGCCGGCAATACCTACATCGACGGGGTCTGGTATTCGCGCGGCACCTCCAATCCCACGATTCTCAACAACACCTTGGTCAATACCCGGACGGGTGTCACCCTGACCCATGCCACCGGGGAAAAATACGTCGCGGGATGCACCACCATCGGCACGGAACGGGGCTACGCCATCGGTAGTGGCATCATCGAGAACTGCTATTCCGACGTCAAGCACGGGCCTGCCTTCGGCGTCGACTACGAGAGGGACAGTGGCATCACTGCTGATATCACCATCCTTCCCCACGAAGGCGATCACTATAACGGAAGCCGGCATGTGGCCTACATCCTGGGCAGGGATCACAACTTGACCTTCCGAGGCCTCGACCAGAACCCTGAGACGGATCTGGAGATCAACATCGGAGGCGACAAGCGAATCGAGAGCTCCTATCACGAGATTGATAATTATCTCGCGGACGACATCACAGTGAACAACCTCACCGGTTTCCCCTTAATCCTGGATGACAACGCCGAGGGCAACGCCGGACAGTCCATTGGGCTTGTCACCGACCAAGGATCGGCGAACAACTTTGGGGTCACAACCTGGGATATCACCACCAATCTATCCTTTTACGGAACGACCACCCAAAGCTCGACCGCGCACGGCGCCATCGCCTCTCTGGCAACGGATCAGAACACAAGCGGCCAGTGGAATGAGGGCTCGGTCACCCATACCGAGATTGAAGACCGCCCCTGGTGGAAAATCGATTTGCAGGAAACCTTCCACCTGACGGAGATCAAAATTTGGAATCGGACAAACTCAAACGAGAGCCGATTGAGTGACTATGATGTCACCATCCTCGACCACAACGAACAGCCAGTCTGGACGAGCTATCAGAGCACAGCCCCTCTCCCCTCGCTTTCTCTTTTCCCTGAAATGGTGGGCCAGTATGTGCTCATCCAATTGCGAGGAAATGATGCCCTTAGCCTCGCGGAGGTCGAAATCTTTGGTAGTCCCGCAGCCCCCTACTCGCTTTTGGAGGAGTGGCGCTTTGCTAATTTCGGCTCTCATGAAAATGCCGGCTTGGCCGAAGACAGCTTCGATGCGGACCAAGACGGTTTGCCCAACCTCTTGGAATACGCTCTCGGGCTCAACCCGATGCAACCTCAAGGGCAAGCCCCTCTCACACTCCGCCCCGCCGACAACTCCGATGAGCTGGAGATCGCCTTCTCTCGCATCGCAGACCCCTCGCTACAATACACTCTTGAGGGAACGAGCGACCCTGCCTCGTTAGAATGGGATGCGATCTGGCTCGGAAGCGGCGAACAAGCCGATACAGTCATCGTCCCCCGTTCATCCTGGCCAGAGGGTGAGGAGCGCTACTTCTTTCGCCTCCGAATCTCCCGCCTCTAACAGAACCGGGCAAAAGAGGGCAGAAAAGCCCAATTTCCCCGCATTGAGGCTTTCCATCACAGCGGGAGCTTCATCTCCTAGGCGCAATGTGCGGAATCCTCGGTCGCCTTTCGTCTCACAGCGAACTTCCCGCTGCTGCTCTGGCCTCCCTCCGCCATCGGGGGCCGGATCATCAGGCAACCTTCTCCCACCCTCCTTTTCAACTTGGCTACACCCGCCTGGCCATCCTCGATCAAGAGGACGGCAACCAGCCCTTCGCTTCTCCCGATGGCCGAGTTCATGCCTTCTGTAATGGCGAGATCTACAACTGGCGGGAACTGAGGACCCAGCTGGAGCAGCGGGGCCACCGCTTCCAGACGCAGTGCGATAGCGAGATTCTGCCCGCCGCCTGGCTGACATGGGGTACCCAGCTGCCGGAGAAGCTCAACGGGATGTTCGCGCTCGTTATCCACGATGCGGCTACGGATTCGCTATTTCTTGCCCGCGACCGCTGCGGCCAGAAGCCGCTTTACTACTCGACCAAGCACCCCTTCGCCTTCGCGTCCGAGATCAAAGCCCTCGCCGCCATGGGCCTCCCCCTTGAGCCCGATCCCCGCTACCTCGCCACATGGCTTTCCCTCCGCTACCTGCCGGAGCCAACCACGATGTTCAAGGACATCGTCACCCTTCCCGCAGCCCACTGGATGACCGTCTCCAAAGACCGGCAGATCCGGCTCGAGCGCTACTGGGCTCCAGATAACAGCCCCCAACTCGACGATGAAAGAGGCCGCCGGGAAAGCGACCTCGACTACCTCGACCGCCTCACCCGCTCTTCAGTCGAGCTCGCCCTCCAAGCCAACGTCCCAATGGCCGCCTACCTCTCTGGAGGGGTGGATTCAGCCCTTCTTGCCTATTACCTCAAGGATTTGGGGGGAGACTTCACCACGATATCCATCGGCTTTGGCGCCGCCAGCGACGAGACTGCCGCCGCCGAGGAGACAGCCAAGCTCCTCGGCCTCACCCATCATGTCAGCCAGCTCCAGCCTTCCTCTCTGCTAGAGCTTCCCCGGGTGGTCGCGCAGATGGAAAGGCCGATTGGCGATGCCCTCATTCTCGCCTTCGATCAGCTGGCTGCCCACTCTGCCTCCCTTGGTTGCAAGGTCGTGCTCGGCGGAGAGGGTCCGGATGAACACTTCGCGGGCTACTCTTTTCAAAAAGCTTACGCCATCGCTCATCGGATCGGTCCCGCAGGCCGCCATCTTGCTGCCAGCCTTATCGACCACATGCCCACTGGTCTGCTTGACCGCTTGGCTCAATTCCCCGCCTCACTGGGCCCCGCAGGACGGGCAAAAACCTCCAATTACCTGCGCACGTTCGGCCAGCGCTCATTCTTTGAGAGAGCGACCGGACTCCACACCCTTTTCGAGCCGGAAGAAATCCAGAATATCCTTCACCCCGATCTTCTGGCGGAGCAGCAGCCGCCTCCACTGCTCGACACGGTATCGCCGGCAGGTCGTCTCAACGATCTTCTTGCCCTACAATACCGCCATTGGCTCCCGGACTGGTCTTTGATTCGACAAGATAAGAACACGATGGCTCATTCTGTCGAATACCGGGCCCCATTCCTCGACCACCGCCTCATTGATCTCGCCTTCAGCCTCCCTCCGTCCTCCAAGATCAACCGCTCCCAAGACAAGGCGATTTGGCGCCAACTGGCCGCCCGCCATCTTCCCTCTTCCATCACCAAACGGCCCAAACAACCGTTCTACCTTCCGCTTGAGCAGGCTCATTGGCAAAACCTTATAAAAAATTTTGCGCAAGGAGTTTTAGAATCTAATCAAGCAGCTAGCTGCCTGCATCTACAAACCTGCCACTTGATGCTCAAGTCGGATCCCTGTGACTTCCTCCCACTCAAAAAGATAGCATCTTTAGCAATTTTAGGGACGTGGCTTAACAACAATTGAGATTCTATTTGACGAACATCGGAAGACCTTTAATATAAGGTCAAAAGCTAGCCAATAGCGGAAAAACCTAGCTTTTTTTATCAATCTCAAGAAAATCTTCGCATGAAAAATTTTTTAATCCCGCTCTGCTTTTCACCAATGATTTGTAGTGCAGCGGTCACTTATACTGAGTCATTCTCCAGCGGGAGCGGGTTTTTCACCCCCTTACAAGAGACCAACGTCGACACCTCATCGGGGGCATTGACCTTCCAGAGTAGCAGGAACAATCCTATACAAAACGGGCAGGGGTCTGGCGTGACTCTGGATCTCGACCAAGACGGCGTTTTGGGCAGCTCTTTTTCCAATTCAGCTTCTGCGCCCCTATACTTTCAGTTTGACTCGATTGTTCCAGCAGCGGATGGAGCACAAGACGAGCTCGGTTTCTATTTCGGCCCTCCCTCTGGCCAAGCTCAATCCAGCAACATTACCAATGGCCAGAACACCAACGGGTTCACCTTCTACTTCAACGATCGGGATTTGGTCGCACAAAGCTCCTCGGGTTCGATGGTCACCATCCTGAGTGACTTGGGTGTCGGCTCCGACATTACCTTCGACATTGAATGGTCTCTCGCACCCGCTCAGAATGCCGGGCAGTTCAACAACTTCTTCTCGGTGACGGCTTCCGGCACGAATGCCTCCGGAGCTTCCGTCACCAATACGGAAAGTATCGCCGGAGCGCGAGACCAGGGCGTCAATCAGATTGACGCCTACCAATTCACAGTTTCTTCAACCAGAGGCTTAACCGGCACGCTTGATAATTTCACCGTTTCCGACATGCCCATCCCCGAACCCGGGGTGACCTTTCTCAGTTTGCTAGGAGCCTCTGCTTTGCTATTCCGGCGCCGCCATGGATAGACGGAGCAAGTCCCCCGGCCCACGAGCCTTTCTGCCGCTCTTGATCGCCTCCCTTGTGGGGGCGATTTTTTTTCCCATCATCTTCTATCCTTGGATGGCCATCGAGGATCTGGCTTACTATCAGCTCAATCCCCTTTTTGGCCCCAGTCCGTTGGCTGACCGAATGTTCACTGCTTGGATTAGCGCTCCCGAGGCCAACTACATTCCCCTGACGTGGAACCTGACCACTCTCCTCTCGGAGCTTACCGCCGGTTCCGCCTCCGCTTTCCACGCCTTTTCCCTCCTGCTTCATGCCCTCAATGGGGTCCTCGCTTTTTATCTCGCCGACCGCCTTGGCCTGCGTCCACTCCAGTCGCTTCTCGCCGTTCTGCTATTCTCCCTTCACCCCTTGCGGGTTGAATCGGTGGCTTGGGCCTCTTCAATCAAAGGACTACTCGCCACCTCGTTCGCCCTGGCCTCGCTCCTAGCCCAGTCCACCCCGAGGCTTCCTGCCCGCTCGCTCACCATCATCGCCTTTTTTGCCTTCTCGTTGCTTTCCAAGCAGACGCTCCTTCTCCTACCCGCGGTCCACTTCCTCTTCAGCCGAATCCGGTCTGACTTCGCCCTTTCGAAGAAGAGCATGGCCATTCTCGGTATTCTCAGCGTGAGCGCGGCTTTCGCAGCGAAGTGGGCCAACATGGGCAATCCGCTCGGAGAATTGAATCAATACCTCTTTGGCGATATCGCTCCCCTCCGCGCCCTTGCCGCCCTCGGGCACTATCTCTGCACGCAGCTTTTCCCCTCGAATCTGTTTCCCGAGTATCCGGCCTCGACGTCCCCGCTACTCATCGGGGCGGGCTGCTTGAGCCTGCTTCCCCTTTATCCTCTAGCCAGAGCGCTTATGCGTCGGGAGAATCCTTCATTGGCAGCGTGCCTCTACGGAGCCTACCTTGTTCTCCTCTTCCCAGTCCTCGGAGTGGTGACAACTCCACTCGAGTTTGCCGCCGATAGGCTCACCTATTTTCCTTCCTTCTTCTTTTGGGCCTCGGTCGTCGTTTTCCTCAGCACACGGACTTGGCTCCAGGCTCGCATTGCGATCAGCCTTGGTCTCGCCGCCATGGCCATTTGCTCCTTTCTAACCATCCAGCAACTCCGCCACTGGAAGAATGAGAAAGCGCTGACCCGTCACATTCTCCGCATTCACCCCACCCACTATTTGGCTAATTTCCAATCTGCCAATCGACTGGCCCGCCGTGGCCACTTCCGCGAGGCGCTGCCCTTCGCTCAGCGTCTTGCCCAGCACCACCCTTATCGATACGGCACTTGGCAAACTCTCTCCCGCATCCACCTCAGTCTCGGCGAGACGGACTCATCTTTGGATGCCTTGGATCATGCTCTCGAGCGGCAGGGCCCCCGCCAAGCGGACTTGCTTCTGCTCAAGGCCGAGGCTCTCCGCGCCGCGGCAAGGTATGAAGACGCGCTGGCGGCGTGCACCAAGGCCAGTGAGCTCTCAGCCGATCCCGCGACAGTGCTCTATCAAAAAGCCCTCATCTATCTGGCCGCCAACCAGCCTCACGAAGCTGCGGAAGCCATCGCGGAAGCGCTCACCCTCCAACCTCAATCGAAGCCGTTGCTTCAGCTCGAAGCAACCATCTCGGAGCAATTGAAACAAGGCGCTCCTCGATAACTGACGCTGGCGGAACCCGGCGGGTAATCTCCCCCAACTGCTGCCCCCACCCTTAGAAAGAAAACTTTTCCCTTCACAGACATCTTCCAATCTCGCCGGACCAAACGAATCTTACCAAGCTCGCGCAGTGGCTCTTCAGACTCCTTCCAACGTGAAAGTCGGCATCGTCGGTGCGGGATGCATGGGACGGGGTGTCGCGTTCCAAGTCCAAGCAACCGAAGGAATGTCGCTCGTCTGGATCGCGGACCGGGATGAGAAAGCGGCCCGGGAGGCAGCCCAGCTGGCAGGTGATGCCACTTATGGCACTGATTTCTCGTCGCTACTAGGCACGACCCCAATCGATGTTCTTGTCGAATGCACCAACTCCATCGGCCCCGCTGCAGACTACTGCCTTACCGCGCTCGCTTCGGGGGCTCATGTGGTTCTGATGAATGCTGAAGTCGACCTCGCCCTTGGCCCATTGCTGTCGCATCAGGCCAAAAAGGCGGGGCGCACCATCACCTCCGATGCCGGAGATCAGCACGGGGTCCTGGCCTCGCTCATCGCAGAGGCTGATGCGATGGGCTTCGAGATTGTCCAGGCGGGCAATATCAAAGGCTTCCTTGATCGCTACGCGACGCCGGAGTCAATCAAGGAGGAGGCAGCCAAACGAAACCTCTCGCCCACCCAATGCTGCGCCTACACGGACGGCACCAAGCTTCATATCGAGATGGCGGTCCTCGCCAACGCGCTTGGCTATCTGCCTCCGCCCGGCGGCATGACAGGTCCCCGCGCCCACACCGTCCAAGAAGCCCTTACTAGTTTTGACTTCGCCAGCTACGGAGAGACGCCTCGTATCGATTACCTCCTCGGCGCGGAGCCTGGTGGCGGGGTTTATTTAGTCGTTCGTCCCAAGAAGAATCTTCCTCCCGAACAAGCCTTTTACCTAAACTACTACAAGCTCGGTGATGGCCCCGAGTATCTCCTCTATCGCCCCTATCATCTCTGCCACCTTGAGACCCCCAAAGCGATCATGGCCGCCGTCAAGGGCAGTCCCATCTTGACCACAGATTCCCGCACCTGCGATGTCTACGCCTTCGCCAAGCAAGACCTGCCAGCCGGCACTCCTATCCGCCATGCCATTGGCTCAGCGGAAGTCTATGGTCTGGTCGAACCCCACAATACGGAACGCATCCCCATCGTCCTCTTGGAAGAGACGGCGGTTCTCAAGCAATCCATCGGCAAGGATGAACCCATCTCTCCCCGTCACCTGGATTTGCCCCCTGGCCGTCTAACTACCCTTTGGACCCAGCAAGAGAAAATCCTCAAGCAGTTCACAAAATGAGTGGAGCCGATCTTAAGATCCTCGGAGGCGGAGTGTGCGGTCTCTATGCCGCACACCGGGGTCTTGACCTTGGGGCCCGGGTCACTCTCTTTGAGAAGGAAGCCTCCTTCGGAGGGCTCGCCTCAGGTCATCAGTTTGATGGAAACTGGTTCGACCTCGGCGTTCACATGCTCCACGCCTTTGATCGAGAGATCTTCGAGACCTGCCGGGACGCGATGGGACCGGAGCGCATCGAGGTTCCCCTCAAGTCTCACATCCGCTGGGGAGGCAAGCTCTATCATTATCCTCTGCGCGGTCGTGACATCCTCGCGGGGATCCCGCCCCTCACTCTCGCTCGTTGCCTCACCGGCCTCTTTCTCGCCGAAATCGAGTCCCGCTACCCTTCCCGCCGCCCCGGGCCAGATGCGGAGTCCGCTCTGATCGAGCTCTACGGAGCCCCGCTTTACGAATTCTTCTTTGAAGACTTCACTCATCGCTACTGGGGCATCCACCCGAGTGACCTGTCGGCAGAATTCGTGCGACGGAAGATGCCCCGCCTCTCGGCCATCGACGTGTTCAAGAATCTCTTGGAGAAGCTCCGTCTTGCCAAGCCTCGCAACGCGACGGAAGGAGCCCTGCGCTTCGAAACCCTCCACTACTCCCACACCGGCTCGGAAGCCTTGCCCCGCTCTCTGGCCAAATCGATCGCGCAGCGCGGGGCCGACCTCCGGCCCGATTCATGCATTGAGAAAGTTTCACACGATGGTGAGAGGATTCGCTCCATCACCGTCGCGGGAAAGGAATGGGACTCTTCCTCTTCCCAGATCATCTCCACCCTGCCGCTCCCCCTCCTTATCCAAAGTCTTGAACCTGCTCCTCCACCGGAGGTCACGGCCGCAGCCTCCCGGCTTCGCTACAAACCGATGACCGTCTATGCTCTCCTTGTTAGAAAGGAACGCTGTATGGAGGCCCTCTACACCTACTATCGAGACCGTATTTTTCATCGCGTGGGCGAACCAAAAAATGCGGGCCTCCGCGTCACCCCGGAGGGTCACACCACCTTGATCGTGGAGACGACCTGCGAGGTGGGTGATGACAAGTGGAACGGGACCGCCCTCCCCCACATCCTCGCCGACCTCGAATCCGAACAACTCTGCGCACCCGAAGACGTCGTTTCCCATCACCTCATCCACGCCAGACACGCCTACCCCATCTTCTCTCTCGGCTTCGAAAAGAGCCTCCAGAAGGTCATGGATTACCTCGCCCAGTTCCCCAATCTGATCTCCACCGGTCGACAAGGAGCCTTCACCTACCCCAATATGCACTCGGCCATGCGCATGGGCGCGGAAGCCATCGACAAGCTATTGAAATGAGAGAAGAAGTCACCTCCCTCCCAGGAGTCACCCTCCTGCACCCTCCACGCTACGATGACGCCCGCGGGAGCTTTCGGCCCGTTTACGCCGAACGATTGCATCACTCCTTCGGAGCCGATTGGGCGGAAATGAATCTCTCCCATACCGGTCAAGGAGTTATCCGAGGACTCCATTTCCAGCTGCCCAAGGCCCAGGCCAAGCTAATCACGGTGGTCTCGGGGACCCTGGTCGACGTCGTTGTGGATCTCCGCCCGGGCCCTGCCTTTGGTCGCCATGAGGTCTTCACCTTATCGGCTGGCGAGCCCTCCCGCCCTTCGCAGGTCTACCTGCCCGAGGGAGTTGCCCACGGCATCGCCACACCATCGGGCCCGGCAACGATTGCTTACCTTGTCTCGCGTCCATGGTCGCCCGATGGCGAGCATGTCCTCGCCCATGATGATCCGGCGCTCGGGATCAACTGGCCTATCAGCAGGCCCCTTCTCTCTCCCCGCGACGAGAACGGCCTCAGTCTATCAGAGGTCCGGGACATGGTCCTAACTTCCCAATAAGGTCAACCTGCGCTATTCTCTCCAATGCCCCCGCTTCCCACCATCACCCTCACCGTTCTCGCTGCCGCCCTTCTCCTGTCTTGCTCCTCACCTCGTGGCGGAAGCGATGGAGCCTCGAACACCGCGGCACTGAACATCACCCCCTCGACTGGCGTCATCGACGCCATCAACCAATATCGGACAAGTCGCGGGAAGTCCCCACTCAGCCCGCACCCGGGCTTGACAAGCCTGGCTCTCACTCACTCCCAGTCCATGGCCAGCCGTGGCAAGATGGACCACAAGCGATTTCTCACTCGCTCCTCCATCGCTAGGGCCAACTATCAGCTCGGACCTTGCGCGGAGAATGTCGCCAAAATCCCGCTCTCTACCCCCAAGGCAACGATCGTGAGCCTCTGGATCGATTCAGCGCCCCATCGCAAGAACATGTTGGGCGACTACGACTACGTCGGCTTCGCCACCGCGCAAGCTGGCTCCTTCTCCTACGCCACCGCGATCTTCGGTGATCCTATGGAAGTGCGCAAAGCCCCGGTCGGCGGACCCCGCGAACAGATCTTCCCCTTTGAGGTGCCGTTCTTTTAGGCCCTCGGCGAGAAGGCCCGGCATGGTCTTCACCGCGGAAGCTTCCTGCAGCGAGGCTAATCGGCGCTGAAGTCCACCCGCTCGATCCGGGCATTCTGCCGCAAGGTTGCCGCGAAGGCCTTGACCGCATCCCGCTTTTTCTCCGTTTGCCATCGCTCCGCGAGCTCTTCCCGCAGTTCGCTCAAGGGAGGAAGGTCCCCTCCCCGGCGGTCGATCACCATCACGAGGTGGAAGGCCATCTCGTAGCTAAGAACCGGCGAAATCTCATTGAGGCGCAACGAACTGAGCACCGCCTCGAAGGGGTTGCTCGGGCGGTCGAGGGCGATCCACCCCAGGTCCACCTCTCCCGTAGAGGCTCCAGCCTCCGCCCCGGCGACCGTGAGGAAGTCCTCCCCGCCGAGTAATCTCTCTCGCAAGTCGATCATCTCCTGTAACAAAACGGCCGGATCAGCCGCGCTGTCGATGAGCTTCATGAGACGATAGCACCGGGCTTCCGGCACCGAGCGGTAGTCCTCCCGATGGGTCTCATAGTAGCCCTGTAGATCCTCCTCCGAGGCCTCGTCAATGGTCCCTACTTTCGCGTCAATGAGAGCCGCCATCCGGAGGCCAGCCACGACTTCCTGCCTCAGCTCATCACGCCGGCTCGCAATAAAGTCCTCGGGAGCCCCCTGGCGCCGATACTCCTCCTCCAAGGCGGCCAGACCCTCGCGAATCCTCTCCTCGTCCAGCTCTTGCACTTGCCGCTCCGCCTCCGAGGCGATCAATATCGTATCGATCACCTCGTCCTCAGCGGCTTGATAGAGAGCGTCGTCGGTCTCACCCGTTGAGCTCCCGGTTCGCCGCGAGGCGTCTTCCTTGAGTCGCTCGAAGGTGGCCTCAACCAGATTGGGGTCCAGCAGCTCCCCGTTCACCCGCAGCATCATTGCCGTCTCTTTCTTAATGAATTTTGCGGCTGCCGACTCAGTTGCTGTTGGAGATAAGTCCGATAGGTTTCCAATTCTTCCTCATTGAGAATTCCCGTCAGAGCGTCGAGCTTGGCCTCGACTTGCCGGTCGCGGCTCATCTGATTGAGCGCGGCGACGGGATTGACCGCGCCGCCATCTTCTCCCTGCTGGGCGGCGATGGCTTCCTGTAAGACAGCCTGCACATCCAGCGGCTCGCCCGCGACTCCCTCGTTAACTTGCATCGCCTGCTGAGTCAGAGCCTGCACGACTTGCTCGGCCCGCTCGCCATCCATCTCAAACAAAGCCTGCAGATGTTTCGTCTCCCGACGGGCTTCCTGCTCCAGCTCCCGCTCTCGCGCGGTCGCGAGATAGTCCTCGTAAGCCTCCATCTGATTCTCGTCGAGGACATTGCCCAAAGCCTCCTCGAGGAAGGCCCCGTTCAGCTTGCCTAACATCTGATTGAGCGCCGCCATGTCCTCGTGCCCATTCCCCTGCTGATCGGCGAATTCGTTCAGGAGAGCCTCTTTCTGAGCCGACGTCATGCCCACCGCATCCGCAATCGCATCCAGCCGTTGGGAAAAGCTTTTGAACTGCTTCTCACTGACAATGCGCCGGATCTCTGCTTGCTGCGCCTCGAGGCGGGCCAGCTCTTCCTCCGTGAGGTCGTCCAAGCTCCCGCCCTCGGGAATAACGACCTGTTCCTTGAAGATATCCGACAGTTCGTTCTCGCTCTCGATGCCGTCATTCGAGCCTTTGCCCACGTCGGGAGTCAGGCTCGATTTCGTTGCCGTTTGATCGTCATTCTCCTGCTCGTTCCCCGCATTACGACCCCACCAGTAGAAGGCGATAGCCAGGATACTCAGTGCAACCAGCGGTATGAGAGTTTTCTTCATCGTCAAATAAACGTCGCGAAAAGGTGATGTTGTCGGCCTCCCGGGTTCAGCCCCGGATTGTTGAAATTGCCGCAGCCATGTCCGGGGCTTTGAAGGTGGACGAGCCGGCCACCAGCACATTGGCCCCCGCATCGCGACAGAGAACCGCAGTCCGGGTATCAACCCCGCCATCCACCTCAATGTGGTAAGCGAGCCCACGCTCCGAGCGCCATGCCGCGGCCTGGCTCACCTTGGGCAACACCTCCTCCATGAAGGCTTGCCCCCCGAAGCCTGGAACCACCGTCATGCAGAGCAGAAGGTCAATCTGCCCCAGATAGGGCAAAACAGCATCCAGCGGTGTGGCCGGATTAAGCGCCAAACCCGCTTTGACGCCAGCCTCCCGGATCATCTCCAGAGTGGCCGCGACCTCATGCTTGGCCTCCTCCTCGACGTGAACGGTGATGGAATCTGCCCCCGCCTTGACGAAGCGCGGGACGTAATGCTCGGGGCGCTCAATCATGAGATGGACATCGAGGAAGACATCATTCGTCGCGTGCACGGTCTCCACCATGGCTGGACCGAAGGAGATGTTATCGACGAAGTGCCCGTCCATCACATCCAGATGCATCCAATCTCCGCCCGAGTTGATGGCCCGACTCGTCTCTTCCGCCACCCGGCCAAAGTCAGCCGCCAAGAGCGACGGAGCCACAATCACATCCTCACAGGTCCAGTTTTTCACGCCACGACCCATACTGGTTGACCATCAATTTTGAAATTTGAAATTTGAAAACCCTCGAACTTCTGGCACTTCCCCTTCTGTGCTTGTTGACGCCCCGGCAAAACTGAATCTCTCCCTCCGCGTTCTTGGGAAACGCAATGACGGCTTCCATAAAGTGGAGACCCTCATGATCCCCCTTACCGGACTCGCTGACAAGGTCACCTTCGAGGCCGCCGATCAGTTCGAGCTCAGCTGTGATGCCCCCGGCATCCCAACCGATGGGACCAATCTCGTCACCCGCGCGGTCCGGCTCTTCGAGCAAGAAATCGGCCATCCCGTCGCTTACCGCATCCATCTGGAAAAGACCATTCCCCACGGGGCCGGTCTTGGCGGCGGCTCCAGCGACGCCGCTTCCACCCTCCTCGGCCTGAATGCGCTTCATGATGATGCCATCCCCTTCGAGAAACTCACCAAGATGGCAGGCAGCCTGGGCTCCGACGTTCCCTTTTTCTTCTTTGATGAAGCCTGTTGGTGCCGGGGACGTGGCACCAATGTCGAGGCCGCCGGCATCACCCTCGAGCGCAATGTCATCCTCTTCAAGCCCGCCTTCCCCGTTTCGACCGAGCAGGCCTACAAGCGCTGGGCGCGTTCCCGCGAACTGGCAGACATTCCCTACGGCCCCCAGGAGGTGGATGAGATCACGCTGGTCAATGACCTCGAGAAGCCGGTCTTCGAGAAGCACCTCTTCCTCGCCATTCTCAAGCGCAAGCTCATCGCCACCGAGGGCATTGCCGCGGCCATGATGAGTGGTTCAGGTTCCACCGTCTTTGCGGTCCTCGAAGACGGCGTCGACGGGGAAGCCCTCGCCGAGCAAATCAAGAACGAGACCGATCCCCTGCTCTGGACCTGGGTTGGCCCCCTCGGGTGAATCCGCTTACATCCTACGGAACGAAGGCCATGGACCAGATTGAATACAAATCAGTCATTCTGGGTCTTCCTCGAGGCCCGGGCTTCTTCTCCCAAAAACCCGACCTCGATGGAGTCGAGTCCATCGACGCTGAATTGAACAAGCTTGGCCAAGAAGGCTGGCAGCTGGTCGCCGTCTTCCCCTTTACCGATGGAAGTAGCCCGGCTCAAATCAGCAAGGCCCTCCACTACTTCTCCCGTCCGAAGCCAACGAGCAAAACGGATCCCCAGTAGCCCCTCTCCCTCTCCCTCTCCCTCTCCCTCTTCCTCTCCCTCGGATCTCGCCTCTCTGTTAGATTTCTGCGGGGGAAAGAAAAAAGCCGACTCCCTTGCGGAAGCCGGCCCTTGAAACAAAGTCAACGATGACGCTTACATCATGCCGCCCATGCCGCCGTGGTCGTGGCCAGCAGGAGCTGGAGCCTCGGGCTCGGGGATGTCGGTGATGAGAGCCTCGGTGGTGAGCATGAGGCCCGCGATCGAGGAGGCGTTCTGAAGTGCGCTGCGGGTGACCTTTGTGGGGTCGACCACACCAGCAGAGACGAGGTCCACATATTCGCCAGTGGCGACGTTGTAACCTTCGGCACCGGAGCGCTGCTTGACCTGCTCGACGATGAGCGCGCCTTCGAGACCCGCGTTAGCGGAAAGCTGGCGAAGAGGAGCTTCGATAGCGCGGGACACGATGTCCGCACCCGTCGCTTCGTCGCCTGTCAGGCCGAGGTCGCCCACTCCGCCTTGTGCACGGATGAGAGCGGTACCACCGCCGGGGACGATGCCTTCTTCCACAGCCGCACGGGTAGCGTGAAGGGCGTCTTCCACGCGAGCCTTCTTCTCCTTCATCTCGGTCTCGGTCGCTGCACCAACGTTGATGACAGCCACACCGCCGGCGAGCTTGGCAAGACGCTCTTGAAGCTTCTCGCGGTCGTAGTCACTGGAGGTGTCTTCGATCTGCTTGCGGATCTGATTCACGCGGCCAGAGATAGCTTCGCTGGTGCCGCTGCCTTCCACGATGGTGGTGTTCTCCTTGGTGATGGAGACACGCTTGGCTTCGCCGAGGTCAGCGAGCTCGATGTTCTCAAGCTTGAGGCCGAGGTCTTCGGTGATGCAACGTCCACCGGTAAGGACCGCGATGTCCTCGAGCATGGCCTTGCGGCGGTCGCCGAAGCCAGGAGCCTTGACGGCTGCGATGTTGAGGGTGCCACGGAGCTTGTTGACAACGAGTGTTGCCAGCGCTTCGCCTTCGACGTCCTCGGCAATGATGAGGAGAGGACGGCTGGTCTTGGCAACCTTCTCGAGGAGAGGAAGCATGTCCTTGAGGCTGCTGATCTTCTTCTCGTGGATGAGGATGTAAGCACTGTCGAGATTGCACTCCATGCTCTCGGTATCGGTCGCGAAGTAAGGGGAAAGGTAACCCTTGTCGAACTGCATCCCTTCGACGACGTCGAGGGTGGTTTCGATGCCCTTGGCTTCTTCAACGGTGATGGTGCCGTCTTTGCCAACCTTGTCCATTGCCTCGGCGATGATGTTACCGATTTCCGCATCCCAGTTGGCGGAAACAGTAGCAACCTGCGCGATTTCCTTGGAGTCGGAGACTTCCTTGGAGATTTCAGCAAGCTGGGCCACGATGGCTTCAGCTGCCTTGAGGATACCACGCTGCAGGCTGATTGGGTTCGCACCAGCGGTCACGTTGCGAAGGCCTTCACGGTAGATGGCCTCGGCAAGAACGGTCGCGGTAGTCGTTCCGTCACCAGCAATGTCGGAGGTCTTGGAAGAGACTTCCTTGATGAGCTGGGCGCCCATGTTCTCGTAAGGATCTTCAAGTTCGATCTCCTTGGCGACGGAGACACCGTCCTTGGTGACGGTGGGTGAACCGAACTTCTTGTCGAGGATGACGTTGCGTCCAGCAGGTCCGAGGGTTGCCTTAACAGCCTTTGCAAGCTGCTCAACACCACGGAGAAGCGCCTGACGGGCTTTTTCGTCGAATACCAGTTGTTTTGCCATGATTGTTTTCTTCTACTAAAATTATCGTAATTAACCTTCAACGACACCGAGGATGTCGCTCTGAGAGAGGATGAGAAGGTCCTCGCCATTCACTTTGACGTCGGTTCCGCCGTACTTGGAGATGAGCACCTTGTCACCAACCTTGACGTGGAACTCGATGTCGTTGCCGTTGTCATCCTTACCGCCGGTTCCGAGGGAGACGACCTCAGCTTCCTGAGGCTTTTCCTTGGCACTGTCGGGAAGAACGATTCCTCCGGCACTGACTTCTTCTGCTTCCAGGCGCTTCACGAGCACCCGGGCTCCGAGTGGTTTTACATTAGCCATGTTTGTGTTTTCGTTTTTGGTTTGAGTTAAATGACCCGCGCCGGAACGACTCCGGCACGGGAAAGCTTTCTAGGTTCAATTACTTGTCGTCGACGACTTCGGCGTCCACGACCTTGCCCTTCGCCTGGCGGGGCTCGGAGTCGGATGCTTCCTCTGCCTCAGGAGCAGCTTCGGGCATCGGGCCCGCTCCTCCGGCGCCACCAGCAGCGGCTTGGGCTTGCTGGGCCGCGTTGTAGAGGTCGCTGAGAGCCTTCTCGAGCTCGTCCTTGGACTCCTTGATGGCGTCGAGGTCTTCGCCTTTGAGGGCGTCCTTGACCTTGTTCACCTTTTCCTCGATGCCGCTCTTCAACTCGGCAGGAGCTTGGTCACCCATCTCCTCGAGTTGCTTCTCCACCGAGAAGACAAGGTTCTCCGCCTGGTTCTTGATGTCGACGGCTTCCGCACGCTTCTTATCAGCCTCCGCATTCTCTTCCGCTTCCCGCTTGGCTTTCTCAATCTCATCCTCGGAGAGGCCGCTGGAGCCCTCGATAGAGATCTTCTGCTCCTTGCCGGACTTTTTGTCCTTCGCGGAGACGTGGAGGATACCATTGGCATCGATGTCGAAGGTGACCTCAATCTGAGGCATGCCCCGGGGGGCTGGCTCGATGCCGTCGAGGCGGAAGTTTCCAAGCAGCTTGTTGTCGCTAAACATTGGGCGCTCGCCCTGACAGATACGGATATCCACAGCGGGCTGGTTATCGACTGCGGTCGAGAAAATCTGGGAACGTTTGACCGGGATGGTCGTGTTGCGCTCAATCATCGGAGTCGCACGGCTGCCTTCGGTCTCGATAGCGAGGCTGAGAGGCGTGACATCGAGGAGGACCACGTCTTTGACATCTCCTTGGAGGACACCCCCCTGGATACCGGCACCGATGGCGACCACTTCGTCGGGGTTCACCCCTTTGTGAGGCTCCTTGCCGGCGAGGGCGCGGGCAGTCTCCTGCACCTTGGGCATCCGGGTCATTCCACCCACGAGGACCAGCTCGCTGATCTCGCTCGCGCTAAGGCCAGCTTCCTGGAGACAGTCGTTGACGGGCTTCTTGGTGCGCTCGAACAGGTGGTCGGTGAGCTGCTCCAGCTTCGAGCGGGTCAGCTGCGTCTGGATGTGCTTCGGACCATTCTGGTCAGCAGTGATGAAGGGCAGGTTGATATCGTAAGAGGTCGAGGAGCTGAGGGCGATTTTCGCCTTCTCCGCTTCTTCCTTGATGCGCTGGAGAGCGTCGGGCTGACCGCTGAGGTCCATGCCTTCGGCTGCCTTGAATTCGTCGAGAATCCACTTGATGAGCGCGTTGTCCCAGTCATCACCACCGAGCTGGGTGTCACCGTCGGTCGCCAGCACCTCGAAGACACCGTCACCGATTTCGAGAACGGAGATATCGAAAGTACCACCACCGAGGTCATAGACCGCGATTTTTTCCTCGCTCTTTTTGTCGAGACCGTAAGCCAAGGAAGCGGCGGTCGGCTCGTTGATGATGCGGCGCACCTTGAGGCCCGCAATTTCTCCCGCTGCCTTGGTGGCATTCCGCTGGGAGTCGTTAAAGTAAGCGGGAACGGTGATGACCGCCTCCGTGATAGTTTCACCAAGCTTGGCTTCCGCATCCGCTTTGAGCTTGCCGAGGATCATTGCCGAGATCTCCTGAGGCGAGAAGGTTTTCTTCTCCCCGTCGACCTCAACCTGGATGTGCGCATCGCCATTGGAGGCCTCGACGATCTCATAAGGCATCTTCTTGTCCGCTTCGGTCAGTTCCGAGAACTTGCGCCCGATGAGACGTTTTGCCGAGAAGATGGTGTTCTTGGGGTTGGTGACTGCCTGACGCTTGGCCGCCTGGCCAACGAGTCGCTCACCGCCCTTTGCAAAGGCCACCACCGAAGGAGTGGTGCGTGCGCCTTCCGAGTTTTCCAAAACCACGGGCTCGCCGCCTTCCATGACGGACATACAGGAGTTGGTCGTCCCGAGGTCGATTCCTAGAATTTTTGCCATAATCGTGTTGTGTTTCTTTTGAGGGTTAACCGGCCAAGCCGGAGTTCAATTCTTCCCCCTTTCTCGCAAGAACGATGCCAGCACTCTATTTCAACGAGTTACACACAATTACCCCCTCGAACCGCGCCATTGTGTCACGCTTTTCAAGGACACCCGCGTGTCAAACTGACCAACTGCGCCAATCGGGCCACCTTGACAAATCTAGCAACGTAAAACAATGTTACCACATGGTTAAGGAGATTCGAAAAATTGGAAACAGCAAAGGCCTCATTTTTGACTCCGCTATGCTGGAGGCGATGCATGTCGATGAGGGCGACCAAGTGAATATCGAGGTCCACGCGGGAGGGGCCATGACGATTACTCCTCTCAGACCCCGAATCTCTGCGGAAGAAGCCTCCAGTGCAGCGAAGGAAATCATTACCGCGAATAGCGAACTCTTTCGACGTCTCTCCTGATGGAATTCAAGCACCCTAGTTACGAGGCCATACTCGCTATTCATGAACAGGTTCTGGCTGCTCATGGAGGAGGACAAGGTATTCGCAGCAAGGAACTGCTAGAATCCGCCTTATCTGGCCCCCAAGCTAGCTTTGGCAGAGAACCCATTATGAAAGATGGCATTGAGGTCGCAGCTGCCTACCTCTTTTACCTATGCCGTAACCAGCCCTTTGTTGATGGGAACAAACGAGTGGGGCTGGCGACGTGCCTCGTATTCTTAGGACTGAACCACCTTTCTGAATTTGAATCACTTGATGTCGATTCTTGGGAAGCCCTTACCCTCGACGTCGCCTCTTTGAAACTCGATCGCGACCAGACCACGGAACGCCTGCGCGAGCTGATCGAGAAGAGCTAATCTCCGACAATTCCCCAAAAGCGGGCGTGACGGCCACCCTACCTTGTGGTTTCCCTCTGCCACCGCATGTCCACCCTTCTTTCCGCGACCGAAATTAAGCTCAGCTACGGCTACCAAACTCTCCTCGACGGGGTCACCCTCGCCATCGGCGAAGGAGAAAAGGCCGGTCTGGTCGGTCGGAACGGCTGCGGAAAGACCTCTCTTCTCAAGATCCTTGCCGGGGTCAATCAGCCGGATTCCGGAGACATCGCTCTCCGCCGTGGTATCCGCGTCGGCTACTTGCCGCAAGAGTTCGAGCTCGATCCTCAGCTCAGCGTCTATGACAACATCCTCGCCGGAGCTGCCGACCTCGCGGAAGCTGTTCGAAAATACGAAGCCGGAGAAGGCACGGAGCAGGAACTGGCCGATCTCCTCCACTTCATCGAACACGCCGACGGATGGAATCTCGAAAACCGAATCAAGGCCACCGCTTCCGCACTCGGCACCCCACCCTTCGACGAGCACATTGAGAATCTCTCGGGAGGGGAAAAGCGCCGCGTCGCCCTCTGCCAGGCCCTCGTCAGCCAACCTGATCTCCTCCTGCTCGACGAGCCCACCAACCACCTTGATGCGGAATCCATTCGCTGGCTGGAGGCCACGCTCAAAAACTTCACCGGCGCGGTCATCTTCGTGACCCACGACCGCTATTTCCTCGACGTCATCGCCACCCGAATCCTCGAGATCGATCAAGGCAAAGCCTTCTCTCACGACGGCAACTACACCGCCTATCTGGAGAGCAAAGCCATCCGCCAGCAAATCGCGGAACAAACCGAGCGCCGCCGCCAACGCTTCCTGCGCGAGGAGCTCGAGTGGGTCCGCGCCGGGGTGAAGGCCCGCACCACGAAGTCCCGCACCCGGCTGGACAAATTCTACGAAGTCGAGGGCCTGGAAGCTCCACCCGAGGAGCGGGAGATGGACCTCCTCATCCCTCCTCCGCCCGAGCTTGGCAACGTGGTCATCGAGCTGGAAAAGGCGGGCCTCAATATTGGCAGCGAGACCGACCCGCGCTGGCTCTTCCGCAAGCTCGACCTCTCCCTGGAGCCGGGCACCTGCACCGGCATCGTCGGACGCAATGGCTCAGGCAAGACCACCCTGCTCAAGCTCTGTCTCGGTCAGCTCAAGCCCACCGAGGGCCAAGCCACCATCGGCAAGCGGGTGAAGGTGAACTACATCGACCAGAACCGGATGCAAATCGCAGGCTCCGGCTCGCTCTTGGACGAAGTGGCCGAGGGCAACGAGAAAATTCAATTCGGCGACGAGCTCATCGGAGCCCGCGCCTATCTGCGCCGCTTCCTCTTCAGCGATGATCGCATCAACGAGCGCGTCGACCTCCTCTCCGGAGGAGAGCGCGCCCGCCTCATGCTGGCCAAGGTCCTGAAAACCGGCGGCAACCTTCTCGTGCTCGATGAGCCCACCAACGACCTTGATCTCCCCTCCCTCCGCATGCTGGAGGAAGCCCTCGCGGTCTTTCCCGGCACCGTCATCTGCGTCTCCCACGACCGCTACTTCCTCGACCGCATCTGCGACCAGATCGTCGCCTTCGAGGAAGGAGAGGTCATCGTCCAGCCCGGCAACTATTCCTACTATCTCGAAAAGAGAACCGCCCGTGAGAATGCACTCCGGGCGCAGATGCAAGCTTACGAGAAACCCAGTAGCAAACCTGCGCCTAAGAAATCGAACAAACCGAAACCTCTTTCTAACAAAGAACGCGCCGACTTGGAAACGATCGAGGAACGCATCATGGAAGCCGAGGAAGTGGTCGCGACGATCGAGGAACGACTCAATGATGCCAACTGGCAGGCCGAGAACTATGAGGAGCTTCCGGCAGAGACCAAGAAGCTCGAAGAGGCAAGGGAAGCCGTGGCCGCCATCTATGCCCGCTGGGAAGAGCTGGAAGCTCGCGTCGCGGAGATTGAAGCCGGTTAGGTCGCTTCAATAAAAAAGGCGACCCGGAGGCCGCCTTTCCACATCGTTTGAAGAGGGGAAGTCCTTACTTCGCCTCGACAGTCATCACACCCTTCATCACGGCTGCGTGGCCGGGGAAGGTGCAGACATATTCGTATTTCCCGGGCGCGGGAGCGGTGAAAGTCACGGTTTCCTCCTCGTCTGGTCCGAGGATTTTGGTCGCAGCCACGACGGCTTTCAACTTCTCCTCGTCATCAGGAAGGCCGGTGGTGTCCTTGTTTGCCATTCCCGCCATCGCGAACTGCATGCTGTTGGTGCCGGGCTCAAGAATCACGAGATTGTGGCCCATCGCGATCTTGGGCAGCTTGCCGATGTTCTTGAAAGTCAGTGCCACGGTCTCGCCTTCGGTGACCGTAAATTCCTTTTTGTCGTACTGCATCTGGTCGTTACCAGTGACGACCACTTCGACATCGGCCTTCTTGGCTTCTGCCTTCGCTTCCGCTGCTTTCTCCTCCTGCGCCATCAGCGCGGTGGGAGCGAGAAGCGCCAATCCTGTTGCCATGATCAATGTTTTCATTGCTGGGGAATGTTCTACCCAAGTGGCGAATTTCGCAAAAGGAAATCGTCACTCAATTTTGCGATATCCGGCTCCTTTCTTGCGCCTTGGCCCTCACGATTCAAGAATATCCAAGACCTCTTGCTCACTAATGCCTGCCCCGCTTCCGCCTCCATCGACAAGGGATTCGATCAGCCCCCGCTTCTTCTCCTGAAGCGCGAGAATCTTCTCTTCCACCGTGTCTCTGGCGATCAATTTGTAGCTCGTCACGACGCGCGTTTGCCCAATCCGGTAGGCCCGGTCCGTCGCTTGAGCCTCCACGGCCGGGTTCCACCACGGGTCGACATGAATGACCGTATCCGCGCCTGTTAGATTAAGTCCCACGCCCCCGGCTTTGAGGGAAATCAAGAAGATAGGGATGCTCTCATCCTCTTGGAAACGCTTCACCACCCCGGTCCGGTCCTTGGTGGACCCGTCCAGATAGCAGAAATTCCACCCTTTGGCGGCCAGCATGGGCACCATGGCCTGGAGGAATTTGACGAACTGGGAGAAAATCAGAATCCGGTGCCCCCCCTCGATGGCCTCTTCCAATAGTTCTTCGAGAACGGCGATCTTGACGCCCGCCTCTTCCTCCTCGAGTCCGGTGAGCCGTAAATCGCAACAGGCCTGCCGCAGCCGGAGCAGGGAAGTCAGTGCCACCATTCGTTTGGCGCCTCCCTCGGCTTCGCCCACCCGTTGCCGGCTCTCGCGGAGGATCGCCTCATAGACTTGGCGTTGCCGCTTGCCGAGGGTGACGTGGTGGACCTGCTCGATCTTCTCGGGCAATTCGGTGGCCACTTCCGACTTGAGGCGACGGAGGATGAAAGGCTTCATCCGGCGGGCCAATCGCGCGCGCAAGGCCGGGTCATCGCCTTTGGCCAACGGCTTCTCATAGCGCTCGGCGAAATCGCTCCGCTTCCCGAGATAGCCAGGCTGCACAAAGCGCATGATACTCCAGAGGTCCTTCACCGAGTTTTCTACGGGAGTTCCCGTAAGAGCGAAGCGCCTCTCCCCGCTAAGGAGGAAGGTCGCCTTGGAGACCTGGGCCTCGGGATTCTTAATGGCCTGGGCTTCATCCAGGATGATCGCGGTGAAGCCCCACTGCTTCCACGTGTCAATGTCCTGCCTGAGCAAGGCGTAGCTCGTGATGAGAACATCAGCCGCCTCACCCTGCTTCGCGAGCACCTGCTTCCGCTTTGGCCCCTCGACCGCGAGAACGTTCATAGTCGGGAAAAACTTCTCGGCTTCAGCCACCCAATTCCCGACCAATGAGGAGGGACAGACGACGAGCGATTGGCCACCGGTGGCGTAGATGAAGGTGAGCGTCTGGAGCGTCTTACCCAGGCCCATGTCATCGGCGAGGATGCCTCCCAGGCCGGACTCCGCGAGCTTCAGCATCCATTCCACCCCCTCCCGTTGATAAGGCCGCAGGATGTCACCCGCCGGGCCCAGATCCCACTCCCACTCTTCTTCCTGCCAAGGACCCCGGCCAGCCACTTTCAGCAGACCCTCCCGCACGGCCTCGCGGAGGTAGCCGGACTGCGCCGCATCCACCTTCATCACTCCCGCTCCCACCTGCCGACCCTCCAGATCCCGCTGTAGCTCGGCAATCTCGAGAGCGACCGCCTCCTCCATGACCACCACCCGACCGTCCGGCAAGGTCCGCTGCCCCCCTTCCCCGCCTTGAAAGATGCGCTGCACCTCCGCCGCATTGAGCGCATTGCCGTTGCTCGTGCGATAGGCCAGGGAAACCTCGAACCAGTCCTCCCCGCTGCCCCGGAAGTCCATCTCCGGCGTGACCTCCACCACCTGCCCCGCCGCATGGCGAAAGCGCTCTCCCTCCTGCACCTCCCAATCTGCCGGAACCCGCTCACGCCCATAGGCATGGAAGCGCACAATCTCGTCCTTCTCTCTCATCACCCATTGCGAGCGATTCCCCGTCTCCCCTCGCCCGGACCGCGCCTTGAGCTTCTCAAAACCCCACTCTGCCAGGAAGGCGCGGGCCACTCGCTCGCTCTCTTCATCAGGCAAAAAGGAAATGTCTCCCTCCGGAGCATAGTCAAAGGACAGCTCGGCTTCCAAATGATTGAGCGACCCCTCGAGCACGAGATGAACGCGGGGCTTCCTCACCACCGGGAGCTGGGCCTCGATTTGGCTCAGATCAAAGTGCCTTGCCAACTCTTCGCGCTCCCGACCAGCATCAGCAAGCGAGATTCCGCTGGTGAACACCGCCCGCAGATTTTCACGCAACCCCACGCCGAGAGGGAGTAGCTGGGGCCGCCCGGACGTCGTTAAAAAGAGCCAGGCCCGCGACTCATCTACCAGCAGCACCCCGTCCGGTTTGAGACCGACCCGCTTGCCTTCGATCATCAGGGCAGGCCGCTTGTCCAAGCGGCCACCTGGCAGGACCTTTTCCTTCTTACCGAGAGAAACCCGCCCGTGCCCGCCAAGCCCGTCGAGAAGATCAAGGAACTCCGCCTTGGTGAGAAAACCCATCCCGGGCACCTCCTGCGGCGAGATGGCTTGGAGAGCCTCCAGCACCCCGGCATCCGCCTCACTGACAAAAAGCAGCTCCCCCTTGGGTAAGGCGCTCAACATCGCCTTCGCCCCACTCTCCACTTCCTCCACCTCCACGCCGATCATCAGCTGACCCGCCTGCCAGCTCTTCTCAAGATTGAGTGGCAAAAGAATGGCCAACCGGACCGCGCGCGCCTCTCCCGCCTCCTCGAACGTCCAGCGCGGCCAATTCTCGCTGACCTCGATGGCAGCCGCCTCCCGCTCGCGGGGTTCCGCCTCCTTGCGCTCACGGGGATTGAGAACCTCCAAGCCCACCGCGACCACATGCGGGCACACGGTCCCGAATTTCCTCGCCAGGTAGCACCCGCACTCGTTCTCCACGTCGGTCTTTGAGTGAATGCGCAGGCGGGCCACCCCGCTCTTGCCCGTTCCCTTCACTTTACCCTCGAGCACGCCACCCTCCCACGAGGCCTCTCTCACGGCCCCGGCCCGCCAGATTCCCCTCGCCTCCTTCATCACCTTCCACCCCGCCATCTCCATCAGTGCCTTTTCCGTCAGCTCGAAAGTCATCGCTGGCGAAAGGTCAGCATCATCGCCCTGCAAAGGCAATCCCCCACCCAATCCCTCACAAATTGGCAAGCCAAGTCGCGCGATCTGCACGTCCTGATCAGCCGGGTGGCACCCCGCTCACCTTGTCCTTCAACAGCTTCCGACCTGGCACTCCGCCTGCCAAGCCTTCCAGCAAATCCATGGCCACCATCGAGTTCAAGCTATTCGCCCCTTACAACAAGGAAGCCGCTCTTTTGGCCGACTTCACGGACTGGGAACCCGCCCCCATGAGCAAGGGGGATGACGGCCACTTCCGGCTGGAGACCGAACTGGAGGATGGCCGCTACCTCTACCGCTTTCGAGTGGCGAGCAAGAGCTGGTTCCACGAGGAAAACCAACTGGTCGAGGTGACCGACCCCTATGCCTTCGAGGTCGTGGATGACGAGTATCAGAACGGCGTCATCGAAATCCGCGACGGGCAGCAGGTCACTCCCCCGCAGCATGAGTGGCAGCACGACGGCAAGCCTCTCCCCGGCAACCAGGAGATCATCATCTACGAGCTGCTCGTGCACGACTTCAGCGGAGAAGCCGCCGATGCGGGAGAGCGGGGAACCTTCGCCAAGGTTCGTGGGAAACTGGACTACTTGAGGGAGCTCGGCATCAATGCTGTCGAGCTCTTGCCAATTGGCGAATATCCGGGCCGCGACGGCTGGGGCTACAATCCCCGGCACTTCTTCGCTACCGAATCAAGCTACGGAGGAGCGGAAGAGCTGGCCCGTCTCATCGACGAGCTTCACGGTGCAGGCATCCGCGTCTTGAAGGACGGGATCTACAATCATGCCGAAGCCTCAAGCCCGCTGGCGGGAATTGATCACGATTATTGGTTTCACCATGAGCCCAAGGACGAGGAGTATCATTGGGGCCCGGAGTTCAATTACCAAATGCGGGACGACCGCTTCGATGTCATGCCCGCCCGTCAATTCATCGGGCGAGCCGTCACCCACTGGATTCGGGATTTTCACTTCGACGGCCTGCGGCTGGATGCTGCGGCGCAAATTCGGGATCCGGAGGTCTTGGCTTGGCTACACGACGAGGCGTTTCGCCAGACTGCGGACAAGCCTTTCCTCGTCGTCGCGGAGCACATCCCGGATTCTCCTGACCTGGTGCAGCCAGACGGCCCGCTCGACGGCTGCTGGCATGAAACCTTTTACAACACGGTCAAGAACGCCCTCGTGCATGGAGAGGCTCGGCCCCAAGCCCTCATGGACGTCATTGATCCCCGCCGCCGGGGCTACGAGAGCGGACTTCGCGTCATTAACTACCTTGCCAATCACGACCACCCCCAGCTCATGGCCGAGCTGGGCCAGGCGGGAATCACCGGGGAGGCAGCCTTCCGACGCGCGCGGCTCGGAGCCATCCTGCTCCTTACCTCGATGGGCATCCCCCTGATTTGGTGTGGCGAGGAATTCGGCGACTACCGCGACAAGGTGCTGGAAGCCAATCCCGTGCATTGGGATTTACTCGAGAACGAGCCGAACCAGGAACTCCACGCTCTCTACAAGGGCCTCATCCAGCTACGACGGACCAATGGCGCGCTCCAAGGCTCCCACCTCGACTTCTTCCACTTGGATGAGGAGCTGCCCCTCATCGCCTTCGTGCGCTGGAATGATGAGGGCTCGAGGGTGGTCGTCATCGCCAATTTCTCGGACCAGTTCTTGGCTGATTACCTGCTGGACGACTTCCCCGCTGATGGAACGTGGAAGGATTGGGTCAATGGGCATGAAATCGAAGTCGAGCAACGCAAGCTCTCCCTCGACATTTCGGAATGGGAAGCCCGCGTTCTGGTGATCTGAAGAGCAAGGCCTCGCTTGCCAAATTTGCTTTTTTTGACCGTGAAATCCGCTTGGCACAGTGAGAAGCTACCCCCATGAGAAAGCTGCTCACAATCACTTGGCTCGGCCTGGTGACCCTCTTCCTCTCCTCTTGCGTGACCGATACTGGCACCTTCATAGCCAAGGAGAGCCAAGGCTTCATCCCTGCCCTGTCCGCACCGGACCAGTTTGGCCGCCAGATTGCCCTGCGCCAACAGGCCGCCGCCAATGACTACCTTCTCGTCTTCTTCTACCCCGAAGCCGATACCCCTGGCTGAGTGGCCCAAGTACAAGCGCTGCAGGCTGCAGCCGATGACCTCTCCGCACAAAAGATCAATCTGCTCGGCGTCTCCATGGACCCGGTGCCCAAGCAACGGGCCTTTGCGGATAAGTTCAACATCACCTTTCCCCTCCTCTGTGACACCTCGGGCGAAATCTGCGATCAATTCAACGTCCCCCATCCGGCCGATAAGCCCTCCCGCTACTCCTTCCTCTTCCACAAGCAGCGCCTGATCTGGGCCGACCAGCGGGTGACTCCTGCCAAGCAGGCCGAGCACGTTCTCAAGGCAGTGAAAAAGCACCGCATAAAGGAGCGGAGCGGCGAAATGAATGGGTAATTCGAAAACCCATTGACCCCACTGCCAGTGAGGGTCAATCTCAGCCCATGAAACATTGCGGTTTTGCAGCCTTGGCAGCGACCTCACTTCTCGTGAGCTGCGAATCTATCAGCACCACTCTCAATGAGCCGATCACCAGCGACTATGATCCGCTTGATGGTCCTGGTGTCCGTCTCCGCTCCGAGGGTGGCGGCGTGACCACTGCCGCCGCCGGGCCGGCCTATCAGCCCGGCCAATGGGTGGAGGCTGCCATGCCGAACACCACCTTCTTCCGCCGTTACCCGAAGGGCTCGGCCACCGCTGATCGCATCCTCAAGACAGGCACCCCCGTCAAGGTCGTCTCGACCCGTGGCTCCCATGTGAAGGTCGAGCTCGAAAACGGCGAGGTCGGCTACGTGCCGAGTATCATGGTCGCGGAGCCCACCCTCTCTGGCCAAGACTCCACCCCATTCTTGCCCGAGCCACCCAATAGCCCGCTGCATAGCGCTCCTCCTTCCCTCCCGGATGCCGCCCCCGCGCCGCTGCAGGATACTGGAGACTCGGTCATCCCTCCTCCCTCAAACTTCAGCCCGGCTCCCGTGGAGCCCCTCCCGGAGCCTGACGATACTAACGAGGTCCTCATCCCGACCTCACCTCCGGAAGCCCCGGCCTTACCGGAAAGCAGCTCGACATCGTTCGACGACACCATCCCTCCTCCGAGCAATCTGGACAATCTCGACCCAAGCTTTGGCATCGAGTAACTCACTCTCCGACAAAATCTTCTACACCAATGAAAATTGGTGAAGCGGAAACGCTTGCTGGCCTCGTCGCCGACCTTGTAGGGTCGGCGCACGAATGAAACACGGCTTGATAACGCTCGCGCTGCTCGGTAGCGCCCTCACCGGCAAGGCCCAAAAACCCGACTGGGAAAACCTCGACGTCTTCCATGTCAACAAGGAGGCCCCCCACGCAACCAAGATGCCCTTCCCCACCAAGGAAGGCGCCTTGACCAAGCTGCGCATGGAGTCTCCCTACTGCCAGTTGCTCAACGGCACCTGGAAGTTTCACCACGTCGGCCACCCCGATCAGCGGCCTGCGGATTTCTTCAAGGTCGACTTCGATGTCTCCGCTTGGGACGACATCAAAGTGCCCTCCAACTGGCAGCTTGAGGGCTACGGCATCCCCGTTTACAGCAACGCGACCTACCCCTTCGCCAAGAACCCGCCCAAGGTGATGGACACCCCGCCGGGCAGCTTCACCAATTATCCCGAGGACAACCGCAATCAGGTCGGCTCCTACCGCCGCACCTTCACCATCCCTGCCAACTGGCAGGAGCGGGAAACCTTCATCGCCTTCAATGGCGTCGACTCCGCCTTCTCCATCTGGGTCAATGGCGAGAAGGTCGGCTACTCGCAGGACTCCCGGACCACTGCGGAATTCCGCATCACCGACTTCTTGGCCGAGGGCGAAAACGTGCTCGCAGTCGAAGTCTATCAGTTCTGCGATGGTTCCTACCTTGAGGATCAGGACATGTGGCGCCTCTCCGGCATCTTCCGCGATGTTTACCTCTGGTCAGCAGGGAAAACGGACCTCCGCGACTTCGAAATCAAAGCCAGCCTGGAGGATGACTATGAGACGCCCACCCTCTCGGTCGACTTTTCCCTCTACGGCGACCCTGCCGGGGAAGCTTCCGTCAAGTTCGAGCTCTACGACGGCTCCGAGCTCAAGGAATCTCAGGAATCCTCCTTCGAGGGCACTCAGGCCAGCATCAGCCTCTCCCCCGGCACCTCCTTCAAGCCTTGGACTGCAGAGACGCCCCATCTCTACCCTTACCTCATCACCATCACGGGCCAAGATGGCCAAGCCATCTCCCACTACGGGGGCAAGCTCGGCTTCAAACGCCAGGAAATCAAAGGCGGGCAACTGCTCATCAACGGCAAGCCCGTCCTCATCAAAGGGGTCAATCGCCATGACCACGACCCTGTCACCGGGCACTACGTCACGGAGGAATCCATGCGCGAGGACCTCCTCATCATGAAGCGGCTGAACATGAACTCAGTCCGCTGCTCCCACTATCCCAATGACCCCCGCTTCCTCGAACTTGTCGACGAGATCGGACTCTACGTCGTCGATGAAGCCAATATCGAGGCCCACGGAACCGGTTGGGGCAAGAATGCACCCGACTCCCTTGCCAAAAAGCCAGAGTGGACCGCAGCCCACCTCGACCGGGTGAAGAATATGCTGGAGCGCGATAAGAACCACCCCTCCATCATCCTCTGGTCCATCGGTAATGAATCCGGCGACGGCGTCTGCATCGAGGCCTGCGCCGACTGGCTCCACCAGCGCGACCCCTCCCGCCCCGTCCACTACGAGCAATCGCAGATGGCTCCCTACGTCGACCTCTTCACCCCGATGTATCAGCCCATCGACGCCGTGAAGCGCTGGGTCCGCAATGAAGAAAAGAAGCCCCTCGAGAAGCAACGCCCAAACATCCAGTGCGAATACTCCCACGCCATGGGCAACTCATCCGGCAACCTCGCCGACTACTGGGATCTCTTCCGCAGCGAGCGCCTCCTGCAGGGAGGCTTCATCTGGGACTTCGTTGACCAAGGGCTAATCACCAAAAAGCATGCTGCCGACGTCTGCGGCGCAGGCACCCACATGATGGGCACCCTGACTGAGGAACGAGGCCTGCCCGTCGGCGGAGTCCTCGTCGCGAATCAGCCGGAGTTCACCCCCAAGCAGTCGCTCACCATCGAAGCAGTCATCCGGGGCAACAAGGCCCCCCAAACCGGCACCGAGAATAACAACCGGAACGAGTCCGATGGCTACCCCATCGTGACCAAGGGCGACTCCGCCTACGCGCTGCGCGTCGATGCCGAGAACCGCCACCTCGAGTTCATCCTCCACACCTCAGAGGCCCATCGCTTGAAGGCTCCCATTCCTGCCAACTGGCAATCCGAATGGCACCCCGTCATCGCCAGCTATGACGGCTCGCAAATGAGCCTCTCCGTCGATGGCGAAGAGATTGCCACCAAGCCCGTCCAGGGTAGCGTCAACAAGACCGACTTCGATCTCGCCGTCGGCCTCAATGACGAAAAGCTGAACCGTCGCTTCGATGGCGCCATCCAGTCGGCCAAGGTCACCATCGACGGCCAAGCCGTCGCGGACTTCAACTTCCCCGAGCTGGCCAAGCAACCCAAGACCCGCGAGTTCATGGCCTACGGCGGCGACTTCGGCGACCAGCCCAATGACCGCTCCTTCTGCCTCAATGGCATCGTGCGCCCCGACCGCAGCTACAGTCCGCAGGCTCACGAGGTCCACAAGGTTCACGAGCCCGTCCAGCTCTTCCCGGCAGGTGCTCTCGATGATCCGGAAGCCCTCGAGTTCCGCCTGCAGAACGAGTATGACTTCATCGACCTGTCCCACCTGCAGGCTGTCGCCGAATACCGGGAGGACGGCAAGCTCATCGCTACCGAGACGCTGAGCCTTCCCGAGGTCGCCGCCGGACAGACGGTCTCCTTCACCCTGCCGAAGCCTGAATTCGCCATGGCCAAGGAGAAGGAATACCAGGTCCGCCTCATCTTCCGCCTGAAGGATGACCAACCTTGGGCCGAGAAGGGCCATCTCGTCGCACAGAAGCAGTTCACCCTGCAAAGCCAAACCCTCCCGGAGCCGTCCTCTTTCGCAAAGATCAGCTATGAGGAAGGCGAGGCAGAGATTGTGGCGACCAGCGGCAAAGCCCGCGTCACCTTCAGCCAAAACGGTCGCGTGCTGTCCTACCAGCTCGATGGCAAGGAACAGCTCGCTGGCCCGCTTGAGCTCAACTTCTGGCGCCCGCCGATCAATAACGACGAGGGAGCCAAGCTCGACCGCAAACTCGGCGCCTGGCGCAACGTGGCCGACAAGGCCACCCTCAAGGACAGCAAGCTGGAAGACGATCGCGCGCACTTCGACCTCCGCCTCCACGTCGGCAACAGCGACGCCACCCTCGACTACCAGTTCGGTGAAGACGGCAGCCTACATGTGAAGGTCAATGTCTGGGCCCGCAAGTCCGAGATGCTGCCCCGCTTCGGCATGCAGACCCAGCTCCCCGCGAGCCAGAACAAGTGGGATTGGTTCGGCCTTGGCCCTCACGAGAACTATATCGACCGCAAGCGCTCTGCTTGGGTCGGCGTTCACGCAGGGACGGTGCCCGAGCTGTTTAACCACTACCTCGACCCTCAGGAATCAAGTAATCGCACCGAGGTTCGCTGGGCCTCCTTCTCCGGAGGAGACCGCTCCTTGACCATTCAGGCGACCGGCAGTCGCCCGCTGGAAATCGCGGCTTACCCCTACTCGCCTGACGAAATCGAGCTCGCCCGTCACCCCATCGACCTCCGCAAGAGCGAGACCATCTACCTCAATATCGATTACGGCCAGATGGGGCTCGGCGGAACAAATTCCTGGGGCCAGCTGCCTCTGCACAAGTATCGCCTCCACTCGAATCAGCACTACTATTACTCCTTTAAGCTGATTCCTTAAGCTCCATCGCCGGGGAAGACCGATTAGCCCCCATTCATTCAGCACCCGCCAAGGGGAAGCTCGGCCGCAAGCCAAGCTTCCCCTTTTTCTTTGCCTTCCGGCCGCAGAAACAAGGCGGAGAAGCAATTTCCCTCACGCGAAGAGCGTCTTACCGCCCTCTCCTTAAGCTCGCCCACCCCAACCGGTCGACATCGGGCAGGGCAAATCAACCCATCCTCAGCTCGCAAAGAGGAAAAACCGCTCTTCCCGACCCGCCCAATTCCCGCTATTCCTGAAAGCCTTCAAGCAACCGCTCATGATTCTGCAACCCAATACCTCTCTTTCCGACCTCGCTGCGGACGCTCAAGCGCAGCTCAAACATCATTATGGCAAGGATGCCACCTTCGTTGCGGCTGCCCCTGGCCGCGTCAATCTTATCGGCGAGCACATCGACTATTGCGATGGATTCGTCCTCCCCCTTGCCATCGAGCGTTACATCGTCATCGCGGCCGTGCCAAATGGCACAAGCCAAGTCCGCGCCCGCTCGGGCGATGCCGATGAGGCCGTCATCGACCTCTCGGAAAAAATGGCCATCAATGATCTCAAGTGGTCAAACTATCTCCGCGGCGTCATCGATGGCTTCCAAAAGCGAGGCCACGTCATCCCCGGCTTCGACGCCATCGTCGTCTCCAGCGTACCCACCGGCGGCGGCCTGTCCTCATCTGCCGCTCTCGAATGCGCGATGGCCACGCTCCTCGAGGCCATTGTCGATACCACCCTCGATACCAAGGAGAAGGCCCTCCTCGCGCAGAAGGCCGAGCACGAATTCGCCAACGTGCCCTGCGGCATCATGGACCAGTTCGCATCCGCCTTTGGTAAGAAGGACCACCTCGTCCTCATCGATTGCCAGAGCGCCGAGCCCGAACTCGTCCCCTTCTCTAATCCCGATCTGGAAATCATCGTCGCCAATACCTGCGTCTCCCACGACCTCTCGGATGGCGGGTACGCCGCCCGCCGACAAGACACCGAGGACGGCCTCGCCGCCATTGGCAAGGAGAGCTGGCGGGCCTGCACCATGGACGACGTGCTGGCAGCCAAAGACAAGATGAACGAACGCGTCTTCCGTCGCTCCCGCCACGTCGTTAGCGAGATTGCCCGCACCGTGCAAGCAGCCGAAGACTTCAAGAAGGATGAGTATGCCGACATCGGCCGCCTGATGAAGGAATCCCACGATTCCCTGCGCGACGACTTTGAGGTCTCCTGTCCGGAGCTCGACCTCATGGTTAAAATCGCCGAGGACCTGGGACTTGAGGGCGGCGTCCTCGGGGCCCGCATGACCGGTGGCGGCTTCGGTGGCTCCACCGTCACCCTCTGCCGGAAGGATCAAGCCCTCTCCATCGCCACCGCGCTGCATGAGCGCTACTTGGCCGAGACAGGGATCACGCCTCAAATCTTCGCCACCCGCCCGGCTCGCGGCGCCCACATTCTGTAAGCCCTCTTTCTACCTGCAGAGGGCTCGCCAGGGCCCTCTCAGGCAGCCTGTTGCCGATAGCGGAAGGAGAGATGAATCCGCTGCGCATCATAGGCGCGATCCAAGCGGATCAGCTCAATCGCCTTCTCGCAATACTCGCGTAGGCTCCGGCTCTTGCCCAGCATCACCGGGAGGAATTCGGCCTCCTCGCCATCCACCCGGACCGCAATCTCAAGGTTCTCTTCCAGCCAAATTCGCAAAGGCCGCAGACCTTCAGGCGAATGCATATCCTTCAGCAAGGAAAAGAAGCAGCCCACACATTGCCCGGGATGACCACGTTCCTTGAGGTTCTCCCGAATATCCAACAGCACATCCACACCCGCAGGTGTCTTGGGAATTGCATGGGCCAACAAGGTGTCGATTTCACTCCCCGTCACGAGGATAGTGAAACGCTATTGAGACTCATTCGCAATTAAATTTTTCTAACCGACTTCACCATGGGGATTTCCCTGCCGTCCCAAGCAATCCCGTACGCAAAAAAGCCCGCCTTTTATTAGGCGAGCTTTTCTTGGAAAGGGGCTAACTACCCTTTCTTGAATGCCTGTTGGCCTTCACTTGCGCTCGAAGTCTCCGCACCAGTCATGCTCATTGGTGGTCGGGAAGCGCGATTCGATGCTCGTCTTGTCGTCGATCTCAAACACGATCGTTTGTGGAGCATGGCGACGGCACTCACCGGTTTCGGTTTCGAGAGCTTTCCAGTGGGCACAATTGTGACAGGTCTTGGTTTTGGTTTCGGTACTAGTCATAGATTGGGGTTGATCGATTCAACCGCAACCTTACCTCGCATCAGGAAGGTCTCAAAGAAAAAGCGCGTTGAGAATCAGTCTCATTCCGTGACCCGAGAGGCAACCCTCCCACCAATCCCGGGCGACTCGGAATCCCTCCCCTTCTCCTCCCGCCCTTTATCCTCAAGGGCTCAATGCCGATGAAGAAGCAATTTTCGCGGTTTCCTCGTTTGACCTCCCCGCTCCAACCTGCCAAGCTCGCGCCATGCTGAAGTCCATCGCTATCGCACTCATCGCAGCTCTTTGCCTCGGTTCTCTCACCTCTTGCACCCTCGTTCGCAGTGCGATCGGCATCCCGGTGCGCGTCCTTCAAGCCGCTGGACGCACCCTCCAGTAAGTGAGCCTGCTGCTCTAAGCACGCTTGTTGATTTTATCTAGCATTGCGGCTAGACGATGGCCACCTCATCCATCCTGGCAGTCCCTTGCCAAACCAAGCGTTCACCTTTCGAGCTCATCCACTGAACAGACCGGGCGACTCCGTCTCCCGAACCTTACTCGCTCCGGGTCCTTTCGACCCGGATTTTTTTTCCTTCGAGCTCTCGTTGAGTCAGATGACTCACTGATTTTCTGGGCTTCATCCATCTCGCCCCCCCTCCCAAGTCGACCTCTCGGGCCGCAGCAAGTGGCCTCATCCGCTAAGTAAAGTCTGTTAGAAAATTGAATCTCAGGCGGTTTTTCCAAAATTTTACCCTCTCCAGTCAGTGAGTTAGGCAATCCGGGACCCCTCTCCTCCCTCCACGCCACTAAAATTTTTAGAATAGTGGAACAAACGGTCGCCATCACTTGTGCCACGAAGTTTTTTTTGACCCGAGAGGCCACTGCGCCAAAGTGACCACCCCAACCCGCAGGCCTCCAATTGTCGGGGCTTCAGCCCGCGACAAGATCAAAGTGTTGCAGCACGCACAGCCACCCCACCACAACATCTTGTATTGTGAATAATTTGTTCATACTATATGAGCAAATTGAAATTGACCAAAAGTTCGAAAAACAGGTAGGATGGTAAAGTCCTCGCGAGCAAGTTTTTGCCACCTCTTTCCGGCTCCGGGGGCGCACCGAAAGACTCCCAAGCACCCCCATCATCATGCCCGATACGACCACGATCCAAGTTGGAAACCGCACCTTCGTCCTCGACCGAGACAAAGCCGACGCAGCCATCGCGGCCAAGAGCGTCATCAATGGCAGGGACACCATGTTCTTCAATATTCTCCCCCTGAAATATCAGTGGGCCTACGACCTCTACAAGACGATGAAGGCCAATCACTGGGAGCCGGAGGACATCCAGATGCAGACCGACATCCAGCAGTGGCGCAGCGATGACATCTCCGACGTGGAGCGCTGGATCATCAAGATGGGGATCGGCTACTTTTCCGCCGCCGAGGGCATCGTCGGCGACAATATTCTTCACGTCGTGCGCGAGGTCGTCACCGCACCCGAGCTCAAGCTCGTCCTCGGCCGCCACGCCCACGAGGAGAACATCCACGCCGACTCCCTCGTCTACATGATTTCCTCCCTCGGCATCAACCCACACGAATGCGAGGCCATGTTTGAGGACATCCCCACCATCAAGGCCAAGAACAACTTCGTCGTCAGCAACTCCCGCGCTCTCCGTCGCGACATCGACCTCACCGTCACCGAGAACAAGCAGGCCCTCGCCAAGAACATCTTCATGTTCGGCCAAGTGATGGAAGGCACCCAGTTCTACGGCCTCTTCGGCATGATTCTCAGCCTCTACCGCCAGAACAAATTCCCCGGCATCGGCCAAATGTTCCGCTACACCCTCCGCGACGAGTCCAATCACATCGAGGTCTTCCGCAATCTCCTCAACACCCTCGTCACCGAGAACCCCGACATCTGGACCCCCGAGTTCCAGGAAGACCTTCGCCAGACCATGGCCGAAGGCATCCGCCTCGAAAAAGAGTTCATTCGCGACTGCCTCCCCGTCTCCGCCGTCGGACTCTCCGCCGAGGAATTCGAGCGCTACATCGACTACAACGGCAACCGCCGCCTCACCAACTGCCGTCTCGACCCTCTCAACGACATCAACGAGAACCCCTTCCCTTGGCTCTCCGAATCGATGGACCTCAAGAAGGAACAGAACTTCTTCGAAGGCAAAGTCACCGAATACCAAAAAGCCTCCGCCCTCGCCGGCGCCGACGACGACGAACTCTAATTCCCACGGGATTGCCTCACCGAGGCATCCTCACCACTCGGTAGGGACGCCTCGCCGAGGCGTCCGCCAACCGGACCGCGAGCTTCAGCTCGCCCCAGCGCAACAAGCCCCTACGCAATTCCAGCACCACAAGCCCAGTCACCTCTGAACCTCGCACTTCCAGTCTGTCTCAGTCTCACCCTCGCTGCCTGCTCCTCCAGCAAGCACCACCCCGACTTTGTCGCTCTCGACATCCCGCGTAGAAATGTCGAAATCTCGGAAACCGTCCCCGTCTTTTTCAGGCAAGAATCAACCACCCCCGCCAGCCTCGCCGAAGCAGCAAATCACTACATCGCTCTTGGGGAAACCAAGGCCGTCGCCAGCCTGAAATCCCTCGAGACCCGACCCTTCGATACCGTCCACCCCATTGACCGATACGTTCTCGAGCGTCGAATCTGCTCGCTCTCCCTCCTTCTCTTTTCCGACCACAGCAAAACCTTGAGACGCCCTGGACTCGGAGCTCCCATGGCCAGCCTTCCAAAAAGCCGCTGGCCACTCGACCCCTTGGCAGAACAGGATGGCGTTTTCTTCATTCTAAATCCAGCAACGATCCTCACAGGCGTTCCAGAGCCATCCAGCCAGTATCTCGCCTACTGCCAAAGCGCAGGCAGCTTCCGCACCCACAAGCTCCTCGTTCCAACTCCGTTCCAGGAATCCGCCGCACTCCAATCCTTAATCAGCTCCAAGCGCTGGCAACAAGACTTGCCAAACGAAGGCCTCTTCCTCTCCGAAATCACCCTCAAGCAGCAACTTTCTCCCCCTAGTTAGAAAAATCCCCGTCAATCCGCGGTTCCCAACCGACTGACAAACTCCACCTCCAACTTGGCCTAAATCCCTCTAACAAAAACTCTCCGTCCAACCTCTCCCACCCACAGCCCAAGCCAGTCCTGCTCCCCCCGCAAAGCCCAAGACTGAAAACTGCAAACTGAACGCTAACAAACTTTCGCCGCCAAACCTCTAAACCTCCTAACAACCATGTACCGTTCGATAACACTCGAAGAAGACCTCGCCCTCAAAGAAGTCATCTCTAATCGCTTCCAAAACACCAACCCCGACTTCAAAGCCTACAACTGGCGCGAGACCCTTCCGAGTGATAAGCGAACGCCCATCCCCGAGATCACCGTCACCCGCGCCGACATCGAGGAACACTTCTCCCTCGCCGACGTCGCCGATGCCATTGGCGAGTCCCTCACCGACCTCCTCATCGCCCGCCGCACCCCGGAGGCCTCCATCTTCAATGACGAGAACCGCTCCTTCGTCTCCGCCGTCGCCCACAGCGTCTCTAACAGTCTCATGGCTCAAGTCCAAAAGGGCGGCCAGCTGAAGCTCACCCAGGCCGACCTCTACCTCCTCATCGAAAAGGCCCTCATCGAGAACGACGCCCACGACGTCGCCAAATCCCTCGTCTTTAAGCGCGCGCTGGAAAACACCGGCGAAATCTCCATCAACGAAGAGCCCGCCCCCATGCCCGTGCGCCTCATCCGCCGCAATGGCAAGGTCGTCCCTTGGAGCGAATCCAAAATCGAATCCGCTGTCCGCAACTGCTTCCTCTCCGAGGAAAAGGACCCCGCTCCCGCCCAAGCCATCGCCCACGCCGTCACCGAACAAGTCCGTGGTGGCGACCAAGCCTTCGTCCACATCGAGGACGTCCAAGACATGGTCCAGAACGAGATCATGCGCCAAGGCCACTTCAAGGTCGCTGAAGCCTACATCCTCTACCGCGCCGAACGCGCCCGCATGCGCGCCCTCGAAACCGGCCCCGCCGAGGACCCCAATCAGGAAGCCTTCGTCACCGTCATCCGCGATGGCGAATCCGAGTTCTGGGACGGCATGGAGCTCAAGAAGCGCATCCAATTCGCCTCCATCGGTCTCAAGCTCGACATGAGCGACGACCAGATCGAGCGCGAACTCCGCCGCTCCATCGGAGCCGAAATCACCGCCGAGGACCTTCAGAAAACCATCATCCTCAACGCCCGCGCCCTCATCGAGAAGGACGCCGACATGGCTAAATTCGCCGGCCGCATCCTCCTCACCTACATCTACGAGGAAGTGCTCGACTGGAACATCGTCCGCGACGGCATCGAGGGCCTCAAGAAAGCCCACCAACGCGCCTTCAAGGCCTATCTTAAGCACGGCGTCAAAATCAAGCGCCTCAGCCCCGACCTCATCGACGGCCGCTACGACATCAAAAAGCTCTCCGCCGCCCTCGACCCCTCCGCCGACCTTGACTTCGACTACCTCGGCATCCAGACCCTCTACGACCGCTACCTCATCGTCGACAAGACCGGCAAGAAGCCCCGCCGCATGGAGACCCCGCAATTCTTCTGGATGCGCGTCTCCATGGGTCTCTTCAAAGAAGAAAAAACTAACCGCGAGGACTGGGTCACCCGCCTCTACCAACTCTACAAGGGCCGCCGCTTCTGCTCCTCCACCCCCACCCTCTTCAACTCCGGCACCCTCCACAGCCAGCTCTCCAGCTGCTACCTCTACAAGGTCGATGACAACATCGAGAGCATCATGATCCGCGGCATCGCCGAGAACGCCTTCCTCTCCAAGTGGGCCGGCGGACTCGGTGGCTCCTGGACCTCCGTGCGTGGCACCGGCGGCTACATCCAGGGCACCAATGGCGAGTCCCAGGGCGTCATCCCCTTCCTCAAGCTCCACAACGACCAACTCATCGCCGTCAACCAGGGCGGCAAGCGTCGCGGCTCCGGCTGCGCCTACCTCGAGACCTGGCACAATGACATCGAGGACTTCCTCGAGCTGCGCGTCAATACCGGGGACGAGCGCCGCCGCACCCACGACATGAACACCGCCAACTGGATCCCCGACCTGTTCATGAAGCGCATGGAAGCCCGCCAAACCTGGACCCTCTTCCGCTCCAACGAGACCCCCGACCTCCATGACCTCTACGGACGCGCCTTCGAGCTCCGCTACGAGGAATACGAAAAACAAGCCGAAGAAGGCAAAATCTGGTCCCGCCAAGTCCCCGCCATTGAGCTTTGGAAAAAGATGCTCTCCATGCTCTTCGAAACCGGCCACCCCTGGATCACCTTCAAGGACCCCTGCAACCTCCGCAGCCCTCAGGACCACGCCGGCGTCATCCACTCCTCCAACCTCTGCACCGAGATCACCCTCAATACCTCCGACGAGGAAACCGCCGTCTGCAACCTCGGCTCCGTTGTTCTCGATACTCACGTCACCGATGACGGCGCGCTCGACCACGAGATGCTCCGCGAGACCATCACCGTCGCCATCCGCGCCCTCGATAACGTCATCGACATCAACTTCTACCCCACCGACGCCGCCAAGACGGCCAATTCCCGCCACCGCCCCATCGGCCTCGGCGTCATGGGTCTTCAGAATGCTCTCTACAAGAAGGGCTACTCCTTCGCCTCCGAGCAAGCCGTGGACTTCAATGACGAATTCCAGGAAGCCGTCGCCTACTACGCCTACAGTGCCTCCAGCGACCTCGCCGGCGAGCGCGGCACCTACAACTCCTATAAGGGCAGTAAGTGGGACCGCGGCCTCCTCCCCCAAGACACCCTCGACCTCCTCGAAGACGAACGCGGCCAGGACATCCAAGTCCCCCGCGGCGGCAAAATGGACTGGCGTCCCGTGCGCGAAAAAATCTCCCGCAACGGCATGCGCAACTCCAACGTCCTCGCCATAGCCCCCACTGCGACCATCTCGAACATCATGGGCACAACCCCATGCATTGAGCCCAGCTACAAGAACCTCTACGTCAAGAGCAACCTCTCCGGCGACTTCATTGTCCTCAACCGCGAGCTTGTCAAAGACCTCAAGGCCGAAGGCCTCTGGAACCAGGACATGCTCGACCAGCTTAAATACTTCGACGGCGAGCTCACCGACATCGACGGCATCCCCGAGCGTCTCAAGCAGAAGCACCTCACCGTCTTTGGCATCGGCCACGAGCACCTCATCGACGCCGCCGCCCGCCGCCAAAAGTGGATTGACCAGAGCCAAAGCGTGAACCTCTTCCTCGCCCAGCCCGACATGAAGACCCTGTCTCACATGTATCGCCGCGCCTGGTCCACCGGCCTCAAAACCACCTACTACCTCCGCACCCTCCAGGCGAGTAACATCGAAAAGAGCACCGTCGCGGCCAAAGCGAAGAAAACCTACACCCCCGCCGAAAAAGCTGCCTGCTCCATCGAAGCCATGCGGAATGGCGAGGAGTGTGAAGCGTGCCAGTAACTCAAGGAGCACCGGCGTCCCGCCGGTGAATCCCCACCGCCCCGAAAACTTCCACCGGTAGGGACGCCTCGCCGAGGCGTCCGCCACCCAACCAAGTCCCCACAGCCAAGAAAAGGCCCCCCAAGCCTTTCCTTTTCCGAAAATCACCCAAGACCAAACCACCTGCCCTAAAAAGTAAACCTCCCGCCCTAAAATGCCTGCCGACGACCCATTTAACATCCCACCCGAAAACGAGCATTCTACCCCAGATGAGAGTCCAAGGTCCTTCCAAGAAACTTCAAGCCGTCAACGACGCGCTTTCCAAGTTGCCGCCCGAGCAGCGGACCATCGAGGAAGTACGCCAACAGGTGATCCAACATCAAAAGGAATCGAGACAGGAAATCTTGAAAAGTGGGCAGCTGATTCAGGCCAAATAGTTCCAACCTCCCGCTTCAACAACCTTCGTATCGTCTCCGACAGCACTAGCGAACACAAAGTCTTTCACGACAAAAAGCACGACCGCGCCCTCAAACACACTTGGCCCGAAGTCTTCGGTCAGGTCCCCTGCGTCGTTGACGGTCACCTCGACCGCCGCAACGCCACCCCGTCAGAATACCTTACCCGAATGGCCCTCCAGCTCGAAGTCTTCGGCGGCGACATCGAACTCGAAGGCGTCTACACCTCCGACGGGCCCAGCATCATCATCGGCCAACCCTCAGGCCAACCTTCCCTCGTCATATCCCAACAGTGATATGAGAACACCAGACCCGTCACCACCGAGGCTATTCATGACCTCCTGACACAGGAGGGCTTCCGGGGAGTCCCCAATTCCTGCTTCGGCTTCTATCGTCCTGCAGACGGAGTCGTCATCGTCGATGCCAAACCCGACAACTTTGTCCAAACCCAGGCCGGCCTCGTCCCCATCGATCTCCAGATGGCAGTCTTCACCCCTGAACAACTCCAAGAAACCAACCTCACCAGCGACGGATCCGGACCAATCATCTTCATTCCACGAGATTAATCATTCCTTTTTCGAATAACATCACAATACGTGGACTCTATTCTCCCATATATTGTCAGCGAGCTTCAAAAAAGTCACTTCAGCAGAATCCATTATGTGCCGCCCCCTAAATACCGACTGCTTTCAGAGTTTTCTAAGATATTTTAGGAAGCATTGCGTGCCATTTTGTCTCGAGTTAATCGACAAGCTGTCCTGCTATCTGCGTCGTTTTGGCCACATGAAGAAAACACCACTGCTTCACAAAACATCAGAAACCCATTTCCAGCTGATTACCATTACCTTACGAGTTCCCCGGTTTTCTGGCATGTATAATGCGTTCTGTTTAAGCATGGCAACAAACCCTAAAAACAACAGGTAGTAAGGCTGCTAGATATGCCTCCAAAAGATTGAGGTCAACTTCTACTTCAAAGACGCCTAAGACAAGTTCTGGAAGCGCTTTGTCTCAGAAAGGCGCTCCAAAACGGCAAACATCCAAAAAGGCCTCCTCAGCGGCATCAAAAGTGCTCAAAGATGGAAGAACAAGTAAAGCCTCTAAATCCGCGGCTGGCAGTACACTTGCTCAAACTCGCACTAATAAATAATCGGCAATGAAAAGAAATCTTACACGATCGCAGAAAAATCTCAGAGAGTTTGTCGAGTTGCCGAACTCCTCAAATTTCAGCAAAGATTCCAACGTTTCCGGATTTGGTTATCTACCAAAGAATATCTGGCATATCTACTTGCATCTTGAATTCGAATCAAGATACGAAAGCGCCGAGAATCTGGAAGACGCAAAATCGTTTCTCAGAAACGTCGGAAAAGCTACTCAAGTAAGTGAAAAGACAGCGAAAGCTTTTGATGGTGCTGTTTTGGAGGCCCAAGGCTCGACAATCCATATCGCTATTCCACACGAATCAGAGAAGACACGTTCTGACGTATCGTTATTTTGCTATTCTCTTCACCAAAACTTGACAAAAATCTTTGCTAAATCTCAGAAAGTGAAGGCCTGGAGATTCACTTCTGACCATGGCAATACATTAGTAGTCAATGGCCGAGGCATACACGGAGATCAGTCTTCTGTATCATTAGGGAACTCGGCAAATCGGCCCGCGAAAAAGCTCTATTCCGAACTTGCCAAGAACTTGGAAGAGCAATCTCTAAAACGCTTTCACTACGGAGAATATTGGCGCGGAACATGGAGCTATATAGACTTGCATGATGGGCAGGTGGAAATTCCAAATACGTTACTAACCGAGAGAGCAAAGGACCTAGTTTTCGACGAGAAAGATTTAGACGTCACAGTGGGCTCCTTTTTGCTAGAAACTAGCGCTCGAACTGGCATTATCAACGCCTCTACTGGAGACATAAATCCTGATAACGACGAACCTCAAAGGTTTTTTGGATGGACTATGAGAGCCGATTTAGACGGATTCACAAGTCGAGTTGAAACATGTTTTGATGATGATGCTGCCTTGAGAAATCTCGCTAATGATTTCCTCTCTCTAATGGACGATGCAGCAAATTTCTCAGAGAGTCATACTGAGCATATTGTCCAGCTTCCATGGGCAGGCGATAATTTCACAGCGATAGCACAATACGACAATAAGGAAGACTACATTCAAGCACTACAAACCAAACCCATAGAGTTATCTCTCGACTTCGAGGACACCATGCATCTAAAAGCTGCAGGATTTGGTTTTGGAGGGTGGGCACAGAGTGTTTCAGGAGGAGATATTCATGGCAATGCAACCGGTAACGTCTTTCTGGGATCAGTTTCCTTTCCTGGCAGACGATTTCTTCTTGGTGCAGGCAAAGGCATCGGCATGAGCATTCGCGGTTTTTCTGAAATGAATCCTAAACCTCGGAGTATAGCGATACTTGGCGAAGACCGCGATATGCTTGTGAAGCCATACAAGGATTGCTTGATGGACAATGAGAAGGAGAACGGACAAAGCTCGACACTTTTTCGGAAAGGTGTGCTTCATGATCTAGCCACTGCTAAGGCAGAAGTTGAGATGCTTTTAGGTCATGAAACTCCTAAGGCTAAAATCACAGTTCCCAGCGTAGGAAAAGCCACAGTTCGTCCTAGGCCTTATCTTCATGAGCAAAGCAAAATTTAAATACTCCGAAAACCTGATATCATTATTGGGAACGTGGATAGAAAATATGGATATCCAGAAAAGTGACCGGAGTTCACTTACGTTGAATGGTAAACTTAGGTTTTCGGTAAACGACACAGAAGTTATAGCGCCTATTCGTATTAAAATTAATCTCAGGACAATGCGGAGAACTCCGCCCATGTTGTTTTGCGATGAGCCATGGGTGAAACGAGAAGCAGATTGGCATGTCAATGTGAACGCTGACGGCGACCTTTGTTGGATCTCTCATGACGAATGGAAACTAGCACAATCACAGACAAGCAAATCGAAGATATTAGTAGTTGAGGATTTTTCCGAATTGCTTCGATGTGGTGCACTATTCTTGATCAGCCGTCACTGGATTGCGACAAAACTTGAGCTAAAAATATGGCCGAAGCAGTGGGATCAGTGGCTACACAGCGATGAAGGAACAAAACAATTTTGGGATGAGATTAAAACAGAAGGGAAACCTTTAACATGGATGACCGCGAAAACTTAGCGCTATCAACTTCGCAAAGAATTGAACACCTTAAAGCTGGCTACCAAAATAGCCAATCAGTAGCCAGATTCATCGATACCAAGATTGGAGCATTAATGGCTGGCTTAGCAGCACTTGTTGGGTTGATGTTCGCCCAAGGAAAAGCCGTTGTGGAATCACTTCCTTATTTTCTTAAAACAGTGATTTCTTGGGAAGGATGTTGGTGTTGTGTGCCTCTACTCTTCATCATCGCTAGTGTGGCGGTTATCGCGTCAGGAGGCTACGTTTTCTGGAGTTCAATAGAAGCTCTTAGCCCCAGAAATCCAGGAAGATCAAAGCCTTCAGCAATATTCCCTTATCTTGATAAGAAAAATGAAGAATTACACAACTCAGAAAAAGAAAGGATCGACCTTTTCCGAGACGGCGGCGAATGGAAGCATGCTATAGAAGACTGGTCGAATCAGCTTGAGAGGATGGGAGAGATCAACTGTGAAAAGATTATGAACTGCCAAAAAGCATTTAACGGCTTCCGTTTCTTCCTTTACTCCACACCTGTCTTTTTCTTAGCATGCCTTTTGGTTCAATATGTTATAAATTTTTAATTCACGCACCACACTACACGGCAAAAGAACGTTGAGTCCGCCTGAAGCGACGAAACTAGAAAGTGCCTGTCCCTTTAAAGAGGTCCTTTAAAGAAGAACCAGGGCCAGCAAAGTGCCTTTCCTCGTGTAGCCCTACTCCGTTTTAAGGGTCGCGTTTCAATTGCTGACAGCTTTGCGGCCATGCGCTGAGGTCTGGCCTTTTCCTGCTTGGGCTAATTCACTTTCTCCCGCAGGACCAAGAAGCTCCTTGCCCCGAAGCTTCGAATTTCCAGCTCAAGTGTTTGCGGCTCGTCGCCGGCCACGAAGTCGGCAATTGGTTCCCAGCCGCCTTCGGCCAGGCCGTCACGCAAAAGGATTTCATAAGGAAAGCCAGGCTCGCCATTTGCCGAGATTTCCACCAGGCCTGAGCGGGGAAAGCGCAGGGTGGGAGCTTTCGGAAAGCGCCGGACTTCTTCTCTCCATTCGGAGAAATCGTCGTAGGGAGCCCACCCGCTCGCGGGGAAGCCTCTTACAAAGCCGTAGGAACGAGAGGCGGTCTCCGTGCCGAAATTGACGGGAGTTTCAAACGCTGCCCCGAGGTCTGACAATCCGCGAGAGCCGCCGTTTGCGGCAAGACTTCCGCCGAGAGAACTTGTTCCCAGCCCCGAGTTCTTGTAGCGCAACTGGTCGGCAAGGTGGCGCACCACGGCATTGGTGGCGTCGTCTCCCGCCGCTATGTCAAAGTCGATGTTGGCCGCGCCCACCACCGCCCATCCGTCGGTCAGGTTGATGAAGGCCCGCGCATTGAAACGAAAGTAGCTTCCGCTGTGGTCGAGCCTCTTTCTTCCATCGCGGTAGGAGACTCCCCATCCCGGGGCATAGGTGGTATCGTCGGTGGAAGGGTAGGGCTCGTGGAGGGCGTCCAAGGTGGTTTGTGTGAGGGTAATTTCCCCCCTCGAACCCCCGGATGTGCAGGCGGCAGAACGCCAGCCATTCGTCAAAGGTTAGATAGAGTCCTCCCGCCGCATTCCATGCGGGTTCGAGAGGGGTGTTGTCGGGGTAGATTGCAAAAGGATACTCCACCTCGCGACGATGGCCATGGGGCTCGTTCCCAAAACCGAGGTCCGTGGGCATGCCGAAGTCCGCTTTCGCTACCCCGAGCAGGGGGGTGAGAAACTGTTGCCTGATGAGGTCCTCGAAGTTGTCGTTGAGCAACTCTTCGATCACCGAGGCCAGCACGAGATAATTACCACTTCCATAGTAGAAGTCCGTCCCCGCTAGGGTGGGGACGGTGGGCTGCCCGTCCTCGAAATGCTGACGGGTCAAAAGCGACTCGGTCACCAGACGACGGAGTTGCCGCGGATTGGTCAAATTGAGCGAGCCCGGCGACATGTCCCTAGTCGCGGAATTCTCGGTTCCGTTCATGCGCAAGCCGGAGCGATGGCAGGCGAGCTGGAGCAGGGTGGTGTTTTGAAATCGGGGGTGGAGATCGTCGCCAAACGAACTCGGACCGAAAATTTCGAAGAGGCTGGTATTCCAAGAGAGGGGCGCTCCCGTTCCCGGGGTGGCCGTACCCCGCTGGATCAGCAGGCCGAGAAAGGTCGAGGTGACCGCCTTGGTGCAGGAACCGATGTGCCAGGCATCCTGTGCTCGAATAAGCCCCGCGCCGCCCCCGTGCCCCCGGACGCCATCGACATAGACCTCGCTCTCGTCGGTTCCCTCGCACCAATAGCCGCCACCGACTCCAGGCACGCCGAAATTCTGGGCGATTTGCAAAAAGAAGATGGGTGTGTAATGGAAAGGCGGAATCTCGTTGGAAACCGCGTTGATGGTGAGCCGGTTCGACTGGTTGACGAAGCTGTCGCCCTCTCCGTTCTGGAGAATGACCCTTAACTGAATTCCCGGTAGGAAGGGAAGCTCGCCCAGGGTCATGGGGCCATATTCACGGAAGCCGCTCGGGGCCACGCCTTTCTCGGGCAGCTCCATCATCGCGCTGCCCGGTCCATCCGTTCTTTCGACCAGAAGCTTGGCTTGGGCGAACTCTGGTCCGGAGTGCTTGAAGCGGAGGAAAAATTTCTGCATTGGTTCGCTGCCTGAGAGTTCGTCGCGCCAGTCTGTTCCAAGGTCACCGAAGTCCCAGGAAATTTCGGCTTGGATGAGATGGACCGCCGAGGAGAGTCCGTCGGTGAGGGCGGGCGGGGCGATGGCGGTTTCCGGCTGGGGAGGACGAGAGAGTGGTTAGGGCCGAAAAAACGGCGACTGTCACGGCTTTGCAACAGGTAGTCAGATTCATGGGAGATAGGGGTAGAGGTTGTGGAGGGGACGGGGCCGGATGGCAAAGCTGGTGACCACCGTCCCCTCTACAACCGAAAGCCTTTCGCCCTGCTTTCCAATCTGAGAAAATTCGGGTTGGGAAACTTTCCAATCATTTTTCAATTCCGCTCTTCACCTGCCTCTTGATATTTTGTTGTTTAATCCACGTCGATTATGAGCGCTCAAGTTCTTCTCTTTCTATTGGCCAGTTCCCTCTCACTCATCGCAGGCCAATTTCCGGACGGGGTCTGGAATTCCAAACCTTGGCCTGCCGACAAACTTGAAGCGGAGGCTGCCGCCGGAAACATAGATGCCATGGCCGAATGGGCTTTTTGTTCTAGCGAGGTCATGCTTGGTATCGCTTACGACTCCGAACAAATTGTGGAGTATGCAAAACGGTCCTCTACAGGAGGCTCCGCCCTCGGCACTCTTCTTTTGGGAGAGTTCTACATCCGCGGACAAGCCATCGAAGAAGACCAAGCAAAGGGAAGTGAGCTCATTATCCAAGCGGCAGAGACCGGGCACCCTCTAGCACGCTACAAATGGGCCTCCCTCATGGTCCTCTCTGATTACGTAGGCACGATAGAACCCGACCCTGAGGCTGCTCTCGAAATCTTCGAGGAACCCGGATGCAAGCAGCTCTTTAACTACGATTTTATCGATTACCTGATTTACTCCAAAGGAGCCAGAGGCTTTCAAGACTTCGAGGAAGCGTATAGCGCTTTGATAAGATGCTTCAATAAAACTCAATCAATCGATTGCGCCTCCAACATTATTTACCTCAATTCTAGCTACGACAAGCCTGCGAGGAAATACCTAACTGATGCCATCCTCAACAAAGCAGCGAAACGAGTCGAAGAAGGAGTCAGGCTCAACCATCCCCACGCCAAGTATCGCTGGGCGACCTATAAGAAATCCGGGATCACTCCTCACCAGAAGTTCCCTCTACTAATTGAAGCAGCCAACCAGAAAACATGGCTCGCGCATTACACCCTGAACTACTGGGTCGTCAATCAAGACAGGATGCAGCAGTGTGGTGGGGAAGTCTTAATTGGGGACGGCAAGACCCGGCTCAATACCGCTGCCGCAGTCTACGAAAAACTACCCCGGCTCGGGAAGAAATCTCGAATCGGTCTCCTTTATGCCGAGAAAATAAGAGATGAGAAACAGAAGAACGGCGGGGGCCACTCGGCCGAAGATGAAGCCATCCAAATCTACCGGCAGTTGATACGTGCCGACCGCTCCAATGTAGGCGCGCTCAGAGACTTGGGAAATTACTTTTGTTATGTAGCCAGCTTCGGAGAAAAGCGGGACAAGAAATATTTAGACCGGGGTTGTGAGATGTTCGTTTACCTTTCTGAAAAAGACAGGCGAACCGCATTCTTCTTAGTGGCCACCCTTCTCAACTCACCGCACTTCGAGCCGCAATATGCCAAGGCCTATGCCGCTTTGGATCATGTGTGGGACCAAAAGGATAGCTTCTACTCTCCTAGGGAGAGGAGGCTAAAAAGAAAGATGATGGAGAAGATTACACCCGAACAAATCGCTGAGGGCGAACGACTCATCAAAGATGGCTACCCCTACGCGAGAAAATACCGCGAAGCAGCCTTCAAATTTCTGCAAGAAAAAGGAGATGTTCCGGCGGACTGGATCTTCGATGACGATTTGGACGAACATCGTGACCAAATGGAACGAGGAGATGCTCACCTCTTCGACCCGCGCTTCAACCAAATCTTGCTTGCGGCAATTACTACTCTCCCCGTATTAGAGACTGATCCGACAGACAGCTCGCTGCTTTTCAAATTGACCAAGGGAGAGGACTTTACCGAGAAAGAACTTCCTCATCTGACCCGGCTCCTTATCGCCGAGGAAGAGAGACTCTTCGCAGCTCTTGCAGAATTGCCAGAAGAGCACCGTGCAAAACTGACTGAAAGGATTGAGAACGCAATTGCGAAAGAAGATCAGGCTATTCTGGAAAACAACCCTCTCCAAGCCAGATTTCTCTGGTTTCTATACTGCCACGATGATTACCGCGTATCCAGCAGGCCAATCATTGGTTCACTTGCAGAAGGCGGACTGGGAGCTATGAGCAACTTGCAAGTCGGGGACGTTATCAAAACGGTGCATGGGGTCGATCTAGAGAGTGACCGCTCCCGCAACCTCCTCGTCCGCCTTCTTGAACTTTGGCCTCAAGAAGAAAAACTGGATCTGGTCGTCCTGCGAGCCAAGCACAAGCATATTTCTAAAAGTCTGATCAACTACGCCTTTCGAACCTTTCCCCATGAGATCTCGATCGACTTCACCTCGCAGTAAATGGTCTACCACTATCGTGCGAGGGCTGAACCTAGACAAACAAAGCGGGCGCTGACTCGAAGCGGAGGCTCCTCTGCTGATGCGCTGGTGAGGTATCGTTGTTTCTTGTTTGGGGTACCGGAGAGTGAGGCTAGACAAGCAGAGGAATTGGCGAGGGAGAAGGCCGGTGGAGAGGCTCAGATTTTCCGTAAACGGATTTCACGCAAGAAGGCACTAGAGGTATTAGAATCAGGAGGTCGATTGGAGAAAGCCGATTACCTGCGCTGCCGGGTTCGGTATTTCGTCGATGGGGTGGCGATTGGCTCGAAAGAATTTGTGGAGCAGGTCTTTCGGGATAGCCGGGAGAAATTCAGCGCAACTCGTAAAACAGCTGCGCGTTCGCTCCGAGGGGTGGAACTTGCGCCCAAGACACAGCGACTCTACAATCTTCGGCAATTGCAGAAGGCGGCGGTGGAATGAAGCTACCTACGATTTAGGGACAGAAATTTTCCTGCATCCTTGATGAGCCCTCACGTTGATGGCCTTGGTATTTCTTCGGGATTACAGAGAGAAGGAAGCCCGCCAGAGCGAAGAACTTGCGAGACAAGAAGCAGCTGCACAGGCTCAATTTTTCCTATGTGAACCACCTCGTAAAAGCCTTTGAAGGGCTTTTACGCTGGGGGAAGCCTCTAGAAAGCGAATTTGCTCCGTTGTCCGGTTGACTACTCTTTGGAAGGAGCCCCGACTGGCTCATAAACCTTCTTGAAAGCGGTTTTTACAAAAAGCGAAAGCCAACTTCCCACCACCCGAGATGCCGAGACTAATTCCCTCTCCCGCCGTGGCTTAGCCAAAAACCTCGAACCCGAGCGCCTCTGCAACCTGCAACCACTCGGAAAAAACGCTCTTCGCTAGATTACCCAATGAGACATTGAGCGAAAGTCATTAAAATCGGAAAGAATCCGCGCTTGTTTTCATTTCATCGCACCACAACTATAAGTCAGCACTTCAAGATATGATCCTGCGCACTTTCCTCATCATTCTGCTTGGCTCCCTATCGGCTTTTGCTGGTGAATTCCCTGATGGCCTTTGGAATTCCAAACCATGGCCCGTTGACCGCTTGGAAGAAGAGGCTCAGGCAGGGAATATTGATGCCATGGCCGAGTGGGCCTATTGCTCTTCTGAGTCGATGCTGGGGATTGCTTACGATGCTGAGCGCATCGTCGACTATTCCCGAAAGTCTTCTCAAGCAGGTTCCGCTCTGGGAACACTCAACCTCGGCCGAGCCTATCTCCGTGACGAGGCTCTGAAGAAAGACGATCTCAAAGGAAGTGAGCTGATCATCCAAGCGGCCGAGACCGGGCATCCTTTGGCGAGGTATTTACTGGGCACCATCTTGTCTAACAAAGATCCGACGGGCAAAATCATCCCCGACTTCGAGGCAGCCCTCAAAATCTTCGAGGAGCCCTCATGCAAAGAGGTTTACCTCTATGACTGGGCGCAATACCTAATCTACTCCATGGGATTGAAAGGCTTCAAGGATATCGACGAAGCTTCCACCCACCTCAAAGCCTGTTTGCAAAATAGCTCCTACCTCCTTGCCGCCGATACGCTCATCTACCTCACTTCAGATGACCAAAGTGGCTATGATAACTACTTTGATGATGAGACGATTAGAAAGGCTTGGGAGAGGCTCGAAGAAGGCGTCGAGCTGAACAATCCAAAAGCAAAGTATCGCAAAGGGTTGCACGAATATCGCGAAGGGAACCCTCACATCGGAGTTCCTCTGCTCATCGAATCTGCAAATACCGGCTACAACTCCGCCCTCTACACGATCTCTTTTTATCTCCGAAAGCATTATTGGCTCCAGTCAGTTGGTGGCATCGGCGCAATGGGGGATCTCAAATCCAAGATGAACGTAGCCTCCGGCCTCTACAAAACCGTTCCCCGTTATCGCGCATTCTCCCATATCGCTCTATCTCACGCGGAAGCTCTTCGAGCCAAGAAGGTTGAGCAAAAGCAGCAACTCTCCCTCGATGACGAGGCTATCAAAGTTTACCGTCAGGTCATCAGAGACCATCGTAATAGTAAAACCGCCTACTATGGCTTGGCGGGCTATATCGGCGAGATGGCTTGGAGAGAGAAGCAGGGAAAAGAATTCTCTGATCACGCGAATCAAATCTATCTTTATCGCTGCGTTGAAGATGAGCAATGCGCGCACTACCTTGCTTGGGGTCTCCTCGACAATAGGGTTCACAAATATCGCGACAACCCTCGAGGCTATGCCGCAGTCAAATACGCAATCGAGCGCAATGAAGGCGCCTTCAAGAAGGCCGAAGAAGGCTACCTCAAAAGAGCACTCAAACGGATGACCCCGGAAGAGATCACGGAAGGGGAGAAACTCATCAAGGACGGCTTTCCCTACGCAAGAAAGTATCGCGAGGAGGCATTTAATTTTCTAAAAGAACAAGGGGATCTTCCCGAAGATTGGGTTTTCGACGACGACCTCGATGAGCAAGAAGAGGGCACCGCTTCCCTCTCAGTCCCCCTCCCCTTTTTGCCGTTCATGGCTCTGCTCTCAGCGCCGCCGGTATTGGAAAAAACAACGAACGATGCGGCTCTTCTTCTCAAGCTAATGAAGAAAGAAGATTTCCTCCCAAGGGAGCATTCATCGCTAGCCAGTCTTCTCGCCGGGGATGGGGCTCGTCTTAAGAAAGCGGTCGCAAGCCTCCCCGCGCCAGTTCGGACTGAGGCCGAAAAGATCATCTCGCAGGCTTTGGAACGATCCACTCAAATCGTTTTGGAAGACAACCCTCTCCAAGCGCGCTTTTTCTGGTATCTCTATTGCTCGGAAGAGTTGCACGTCTCGGCGCTACCCGTTATCGCCACGGTGGCGGAGAACGGGTTGGGAGCTAAAAGTAAACTTCAAGCCGGAGATGTGATTGAAAAGGTCCATGGCGTGGAGCTCGAGGGCACCCACGCGCGCAACCGTTTCATGCAATTACTTGAGCTTTGGCCTCAAGGAGAACCATTGAAACTCGATATCCTTCGTGCGAAAAAAAATTCCAAGTTGACTCACAACATCAGCATGCGCGACGTGAAACGGAAAATCACAGTCAAATTCCCGAAGGACTAACCTAACTACCCGTCAGGTGAATCTTGCAGAATGTTTTCTTCGGTCGCGATATAAGTATCCACTCCCATCAGGCCCCTCGTGCCACACGGCTCTAGCAGAAACACATCTCTCCTTCGGCAAAACCCTCCTAAGCTTCACTCCTTCATTGCACGGCATTCGGATTCCAGCTCCTGAAGCCATTGCCGAAACTTTTCCTGCACTTCTTCAGGAGTCCTGGCAGCGGCTTCAGAGTCTTCCATAATGCGGATGCGCATCCCTTCATTCTTCGACTTTCTGATCAACCGGATGACAACCTTGGAGTCCACTTGCAAGTCCTCCACCATCGCGCGCACCGCCTGGGTGTCTTCATCTTCGGCCAAGGACCAATCGCCCACTTGATAGATAAAGTCGTTCTTCCTAATCCCGCCAAGATTGGCCGATCCGCCATCCGTCGTTTGAATCACTTTTAATCCTCGCACGGACGTTCCGTCAGAAAGGGTGCGCCTCTCGATCACATACTGGATCCCCAGCGATCCGACTTTTTTCATCGCGAATGAGTCTCTAAGAACTCTCCTCAAGCGGAGCTTTTTCTCGGGCTCGTAAGCTTCTCGATAGATTTCATAGAGATTGATTTGGCGCTCGGGATCCTCGGATAACCAAGCATTTACCTCATCCTGCATGAGACGACGCTCCGCATAATTCTCGCTCGCCAGTTTGTCCCACGCTGGCTCACCTTCCGCAGCTTTCACCGAGCCGATGGCGGCAAACGAAACAAGGACCACCATCTTCCGAGTTCCAATTCTTCGACCGCTCGAACGAGCCAAAAACAGCTCCTTCAAGCGGACTATCAATGGAGCGGCGAAGGTAGACGGCTTCATAAAACAAGAATCCTTTTCTCTCCTTGAGCAAAATCGACCTTAGACCTCCTGTCAATAGTGGCAGGAAAGTTGAGAAATTATAGATTTCGCCCCAATTTCCGCCAAAAAAGAACAAACGAATTCCCAATTTGACTGAGCGGTCGAGCCCGGACTGGCAATAATTAGCGTCCTCTTAAAACGTCTTTGTCGATGCAGAGGTCGTCGGCAACTTCGGCCACCAGCTCTCCTGCCACGCAGAGTTTAAGAGCCCGAGAGCCAAAATTGCCTGCTCAATCGGCTCATGGCCCTAGCCTCGACGCCTCCGGTGACATAGCCGAGGAACCTATTTTGAAGAGGTCTCGACAAGTCCCCTCTTCCCCTCGAGGTTTCGGCAGTAAGTTGATGAAAGTTCTCAAAACGAAATACACCCTTTGGGCTGCCGACTGGCAGCGCGCGGTCGCCTTTTACCGCGACTTGTTTGCAGGAGAAGTGACGATGGAATCCGAGGTTTGGTCAGAAGTGATCGTCGCCAATGGCATCATCGGCATCCATGGTGGAGGCGAGGGCAAGCGGACTTGGACCGGCCTTTCCTTTCAGGTTGAAGACCTTCGAAGCGCGATCGTCGAGCTGCAAGAACATGGCGGACGATTGACCCGCGAACCCACCGACACGCCGGATGACCCCCTCCACCTCGCCATGTGCATCGACCCCGAAGGCAATGAATTCATGATGACTCAGCCTCGCGCCTAGCAATCAATCTGGGCAGCAATTTGTCGATAAGCGGGCTCGAGACTCCCAGTCTGAGCTCGCCGCCAAGCGCGACCGAAAAAAAAGGCTCCTATTGCTAGGAGCCTTTTGGAAATAATTGCTTAAACCACTCGATTAGGGAAGTTCCACCAATTGGTAGAAGGCCTTGCCTGCTGGTGGTGCCGTATCAGTGAAGGTGGCTGTCGCTCCTCCAGTGAACACTGCGTCCACATCGGTGGTGAATCCGGATTCAATATCGGGACTTCTCCGCAATTGGTAGGAGGCGGAAGGAACAAGGTTCTCAAATGTCACTTCGAAGGTTGTGCCATCAAAGTTTGTGGAAGTGACCATGATCGGATCGGTCTCGAGAGGGAATGGGTCCCCCACGAAGAGAGCTCCCGAGGCTTCTTCGAAGTTCAGCTCGAATCCGTCCTTGTTGATCGACCAAACGCCGGGTGTCGTCTCCGTCCAAGTGTTCCCGTCCGGGAAGTCGGTCACCCTGAATGTTGACTGATCATAGACTACGTTCAGGTTCGTATTATCAATGAGAACCCAATAGTTGCCGTCCGCTAGCTCAATGTTCTCGTAGTCGATATCCAGCATTCCGTTCAGCTCCAGCGTTCCAAGACCATCTTCAACACCAAGAATCTGGTTCGAGACTGTGCTGGCACCAGGGTAGGCGGCGATCAATCCGTCCTCAGCAATCTCAAGGGTGCCATCCTCAATGATGGTATTGCCTGTATGCAGAACAAACCCGGAAAAGACTTGGGTGCCTGCTCCAACCTTGCGGATGATGCCCCTTTGCTCTGCGGCGGTATCGTTGTCTGCAATCTCACCGGAGAAAGTTCCTGAACCGCCGGCCACACCGATTGTGAAGCCCTGGTTGAGATAAGCCGTCGATGTCCAACCCGTGGTCAGATTGCCGCCTCCAGTCAAGGCATCCACTCTGATCCGACCCTCAACGCCGTTGAATTGCGCACCAGAAGCGATATCCAGGCTGGCCAAGTTCTGAGTCCAGTTCGCTTTGTTATTTCCTGAGCCGCGCTGGATCCCTGAAGCAATCTCAATGACTGCGTCTGGCCCCAATTGCATCGCTCCACGGATCTGCATATTCGCTCCATTGTTGCTCAGGCGAAGTGTTCCATCTCCAGTGTAGGTCGCAACGGTGTTGAAGCCGGAGGTCACGCTATGCTCGAAGACTGTGCCGGAGGCGATGTCGATTGACGATTGATTGTAAACGCCGGTGGCGACGATGTTTCCTTCGGTCAACAAGGTGGTTCCGGCCGAGAAGCCATTGCTGCTACCCTCCAAAGTCAAGGTGCCTGGCCCAATCTTTTCGAAGATACCGGCGCCCACAATGTTACTCGTTAAGACTTGGTCTCCTGAGGTGGTGTCAACAATCAGGTCACCATTGACGGTGATCATTCCAGAACTCAGGCTCGCTCCCGTCGAAGCGTCGCCGAGATTCAAGATGGTATCGAAGTCCACGTAAGTATCACCCTCGTAGGTGTGTGTTCCCAAGAGAGTGAGCATTCCTCCATTGCCCGCGACGGTGCTGTCCGGGTCCTCGGTAAGGAGGGAGGTTGTGGCTCCGGTGATTCCAATTTCGTCCACACTGGTGACGCTGTAATCCGTGTCGGCCGAGTTATTGAAGATGAATTTGCTAGCGGTAGGACCTGCGCCCGACGGGATGGTCAGCGTGCTAGTACCGACATCAACGGTGCCGCCGGGAGTGGAAGTGTAGGTGTCCGCGAAGACTGCTTCCCCGTCATCCGCATTAACGTTGCCCAGATTTCCCTGCTGCAGGGGCTCATCTTCGGCATTAAGCGCAAAGTTGTCGGTGGTGTTGTCAAGATTGCCATTCTGGAGACCGGTCCACTTGTTCGGGTCGGGATCGGGGATTGGGAGAATCTCTCCAATAGCACGCAGCTGGATGGCGTTGATCTGGAGTCGTCCTCCGCTGTTGGCGGACGTTCCCCCGTTGTTCGAGCCATAGCCTTCAAAGGATTGGGTCGTGTCATCCGCAACGAACGTGCCGATGACGTAGCTTCCGTGTTCCGGCCCGGGAGGGTCATTCACCTCATCAACCGGAGAATTGTTGATCGGAACGATGGTCGAGAATTGAACATAGTTCGGGTCATCGGAAGCAAGACCGTTACTGAACATGGAGACGAAGTTCCGATTTCTATTCCGGGCATCGTTGGAGAATATTTGGATCTCGTATTCTTGGCCAGGCACAAGGTCGGAGAAGGTTGACAGGCCGCCTTGGGGGCCACCCCAGAAGCCACTCCCGACCAGAAGGGCAATGTTCTCACTTCCTGCACCCCCAAGGTCACCTGTGTTGAACGTATTCGCTCCCGTTGAGCCGGTGAGTGAGGTGCTGAAGGAGGCTGTGCCGACAGCTGCTGGAGTCAGAGCCGGCTCACTGATTCCCTGGAAGGTGAATTCGTCCGTTTCGCCAGCAAAGAATGTGACGTCCGCGCCGGAACTGTTGATGGCGAATCTCAGTTCTCCATTGGTCGACACGTCCGTATCAGCCGTCATGATTGTTGGCGTCTGCCAAGTGATCTCAGCTGCCGTGCCGTGACTAGCAAAGAGAGCGAGGGAGCCGAGTAATGCTCCTATCATTCTGTTGGTTAATTTCATGATTTTGGGTTTTTGGGCATGAGGAACTTCACCACGCGTCAGAGTCCCTCAAACGCGGTGAAATTCTTAGACCTAGGTATTTATTAAATACACACCAGACTCGTCAAAGAGAAATCAACAATTGATTAACCATCTTCCAGACAAGAAACCTATCTCTTATACAATAGTGATAGAGGCTACCAGAAAGCGAGACGGCCGATCGGGAATGGGTCGGCAGGAGCAATCGGTAGGGATAGGGCGGTAGGGACGCCTCGCCGAGACATCCGCCCAATGCCCGAGCACCTGCCCTTTCGACTCTGCGGAATCCTCGGCGAGGCGTCCCTACCGTTCATATTTTTTCCCGGTAAGAAGCTTTTGTCCTTCGGGCGCTACGTCATTGATACCCCCTTTGGGACGAAAAACGACTCATCATTGACCCTCAGGGTTTGGTTCGATCGATTTTTTCTCTAAAATTTCATCGACGGACAAACTGAGGACTTCCTCTCCATTTCTGAAAATTTCAACTGCCGTCCCAACTTCACAGATTGCTTTTCCTTCAACTGTGTACTCTCGATACTCGAAATTTCTCGGTCCATTGGCTCGACCTGATTCAATCCTCGCTTGCACAGCCACGGTATAGGATATCAAGTATTTACCGTCCTGCTCCATGACGCTGTATCGGCATGATAGAGTATTCCCTTCACCGTCAATTGGAACATTGACAAAAAAGAGTGGCCCGACGCCAATTGTCGAAACATTCACAGCCTTGCCCGAGGGCAAGGTCCCTTGCAGATTGATTGAGTGGTTTGCAGAAAATACATGCTCCTTTTGTGAGTGAGCGGAATGCTTTTTGGTAGTGGGAACGGGTGGATTTTGCGCTGTCAACAGGCTCCCAAAGCCCACCGAGACAACAAAGACTAAAAGCATGCTGGTTTTCATCCGATCTAAAACGCCCACCGATCCACTAATATTCACCTTTATTTCTGGATAAATAGAACCAATAGCTAGACTCACCAAAAATGACTGATGAAAGACACAAGTCACCCACACTCAACTTCGGCTCTGATCACTTAAGATACGGGTTTTGCGCAGGGGCGCAAAAGCGCATCGCGATAGGGCGGCTTCCCTATGGTGAACACTGCCGGGTCGGCTTCGTCGGAAGTGCGCCAGGCGAGTATTGACAAAAACCGCCGTGCCACCGAGGGCTTGTTTCCCGGACAAAGCGTTCCGGTAACGACCGGATAGGCCAATGCGCAATCCTCAAACTGAACTCCACGAACTGGCTCAAGATGACCTCTTGAGGCAGCTACGGATTCTGTCGCTCACCGGGTCTCCGACCTTGGTGAAATGCGAGGGGAGGCGTTTGATCAATTTTTCCTCAAACGATTATCTTGGTCTGTCCCGCCATCCCTCGCTCCAGCGCGCGGGAACAAAGGCTCTCGAACAGTTCGGCACGGGAGCCACCGCCTCCCGTCTGGTCTGCGGAACGATGGAAATCCACCGGTGCCTCGAGGAGCAAATCGCCCAGCTCAAGCAAACTGAGGAGGCCCTCGTCTTCTCCAATGGCTACAGCACCGCGCTGGGCACCTTGACCGCACTCCTGGGGCCAGGCGATACCGTGATCCTCGACAAGCTTTCCCACGCTAGCCTCATCGACGGCGCGCGCTTGAGTGGCGCGACCATCCGGGTATTTCCGCACAACAATCTCAATCGGCTCGAGGCAATCCTGCAATCGGTAAGACGGAAGAGCGATGCCAAGGCGAGAGTGCTTGTCGTGACCGAATCCGTCTTCTCCATGGACGGCGATCGGTGCCCTCTGCGGGAGCTGGTCGAGCTGAAGAACCGCTATGGCGCGCTCCTCCTCCTCGACGAGGCCCATGCGCTGGGAGTGCTGGGTCCGTCCGGACTTGGCCTCGTGGAAGAACTTGGTCTCCAAGCCGAGGTCGAATTGCAGATGGGCACCCTGGGCAAAGCGGCCGGAGCCGCCGGGGGCTATCTGGCAGGCTCCAAGGCCTTCATCGAGCTGCTTGTCAACAAGGCCCGCTCATTCATCTACTCCACTGCCCCTCCTCCGGCGCAGATCGCTGCGGCAGCTGCCGCCCTCAAGCTCATCACGAGCGAGACGGGTCGGGATCTGCGGGATCGGCTGGCCTCCCACCGGAACAAATTGAGTGCTCTGCTCCGCGAATCGTCATGGGAAATTCCGCCATCCGGCACCCCCATCATTCCCCTCATCATGGGCGATAATGAACGGACGCTGAATGCCTCGAATACCTTACAAGGTGACGGATTCCTCGTCCCTGCCATCCGCTACCCGACCGTGCCGAGGGGCACGGCGCGGCTCCGCCTGACGCTCTCTGCAGCCCACGAAGAGAGGCAAATCGAGCATCTCGCCGACGCGCTGAAGTCTCTGGATAAGAAGGACTGAGGCTCTCTCTGCCAGGCTTCAAAAACGCTCCCCCTTAACGTAGCAGTCCCGCAGGACTTCATAGAAACCCTGCGGGACTACAATTCCCCCCAAAAGAACGGAGGTAGGATAAAAACGGTGACTTTAACGCCAAGAAAAAACTTCAATCTTTTTTTCGCTGTTCACCCGTGCCTGACGCCTCAATAAACGGCCCGCAAAAAATGAGTCAGGAAACCAATCAGCCAAAATCCACCGTAGAAGAACTGATCGCCGTCCGCCGCGAGAAGCTCGCCCGGTTACGTGAACTTGGCCACGACCCGTATGGCGAGGCGTTTGAGACCACCCACACTCCTGGCCAATTGAAAGCGGAGTTCGAGAACGACCTTCAGGCCACCATCGCGGGCCGGGTCCTCGCAATCCGCGATTTCGGCAAATCGGTTTTCTGCTCGCTGGGTGATGTCGAGGGGCGCATCCAAATTTACCTCAACAAGAAGCAGCTGCCCGAGGATCAATGGGAACTTTACCAGAATCTTGATATGGGCGACTGGATCGGGGTATCGGGCAAAACCTTCACCACCGGCAAGGGCGAGCCCTCGCTGCAGGTGGAGACCATCACGGTACTCTCCAAAGCTCTCCGGCCTATGCCAGACAAGTGGCAGGGCCTGACCGACCGCGAGACCAAATATCGCAAGCGCCACCTCGACCTGATGTCCAACGAGGACAGCACGGAGACCTTCGTCGCCCGCTCGCGCATGGTGGCCGAGATTCGTCACTTCTTCCACGAGCGCGGCTACCTCGAGGTGGAGACTCCGATGCTGCAAGCCGTCGCCGGCGGAGCCGCGGCCCGGCCCTTCGAGACGCATCACAATGCGCTCAACATGCCATTGACCCTCCGCATCGCGCCCGAGCTCTTTCTCAAGCGACTGCTCGTGGGAGGCTTCACCAAAATCTTCGAACTCAATCGCAACTTCCGCAACGAGGGCATCTCTCGCCGCCATAATCCCGAGTTCACCATGCTGGAGGCTTATCAGGCTTTCGCTGACTTCGAGATCATGGCCAATCTCGTCGAGGAGCTGACCTGCCACTTGGCTGAGAAATTCTGTGGGGGCCTGCAGATTGAGCACAAGGATGAGGAAGGAAATGTGACGCGGACCATCAACCTCGAGCGTCCTTGGAAGCGAGCCAATTACCACGACCTGGTCAAGGAGGTGGCGGGCGACGACTTCTTCGACATCACTCCAGAACAGCGACGGGCCAAGTGCGATGAACTCGGGGTGCAAATCTCACCCGAGATGGAAGACTATGAGGTCATCCAGCAAGTGTTTGAGAAGAAGGTCGAGGAGCACACCTTCGACCCGTGCTTTGTCACCCGCGTGCCCAGCGAGCTCATCCCCTTGGCCAAGGTCACGCCCGGCGGCAAGACTGTCGAAGTCTATGAGCTTATTATCAATGGGCAGGAGATCTCACCCGGCTACTCCGAGCTGAACGATCCCGATGTCCAACGTGAGCGCCTGGAGCATCAGGCCGGCGGCGAGGAAGAGCAACTGGTGGACTACGACTTCATCGAAACATTGGAGCACGGGATGCCTCCTGCCGGAGGAATCGGCATTGGCATTGATCGCCTCATCATGATGCTGACCGGCGCACCCACCATCCGCGACGTGGTCCTCTTCCCTCTCTTGAAGAAAAAAGATTAATCTCTGAGGCAGTCGCGCAACGCTTTTGGAAATCTCCGGCTGAAAGAACGGTAGAGAGGAAACTGGCCGCTTCTTATTTCTCATCATTCCCCCCAGCTTGAAATTTACTATGTCGACCGTGAAATCCTGCCTCGCCTTGCCCTTGTTTATCGCAATCCTGCTCCATTCGGCTATTCAGGCTGAGGTGCCTGCCGTCTTCCGGCATCAGGGGCGCCTCGCAGTGAATGGAACGAACTTCGACGGGAAAGGGGAATTCAAGTTCCTCCTCTATCATGGCACATCCTCCGGTTCGGTCGAGGAGCCCCTGTGGAAGAACGACGACTCTTCTCCCTCCGAGGCGAAAGAACCCGAGTCGGCCATCGCCCTCATCCTTGAGGAAGGCCGCTACGAGGTCGGCCTCGGCGGCGTCGGGCAAAGTCCGATCACGGCCAATCTGCTTCCTGGAAAAAATCAGGAGCTGTTTCTGCGCATCTGGTTCAATGACGGCCAGAACGGCTTTCAAGCGCTGGAACCGGACCGGGCGCTTGCTTCGGTTCCTTTCGCCCGTCATGCCGATTTGTCCCAGAATGCGATTTCCGAACTACGCAATGACGCCAATTACCTCTCCGGAGATGGCGATGTGAACATCGGAGGTGAGTTCACCGCGGCGGGTGATATTAAGTCGGCTGGTGAGTTCAAGTTCACCACGCCACAGGTCGGCAAGGTGCAACTCTCGGGCTTCGACTTCGTTGCAGCGACGAGCACCGAGCCCTCGCACAAAGTTCTCATCGGTCCGGTCGGGGCGGTTCGAGTCACCAATGGAGAGAGTAGCCGCTACGGAGCCACGGTGCGAATCCCCGCTGGGGCAGAGGTGACCGGCTACACCCTTCACCTCTATGAAGATTCTGTGGATGGCGAAGGCAAATTCCGCTCGGTCAATAGTAAGCTGGGCAAGCGGAATGGCGGGCAGCTTGATCTGACCCCGATTGCTGCCATTGATGTCGCTCAAAATGACTTCGCTCCCACTTTCCACATCCCCCACACCCTCTCCACCGACACCGTCACCAATGGGCTAATCACTGCGGACGAATGTGTTGTGCTCACCGTGATACTCGAGACCACGAACACCCTCGATATCGGGATCTTGGGCGCGACGGTGGAGTATCAGCTCGATACTCTTCAGCCCTAAGGTCTGATTTCCGCCCCGCGCATCGGAGTCTTTCTCAAGGCAGCGGAGGCTTCACCGCTTTGCGCTTGCAGGAGGGGCGAGCAAGGCCACTCTTTCTCTCGCTTGAACAAGGACATCCATCCGATTGCGCGCATCACCTCCTTTCTCTCCAGCCTGGAGCCCGCTTCGTTGGGTAAGCTGGATGACCATTACACGCGTGACATCGACTTCCGTGATCCCATCAATCAGGGTGACGGGATCGATGACCTGCAGGCCATCTTCGCCGATCTCTTCAAGCAGCTGGACAACATCCGGATGGACGTCACTTCCTCACAAGGAGATGAGCGGGAAGCCTTTCTTCGCTGGAATATGTATTACGAATTCCGGGGTAAGAAGCGGGAGCTTCCCGGAGTCTCTTTTTTCCTCTTTGCCAAGGATGGTCGCGTGATGAGGCAGGAAGACTTTTGGGACGCCTCCTCTGGCGTCTTTGAGGAATTCCCCGGGCTGGCCACCCTCATCCGCGGAGCCCGCCGGATGGCACGGGTGAGACCGGACCGCCACCATTAAGCTCAATTGACCAACTCGGCGAAGACCATCTCGCCGCCGCTCGTCTCAAGCTTTGAAATGACGATCACATCCTGCGTCGTCCCTATTTTCGTCACGGCCTGATTCACCACGATCATGGTTCCATCGCCGAGGTAGCCGACTGCCTGATGCTCATCCTTGCCCGGCCGCACCAGGGCCAGACGGAGCTTCTCGCCGACAATGACCTTGGGCCGCAAGGCCTCGGTGAGTTCGTGGAGGTTGAGCACATCGACGCCCTGCACCTCCGCCACCTTGCCAAGCTCATCACTCGTGGTGAGGATGCGTCCGGCAAGGATCTGGGCAATACGGACGAGCTGGCTCTTGGGGTCGTCTCCCGAGGTATTCGAGGGATGCTCGTGAACGGTGAGGCGGAATTCGCCACGCGTTTTCATGCGCGCCAAGGCATCGAGCGCCCGCTGAGCCCGCTGCTTCTCAGCCGGCTCCTGAGAGTCGACCATCAACTGCAACTCATCGAGCACCAGCCGAGGCACAATCAAGCGACCAGCCAGGAAGCCGGAGCGCATGAGCGACTCCACCCGGCCATCCAGCACCACATCCTTATCCATCACGATCGGCGCCCCGGAGGCCCCGTCCTGACGAAATCGAACGTAAGGGACGACAAAGGCGAAATCCTCCTTCCCGCTCCGCAGCGCCAGCACGGAGGCGATGAAGCCCATCCCCCCGATGAAGGCCACTCGAAAGGCGAGCCTGACCAGCTCCTCGTAATCCTCCCAACCCATCACGCTGATCGCGAGCTCATCGATCTTCATCTGCGTGAGGAGCCACCCGCAAAAGACACCGACCGCGAGGCCAAAGGTGCCAGTGGAGAACTCGCGCAGCGAGACATCCCGGATGAGGGTCTCCAGCCAAATCAGCGTGCCGGAGAGAACAAGCGCCCCCATGATCGCGCGCCAGAGAGGCAAGACCTCGACCAGCGATTCCGAGCCGTCCTCCCCGACGGCCTCGGTCTGCCCAAGGCCAAAATGCAGGGCAATGGCCGTGATCAAGCAGACCAGCAAGAAGCCGAGTCGCGCCACATTGACGCTGGAGGGAGAGCGCATGCGCTTGGGATATCAGGTTCCCGATTAATTAAAACTCCCAATACAAATCCTCGGTCCGGGTCATCTCACCAGAGGGAATCAAGTCTCCAATATCCTTGGAGGCGATGAACACGAAGAGGAAGAGAAGCAACACAACCGCAACAGTCTGAATACTTTCCAAGACTTTGAACTGCACGGGACGGCGTGCAATCCACTCGCCTGTCGCCAGCACGATATGTCCCCCATCAAGGACGGGGAACGGGAGAAGATTCATGATCCCGAGGTTGATGTTCAAGATCACCATGAACCAGAGAATATAGTTGAGCGCATAGTCACTCTTGAGGAAATCAAACATAGCCCGACCGATACCGATGGGGCCGCTCAGGTGCTGGATGCCGACCGGTGACAGCTTGGCCGCAATCTTCTGCACGGTGACGATCATCAAGCGGACACTCTCCTTGATTTGAACGACGGGATTGGGGCCCGGCTTGATGAGTCGGTCCTCTGACTGGATGGATTGGAACCCAATACCAATCATTGGCTGCCCATTCGCTACCGGCTGGCCGGTGTTCTTATCGCGAGGCACAACGGAAAGGACAGGGACCGTGAAGGTCTCTCCGTCACGGCGAATCTCCACCGGCACACTCTCCCCCACATTCTTCTTAAGCTCGTCGCTCAAGGTCATGTTATTGAGCAAGGGGACGCCATTGACGCTCACCAGTTGGTCCCCGGACTGGAGTCCAGCCTTTTCAGCCGGGCTGCCCTCCATCACGGAGTCGACAATCAAATCCATCTCGAAGCTGATGCCCACCTTCCTCATCGCCCGGCGCTGCCACCAGGCTGTCTCGGGGATATCGTAATCAGAGACGATGGTCATTTCCTCGCCCTCGCGCTCGACCCGGAAGGTGATCTGCTCCTCCTCACTGAGCATGATGCGCTCGGTGATGCCTTCCATCCCTCCGAAGAAGGCGGTGACCTCGTGGCCGTCGACTGCGAGAATGCGATCTCCCACTTCCAATCCGGCCTCTGCCGCTGGGCTTTGCTCCTCGACGTAACCAATCGTCGTCGTGGGCAAGGTGTCATTGGGCTTACCCAGGATCCAGACGCCGACCGAGGCCGCAAAGGCGAGTAAGAAGCTAAAAAGCGGCCCGGCGAAAGCGACGATGATTTTATCCAGAGGAGAAATCTCGGGCATGGCACGGCGACGCTCCTTGTCCCCACCCTCAATGGCCTCCATGGGAGCCATCTGGGGAAGAGCGACGAACCCGCCCGCCGGGATGCTTCCCAGACCGTATTCGACGCCCTTGATGGTCTTCTTCCAGATGGGCTTGCCGAACCAGATATAGAACTTGTCCACCACCAGCCCACGCCATCGCGCCGCGAGAAAGTGCCCCAGTTCGTGAACGAAAATCATCACATTGAAGAGGAGAATCACTCCGATGATGACGATTAAGTTGGTGAGAAGTTCCATAGTTTCGGTAGGGAAAAACTTTGTGTGATTTGCTTTTGATCCGCAAGACCCGTCTCCTACAATCCCCCAAAATCGCCAGCCTGCAAGCGGAGGGAGAGGAACACTTGAGCCCCGCGCTTCCCGATTCATCTTTCTCTTTCACTCATGATTCTCCTCACCGGCTTCCTTCCCTTCCGCGGACGTAGCGAGAATGGCTCGCGCCTCCTCGCTGGTAGCTTTGACGGCCACTGCATCGGCTCGACTCCGATCCATGTCGAAATCTTACCCGTTATCTGGAAGGGGCATCGGGAGCGCCTGGATGAACTCGCCGCCCGCTATCAACCGGAACTCATTCTCAGCCTCGGTGAAGGACAGCCAGACCGGATCCGCTTCGAAAATGTGGGCCGAAACCTCGCCCGTGGTCATGACGAGGAGGGACGGGAACCCGACGAGAGCTTCCTGCTGCGCGAGGGGCCGGACACCTTGCAAACACCATTACGCAAGCCAGACATCACACCCGAGAGATGGCCTTTGGTGGAAACAGAGGACGCTGGCGGGTATCTCTGCAATGCCACTCTCTTCCTTAATCTCTGGGCCGGGCGCCGCGCGGGCTTTCTTCACCTACCCATCCTCGCCGAGCATGATCGCGAGGCCTATCTTTCCGCGCTTCGCCCTGTCGTGGAGGCCGTTTTGCAACACAATCTGGCCGAGACAGAGGGCCAATCCATGCTAGCTTGACCCATGGACAGCCCTCACTCGGAAAAGCGGGAAATACTCTTCTGGGGTGGCGGACTCTTCGCCGTCTACCTCGCCCTGCAGCTCTGGATCCTACCTGCCATGGGCGTCGGCACTTGACTCCGCCCCGCAAGCTCCCCGGGAGGGAGCCCATGAGGTGCCGACGGTTGCCCTCCGGTCGGAGAGGCCCTGCCCGCACCCCCGAGTCCAGTCCCCAGCGACACCTCCCCCGCCCCCGTGGGCGGGAATGAGAAGCCATGAACGTTTGGCCTTGGTTTCGGTCGGAAAGACAGCAAAGTCCCCTCGACCCCGACCATGTCTGAAGTTGACGCTCAAAAGCCAAAGGAGAACCCGCTGACCAACATCATGGTCAACGTGCTCATCCCAATCCTCGCCCTATCCTATCTCAGCAAGGATCCCGCCTTCGTGGACAAGGCCCGGCCTTGGCACATCGGGCCCACCTACGCGCTCCTCGTTGCCCTGGCTCTGCCCGTTGGCTACGGCATCTGGTTCTATCTCAAGCACCGGCAGCCCAACTTCTTCTCGGTGATGGGCCTGGTCTCCGTCCTCCTCACCGGTGGACTGACTCTTCTCCTCTGGAACAAGGATGGCACCGTCAACTCAGCGGCTCCCATCCTCTTCGGCCTCAAGGAGGCCTCCATCCCCTTTTTGCTCGGTCTCGCCGTCTTTGCCTCCCATTGGACGAAGACTCCTCTGCTCAACACCTTCCTCTACAATGACCAGATCTTTGACCTGAAGAAGATCGAGAGTCGCATCGGTAACGAGACGGAGCGCTACCGCAAGCTTCTCTTCACCTGCACCATCATCTTCGCCGTCTCTTTCCTCATCTCCACCGTGCTGAATTTCCTGCTCGCCCAGTATTTCCTCGGAGGCGGCAAGATTGATTTCGAGTCAAATCAGGCACGCGAGCAATATAATGGCGCTGTCGCCAAGCTCACGGGCTGGGGCTTCGTCGTGATCGGGGTTCCCATCATGGGCATGCTGTTCTATTGCCTGCAATATCTGCTCAAAGGCCTGCGCGAGATCACCGGGCTCGAGACCGAAGAAATCCTCCTCCCCCGCTGATGCTGGCAATCTACATCGCCATGGAGGCGGAGGCTGCGGGGCTCCTCACCGAGCTGAACGCCCGACCTCTCGCAGATGAGCCGGCCATCGGCAATTACTACGAGGCCTCCTTCCAGGGCAGCCCCCTCATCCTCGCCACCTCGGGTAAGGATCGGGCAACGGGCGTTTGCTGTGTGGGGACGGAGCCCGCCGCCTTGGTCGCCAATGAGCTCATCGCTCATCACGGGGTCAGCACCCTCCTCAATGCCGGGACCTGCGGAGCGCACTCCTCGCTGGAGGCAGACATTGCGGAAGCCTTCCTTGTCCACCCGACCCTCTCCTATCACGACCACCGCATCCCCCTACCCGGATTCTTGGATTACGGCCTCGGCCGCCACCCGGCGGCAGACTTGGTGCCCCAACTTGCGGCCCAGCTCGGCGTCCGCACCGCCAGCCTCTCGACCGGGAACTCCCTCGACCATGTTGACCGGGATATGGACATCTTTCTCTCCAATGGAGCCCACCTGAAGGACATGGAAGGAGCCGCCTTGGCCTGGGTCTGCCGGCAACATCAAGTGCCGCTCATGGCCCTCAAGGTGGTGACCGATATCTTCGACCTGCCCCACCCGGCAGCAGAGCAATTCGAGAAAAATTTGGCCGCAGCCAGTCTGGAGGTGACCCGGACCACCCTTCGCCTGCTGGCATCGCTACTCCCCCGGCTTGAGGATCCGGAGTGAATCCGGCAACCGCTCTTACATCAGTCGCCCGGCAAGACTGCGCGCTGCCTCTTCGGTCAACTCCTCCGCCCGAGCCATCAGCTCGGCAAGAGGCAATCCGGTCTCATCCAGCGCTGCCATTTCTTCGAAAAGGCCGCAGTCACGCACTTCGGGGGTGATTCGGCCCGCCAGGGCCAGAACCCGTTTACCTTCTTCCCTCGCCATCCGCGCCAAGCCCACCGGGCCTTTGCCCTCCAAGCTCTGCCCATCCAATGAGCCCTCTCCGGTGATGACCACATCCGCGGCTTGGATCCGCTCGCGCAGACCAACCGCATCGGCAACGAGATCGAAACCCGGACGCAGGGTGGCACCCGCAAACTTCATCAGGCCCCAGCCCATTCCCCCCGCAGCCCCGGCACCGGGAATCTCCGCCAAATCCGCTCCGCCGGCCGTCTCCACAAGACGATGAAGTGTCGCCTCCAGGAACTCGCGCTCTTCCGGGCCCGCCCCTTTCTGCGGCCCGTAGATCGCGGTGGCTCCACGAGCACCAAAGAGCGGATTCTCCACATCGCAGGCCACCTCGATCCGAGGGAGATGACCCACCGCGGAGCTATCAACAGCTTCCAGCGCAGCCAGCTTATCGGGAGTGGGCCTCTCAAAATCCAGCCCTCCACTCCCCGTGAACCGCCAACCGAGCGCGGCCGCAGCGCCCGCACCACCGTCATTGGTCGCACTCCCTCCCAGGCCGAGGAGAATCTTGGTCGCACCCCGCTCCATCGCGTCCTTCATCAGCAGGCCAGTCCCGTAGGAGGAAGCTGCCAGCACGTCCCGCACCTCTTCTTCAATCCGCCACAGTCCGCTCGCTGCCGCCATTTCGATGACAGCGGTCTGCCCCGAAAGCCCGTAGCTCGTCGTGATGGGGCGATCGAGGGCATCAACGCTCTCACACTCAATCGCCTCACCTCCCATGGCACCCATCATGGCCGAGACAAAGCCCTCTCCGCCATCCGCCAGAGGACAAGGGTCGAAGGCAAAACCTTCCCCGAATCCCCGCTGCACAGCCGCTGCCACTTCCAGTGAAGACAACGAGCCCTTGAACTTATCGCACGCGATCAGAATTTTCATTGAACTACTCTCCCTCTCGCGAGCAAAACACAGGCCAAGCACGGCCTCGACGAAAAAGGGTGAGTCAGCGCTGGCTAGGTAACCCCGAGCTTCTTCTCCATCTCCTCAAGGGGCACGCCCTTGGTCTCCGGAACCATCAACAGCACCCAGAGCAACTGAAGCATCATCATGAAGGCGAAGAAGGCAAAGATGTAACCCGCATCGAAGCGACCGATCGCGATGGGGAACAACTGGGATAACAAGGCGGCAAACACCCAGTGGGTCGCACAACCGAAGGACTGCCCATAAGCCCGGAAGGCATTGGGGAAAATCTCCGAAATGAAGACCCAAATCACCGCCCCCTGCCCCACGGCATGCGCGGCGATGAAGCCCAGAAGGCAAATCAGAACAAGCGTGCTCAGTCCGCCAAGGAGCTTGGCAGCCTCCTCCTTGGCTCGCGCGCCAATCACCTTGGCCTCCGCCGGAGTTGCCGCCTCATTGAGGGAAACCTCCCTCCCTTGATAGCCATCGACCGAGGTCACCGCCACCAGAGCTTGCGCGGCACCGAGCAGAGCTTCCTCGGCCTCGGCCACCTCCTCTTCGCTGACGGTACGATTCGCGGTCTCAAGTTTTTGCACCTTTTCCGCCGCTGATTGGTAGTCGATCGCTGCGGAAACGACCTTAAAACCCGGGACGCTCAGGAAAGCCCAGGCGCAGATCCCCAGGGAGAGGATGTAACCGAGCGAACCAATCAGCAGCAAGGTCTTGCGACCCAGCCGGTCGATCAGCCACAAGCCGACGAAGGTGAAGATGAGATTGACGACCCCGAGCCAGATGGATGCCGCCAGCGGATCCTCCAGCCCCGCCAAGCCGAGAAGGCGGGGAGCGAAGTAGAGAATCACATTGATGCCGGAGAGCTGATTGAAGAAGGCGATGAGAAAGGCCAGCAGGAGGGGAATTTTGAGACGGGAGAAAGGCACCCGTCCTCCCGGTTTCGTTTTCCCGCCCGGAGAGTCTTTGCCTCCTGCCTCAATGTCTTCAATCGCGGCATTCAGCTCAGCATCCGACCAATCCGGTCGGGCAACTGCGAGAACCGCGCGCGCTTCTTCCCGTTTCCCTTGCTTTGTCACCAACCAGCGGGGGCTTTCCGGCAAGGTCAGGCACATGATCCCGTAGATGACGGCCGGCACGGCTTCAATTCCCAACATCCATCGCCACGCACTCCCCTCGAATGCATTGCCAATCAGCCAATTCGAGAGATACGCGACCAGTATCCCGAAGACGATATTGAACTGGAACATCCCCGCCAAGCGGCCCCGTTTTTCAGCCGGTGCAATCTCCGAGATATACATGGGCCCCACCACGGTCGAGACCCCGACCCCGACGCCTCCGATGAAGCGAGCGAGAATGAAACTCCATAAATCTCCGGCGCTGGCAGACCAAAGGGCCGAGACCAAATAGAAGATGCCAATCGAGATGAGCGTCCACTTCCGCCCGAACCGATCCGCCGGCCATCCGGCAAATAGCGACCCCAGAACTGTTCCCCAGAGAGCCGCCGACATGGCCCAGCCGTGGCGGGTCCCATCAAGGTCCCACAACTCCTGAATCGTCTTCTCCGCGCCTGAGATGACGACCGTATCGAAGCCAAACAAAAACCCGGCCAAAGCCGAGGTGAGCGCCCACATGAAAAGCTTTCCTTGATTCATATCACACCAAATTCCTCAATCCGTTAGATGAGTCTCCCCATACTGGTTCGACTCCCGAGAATGACGATAGAAAACGCTCTACGCCCCCAAGCGAGGGCATTCACCCTGTTGAGCAAAGACGTGGAAGACGGCCCAAAAGCCGACATCTGGACACACAAAAGCAAGGACGCCTCCGTCCTTGCTCTCGGCTAAAAAACTGACGAGCCGGCAGGCTCCATTGAGGCCCTACTCCACGATGAAGTAGGGATTGAGAAGATTCTCCTTATTATAAGCGAGCGGCTCCCCGCTCTCAGCGTTGATGACCTTGCGTCCGGCCCCAAGAGCCACCGCATGCGCCGCTCCGGTATCCCACTCCATGGTGGGTCCGAGGCGGGGGTAAACGTCAGCCTGATTTTCAGCCACCAGGCAAAGCTTCAAGGAGCTCCCGGCGGAGAGAAAGTCAACTTCCTTACCCTGCTGCTTGAGGTCCTCGACGAACTTCTCGACATCAGCGCTCAGATGGGATCGGCTGGCGACCACCCGCACTTTGTCGAGCTCGCGGTAGTTCGTGCCAGGCTCCAGCTTGATTGGTTCCTTCCCGCTCTCGATCATCCAAGCGCCTTCCCCAACCACGCCGACGTGGAAGGTCCCGGTGGTGGGGCGATAGACGACACCGAGGACAGGCTCATTGCCTTCGACAAGGGCGACATTGACGGTGAACTCACCATTCTTTTTGATGAATTCCTTGGTGCCATCGAGAGGATCAACCAGCCAGAAGCGGTCCCAATCCTTGCGATCCGCATAGGCGATTTCCTTGTTTTCCTCGGAGATGATTTTGATCTCCGGATACTCCGCCGCAAAGAAGTCCATCAAGACGGCATTGGCCTTGCGGTCAGCCTCCGTCAGCGGGGAATCATCCCCCTTGTATTCGACTTCGAAGTCCTTGGCGTAGATCTCGAGGATCACCTCACCTGCCTTCTTGACGGCGTCCATGAGCCCCGCGAGGCGAATTCCTTTTGCTTCTTCGACCATGTCTCAGCTGATTGGTTTGCGTTGTTTGCGCTCCCCTGGCGAGGGGAGCGGTGATGGAATCCTTAGTGGCTGTCGCAGAACTGGGCGAAGCGCTCGAGGCCTTCCGCAATCACATCGAGGGTGGTGCAGTAGCTGAGGCGGATGGAAGCATCGTGGCCGAAGGCCACACCAGGGACGACGGCCACCTTGTAGCGATTGAGCAGCTTGTCACAGAGATTCTGGGACTTGAGGCCGAGGTCGGTGCAATCGATGAAGAAGTAGAAGGCCCCTTTCGGCTCGACGATTGAAATGTTGGTGATGGGCTTCAGGCGACCGAGCACGAATTGGCGGCGGACATCATACTCTTGCACCATCTCGTCAATGAAGTCGGTCGGCCCCTCGAGGGCAGCCAAAGCGCCGTATTGAGCGAAGGTGGTCGCATTTGAAGAGGTGTGGTCCTGGATTTTGTTGAGCGCTTGGGCGATCGCCGCATTGGCCGTCGCGGTGTAACCAAGACGCCATCCAGTCATGGAGTAAGCCTTGGAGAATCCTCCGACCACCACGGTCAGCTTGGCCAGCTCCTCGTCGATGGAGGCAATGCTCACATGCTTCTCTTCGCCATAGGTGAGCTTCTCGTAGATTTCGTCAGACAGAATGATGATGTCCTCGTAGCTGGCGACCTCACCAAGAGCCTTCAGCTCTTCCGCGGAATAAATGGCTCCGGTCGGATTGCCCGGAGAGTTGATGATGATCATCTTGGTGCGGGGAGACATGGCCTCCTCGAACTGCTCGGGCGTGATCTTCCAGCCATTGGCCGCCGTGGTTTCCACGATAACGGGCTCCCCACCGGCGAGGCGGACCATCTCCGGATAGCTCACCCAATAAGGAGCCGGGATGATGACCTCGTCCCCTTCCTCGACGAGTGCGAGGATGGAGTTGAAGCACGCCTGCTTGGCGCCGCTGGTCACACACACCCCTTTGGTTTCCACCTTGACACTGTTGTCAGTGAGCAACTTGGCGGCAATGGCCTCGCGCAGCTCGGGAATCCCCGCAGATGGCGTGTATTTGGTCTTGCCCTCTTGGAGAGCGGCCATCGCGGCCTGCTTAATGTGATCCGGGGTGTCCATCTCTGGCTCACCACCTGCGAGACCGAAGACTTCTTCGCCTTTGGCGCGAAGGGCTTTGGCTTGATTCGTTACCGCCAAGGTCGCCGAGGGGGCAACCTTCTGCACTCGATTTGAAAGACTATCCATGTTCTGACTACTACCGCGTTAAGGATTCCAGCTCCTAAACGAGCTTCGCCTGCCTGTCAGAACGTGCCCGCCCGGAGCGGGGTCGGTTCTGACTTTTACACCACAGTCATGCAAGACAAATGGCGGGAAATTAGAGCTGGAGGCATCTCCCTCGGTCGCGAGAAGAGATGCCCCCTATTCAGATTCTCCTCAAGTTGCCGCCTGATCAATGGGCTCGCTTCCGGCGCAGCCCTAGCCCGAGAGCGGAAAGAGCCAGCAAACTGGCCGCGCCAGGCTCCGGAACCATCCCCGTGAGGCGGATCTGGTTCACCTCGGACTCGCTGAGGAAGTTGTCATAGACGAACACCTCGTCGATCAAGCCCGTGAACGGCTCGGAATGATTGGGATTCCGGCCGATGGCAAAAGTCGCTTCTTGACCCGCCGTTCCATCAAAACCCGTCGTCAAGGTGAAGGTCTGCTCACCGACATGAAACCTCATCAGGCTATTGGCCTGATCATAGGCAGCCGCCACAAAAACCCACTCGCCCGCCGCTACCGGAACATCACCGCTAGAGACACCCAGGCCATCGAAGGATGACCACGTTCCTCCAGTGGCAATCGTGTTGCCTCGGTCGTCAATATTGAGGGTCCGGTCAAAGCCTCCATTATCGTGCGAGAGGATGGTCTGAATCACGGAAGCAGAACTCGCCTGCACCCACGCCCCCCAAGTCATCTCGGGCAGGGTCGCCACCTGGACATCGACGGGAGCAGTCAGATAGCCTCCTGAGGCAAAATAAGCCGCTCCTCCACGATAGCCATTGCTATCAAAAACAGCTCCGTTGTTGCTCAGCGAATTTCCATTACCACTCGAGTCGTCAATCAGGCTGCCTGCGGTATCGAAATCGTACTGGGCAATCAGGGCTCCATCCAGTCTCGGACCGAACACAGAGACTCCTATTAAACTCACCAACAAAGACTTTTGCTTAATCCTCCAATTCATTTTTCTCGTTATTTAAGCAGTCTCGGTCACGAAATTCTTCAAGATCACCCGGCGGAGACGTAAAAAATCTCGCGAACGAAACTGTTAGACCCCCTTAAATAACCCCTTGGTCGATGGCAAGTGGAGAGACGTATTTTCTATCTAAATTAGTTTTCTAGACCGTTTCTCAGCATTCGTTGGTTGATTCGTCGAGCCAGCTTTCTTCGAGGGCAAGCCGCGAGGAGAGCTGAGAGAGAAACTCGTCGACTCTCCTCGACCATGGGAACTCAAAGGATCCCTTCGGTGGATAAATTTTGTCCACTGCTCACCCGATTGTCGGACAATTTTTGCTCAAAATTCAATTAGCTCTTCTCGCAGGGAAAATTTCATTTGAGAGCGTCCGGCAAGCCCTAGCCTCGCTCCTTCCCAGCCGAGGTACTCCGGCTTGTTCGGCCGACCTCCCCGGCCAAAGCCTCTGCCTGGGCGCTTCGCATTCCACTGCACATGAAACACCAATCATCAAAACGCCATCCGCTGAACTGGCAGGCCGTCATCCCCAGCCTACTCGCCACGATGTCCCTAAACGCACAAGATTCCTCTCTCCTTCCTGAAACCGTCGTGGAAAGCGAGCGCCTCACTTCCAGCGAGGCTCCCCTTTTTCCCTACCAAACCGGAGCATCTTCTGCCGCGCTCTTCACCGACACCCCACTCATTGAAACGCCCTTCAGCGTGGGCGTTTACAACGAGACCCTGATGAAGGACCAGCGGGCCTTCACCTTGCGCGAGGTGTTAGAGAATGATTCCAGCGTCTCGCTGTTCAACTCCGGCGGCTACTTCGGCACCCAAAACTTCGGTCTGCGCGGCTTTCAGGTGGGAAACTTCACGGGCTACCGCACCGATGGCTTGCCGACCTTGAATCTGGCCGCTCCCTACATCGACGACAAAGCGAGCGTGGAGGTTCTGAAAGGGCCCGCCGCTCTGCAGTTCGGCTTCATGCCACCCGGCGGGGCCATCAACATGAATCGCAAGCGCCCTACCGAGGACTTCTCCACCAGCCTGCAATTCGAGATCGACACCTTTGGCCGCAGCTACTCACAAGTCGATGTCAGCGACACCGTGGCCGATGGCAAATTTGGCTACCGCCTAGTGTTAGCCGGTGAAGATTACGATAGCTTCTACGACAATGCCGATGGCACCCGCTACATGGGCTCGCTCTTCACGGAGTGGAAGCCCTCCGAAGCGCTCACGGTTTGGAGCTCTCTCTCCGGTCAAAAATTAAAACGCAACGGCTACTACGGCCCCATCATCTCTGGCGACGGATCCACGGTCTTCGACCTCGGGAGAGACATGAACGTCATGCAAGACTGGGCCGAAAACGACCACGAAATCTTTGAGGCAGCCCTCGGCGCGGACCTTTTTTTCCATGAAGATTGGAAGCTCAAAACCGCCTTTAACTATCAATCCACCGACCGGGACTCCCAGCTGACCTATCCCTACGGCGTGGATAATGACGGGAACTACACCGATGGAGCCTACCTCACTGATGGCCCTTTCGAGTGGGACTCCTTCGGGGCCCATGCTCACATCGAAGGCAAGTTCCGAACCGGCTTCCTTGAGCACGAGCTGGTCTTTGGCGCACAATATCGCAGCTTCGAGACCGATGGCGGACGGTTCTTTCCCGACGTGGGGGCGAACAATGTCTACAATCAGGTCGATCTTCCTATCCCGACCGCACCGTTCTATATCCCGATTCAATTCGAGTATGAAGAAGTCGGCGTCTTTCTAACAGACACCATCGACTTGGGAAGAGGCTGGTCCACGCTGCTGGGCGGTCGCTTCTCCTACTACGACAACCATTACCCGACGGACCCGGCCTCGGACGATACCGAGAGCGCCTTCAGCCCGACCGTGGCCCTTATGTTCGAGCCCACCGAGGGGGTGCACACGTACGCCACCTACACCCGCGCGCTGCAGGACGGGGGCTTCGCCAATCGCACGGCGGCCAATGCTTGGGAACCGCTGGGCATTCAAGAGTCGGTGCAATTCGAGATTGGGGTCAAGGCGCAAACCCGCGACGGACGCTTCTCAGGCGAGCTGGCTCTTTTCCAAATCGAACAAGACGTGGCTCTTATCAATGACGACAATATCGACGCCTTTGACGGAACCCAGCGCCACCGCGGCGTCGAACTCGCCCTGCGCGGCCAGCTGACGGATGAGCTACAGGCGGGCATTGCCGCCACCCTGTTAGATGCCGAACTGACCTCCACCGGCAACCGCCCGGAGCTGGTGCCCGAGTATCAGGTCAATCTCTGGAGTGTCCTTGATGTGCCCGCCGTGCCTGGGCTGGCCCTCACCGCCAACGCCCGCTTCACCGGAGGGCAATACCTCGACGAAGCCGAGAGTTTCTCCACCGATGCCTACACGGTGGTCGACCTTGGTGCGCGCTACAAGTGGTCCACTAGTCAGGCCGACTACACCCTCCGCGCGAACATCGAGAACCTCCTTGATGAGAAGTATTATGAGTCCGGTGAGTTCTACCCTGGCGATGCGGGTTACATCGCCTACGGGGAGCCTCTCTCCGCTACTTTCTCTCTGCAAATCGACTTCTAACACCTTTCCTTCATAGTCCCAGCGGTCGTCCATCCTCCGATGGGCGGCCGTTTTTCTATCTCTCGCAGGAACCCGCGCCACTCGCCCTCAGCCAACAAACAAAATGAAAGACACAACTCAGTCCCCGCCCCTTCGCATCTCGTCCGTGACCAAACTATTCGGCAAGGACAAAACCCGGGTGCGGGCATTGGATCAGATTGACCTTACTATCCAGCCCGGTGAGTTCGTGGCTATCATGGGCGCGTCCGGCTCGGGGAAGAGCACCCTTCTCAATGTGATGGCAGGGCTCACGGGCACCGACGGAGGACAAGTGGAAGTCGAGGGCAAAGACTTGGCGAGCCTTAACGACGCAGAGCTGACCCTCTTCCGTCGTGACCGCATTGGCTTGGTCTTCCAGAACTTCAACCTCATTCCCGTTCTCACCGCCAGTGACAACATCAAGCTTCCCGCTGCCGACGAAAACGACCTCGGCCGCCGCACCGACGATCTCCTCGCCCGCCTCGGCCTGAGTGACCGCCGCCATCATAAGCCCGACAACCTCTCCGGCGGCGAGCAGCAACGGGTGGCCATTGCCCGCGCCCTCATCAACGACCCTGCCATTATTTTGGCCGACGAACCCACGGGAAGCCTCGACTCGGTCTCGGGCCAGGACTTTTGCCGCTTGCTCCATGAGCTCTGCCAAAACGATGGCCGCACCATCGTGGTCGTCACCCACGAGCCCACCGTCGCCATGTGGGCCAACCGCGTGGTGGTGCTGCAGGATGGAAAGGCGATCAACAGTTTCCCTGTGGAGAAACGCGACCCGCAAACCATCTCGCTCGGCTATCAACAGGCGCTCAATGCCAGCTCGCAATCCTAACAAAATCTAACACCCCATGAGCCGCGTCTTCTCTCTTTCCCTAGCCTACTTCCGCCAGCATCCATTGCGGGTGGCGCTCACTTCCCTGGCCACCGCAGCGGCAGCCGCCATGGTCATCTGGGTCGTGAGCGGCTACGACGCCCTGCTCGGCACCTTCGACCGCTACGCCAATCTGGCGCTGGGACGCTATCCGCTCTCGGTCGCCCCCATTAGCAACTTCAGCCAATACGCCCCCGGGGCCATTCCCTCCCCGGCAGAAAAGTTCGTGCCTGAAGAGGCCATTCAGCTCTTGCTCGACGACCCCGCCATCGCGGCCGCCGATCCCTTCTGGGTGAGCCAGCAATACGCCCGCCCGTTCGTCAAGGAAGGCGAGACCCCCATCCCACCTTACCTCCTGCCCGCCGCCCGATTGGTCGGCACCGATGCGCCCGAGCCACCCTTCGACCTCGTTGCCGGACGTTGGCTCGACCCGAACAACAGAGAGAACCCAACGGGCATTCTCAGCGAAATCGCCGCCACGGGGATGAAGATCGAGGTCGGTGACCACGTGCTCGTCGGCCCTCCCGACCGCGTCACCAAGGTGGAGGTCATCGGCATTGTCGGAGGGGTAACCATCGAGGGATGGAATGCCCAGGTGGCCAGCTCGCAGCTCCTCACCCCCAGCGTCGGAGGGCTCTACGTGACCACGGCCTTGGCCGAGGAAATACTAGGCAAGCCATCCGATATCAGTTTTGTCGCGGTCGCGCTCGAGCCCGATACCGACCTCACCACCTTCCGCTATCGCTGGGCGACCGAGTTGAGCAAACTGAGCACCCCCTGCCAGTTTCAGGAGGCCCATGACGTCGAGGAAGCCCTCGACGAAAGCGCCTCCGCCGAGAACCTTTCTCTCCAAGCGCGCGCCGCCACCATCGTCTCCACGCTGGCCGCTCTTTTCATCATCTTCAGCACTCTCAATATGGGGGTCAATGAGCGCGTCCGCCAGCTGGCGATTCTACGGGCCGTGGCGCTGACCCGTTGGCAAGTCGGGCTCCTCATTGCCATCGAGGGACTCCTCTTTGGCACCATCGGATTCCTAGTCGGTTGTGGAGCAGGAGCCGCCATCATTGCTTGGGCCACTCACTCCGCGCCGGAACTCCTCACCAATGGCGCGGTCGTCGGTCGCAATAGCCTGCTTCTCGCCGCCTTCTGTTCCTATGGCGGAGCCCTCCTCGCCTCCTTGGTGCCTGCCGTCCGCGCCATGCGGGTGCGCCCCATCGAGGCCATGAGCCCACCCACGGCGGCGACGCACCCCTTGTTTTCCAAGAAAAGTCTCATCGGAGGCCTCGCCCTTCTCGCGGTCTACCCCCTGCTTGCGCTCGGCATCGAGCATCCTGATGGAGCCCCCTTCATCACCTTCATGTTTTCCGGGTTGTTCGCCCTCTCGGCAGGACTCATCCTGCTCGCCCCGAATATTGTGATGGCGGTGGACCGCTTGCTGAGTCCCCTGCTCGCCCGCCTGATGCGCATCCCCGGCAAGCTACTGGCCAGTCAGATTTCGGGCAATCTCGGGCGCACGGTGGCTACTGCCTTGGCCCTGACGGTGGGCCTCGGATTCTTTGTCGCCATCCAGACTTGGGGACACTCCATGCTCAGTGGCTTCATGCCTGGCAGCTGGGCTCCGGACGCCCTCATCGGATTCAAGCCCCAGGGGGTTGAACGCTCCTTTGCCGAACAAGTCAGTGCTTTCAAAGGCGTCAAGAAGAGCCTTCCCATCATCGTGGAGCAGCCCCGCCTCCTCCACGACCTGACCGATAGCGCGGTCCGGGCCACCGTGGTGCGGCAAGATAATGTGGTCATTGTCGGCGTCGATGCCGTGCCCGCCTTTGGAGGAGACGACCCGCTTTTCAAGTTCCGTTGGACCGAGGGCAATGCCACCAGCGCGGTGGCGCAGCTCTCCAGCGGACGCGCCTGCATCGTGCCAGACCATTTCTTGACCGAAACCGGGCTTCAGGTTGGCGACTCCTTCGAGCTCGTCCCACCGAACAACCCAACGCACCCAGTGAGCTACCGCATTGCCGGCGCAGTCAAGCTCCCCGGATGGCACTGGCAGACCAAGCCCACAGGTTTTCGCACCCGCACCCACCGCGCCGCCGCCCTTGTCTTTGCCGACTATTCAACGGTGGAGAGCGACTTCGACTTCCATTCTGCTTCCCACGCCTGGTTTGACTACGATGCCAGCCTCGCCACGCCGGACGAGCTCGCCGCCTCCGCGCGCGACCTCTATGCACAGGCTCTCGGGAAGGAGGCGCAAGCAGTCGGGATCGGCGATGCTCGCAATGACGAACCTTACATTCAACTCAATACCATCGACGACATCCGCGCTCTTGTGAATGGGCACGCCACCCAGTGGCTCTGGGTGTTGAGCCGATTGCCCCTGATCGTCCTCGTCATCACCTCCATCGGCGTGTTGAACGCTCTCCTCGCTTCCGTGCAATCACGGCGTTGGGAAATCGGGGTTCTCCGCGCCACGGGCATCACCCGCAGCACCATCGTGCGCCTCATCCTTGCGGAAGGACTTCTCTTGGGTGCAGTGGCTTGTGTGTTGAGTTTGGGGTTTGGGGTGCTGGCTGGCTGGTGCGGCGCGGGCATCTCGCAATACATCAGCTTCTTCGGCGGCATGCCCCCTGAGTTCGTGATTCCATGGTCGGAGATTGCCAAAGGCTTCGCCATCGTCCTCCTTCTCTCGACCCTCGCCTCTCTCTGGCCCGCCATCTCCATCGGCCGCAAAAAGCCCCTCGACCTCCTGCAAGAAGGACGCGGCTCGTTTTGAAGGTGTTTGCAACCGTCCGAACACGCTAAGCCCAATGCCAAACGAGTCCTCGTCGTCAAATGGCGAGGCTTAGGCGCGTGCCAAGGCGAGGCCTTCGCGGATGCCTCGGCGAGGCATCCCTACCGGAAGGTGGCATCAACCTGATTGGGAATCGAATTCCTGCCAATCACCACTCCAAGACCAGGATTGCAGGGGCTTGAGCTCCTTCTTGTAGTCGTAGGGCGAGGGCTCATGGGTGGCGTAGCCAGCATAGTAATAAGTGAGGCCGCGCCGTTGAGCCTCTTCCAACTCTTTAATGATAGTGAAGATGCCCAAGCGTCGATTCCGCTCCTCGGGCTCGAAGATGCCGTAGATGCTTGAGCAAGCGTGGTCGCCGATATCCAGAAAGCTGGCGGCAATGAGTCTGCCCTCCTTGCGGACACTTACCTGCAGGCATTCGCAAGGCATCTGCCGGGGGTCGTCACCCAGAAACTCCTCTAGCCTCGAGGGCACGTTTTCCTTGAAGCGAACCTTGTGCCGCTCGAAGAGGGCGCGCTCTTCCTCACCCGGGTTGACGGGGGCAAGGGAAACGTCCACATCTTCATTGCGACGAAGAGTCCGGCGCTGACTTTTGGACGGCTTCCATTCCTGCACTTTCATCCGCAGGACGAAGACCCGCTTCCAGTCTTGCTCATGCCACATTAGACTATAGCGGAAGAAGCGTGGGCCAAAGTGCCGCCATCCCTCCGACCAGAGCTGGTCCATGCGGTGACCCGGGAGACGCTCGGCGAATCCTGCTTCATTGATGAGCGGCCACTGGGATTGATAGGGGTCGGGACTACTCATCTGCCGGACAGCCTACCAAGGGAGGCCCCCGGAGCACAAACATAGAGATATCATTTCCCCGGAATACTTGGCGGCGATGGCTTACTCTGCTTTTGCCCTTCTCAGGCCCGACACCAAGGAGAGCCAAGTGGTCCCGATGACGGCCAGCAGGCCCAGGCTCAAGGCCTCCCCCCGGAGCGTCCCCGAGGTCAGCAAATGATAGAAGACGAAGAGCCCGCTCCCATAGACGAGGCCCATGAGACCTCCGAATACCAAGCGGCCGGCAGGCGACCGATTATCCCAGAACTGGCTGCCCGGCACCCCGGCCAAAATGAGGGTCACTCCCAAGGTGATAAAGACCTTGGGCAAGCCCACAAAGGTCGCGGCGACCACGGCTAAACCGGCGAAGAAAGCCCCTCCCACGAAGAAGCCCTCCAGCCGCTCGGAGCGCGTCAGGGCGAGGCGCGCCATCGGATCCTTCAGCAGCAGGAAGCTGCCAATGCCGGGGGCCAGATACATCCCGAAGGCAAAGACGGCGTAAAGAATGCCGAGGGCGATAGCTAGGCGGGCATCAACTTGCTCAAGCAAAGCCCGTCCGAGCCGAACGCCGAAAAGAAGACCGATGACGATGAGCCATTGCTGCTTCTCGGAAAACTTCTGCATGAAGAAGACCCACTTCAAGAAGCCACGGTAGATGAAGGAGCGAGCCCGGTAGGCCTCCCGCAGGCCGGTGCGAGCGTATTCCATGGAAGGATCCAGCCGCAGCGCCTCGCGGAAGTGCTCCTCGGCTTTTTTCAGATCATTGGTCTGGAGCGCGACCCAGCCGGAATTGGCATGTGCGACCGGGTCTTCCGCCGCTCGGGAGAGTCGCTTGCCAGCCTCCAGAGCCGAATCACCCGTCTTGCCCTGCATGCGCAGGAAGATGGACAGCTGGTTGAGCGCGAAGTCGTCGTCGGGATCGAGCTGCAGAGCCTGGCGGCAGGCTTGCTCCGCATTGGCCCACTGTTGCAGGCCGCCCAAGGCGGAGGCTTTGGCCGCCCAAGCGAACGGATTGCCCGGATGGAGAGCGATGGCCGCTTCCGCAGCCGTGAGGGCGTCGCTATCGCGATCCAGCTTGACCAAGATGAGCGCCTTCAAGGCGAAAAGCTCGGAGTCCTCGGGCTCGAGGCCGATCGCCGTCTCCACGGATTGCAGCGCCGCTTTCCCCTGCCCCTCCATGCCATAGCGGGTCCAAGCCAGCTGCTCATGGGCCGCCGCATCCTCCGGCTCCTTGGCCAGATAGCTCATCAGCACGGCGACCGCCTCCTCCGGGCGATGCAGCTCGCGCAACCTGATCGCACGCTCCAACTCGTTCATTTCTTAATCCCGAGGTATTCCAGAACGTCGTCGTAAAGCCCACCTTCGTTGGCGTAGATCGCGTAGTTTCTCGCGCTCTCGAACCATTTCTTGGTGCTGGGTTTGACTTGCTTGGCGGTCTTGATGAGCTGCTTTCCGCTGACCGGAATCATTTCTCCCTTTTTCATGGCCTCAGCCAGGGTCGATTCCACGGCTTGGTCAAAGACAGCACGAATGTCCGCACCGCTGAAGCCGTCGGTCTTCTTCGCCAGATCCTCCTCGTTCAAGTTCACCACCGGCTTGTCGCGGGCTTGGATGCGCATCACTTCCTTGCGGGCCTCCGCATCGGGCGGAGGCACAAAGAGAAGGCGATCGAATCGGCCAGGGCGCAGGAATGCCGAGTCCAGATGCCAGGGCGCATTGGTCGCTCCCAAGATAAGGACGCCATCATTCTCGCCATTAGCGCCATCCATCTCGGCGAGCAGCTGATTAATCACGCCCTTGCCAGCGGATTGGCGCATATCCCGGCGGTCGGCCGCGAGCGCATCCACCTCATCGAAGAAGAGCACGGTAGGGGCATATTGACGGGCCAGCTCGAAGATGCCGTGCAGCTTGGCCTCGCTCTGGCCGATGTACATATCGAGAACCTGGTGGAGGCCGATGGAGAGGAAATTGGAGTCAATCTCACCCGCAGTCGCCTTGGCGAGCAAGGTCTTGCCACATCCCGGAGGGCCATACATGAGCACTCCGCCGCCGGCCTTCTTGCCATAGGCCTTGAAGAGCTCGGGCTTCTGGAGCGGGAAGATGATCTTCATCCGGATGTCTTCCTTCACGTTGTTCATCCCGCCGACATCATCGAATTTGACCTCGCCTTTTTTGGAGAATTCCACGCCCAGCTCGCGGGCCTTCATGGCGTCCATCCCCTCCTGCGGGCCATCCTCCTCGTCCTCGTCTTCCTCCCACTCTTCCTGATAGCGGCCATCGCTCGTCATCACGAGCTTCTTCTTTTGATCGCCTTCCGCCTTGGAGCCACCGGCCTTTACGATGCGCTCCAAGAGATCCTCGTCCCGCAGCTTCAGGTCGATGGCGATGGCCCGCTCATAGAATGAACGAGCTTCTTGCGCCTCCCCTTCCTTGAGCGCGAGCTTCGCCCGCAGCAGCCAAGCTTCGCCCAAGTCTGGCTGACGGGCGCAGAGAGCCTCCATGCGCAGAATGGCCTCGGAGGTCTTGCCATCAAAGTCCAGCAAGCGGGCCAAGCCCAGCTGGGCCTCCGCATTCTCCGGCTCCAGGGCCGTCACCCGGTCCCAGTAGCTCCGGGCTTCCTCAAGCTCGAACTCCTCCTCACACGCCTTGGCCACCAATACCAATAGCGCCACATTCTCTGGAGAGGCCGCCAGCGCGGCCTTCAAGGCATCCAAATCCATCGCAACGAAAATGCCGGATGTGAGCGCGATTGCAATCCCGCGCCTCGAAAAGACGATCATGGTCGCAATCTATTAATGCCGGGGCGGGCCCACGCGGGCCCTTGCCCGAGCCACGCGCCAAGCCAGCCAACCTCACCGGAGCGTTCCGGTCACCCGTCTGTCTGACGGGAGGGAGCGGGGAATGAGCTCCGTCACTGCGCGGTCACTCTCACAAAGAGGACCTCGTTACCCAGCAGCGCGGCGGGCAGGGTCACCGTGACTAGCTCGACTGGATCACCACCGTCGCTCGACTCCACCGTTTCGCTATCGCTCGTGAAGTCGGTCCAGCCATCCTCACGCAAGGTCGTCGAATAGGCGTAGGAGTAGGACAAGCCCGTCTCATAGCTTGAAGGATTCCTCCTCGTGTAGCTGAAAGTGCCCGTATCGGGTCGAACGACTTGCTGAATCGCATTGCGGGAGGATGCCTCCGTGGGATTAAGCCCGAAGGCGTATTCCGTCCCGTTATCCAGGCCGTCGCCATCCGAGTCACCGCTTCTGCCATCGGCCAGCATGTAGCTAGCCGCCCAGTCATCGTAGTCAGTCGCGACTGGTCCCTCGGTGACAATGAGATACCCGCTCCCACTGAAGCGAAGATCATTGACGAAATCGAGCGTCACCTCCGTGACCTCGGAGCTCCCGTAGCTGCCTGCCGGCATCTGCTCATCCTCATAATAGAGAGCCGCCACGGTATCGCCCGCCCCGTGCTCCAAGGCCAGCACCCCGTTACCCTCGAGATAGACCGAAGATGAATCCGCGAGAGAGGCCCCGGCCAGAGCCAAGGTCCCCGCGACAACCCGAGTATCCCCCATGTAGTCGTTAGAACCTGTTAGACTCGCCAAACCATTGCTCCCCTTGGTGAGGCCGAAGTCTCCGCTAATCGCCCCGGAGAGGGTGAGGTCATTGTCTCCACTCTGCGCCTCCACCATGAGTGGCGCATCCAAGACGAGCGGCACAGTGATCTCCACCGCTCCCTGGTTAAGGCGGGTCTTGATGGTGGATTCCCCCTTCACGCGGATCTCTCCCTGACCCTCAATTGTCGTTCCGTGCACCATCAGGAGAGGCCCGTCCAAAATCAGGGAACCATCGATGCGCGTCCCGCCGCTCACATTGATCTGCTTGGCGCCGCCCGTTCCAGTCGCCTCGATTCCCCCCTCGGCGAGCTCCAGAGCCACCGGGCCTGTCGTTTGCGTCCCCAGTCCATCAGTCAAGCTCAAGACACCCGGCCCCTCCTTGATGAGGGGATTACTATAAATATCGTTACTCACCGCTCCCAGAGTCAGGCTATCCTCCACCTCGAGGTAGCCTCCCCCCTCACCAAGAGCCGTCACTCCGTCGGCATAGAAGACACCGCCGGAAAGAACCTCAAAGCGCGCTCCATTGGAAAGCAGAAGCGATTGAGCTGTCAGGATACCATCCCCATCCAGGGTGAGAGAGCCCTCGGTAATCGCTGCGACGCCCGCTAGCGTATCGTTGCTAATCAACAGATTCCCCGTCCCTGTGTTCTCCAGCCGGTCTGCGGTCAGGAGACCTCCATCCAGGGTGACGGATCCGGAATCATGCGCCGCCTCCACCCGCCCGGCGACGATCTCGGCGGGTCCCAGAGTGACCATCGCCGCAGAGTCGAACAACACGTTATCACCATCCGAGAATAGGGTCGGGATCGCACCGTCCAAGAAGCCGAGCGTCATCAAATCCCAGATGCCCGTCACCCCTCCGTTATACAACAAATCCGCCCCGGTCGATCCCGTTGCCGAACCTGCAACGGTCAGATAGACCAGACGGACGCCGGTATCATTGCCCTCCGTCTCATCGCTGGTCATGGCAATGGTAATCGGCGTCCCTGCAGGCACCTGATTGGCACCGAGATCGAAGGTCCCGGAGGCGGAACCATCATCTGTCAGCACCAGATCGGCGAAGGCGGGAGACGACATCGTGATCTCTGCCGGCCCGGTCCACCCGGCAAAGTCCATCTCAACCAAGCTCACATCGACATCGAAGCTAAAGGTCCAAGCCTCTCCCGGATTGAAGTCGCGACTCTGGCTGGAGTAGCCCCCGGGATTGGTTGCGGACGCCACCCCGAGAGCATCATTCCCCGTGCTATTGGTCAGGTGATTGGCATCGGGTTCCAGGGTCGAAGCGAGCGAGCCATCCTGGCCACGAATGTCCACCGTCGTTAAGGTGACGTTCACGCTACTGATTGGATCCAGCAGCGTGTCATTTGCCCCAATTCCTGCGGTGTCGAATTGGTTTCCATTAGGGAAAGTGAACTGCACCTCGGCATTGGCGGGGAGCGAAATGAGGTGGAGGCCAACGACCAGGGATTGGGGCCATTTTGTGGGTTTGATCTTGTTCATGGGTTTGGTTTTTGGAAAGCGACGATCAAGAACATCGCTTTCGGTATCTACCCTTGATAACTCTTTGTTCTTACCCTTGCCGAGGAATTCCCTATCAGCAGACTCATTTAGACATAAATGAAAAACATCTTATCTCTTCGCTTAATCGCTTGAAGATGGGAGGGTTGGCTTAGCCGAACGCATACTATCCACCGGGCGAGCCGTGCCAACTCCCCGGGCGGTTCCTTAATTGAAGCATCTCCCCTCGGGTCCCTTTGGCGGCCGACCGGTAGGCTGCCAGCGGAAAATCTTCTCGCGAAGGCTGTCGCCTCGCGTGTAGAAGCAACAAGGCTCCGGGGAATTGCCGGGGTTTTCGCAACCAAACGTAGTCTTCCCCATGCCGAGTCGAACGCCCGTCCCAGTGAGTGTCTGTACCCTCACTTTTCTCCTTATCACCCTCATCTCGTCCTCTGCGGGAACGGTCTCGATCTCCGACGCCGCGCCGACGGGAGATATCCTCAGCTCGAATAACTCCGGAGGGACCTGGACCAACCTCTTCGATGAAGACCGGGATGGCAACCATGCCCGTGGCCAGCTCTTCAGCCTCCCGGCAACGACAGGGGCCGGCTACGAGATCACCTCGATCACCGTCCACAAGAATGGCAACCAGACCTTCGCCGAAGACACGCTCACCCTGCATCTCTTCGAGGGCACGCAAGAAGATTGGGAAGCCGGGTCGGGCCACAACTTCGCCATTGATGGGAGCAATTACTTCATCGGCACGACCGTCACCCCCTTGCATACCGAAGCCTTCACCTTGGACGGACGCATTGAGAATGGGGACTATGTGACCTTCCACTTCGAGACTCCCGTGGTGGTCAACGATGATTCCGACTTCGGCTTCCTCATGACCTACGATGAAGCCGTGGATGGAGGCGGAGGAGCAAGTCCGGACTTCTTCCGGCACAACGAGGGCACCTCCGGCCTCCGTATCTCGATCACTACCGACGAACACATCGTCACCATGGCTCGGCACATTCGTCATTTCATCGGCGGAACGGAACTGACCATCGATCCGACTGCTGACGATGATGAGGATGGGTTGGCAGACTTCTGGGAGCTGCAGCACTTTGGTGACCTGGACGAAGTGGGATCGGGAGACCCCGACGGCGACGAGCTGAACAATGAGGCTGAAGAAACCGCCGGCACGGACCCCAACGACAACGATAGCGACGACGATGGTCTGGATGATGCCGTGGAAGTGGCTGGGCCAACCGATCCGCTTGATGCCGATAGCGACGATGACAATCTACTAGACGGAGTGGAATCAGGGAGCGGGGTCTACTTATCAAGCAGTAATACCGGCACGGATCCTCTGCTCGCGGATAGTGATAACGATGGCCTGAATGATGACATTGAGATCCGCCTGGGGTCGGATCCTTTCGACGACAGCCACCTGCCGGCCCAGCGCCCGAATATCATCTTCATCATGATCGATGATGCCGATGTGCAAGAGATCGGGGTGTATGGTCAGGCCACCTTGCTCACGCCCCGGGTCGATGCCATGGCGGCGGAGGGCATGCTCTTCACCGACTACTATACGGCTAGTCCCGTCTGTCACTCCTGCCGGTCCAGCCTGATGACGGGGCAGGATTCCCGCCGTGCCCAAGATCGCTACAACAACGGAGACGGCATCTATCAGGTTCCTCTCGCAGCGGATCGGGTGACGATTGGCGAGGTGCTGAAAGAAGCTGGCTACACCACCGGTTGCGTGGGCAAGTGGGGCATGGGCGGACCGACCACCACGGGCGCGCCATGGAATCAGGGCTTTGACTTCTTCTGCGGCTATCTGGGCCAGGTGATGGCCCACGATGCCTTTCCCAAGTATCTCTGGAAGAATGACCAACGCATCTACTTCAACGAAGACCAGCTGGGGAACGGGGACAGCCTCTACATCGAGGGCGCGGAGAACTTCAATACCGCCATCCAGGATTGGGATGACCCGCATGGCAATGTCTCCTCGCATGACGTGGTGGTGGCCGAAGGATTGCAGTTCATTGAAGACAATGCCGACGGGCCCTTCTTTCTCTATTGCGCCTGGACGCCGCCCCATGCGCACAACTTCCCAGCCGCGACGGTGGACGCCCTCACCGATGAGGACGGGCTTATCTATGACACCCGGGACCTTGATCAGACTCTCATCAACGAGATGTATCCCGGTTCACCCTTTGGTCCATCAAGCACCACGCCCGGATACCCCGATTATGAGACCCACACCTACGCCTCCATGCTCTCGGCGGCAGATCGCGATGCGGGACGCATCATCGACAAGCTCATCGAGCTGGGCATCGAGGAGAACACCCTCGTCATCTTCAGCTCGGATAACGGGGAATCAGGCGACAGCGCCTTCTTCCTTACCCCCGAGACCCTGAAACCCGGTCACTTCGACCTCCGCGGGGCCAAGAAGGACACCTACGAGGGCGGCATCCGCGCGCCCTTCATCGCCTGGTGGCCGGGGACCGTGCCGGCAAATTCCACATCGGATACCATTGGCACCTTCGCCGACTTGCTACCCACCTTTGCCGACATGGCAGGCATCTCCAGCCCTCCCCAAGTGACCGGCCGCTCCATCCTGCCTGTACTGCAGGGAGCAAGCAAGGAAGCGCTGCAGCCCCGTGATTATCATTACTGGAGCTTCCGCGAAGCCAGCAACGGCCTCAACCGACGCTGGCGAGCTGTCCGTCAGGGAGACTGGAAGATTGTGCGGGACCGGGTCAATGACGGGCGACCTCCAACTTATGAACTCTTCAATCTGGCAACGGACCAGCACGAAACCACCGACCTCTCGCTAAGCGAGCCTGACAAGCTGGCCCAGCTCATTCCCCTCGTGGAAGGGACCCACGAGGTCCCGAATTATCGCTATTTCCGCGCGGACGACGAATTCTTCACCAAGAGCAACCTGACCGCATCCGCGGCAGAGATGGGAGTCCCCGATGGCAGCGGCTCGGAGAACGGCTACACCTTGACCCCGAGCGGCGTCGGAAGCGGCTTCAATTACCTGCCCTTCAGCGATGGAATCAATGAGATGACGACCTTCACCTGGAGCATTGAGTTTCCTTCCGGAGGAGCGGCCTCCCTCCTCCTCGGCGAGGTCAACGAGGTTTCCCAATGCCTCGCCGTCCGGATCGAGTCGGCAACGCGGGAACTCTCGGTGAGCTACCAAGGATCCACTTGGGCGAGCACGACTCTCGATGCTTCAGACCTGACAGGCAATCGGGCGGAAAGCGCTCTCACCCTCGAGCCAGCCTCCGGGCGCGGTAGCATTCGCGTCGGGTCCACCATCTTGCCCTTCGAGGGCGGAGTTCCTATCAATCCCCTCCGCTTCTGGGGTTACGAGGTGGAGTCTGCCGCCATCAATGCCAGCCGCCCCCGCTGGGCTCCAGCCTCTTCCGGGGCCGTTGCAGTAGAACTCAAGGACGAGGGCGGACACTACGCGGCGTCCTACCGCATCCCCTTCACTCCTGGTCAGACGGTGACCACCCAATACAGCACGGACCTCCAAACTTGGCATGATCATCCGCCGGGGCTCATCGATACTCGCTCGACTTCGTCACAAGGTGAACTGCTTGGGACCTGGACACTCTCCAAAGACAGCCTGCTCCCTCGCTCCCAGAGGCAACTTTACCTTCGAAGCAAGGTCGAGTGATTACGCCAGGACCCGTCCTGATCCCGGGCCCGTCAGGACCATCACCCCGTTCTAGCAGAATCAGCCCCAGCGATCGGGCTGAGACCTCCCCGGGTCTTCATCGTTACACGGCCTCCTTTTGAGGCGAAAGGAAGCTCCTTCATCGATGTGCGAAAACTACCCCCCTCAAGGAGTCACCTGCAACAAGATGAATCCATCGCATTATCCTCTGACTGCGATAGCATTACGAAACAAGAGTCTCTCAATCTTACCCCCCGTCTCATCAGGGCAAGCCCTAAAATACCCCTTAACACCTTATCAACAGCACCTTTCCGAGAGCACGGCAGCGAGTCCCCGGCCCGTCCGGGGAAAAGACCTAACTAACATAGAAAATAACCAATACACATGAAAACAACAATCAGGACATCTAGTGCTGGACTATCCATGCTTCTGGCTACATCCCTCTCCGGGGCCATCGTCTATCAGGACACTTTTGATTCCGATGGCATTGGCACGAACGCCGGCGTGGGTGGAGGCCTTGT